>JBKDXO010000200.1:0-80798 GCA_046306195.1 Planctomycetota bacterium | reverse complement strand
GAGTTTGCGAGCGGCCGTTATTGTGTCGGCCTTTCAGGCCTTTTTCAGTGCGAGTGGTGCGTAGACCGTGGCTCGATGAGCCACGGCAGTCATTGTGTCAGCCCGTCGGGCTTAAGAAGCCGAAGCCTCGGCTCGATGAGCCACGGCAGTCACTATGCCAGCCCTCCAGGCTTGCGAAGCCGAGGCCTCGGCTCGATGAGCGATGGCTGCCACTAGCCTGTCCCGACAACCTGTTCGCTAGCAAAACATTGCGGGTGTGGCACATATTAGCAAGGCCTTTTACAGTGCGAGTGGCGAGCAGACCGTGGCTCGATGAGCCACGGCAGTCACTATGCCAGCCCTCCAGGCTTAAGAAGCCGAAGCCTCGGTTCGATGAGCGATGGCTGCTATCTGCCTATCCCGACAACCTGTTCGCCAGCAAAGTAAACACAAGGGGACATGCAGTGCGTTTTGGTCGGTGAAGAATGGCAGGTATTTCGTCGGTAACGTATCGGGGACCGAGCCAGGGGTAGATGGGAATCGTCCAGGCCGATTTCAAGAAGGTCGATGCGGGGATGGCTGCCATTGTCGCGACGCCTCGTTCGGTGCCATTCCTACCAAGGATCATCTGAGGAAACCCGCACTTTTCTCCGCGTCTTTGCTTCTCCGCGAGAGCTAGACTGCTCGGAGCTTCGTGCGGCGATCGGCCAGATTGAGATGGCCAGATTGAGATGGATAGTATGTCGCGACGATTTTGTTATCTTGGAAAAAATGAATGCACTCCATTATCTTCGCGCTGGGTTCCGTTTACTCGCCATGATTATCCGTGGGATCGGTCCGCATGCTGTCGTGGCGACTGCGGCAATGATCGCAGCTATTCTTTCGTGTTCCCCTGGCCGGGCACAGCTCCCCGCGACCGTCAAACGGATCTTGTTTGTCGGGGACAGCATTACCTATTCTGGCGGCTACATCGCGAGCCTCGAGGCGGCTTGGATCGTTCAGCATCCCGAGCAGCCGATTGAGTTCTTGAATCTTGGGCTTCCGAGCGAAACGGTTTCGGGACTTTCCGAACCCGGCCATGCCGGGGGCGCTTTCCCTCGCCCCGATCTGCACGAACGATTGCAACGGGTGCTGGACCAGACCAAGCCCGATTGGGTGATCGCATGCTATGGCATGAATGATGGAATCTACTACCCGCTCGGCGAGGAACGTTTCCAAGCCTTCCGATCGGGCATCGAGCGCCTACATGACGCCGTTGTGAAACATGGCTCGCAGATCATCCATCTGACCCCCGCCTACTTCGACGCGCTCCCCATCCGCGATCGATTGCTCCCTGCGGGGCGCGAGGAATATCGTCAGCCCTACGAAGGATACGACGAGGTTCTGGAGACGTACGCACGTTGGCTGCTCGAGCAACGCCAGCGGGGTTGGGTCGTTTTTGATGTGCACGATGCGATGAAGCAGACCGTGCTGACAGCGAGGAAATCGAATCCGACGTTTACTTTTGCTAGCGATGGAGTGCATCCGAACGCGGCAGGCCAAGTGGCCATTGCAGGACCGCTCGCCAAGGCATGGGGCTTGTATCTCAAGGAGGATGGGACCCCGGATCATGCCGAAGGGAAGCGGGTTTTGGAACTGGTCACCCAGCGGCAGGAGATCTTGAAGCATGCGTGGCTGACCAAGACAGTGCATCTGAGGCCTGGGATTCCTGCGGGGTTGCCGATTGATGAAGCGCAGGGGCAAGCGGCACAGATCGCGGCCCAACTGAAATCGATCGTTCAGGGGCTCCGCTGACCCGAGGGGTTGACTATTTTTTCCTCGCTGCAATCGTTGCGATCGATACGACCGGACGCAGGTGGGAGGATTCTTGCCAGGGCGGGTCGATTTGTTTCATGTTTCTATTGACCGAAGGTGCCAGCGTGGCATCTCATTAGTGCGGAATTGCGGCTCGGCTATTCCCCTTCCCGGAATTCACGCCACACCATTTCTCTGGAAGCACCCCATGAATTGCTCTCTCCACCTGATTCACGTTTTCGTAGTCTTTCTAGGTGGAATCGCAATCAACCTGGCCGCGAACTCGGACCAGGCGCATGCCCAAGGTTGCTGTTTCGGGACGAGCCGTGCCCCAGCCTACCCGGTGGGTCCTCCCGTTCCGGTCAATCCGACCGCGCCGGCAGGGACGGCGATGAACAGCTACTACGGCAGTTATGGCATGCTTCCCCCGTCCCCTGGAACGCTATTGCCTGCCGGATTGCCGCAGACTTCCGCGGCCTTTTTGCCGACGGCTGCGTACGACACGCGCTGGCAGCAAACGCCGGTGACGTACTATCGGCCGGTCACCCAGTACGATCCCAACTATGGGACGACAGTGACGTCGTTGCAACCGTGCACTTCGTATCAGTATCAAGCAGCTCGCGTCCCCTTGGTTGCCCCGAGCACGTTTGGCAGCCCAACCTACGCGGTCAATCGCATGCCGGTGACCAACATGCCTGCATACTACCCGCAAGCGGGCCTTCCCGTCGGCTCGGTGCCGATGCCATCCGCCTATCCTACCCTGCAGCAGTTGCCCACCGTCGGTACGCCCGTGATTGCCAACCGGATGAATCAAGCATCGACGGGAACCAGTTCCGGGCCATCTTCCACATTGCCGTTGGCCACGATGGCCCCGCCTGCCGGTACTGTCGTGACAGCCAATCATTTGGCCCCCATGTCGATGATGACTGCACCGAATGCAGCAACGCAGGCGACTGCATGGATGCCTGCGACGACGGTACCTATGCCCCAGGTTCCGATCACTTCGGCGATTCCAGGCACCGGCACTCCCGTCTATACCGTTCCAGCGACCGTACCCACGACATCGTTGAGTCCGTGCCCGAACGGTGTTTGCGCCCCGTCGATTCCTGGAGCGACATCGGTGATTCCGCTTGGGCCTCCTACATTGATGTCGCCTTCGTCGATGTCTCCTTCGTCGCCATTCCCATCGACTTCGTCAGCCTCGACGACTCCGTTTCTTCCGGGCGTGACCAACCCGATCCTTCCGAATCCTGGGGATACCAACCCAGTATTGCCGCCATTGAACAATTACGATCCTGAGGCAACCCGTCCACCGACGCTGGGCAATTCCGCGGCGATGTACCCCATGAAGCGAATTCCGGTTGCCGAGATCGATCGCGGGGCGCCGGTCCCGGTTCGGAGCGCTGAGCCTCCTGCGGCCCAGCCGATCCCCCAGCCGGAGAATCGGGCGTTGCCATCGGCTCCGCCAGTCTTGCCTCCATCGACGCTGGAGCCCCTGAAGGCTCCGAGTGATTTGGACGCCAAGCCGCGTTGGAATCCCAAATTGCTTCCGCGATCCAACGGCGAAAGCCGTGAGACCGTGGCGTCGACGCCGAAGCATTCTTCCGCTACCGTATAGGCAAATCGAATCCGGTCAGTTCGCGGACTCCTAGAGCGGTAATGGCATGACGAGTTGGACCACCGTTGCGTTGCATGGTCCCAATCGCTGGTCTTCTCGAAGCGTGTTGGAGCTGCACGTTTTACCCGCAATGGCTTGCGAGGCCGTATCCGGATCGCTGTCCCAGGATGTTGCGAATCTGTTGAGGGAATTCCTTGATGCGAGGAACTACACGACAACCCACGCACGGAGCGTCGATGTCGCCTACGCATCGCTCGATGCGATCGGCAGCGCTGCAACTCGCGGATCGCTGTGGGGAGCGGTCGCTCACTGGATGACCGCCATGGCGGGCGTTCCCTCCCGTTTTCTCTTCCTCCCGTCGGAAAGGATTGCGGATTCAACGGAATTGATGCGGCCGATCGCGGCGATCGAAATGGAGGAAGAACTTCTCAGTCGCCGCGCGTTCGACGCAGCTCGCGAGTTGATTGAAGCGGTGGCTTTGCAGAAAGAGTTTTCTGTCGCGGCTAAGTTCCGAGAGCTGTTCGATTACGCCGACGATGTGCGGCTGGGGCCCAGCTCGCGAGCGATTCTCGATGCCGCGACCGAACGAGAGATTCCCTACTACCGAATGACTTCCGGATCCCTTTGCCAACTGGGCGAAGGTCGATTGCAACGGCGAATTTGGACCGCGGAAACGGATGCTACCAGCGCGATTGCGGAATCGATCGCAAGCGATAAGGACTTGACGAAGCGATTGCTGCGCAATGTCGGCGTGCCGATTCCGCTTGGGCGCATGGTCAGCAGTCCCGAAGATGCGTGGGCCGCAGCGCAGGAGGTTGGATTTCCGGTGGTCGTCAAACCCCGCAACGCGAATCATCAGCGCGGGATCTCGATTGAGCTCACCAAGCAAGACGAAATCATGAGGGCGTATCACTGGGCGATCGAGGACGGTCAGACCCAGGATGTCATGGTCGAACAATTTGCTCGAGGCCATCACCATCGCTTGTTGGTCGTCGGAGATCGCATGGTGGCCGCCAGCCGCGGCCGGACTGATAGCGTTACGGGGGACGGCATCCACACGGTCGAGCAACTCATCGATGCTTTGAATCAGGACCCGCGTCGCGGCGAAGCCTATACCGATCCCCTGAGCATCATCAAACTGGTCGCAGCGACCCACATCGAACTCGCCAAGCAAGGGTTGACCGCTGCATCGATTCCGGAGCCAGGTCGAATTGTCCTGGTTCAGCGAACCGGCGATTTAACAACCGACTGCACCGAAGTTGTCCATCCCGATACCGCCAGGCAAGCGGTACTGGCAGCTCGGGTCATTGGATTGGATATCGCCGGACTCGATGTTCTCGCGGAGGATATCGCCCGGCCCCTCTCGCAGCAGCGCGGAGCGGTGGTGGAGGTCAATGCCGGCCCGTCCCTTTCCCCGCACGTGGCTCCCCTTTTCGGCCAACCGCGACCGGTAGGCCGAGCGATTATCGAGATGTTGTTCCCGACCGATCGCCCGTCCCGAATCCCGATCACGTGCGTCGTTGTCGCCGAGCTCCCCGCCGCCGGGCTCGCCGCCGCTCGCGTGCATCTGGACGCATGGCGGCAGCGCATCCACTCCCTGGGGGTGGTTCCGGGCGTGGTCGAGTCGGATGGAATTCGCGTAGGCTCCGAATGGATCCCGCTACCCGAACTTACCGTCTCCGGACGTGTTCAAGCGATGTTGGCACATCCGCATCTCGATGCGATGGCGATCGCGTGCGAGTTGCGATTCCTGGCGGATCAGGCGTGTCCGGTCCCTCGAATCGACCACTTGGTAATCGTTCCTCCACCCGAAGGGAGCGAATCATCGTTTGCGTCCGAGGATGCCTGGTCCACGATCGGGCATGCGATCCATGCTCGCACGGAAATCGATTGGAACGGCACGCCACCGCGTCTTCGATCGGCGATTGAAGCGATCTGGAAGGGTCTTGCAAAGTAAGCCAACACGTGGAGATTGATGATGGCGATAAAAGGACCTGATTCGGTTAGTGCGTACCTGGCTAGCCTGCCCGAAGATCGCCGACTCGCACTCGAGACAGTGCGCAAAATCATCCTCAAATCGGTTCCCAAGAAGATCGAGGAGGGGATTCAGTACGGGATGATTGGCTATTACGTACCGCACAGTGTCTATCCGAACGGATATCACTGCGACGCCTCGCAACCTCTGCCGTACATCGCCTTGGCGTCTCAGAAGAATTACATGTCGTTGTATTTGATGTGCCTGTACATGAATCCCGCATGGAAGCAGGACTTCGACGAGGCGTATCGCACAACCGGCAAGAAAATGGATATCGGAGCGAGCTGTGTTCGCTTCAAGCGTTTGGATGATTTGCCATTGGATGTCGTCGCAAAAGCGATCAAGCGGGTATCGCTCAAGGAGTACATCGCTTGCTACGAAGCGAGCATCACAACCCGATCGACGCGGGCCAAAGAGCGATCGCGACCCAGCAAGTCAACATAATCGAAAACGCCGAGGCCTGTGCTCTTGCCGGTCAGTGCTACACGAAGCGCGTTGATGCACACTCCCAATTTCAAGCCTTGCTCTGCCGCATAAGCCTTGATCAAGGGCTCCAGAGTGGCTTGATCCAGGTACTCGCTCTGGGCGATCATCGATCGGATCGCTTTGAGCGCATCGATAGCTCCGGCTTCGTTCTTGATCCGTTTGTTCCATAAATCCGGGTCGATCGCCAATTGATCATCGGCGCAGAACAACTCATCGAATTGCAGGATATCTCCAGCCACCTTGATTCGATCGCCGGCGGCGGTGACAACGCGTGTCAAATAGTCCGAGATCGAACATGGAGTCGGCGTTTCGATCCAACCGGCCTGCTGCAGGAACGGGACCACCATCGCGACTTTCTTTTTCGAATCCAGTTGGCTCATCCATCGAGCCTGGAACGCGAGCAGTTTTTGGGGGTCGAACGATGCGGGTGCTTTATTGACCCGTTCGAGCGAAAAATGCTTCATCGCGTCGTCGAGGGTGAAGTGTTCGGCGCTGTCGTCCAGAGACCAGCCCAGCAAAAGCAGATAATTCAGAATCGCGCCGGGGAGGAAGCCGGTCTCGCGATAAAAATCGACGACGACCGGATTGAAGGTTTCCGGAGTCGTGGTCAGGTGGGCCTTGGTCGCGATCGTTTCGCCGAGTTGGTAGAGGGTCGCAAAGTCTTTTTGTTTGAGGTACTTGTCGAGCTTCCGCTTGCTCAGTTTGGATGTTCCCCCCGGTTCGGCCACGTAGGGAAGGTGGGCATAGACAGGAAGGGGATAGCCGAGGCTTTGGGCGATGAAGATTTGGCGAGGTGTGTTTGGCAGGTGTTCCACCGCGCGGACCACATGCGTGATCGCGAAATCGTAATCGTCAACGACGCTAGCGAGATGGTACAGGCAGGTTCCATCGGCCCGCTGAATGACATGATCCTGTTCCTCGGACCATTCGAATCGGCATTCACCCCGGATTCCATCTTGGAACACGCACTGTCCCTCGCGAGGCATTTTTAATCGCACGACGCTGGTTCGTCCCTCGGCGAGGAACCGCGATTCTTGGTCCGGATCGGCGGCCATGAACGCGCGGTCGTAGATGAAGGCTTTGCCTTCTTGCTCCGCCTTGGCTTTGCCGGCAGCAAGTTCGTCGGGTTTGGCGAAATCGCGGTAGGCGAATCCGGCCTGGAGGAGGGTGTCGACCGCCTGTTGATAGCGGGCGGATCGTTGCGATTGAAAGTACGGTTGATAAGGTCCGCCGACCTCCGGTCCTTCATCCCACTGCAAACCGAGCCATCGGAATCCATCCAGGATCGGTTGCAGAGCCGCCTCGACATTTCGAACTTGGTCGGTGTCGTCGATGCGGAGCAGGAACTGGCCTCCCGACTGCTTGGCGAGCAAATAATTGAAAAGGGCGGTTCGCACACCTCCAATGTGGAGATAGCCGGTGGGACTCGGTGCGAAGCGGGTGCGTATCGTCATGGTGTATCCATCGCGTCAGCGAGGTCGGTAACGTAGAACTCTTGGAGCATTCGGTACAGATTGGGTTGGTACTCTCGCAGATCCCAAGGGATCTGAAAATAGCACTCGGTAGCCACCGCGAAAAATTCGCTTGGATGAGTCAATCCATAATCATCGACCACAATCGCCTCTCCTTGCTCGACCATGTCGCGAGCCCATTGGAATTCCATCTCGAAATCCTTTTTCCAGCGATCGGCGTTCATTCCCCGGGGAAGCGGCGGAACCCCGTCGGCTTTCGGGTCATCGATCATATCGAGTTGATGCGAGAACTCGTGGAGGACGATATGGTCTCCGTCGTTGTCCCGATGGATAGCCCGTTGGATATCGTACCAATTCAGGGCGATCGGCCCGCGTGCCAATGTCTCGCCCGAGCGGTAATACTCGCCCCCGAGTCCATGGTGCAAGTCCCCTCCACGCGATCGGGCTTTGTACGGTCTCGGATAGACCAGGATGGTCTGATTGGTTGGAAAGATCCAATCCGGATACGCGAGGACCAGCAGCGAGGCATTGAGCGCGATGGTCTTCTTGACTTCGTCCTTGATACGGAACCCGTTGCAGCCTTCCCAGTGCTTGCTCGCAATGAAACGTTTGGACCATTGGATCATCCGGCGTCGAGTTGGATCGTCTAACCAGGCCGCTTGCCAGACATAGCGATCCAGTTCTTCCAGTTCCCGGGGATCGATCGTATCCAGGGCGCGACTGGCATCGCGCGAGGAGTTGCCCCAGAGCCAACGCCACCAAAAGCTAATCGCCATCGTCGCCTCCACCGACTCGCAATTCCTCGAGAATCCCGCTGGGTTTTTTCCATGTCTGACGACTGACATCGTGGATGCGAAATAGATCATCCCAAGCCGATGGCGCTGTCGGATCGTCGGCGAGGGTCTGCAATAACTGGATCCAGGAATCCGGAGTCAAATCTCCCTTGAGTTCCAAATATTCGATTGCGCCATCCCGATCATAGACCATGCCATCGACTTGGTAGCGAAGTCCATCGACGCGCATTGCCCACACGAAGGAGCCGTCCATTTCGACGAACATGCCGGGCCAATCGTTGAGGGCCGCCACGAACGACTCAAAAGATTTCGGCAATCGTCGATCTTCGCGCGCGTAGACTCGCAGAAACATAGTAACGGTCAGGAGCTTTCGGGTGGGATGTGCTTGCCGTGGGGATCGGTGGGTGCGGCGCCGATCACGCGATCGAGTTCGTCTCGCATTTTGCTGTCGGTGTAATGTTCGAACGACTCGGCTTGCACGTGGAGTCGCGGATCGCTGACGCCGACCTCGAGGCTGAGGTACTGTTCCCATTGGCGATGGGAGCGGACGAGATTTTGCGCCTGGCGTTGTCCCTCCGCGGTCAGCGTGCACGCGCCGTTTTGCGCGGCGACATAACCCCGCTGCATCATCTCTCGGATGGCAGCGGTGATCTTGGAGGGGTGCGTCTTCAGTCGCTGGGCGAGTTCGGTTTGGGACAAGCCTTGCGGACTGGGAGCAGGGGCTTCGGTCTGCCGATACAGTAGGGCGAGGATGTCCTCGCTCAGGATGCGGCGGGCCAGTCGTTGTTTGGACAGCCACTGCGCCACCAAGCCACCTTTGCTGCTGCACAGAATCGTCGCCACGAGCAGGACTCCAGAGACCAGGGCCATCATCGCGGCGGAATTCACACTTTTGAACCCAAAGGCGTGCGGCAAGGTGATTGCGGCGCTATGACCCAGCACCGCGACCGCGATGGCCGCCAAGAGACTCACCAGGATCATTCTCGACAATCGTGAGCAGATCAGAAAAGCGATCGATGACGGGACGATCAGCATCGCGATCACCAAGATGTTTCCGACCGCCCGAAAAGAGACGATGCAGGTGACCGCCACCATGGCAGCCAGCAAGTAATGGAAGAACGCGGGGGAGATTCCCTGCGCCGAGGCCAATGCTGCGTCGAACGTGCTGAGGGTCCACTCCTTGTAAAGTATCAGGATCAAAATGGAATTGATCGCGAAGACGCACCCGAGTTCGAGCACCACGCGCGGTATTTCTCCCAAGGGTGTGGCCACCCGATCGAGGACGATCGTTTCGAGATTTCCATAGAGAACGCACGAAGGATCGAGATCCACATGATCGGTCCGGGCGATCATCACCAATCCGAGCGCGAAGAGGGCCGTGAAGACGACACCGATTGCGGCGCTTTCCTCCACGCGGCCGTATTGGCGAATGAATTCGGTCAGCCAGACCGTGAGCACACCGACGATGGCCGCGCCCGCGATCGCGACCCAAGCGCTTCGAGATCCAGTCCACAGAAAAGCCGCCGCGATCCCGGGCAATACCGCGTGGCTGATCGCATCTCCGATCAGACTCAAACGGCGCAGGACGAGAAAATTTCCCACCAGCGCGCACGACATCGCGCACAGCGCTCCCGCGAGAACCATCCAACCGTCGACTTGCCAGTACCAGTCCATTTTGTTTTCCAGGCTAACGCGGATTTTCGATTACTTGTGGTAGTCGTAGCCAACGTCGTCCAAGGGTTTGATCCAGACGTTTCGGAATCGGGTCGGACTGCCGTGATCTTGAAGGAAGACGGGGCCGATCTGTTTGGCGCGCTGCCCTACCCCAATCTTATCAAGGTACGGAGTGTTTCCGTAGCGGAAGGGATGATAAACGGACCGTGGTTCCTCGAAACGAGTATCGCGCTGCACGCACTGGCCGTTGAGCCAGGCAGTGACAGACCCGGGAGTTACGATCGTGCCACTTGCGTCCCGTCGCGGTGCTCGGTAGCGAATATCATACACCTGCCATTCCCCTGGTTTGCGAGCGGCGTTGACCAATGGGGCTGCGAATCCGTATAGGGCTCCTTCGTCATGCTCGGTGGGGGTAGGGACACCGTAGGAATTGAAGATCTGAAGCTCGTAGTTGCCGTGGAGATACACCCCGCTGTTCCCTTCGGCGATCTCGGAGACCATGAACTCGACGTGGACATCGGCATCGCGGAAATGCCATTCGGAGACGATATGGTTGACTCGCCCCTCGCTCCGGGTCGAGACCAGGCAACCGTCCTCGATCGGCCAATCGATGGCTTCCCCTTTCATGCTCCGGAAACGGGTCTTGGTCCCATCGAATAAAACGATCGCATCGGCTGGAGGTGGGGCGAGCAATCGCGATTGGTCGGGTCGGAACACCTCGCTGTCTTGGCCCCATGCCCACGAACTCCATAAAATCATCGCCGCTGCCGCGAAGCATTTGAAATCAATCATCATGGATGACTCCTTGGGAAGGTTGTTGAGAGTGCAGCCGGGAACGCAACCACTTTAGCTCGCGCGTGATCCCTTGGTGCAATTGCGGTTCCCGCAGCGATTTGGGGAGCACTCCCCACGCATAGGTTTCGACCTCCAAGTGCAATTCGGGTGAGCCCACGGTTTCTTGATGCTCGACCCAGCGCAGGAAACGTTCGATCTCGTTCTGCGTCGATTCAATGCGTCCCCAGGATGCGATATCGATCGGGACATGGAAGTGAATCCGCCATTCGTTTCGACACCATGCATCGTGCTGTTCCGCGACTTGCTTCAGGACAGATGGCAGATCCTCCATGAGCTGCGTGCGACCGTCCGCGAGAAAGAGCATCGTTTGATGCAGGTAGCGATCTTCTGCAAATTGACTGAGCTGATGAAGTGCCGCGAGACGGCCCTCCGCATCGAGTTGTTGCCAGGGAACGCGGATCGCCGAGGAGATTTGCACTTTGCCGATGCGAATCCCCTCGTGTCGGCAAGCGGATAACTCGCTGGCCTGATCCTCCCCCATCACCGCTGCATGGCAAACGTCGTGGCACATGGTCACATAGGTCCGGACCCGATCGGCAAGCGAACTCCCCAGTTGTTTTTCGGAGAGATGGTCCGCGAAAAATTTCCGGAGCGAAGGCGTATCGGTGATCGCGCATCCGGGCTCGGGCTCCAGGGCGATGACAATGCGCCGGCCAGTCGTCTCATGGCGCTGGTGCAATTCCTCGGCCAGGGCAACGAGATTCCCTGCCGCAGTCCGCCATTGTTCAGCAGTCGGTTGCGGCGAACCCCACGCGATTGGCAAGGTCGAAATCGATCCGAATCGCCCAGGCTCCAGGAGAAGGTCGAGCAATCGAACTAGGTCCCGCGTGTAGGCAAGCCGCGAGGGATCCCACCAAGTCGGCGAGTACACGCGATGCTTGACCACCGCGCTGTGGAAATCTCCTTGCGGGAATCCGTTGAACGTGTACGGGACTAGCCCCATCGTCTCGAGGCCGTTTCGCAATCGTTGCAATCCTCCCGGTTCGAGCGCTTCGCGCGCGGCATTCTCGGAAAACCATAAGCCGACAGGGAGAGTGGACAGTGCCAAGTCGCGCCGGACCGCCGATGCGTGGGTTTCCAGATTGCGGAGGATGGTATCGACATCGATTCCCGCATGAACGTTGGTGCAGTAACCGACCACGGGAGGGGGGTCAATCATCGTGGTTCTCCTCACCCGGCCGCGATCGCCGCCGCGACGAACGCGCCGCTTGGCGCTGAAAGTCGCGAAACTCTTGCGGCCACGGGGCGACGAACGACAGGGACTCGCCGGTGGTGGGATGGGTTAACGAGAGAGTCTCCGCATGGAGCGCAATACGGCGATGGGGCCATGCGGTATGCGATGCCATCTCCTTGCGATATCTCGGATCACCGAGGATCGGGTGGTTCGCCTCCGCCAGGTGAACACGAATTTGATTGCGGCGTCCCGTCTCCAACCGAACCTCGACCAACGAAGCATCATTCCAAACCACTTTGGTCGCATAATGCGTGATGGCGAGTTCCCCCTGCGATGGATCGTTGACCGAGAAACGATTCAGATCCGCGTCCGTTGCCAGGTAGCTGGTGACGGTGCCGCTGGGGGGATCCATCACACCGGCCACGAGCGCGATGTACTTGCGCTCCGGCTTGCGCTCGGCGAACTGGTCTCGCAACGCTTCCGCCGCCTTCAAGCTTTTCGCCAAGACGAGAACTCCCGAGACGTCGCGATCCAAGCGATGCACGCAAAAAACCTTGGCCTTGGGGTCCGAATTCTTCAGCCGACGTTCGACCGAAGAGACCAACGTTCTGGCTTCGCCATAGCGTGTGGGGACCGTCAGCAATCCCGCCGGCTTGACGACCACACACACGTCGGGATCGTCGTACAAAAATTCGATCGAGGAGCGATTCGGTTGCCGCTTGGCTCCCCGGGGACGCACCACGGGCATCGGGACCCAATCGATCTCCAGCACATCGCCTGGTTCCAGGCGTTCCCCCGTGCGACGGCAAATGCGATGGTTGATTCCAACGCAGCCGTTTTCGATCAGCCAATGGCTATGGCTGGCTGGAATTCCCAACAAGTTTTGCAGGACGCTCCCCAGCGAGCGGGCCGGGTACGGAATGGACGATGGAACAGTCAACGTTTTTTGAGTCATGGCCCCTAACAGGATAACCCATGAGGCCCAGATTGGCTTGAGGAAATTGATTCGTTCCGCAGTCGCCGATTCTTGCAAGACCGATAGGGGGACGATATCGTGATTCTGAATTTCCCGGAACATTCCAGGATTAGCCGAGGGTGCGAGTACGCCCCCAACCACCATCAACCCATCGCGGAACCACTCATGGCGACCGTTCATATCCCCGAGCAAAATCGAAACCTGACCGAATACGATGACATCATCGAGTTTCTCAAACCGTTTGGGATCTGGTTCGAACGCTGGCAGGTTGCTGGGCGACTCGACCAGAACGCGACCGATGCCGATATCCTCCGCGAATACGCACCGGAAATCGAAAAGGTCAAAGCGTCCGGCGGCTATGTCACCGCCGACGTCATCAACGTCCATGCGGACACCCCCAACCTCGATGCCATGCTCCAGAAATTCAACAAGGAGCACACGCATTCCGAAGATGAGGTGCGATTCACCGTGGAAGGTCGAGGAGTCTTTCACCTCCATCCGGAAAACGGACCGGTCTTCAGCGTCACCGTTGAAAGCGGGGACATGATCAATGTCCCATGTGGCATGAAGCATTGGTTCAACCTGTGCGACGACCGCCGCATCCGCTGCATTCGGTTCTTCGAAGATGTCGCGGGCTGGACTCCCCATTACATTGAGCAGGGGGTTCACGGCGAGTATAGCCCGATGTGCTTCGGCCCCTCCCACATGAAGGGATCAGAGTCGAAGACCGGCGTCACGCCTCTGATTAAGACCTAGCCGTCGTGGAGCATCCCACCGCCGCAGGCATAACCCATCGCACAGCCCGATGCGTGTTGCTCGATATCGAAGGCACCGTCGCCGATGTCCGTTTCGTATACGACGTCATGTTCCCGTTCGTCCGCCGTCAGGTCACGGGGTTCCTCGAGTCGCATTGGGATGACGATTCCGTGCAAACCGCCCTGCGCAACGTGGCCTGCGAAAGCGGGCTCGCGAGTGCCGACGATCCTTGGCGCGAGTCCGAGCTCGGTCGCTCACACGCTATCGCTAGCGCGGTTTATGCCGTGCACCAACTCATGGATCAGGATAGCAAGACCACCGGGCTCAAGGCGTTGCAAGGCCGAATCTGGGAGTCGGGCTTTCGATCCGGCGCGCTGCGATCCGAACTCTTTCCCGATGTCGTGCCGGCACTCCAGAAATGGAAATCCGCCGGGCTCGAACTCCGCATCTACTCTTCGGGGAGCATTCTCGCGCAGCGACTGTTCTTCGGACACACAATCTATGGGGATTTGACCCCCATGTTCGCTGCCCATTACGACACCACCATCGGAAACAAAAAAGAAGCAGCGAGCTATCAACGCATCGCCGAAGATTGCAAGCTGGCGCCCACAGACATTCTCTTCCTCTCCGATGTCGCTGCAGAACTCGTCGCTGCAACCCAAGCCGGTATGCAATCGCTCGCGTGCGTCCGTCCCCACAATGTCCCTCTCCCCGAATCCTACCAGGGGCCGACCCTCAAGTCCTTCGACACGCTCGAGATCTTCCAGCGTTTGTGAGCCACTCTTGCGATTGCTGGCTCGCATTCTTGTTCCATCCAATCCCAGCGTCGCCAAGGTACGAGCGAAGCGAGGGCAATGAAAGCCGAGCAGCGTAAGCTGCCGGGTGGGAACTGCGGCAAACATCTCGATCGTTTGCTAGCAACCTCGACTTGCCTTGCCTCGGCGCACTGGGTGGTTACGATTACAAACGCAGTGGAAGCCCTTACAAAGCTGGGGGAGGACTTTTGGTTACTTCCCTCG
This sequence comes from Planctomycetota bacterium, assembly GCA_046306195.1. Lineage (GTDB taxonomy): Bacteria > Planctomycetota > Planctomycetia > Pirellulales > Pirellulaceae > JBKCUI01. The sequence goes on along the minus strand of JBKDXO010000200.1, from coordinate 66,166 downwards.
GCAAAACGCGGTTTTTTCGCGTTTTAGGAATCTTTTTCCAGGATGGAACGATGGTTGCACTGAGGGGGTAGGAAACGCAAGACCTCACGTGTCACATCCATCGACGATGCAAGGAACTATCCCCGAATCGTGCTTGATGTCAACGACAAGGAGTTCCGACTTACAATCATGTCCTTACGAAATGTTTTCCAGCGGTCATCTCGGTGGATGCTGTGGACACTAGCGATCGGCTGGTCGATGGTAGCCCAGAGCGCGGCGTTTGCCCAAGTTGTGTTCGATGTCAATTCGGTAGTGCCGGCCCGGAGCGCTGAGGCGATCGGGATCATGGCTCGGATGCCCCAATCTCGATTTGTCGAAGTGAGACTAGAGACTTCGGCTTTGTTTGAGCCGGCCTGGGCCAACTCGATTCAGGAACTCACGGTCCGCGCCGTTAGTCGTCACCACGATGTGCAGGTCGCCGATTATTCGCCTCGCACGGAGATGCAGACCGATGTTTTCGGACCGATGCAAGTGGCCCTCGACGCCGAGCGGTTTCGCGAGGGTGGGCTGCAAGGGGTAGGTGGCTATCCCGGGGTCGGTTCGGCATCGGGATTTGCCTACCAGATGGAAAGCGGCCAGCAGACGGTCCACTTCGCGCAGAAACCGGCGCTCGAGGTGGTGACGGCGTCCGGCACTCTTCAACGACAGCAAGGAGTCTACTTCAAGCAACGGCAATCGACGCAGACGACTCTCGAGGGCTCGCGCACCTTTCGCATCGTTTTCGAAGTCCCGGAAAGCTGGCGCGCCGATTTGCTCGATGTGACGATGGAAGCGGTCGGTCTCGAACACCCCAAGTCGCGCAGTTCGAAGATCTTATCGAGCCAACGTTTTGTCGTGGCCGTTTATCAGGAAGGGGACGAGGTGGCCGCGCGAGCCGCTGTGAACTACCGCAAGCATCACAGCCAATTGCTGCTGGCGGTGGACTCCAAAGCATGGGAGATCCAGCATCGAACGTTTCCCACCCCATTTCACAAGCTCGGAGCGAAACTCGATATCTATGAGCCCGAGCTTCCTTCGGGATGGCTCGAAACCATTGTTTATCAGCCCGGTGTCCCGTTGCCCATGCACCGACTGTCGATCCTGCCGGTCGACGTTCGAGTCGCCATCATGAATTATCTGGACCAAAAAGTGGGTGTCGAATCGTTGTCCGGAAGCCGAGATGTGGAACGATGGTTTCGGCAAGAACGCGTTGCGACGCATGGCGAATACGCCCGGCGATGAGGGGCTCGCCACTCAGACCCGAACATCCGCCGATAGTTCGGCATCCGATGCTGAGTCCGACAGCGCCGGGGCCAGAACTTCCGTGAGAAATTCATGGACTTGCTCCGGTGCTCGGCCAACGTATTGTTCCGGCGCGAGGATATCGGATACCGACACGTTGGCAAAAGCGGGGTCTCGCGCCAATCGCTCGAGCAAATCGTTGGGCAACCCTTCTTCCTTCACCCGATTGGCGGCTGCTTGACTGTGGACTCGGATTACCTCGTGCAAATGTTGGCGATCGCCACCTGCAGCGACACCTGCCATCAGCAACGACTCGGTCGCCATGAACGGTAGCTCTTCTCGCAGATTCTTTTCAATGGTTTTGGGGTAGACTACCAATCCGGAAGTGACGTTTTGGAGCAACACCAGGCACGCATCGATCGCGAGAAACGCCTGCGGAATCACCAATCGTCGGTTCGCGCTGTCATCGAGCGTCCGTTCCATCCACTGGGTTGCCGCCGTCATCGAGGGACTCGATTGCAGGCTCATCACGAACCGGGCCAGGGAACAAATCCGTTCGCAGCGCATCGGATTCCGCTTGTAGGCCATCGCGGAGGATCCGATTTGATGCGACTCAAAGGGCTCTTCAATTTCCTTCTTGTGGGCCAGGATCCGCAGATCCGTTGCCAGCTTGTGGACGGTGACGGCGATACCCGCCAAGGTGTCCAGCAGAAACGCATCGACTTTCCGCGAATACGTTTGGCCGGTGACCGCGTAGGAGTCTTCGAAACCGATCTTGAGCGCGATGCGCCGTTCGAGGTCTCGCACGCGGGCGTGATCGCCGTCAAACAGTTGGAGAAAGCTAGCCTGCGTCCCAGTGGTTCCCTTGGCGCTTCGAGCTCGCAAGGTTCCCAAGCGATACTCGACTTCCTGCAAATCCAAGAGCAAGTCATACATCCACAGTGTCGCTCGTTTTCCGACGGTGGTAGGTTGGGCAGGCTGCAGGTGGGTGTAGGCCAGGCACGGTAGGTGCGCGTGCCGACGGGCGAATTCCGCCATTGCGCGCAGGCACGCTTGCAATCGTCGCCGCACCATCCGAAGCGCGTCGCGCATCACCATCAGGTCCGAATTGTCGGTCACGTAGCAACTGGTTGCTCCGAGATGGATGATCCCCCGCGCCTCCGGGCACTGGTCGCCATAGGCATGAACCTGGGCCATGACGTCATGTCGCAAGTCTCGTTCGTAGGCTGCGGCGACCTCCAAATTCAGCGTGTCGCGAAATGCTTTCAATTGGGCGATTTGCGCATCGGTGATCGGGAGGCCGAGTTCTTGTTCGGTTTCCGCCAGAACAATCCATAGGGTGCGCCACAGACGAATTCGGTGTTCGGTGGCAAAGAGTTGGGCCATTTCCCGCGATGCGTACCGGGAGATCAGGGGGTTGTCGTAAACGGGTTCGGACATCGATCTTGGAAGGAATGCTATTCCGTTGGAGTCGGGGATCTTGTATGGGTAAACCATGCAAGAATATAGCATCCAACGCAGTGGGCGTCGTTGCCAACAGACCGATCGAGCGTTCGTTCCGGGGGAATCGTATTACTCGGCCGTCACGGTGCGCGGGGGCGAGCTTCGTCGCATGGATCTCTCCGTGGACGCATGGAAGGGACCTCCTCCCGGCGCGGTCGGCTGGTGGCAGAGCCGGATGCCGGACGAAAAGAAAAGTTCGACCAAACCCGCTCCGACGCATGTTTTGCTATCCACGCTGGAAACCTTGTTGATGGAAGGGACTCAGCCCGTACTGGCGACTATGCTCGCCCTGCTCCTCGTCCGACGACGGATCCTGAGCGAGCCAACGATGGGTGTTTCGGAGTCTGTCGAACAGCTCGATCTCGCTCCAAAAAACCTTCATCTGGTCCATCCATCCACGAATCGCGAGTTTCATATCCCGGTGTGTGAACCGCCACTCGAGGAGTGCGAACGGGTTCAAGAACAATTGACTCGGCTTCTGTTCTGTGAGGATTGAGGAGTCTATGCGGGGACCAAGCCGGGCAACCAGATGCGAGACCGAGGGGGAGTGCGCGGGCGGGCGTTTTCGATTCGCAAGGCATCGATGCTGTGCATGGCTTGGACTCATGACATTGATCTTCGTTGGATCGGGTGCGACCTGCGTTCCGAAGCGAAATATTCCGGAGTTTCAGCCAAAGGTTTTGTTCAACAACACCCCGACCTCCGAGCAGTTGCTCGAAGTTTTGAATCGATCGCGGAGCATCCAATCGCTCCAGTCCAATTTCGTGACGGTGAATCCCAACAAGATGCGGAATCTCGACGCCACCTTGGTTTGGCAGCGCGAGCGACGATTTCGAGTCACGGGCGGAATCTCGCGCATGATGGGAAACAACTTCGATGTCGGCAGCAACGACGAGTGGTTTTGGATGGCGGTCCGGGATGGGATGAACCCCCAACTGTACGTGGCGCGCCATGCGGATTTCGAATCGCAATCGCAACGTAGGATTCTGCCGGTCTCGCCGTTGTGGATCGTGGAGGCCTTGGGGGTCATCGCGGTCGATCCACAGCAGTTGATGGGACCACCCGTCCAGCGACCGGATGGCCTCATGGAACTGAACACCATGGCACCCTCCCCGACCGGTACGTACACGCGGACCATCGTTGTCGACCCGAAATTCGGGTACACGCGTCAGCTCCTGCTGCGCGACCCTTCCGGGCGCATGGTCGCGACCGCGAATCAGCTCGAGCATGAATTCTATCCATCGATTGGGATGTCCCTGCCTCATCACGTGGTGATCCAGTTGATCCCAGCCCTCGATCCTCCGACGGAGATCGATATCACCATTGGCAAGTATGCTGTCAATTCGCTCGATCCCAATCAGGTCACCGGATACGAACTTCCCCACAGCGCGGGTTATCAAATCATCAATTTGGTGCAATACAGCCAGGGGATTGCTCAGGCGGTGACACCGATCCCTGTTGCACCTGCGGCCGCACCGCCGAATACGGCGTATCGCGGCGTTCCCTGGGAAGGCCCGCTGTTTCGCTAAATTTCTGAACCGCCTCTCAGGTAGCTACCGCTGCCAAGCGGTGGTTTAGCCTGATCATGGGGTAGGTTGCCTGTCCAAGTTCTATTTCCCAATGCTTTGAATGCATTGCAATCGCTGTTGATTTCCAAGGGGAAAACCGAGTACAGTCCCAGGGCTCTTGTTCGATCACGGAACACCGACCGGGGATCCTTGGATCCGCAGGTGCCTATGTTTGCACGCTGGACGATTCGCAAAAAGCTTCAAATGACGATGATCGTCTTGGGGATGGTCATCACGGTGCTGGGTTACAGCAGTTTTCGGGGTGTTTACGCATACAAAGAGCTTGCGGCATCACTCAGCGTCCGCGCTGCTGAGATTCCGATCACGTCGGAGTTGACACGGGTGATCGACGAGCTCCGTATCGATTTTGAGAATCAACCGCTGCCGACTCAGGAATTGTTTCGCATAGGCGTGGCACCGGAAAATTCCTCGCCGGAGAGCGAGTTCCTACGCAATGTGCAGCGTGTGCGCGAGGTCCTGGCCAGTTACAAATCCAGGCTCGAAAATACGCACGCAGTCGAGCAGTTTCTCTCGGACCGGAGTGAGGAACTCGAGCAAGCAACTCGCATCAGCGAATTGCTCAACGAGGTTGCATGGCGCTGGCAGCAGAATGATTCCATGATTCAACCCCAGGCGCGTGTCGAGCAGCTGAACGATCTGCGGGAGTTGTCCTCCTTGGCGCACCAGCTTCCGATCTTGCTGACCAATCGCATGGTCAGTTTTCGCGATGAAGTTCGGACCCGTTATCGAACATGGATCGGCATGGCGTGGAGCAGCGCGATCCTGTCCGCGATCCTGTTGTTCGGTTTGATTACATACGCTCGTATTTCGGTCGTTCGACCGTTCAAGGAATTGCTGGAGGGGGCACGAAGGGTCGCTGGCGGCGACTTCGCGTTCCAAATACCAGCATCGCATTCCGACGAGATCGCAGAGTTGGCCAAGGCGATCAATCTGGGTGCCCAGAGTTTTCTGGCGATCCAGCGGGACTTGAACCAGCAGGTACGCGAGCGATCGGAAGAGGTCATTCGCAATGAGCAACTCGCCAGCGTCGGCTTTTTGGCTGCGGGGGTTGCCCATGAAATCAACAATCCCCTGGCCTCGATCGCTTGGAGTGCCGAGGCGCTCGAGGCTCGGCTTCATCGCATTCTTCATCCCGCGACCGGGGAGTCATCCTCCTCCGAGGGCGGCGGCGCTGAGGAGGATTCCACTGCGGATGGGATCGATGTCGCAACTCTGCGAACGTATCTGCGACGGATCCAGGACGAAGCCTTCCGCTGCAAAGGGATCACCGAACGGTTGCTGGATTTTTCCCGGTTGGGAAATATCCAGCGCAAGCAGTCGATCAACATGTCGGAGATTGTTTCCGACGTCGTCGACATGGTTCGTCACCTGAGCGCCTATCGCCGTCAAAGGATCGAATTCCAGGTCCCCTCCGAACCGATGATCGCTTGGGCGAGTCCTCAGGAGATGAAGCAGGTCGTGCTCAATCTGCTGACCAATGCGCTCGAGTCGCTGGACCCGGAATCGGGAGAGGGCTGTGTCAAGATCGCTCTGCACGGGCAGCCCAACGCTGTCCGACTGACGATCGAGGACAATGGATGCGGGATGAGCGAGGAAGTGCTGAAGCATCTGTTCGAACCGTTCTTCACGCGACGTCGCGATGGGCGGGGTACGGGCTTGGGTCTTCCGATTACCAACCGAATCATCACCGATCATGGCGGCCGGATTACGCCGCGCAGCGACGGACCCGGCATGGGGTCTTCGTTCGAAGTCACATTACCTTCCCAACCCACTTACGATGCGTTGTATGACAATCAACAAAAGCTCGCCGCCGCATGAACCTCTCTCGATCTTGTTCGCTGACGATGAGGTTTCGCTGCAGGAACTGATGCGGGTCGAACTTCCGCTCCTCGGTTACCGAGTCACCGTCTGCCCGGACGGTTACACAGCCATCGCAGCGCTCGAGCGGGAATCGTTCGATTGCTTGATCGTCGACCTGGACATGCCTGGCATGAATGGCATCCAGGTGATCGAGCGGGCCTTGACGTTATCTCCGTCGACCGAAGCGATCGTGCTTACCGGAAAGCAATCGCTGGAATCGGCGATCGCGGCCCTGCGATTCGGAGTGGTCGATTATCTGAGCAAACCGTGTCGTCTGTCGGAGCTTCATGCGCTGCTCGATCGTGTCGCCCAACGCAGGTCGCTCAAACGGAAAACAGCGACCATGGAGCGAGCCGAACGAGCCAAAGAGCCTCGACCGACGCTCTTGGTGGGGGACTCGCAAGCCATGCGAGATGTTTCCAAATTGATTGCCAAGGTCGCTCCGACCCAAAGCACGGTCTTGATCCGTGGAGAAACCGGGTGCGGCAAAGAGCTTGTGGCTCGCTCGGTGCATGAGCAAAGCTTGCGACGCAATCAGCCTTTCATCGCGATCAATTGCGGCGCCCTGCCCGAACATCTCATCGAGAGCGAGCTGTTCGGACACAAGAAAGGAGCGTTCACCGGGGCCGATATGCAGCGCCAAGGTCTTTTTGAGGTCGCGAATGGTGGAACGATCTTTTTGGATGAGATCGGTGAGCTTCCCCTGGCGATGCAGGCTAAACTGCTGCGGGTATTGGAAAGCGGTGATGTCCGGCGCGTCGGGGACAACGAAACGCTGCGGGTCGACACGCGCGTGATCTGCGCAACACACCGCGACCTTGAGGCCATGGTTACCGAAGGGAGATTCCGGGAAGACCTTTTGTTCCGGATCAATACCTTTGAAATCCATGTTCCTTCGCTCCGCGATCGCTTGGAGGACGTCATGCCGTTGGCTCGCCACATGTACCTGAGGCATCGACCCGAACATGCGCAGATTCAAAACCTTTTTTCCGACGAAACGATTGCCGCGTTGATGCAGCATCCGTGGCCTGGCAACGTGCGCGAGTTGGCCAATGTGATCGAGCACGCAACGATCCTATGCGAGTATCCCCCGATCCTGCCCGATCATCTGCCTCGCCACTTCGTCGACCGACGGCTTCGCAAAGAAGTCCGTTCGGGCAGTGGCTCGACCCCCCTGGTCTCGACCCCGATGAGCCTTCGGGAACTCGAAGCCCGGGCGGTTCAAGAAGCGGTCAATCGCCATCAGGGAAACAAACCCGCAGCAGCAGAAGAACTGGGGATCAGTCTCAAAACGCTCTACAACAAACTCAATCAGGCCGATCCCGCCCATAAGAAGGCGGCGTGAGTAGCGCGTTGGTCCGGAGCAGCCACCAACTCGGAATCGCCGCGAGCGCCGATAGCACCAAGGCCAGGCTCGCCTCCCGATTGCGAATCCCGTAGTGCAACAAGTCGAACATGCGCATCGCCACCGTTGTCACCCCCGGGGGTTGAACGAGTAGGTAGGACGCCAGATCCCCGACAGCAACCATGCCGCAAGCCAGCGCGCTGGCAGCGATCGCTGACCTCGCGTAACGAAACCAAATCCAGAGCCGAATCCGAGCTGGAAGCGATCGGTCGATCGATAGCAGCGCCTTGTGCTGCGCCTCAAACCGCATCCTCGCCAACCAAAGAATCCCGTACGCGATCGGCAGGCATCGGGTCTGCAGAGCCACAATCGGTGCGAGCAACGTCTGGTCGCCGAGAAACTGGAGCTGCGGAGGCATCGCTGTATTGAATAACCACGACACGCACAAATTCACAATCGGGCCGGGCAACGCCAACAGAAACACCATCGCGCCGATCACCCATGCCGATCCGCGCTGGATCGGAATCCAGGTGATCGCAGCAAGCCCCAGCGTCATGGTCGCAACGGTAGTCCAGATCGCAAGCGAACAACTCCATCCGATTTCGGTGCGGTAGTCCGCTACGTGCCAGAGACTCGAAACTACTGCGGTGAGGCTCCAAGATCTTACCGCTTGGCCGTCGACCATCCGCGCTTCGAACCCGATGCGAACCGCCATTCCGAACCAGGGGAGGAGGACCGCTAAGGCGACGATCCCCCAGGCGAGAAGAGACATCGCGATCCCGGGGAACGTCAGGCCTGTCTGCACAGGGTCCCAGGTGCCATTCGGAGCGACATGCTCCGAGCGAGTCTTCCGGGCGATGCGCTGCGCTGTCAGGGATGCAGTCAAGCCACACAACCCTGCGATCAACCACGACAGCGCGATCGGACCGCTTCGCAGTTTACCGAACTGGACCTGTTGGTACACGCTCTCGCACAACGTCGGCACCTGGAACAGGTTGGTGACCACCATGTCGTTCTGCGTCATGCAAAACGTCCACAGTAAAGCGCTTCCTATCCATGGTGCCAGCCGGCGAGGCACGAGGCGCGAGGCGACGTATCGAGGGCCGAATTCAATCCAAGCCTGCTCGTATGTCCCATCCCGCAATCGCCGCCATCCCCACGACAGAATCAGAAAGCAAGCGGGGAGTGCAGCCACGGCGTGGATCCAAATCACCGATGCGATACCCCACCAAGGATGTCGTGCCGCATCGACTTGACTGAGCCGAAACCAACCCTGAATTCCAAAGCCAGCGCTCCACGCGGTGGCTTGCACATAGACCGGGATCAGCAACATGCTGCTGACAGCCGCTGCGCACAATCGACCGAGAGGGATGCGAAGAAAGTAGATGGAATAAGAGAGGATGACTGCGAGTGCGGTGGCGAGCACCGCAGCGCCACCGCTGACGAGCAGCGTGTGGGCGACGGCTCGCCCCAAACCTACGTCCCACTGCATACCGGCGATCCAGCGCGGGGATACCGCGGACGAAAAATTATTCCGAGACCTCGACCGACACGATCTCGATTGGCTCCTCCGGCACGTCGGAATGCCCAGCTCGTCGGGTGGTGCTGACTCCCTCGATTGCATCGATCACATCGTTGCCGGCGGTCACCTTGCCAAACACGCAGTACCCCACTCCATCCTGGGCGTTGGCTCGGTCGAGAAAGAGGTTGTCCTTGGTGTTGATAAAGAACTGGCTCGTCGCGCTGTCGGGAACACTGGTTCGGGCCATCGCAATCGTGTACTTGACGTTGCTGAGCCCATTGGACGACTCGTTCTTGATCGAAGGACGTGTCGGTTTTTGTTTCATGTCGGAGGAGAACCCGCCACCTTGGATCATAAAGCCCTCGATGACGCGATGAAAGATCGTGCCGTTGTAGTGGCCGTCCCGCGCGTATTTCAGAAAGTTTTCGACGGTGATCGGGGCCGATTTGCTGTCGAGGTCCAAGGTGATATCGCCGTGGGATGTTTTTAAGGTTACCGGCATGGCGCTGCGCTTTCTGCGGAGGAAAGTGGTAAGAAGAAGGTTCGCCTGGGCAGGTAGTTTACCACATTCAGCATCCCGAGGGGTGTTCCTCCGAGCGGTGGAAACCATGGCAAGTAGTCTAGCGTTCCCATGCAGTTTCACAATGATAGAAGCTTTCGGACAGGCAACCACAATCGGCTAGGGTTGAATTTCCAAGAGAACTCCATGCAAACAACGAGCCCCCCGGGAGGAAAAACGGCATCCGGAAAAAAGATCCTGTCGAAGTGAAACGATTCCTCGATACGTTCTTGCCCAAGGATTGGCATCGGGTTGCCTGGACCAAGGTTCTCGCCATCTCAGCGACAACGATCCTGCTGCTACTGGGGATTTACCAAGTTGCAGTCCGCTGGACGTGGATTGGAGTATTTTTGAACGGCCGTCGCCCTCCCGGCTCATGAAGCTTTTCTTCACCGATCGATTCGTTCTGCCCCTTCCCGCCGGGCATCGGTTCCCGATGTCCAAGTACCGGTTGCTGCGCGATCGTTTGGTAAACGATCCGGCGCACGCGGACGATGTGTTTCTCGAACCGCCCGCCGCGACGCGGGAAGAATTGTGTCGGGCTCATGACCCGTCCTATGTCGATCGCGTGCTCGCAGGCCAACTGAGCGAGGCGGAACAGAAACGGATCGGCTTTCCATGGTCCGAAGCGATGGTCGAGCGATCGCGTCGCAGTTCAGGAGCAACCCTAGCGGCCGCGCGAGCCGCGCTCACTGGCGACCGGATCGCGGTCAATCTGGCGGGAGGGACCCACCATGCCATGCGGGGGGCCGGAGAAGGATACTGCGTTTTCAATGACGCGGCGGTCACTATCCGGACGCTGCTCGAGGAAGGTCGCATCGCCCGAGCCTGTGTCATCGATTGCGATGTCCATCAGGGAAATGGCACCGCCGAGATCCTCGGCCAGGATGCCAACGTCTTCACCTTCTCCATCCACTGCGCGAAGAATTTCCCAGTACGGAAATTCCCGAGCCATCTGGATGTTGACTTGGAGGAAGGAACGGAAGATCGCGTTTACCTTTGGCGATTGCAGCAGGCGCTCGATGAGGTCATGTCGCACGGTCCCTACGATCTAGCGATCTATCTCGCAGGTGCCGACCCGTTTGAAGGCGACCGGCTCGGAAAGCTGAGGCTGACCAAAGAGGGGTTGATCGAGCGCGACCGACTGGTCCTCGATCGCCTAGTCGATCGCAAGATCCCGACGGCGATCACCATGGCGGGCGGGTATGCCCCCAACATCGACGACATCGTCGAGATCCACGCCGCGACCATCGGCGAGTGCAAGCACTGTTTGCTTTAATCACCGCACGCGAAACGACAGGAAACAATGCGGGGGAGCGAAAACCAGTATAAGACGGCTTAGGTATCTTTGACTCGGAAGGCAAATTCGCGTTCAGAGTATTGACACAGCCTCTCGCTTTGTGTATTACTAAATTAATACAGCAACACAAAGAATCCCTTCAAGGTATCGAAGGAAGTCAGGGCAGGCGAGTATTCCGTGCTCTCCACCGTTTCGGCAAAAAAACAGGGGCGAAATTTTCGATTCAAAAACTGAATGAATTTTTGAATTGATTTTTCCATTCAAAACAAATATTGTTTATTGAGCGGCGAATAGAAAGCTGTTGATGGCCAGAGACCGCGGCACGGCGCGGTCTCTGGGCTTCGAGACGCCTTGAAAATCATCTCGCGAGGTTCCTGGGATTGTGACTCTGACTCATTGCAAAAAAACAACCCGCAAAAAACCAACACGACCGTCGGTGTGTGGGGTTCTCCACACAGGTTTTCGGTTTGGAAAGCGACTGTGCGTCCTGGTCGCGATCCTGGCGGCGGGATCGGTTGCCCTGGCTCAGGAACCCGCGCCAGCGGCTTCCGAGACAACGGGCGGGACTGCGGGAGACGAACTGCTTTTTGATCGGGACCAGCATCTGGCTGCCTTCGATCAAGTCTGGGAGACCGTTCGGGACTCGCATTGGGATGCGGGACTGATCGATTCGGTTTGGATTCCATTGAGGGACATGTATCGGGAACGAATCCTCAAAACCGACTCTCGCGATGCGGCAACGCTCATCCTCCAGGAGATGCTTTCGGAGTTGAAGCAATCGCATTTCCATGTGATTCCAGCTCGCGTGTATTTGGAGATGGACAAAGCCTCAGAGCAAGGGGGAGAAGGATGGAACGGCTTGACGTTCCGAGTGATCGGAGACCAATTTGTCGTCACGCATGTCGCTGCGGAGTCGCCGGCGGCTGGCGCGGGCGTTGAAGTCGGATGGGTTCTCGAGCAGATTCAGCATCCTTCCAAGGAAAAGCCGCTTGCGGTTTCCGAGCTTCGCGCGTTGGCCGACGAGGTCGGAAAATTCGATACCGGACGCAAAGAGACCACCCTCGCGCAGCTGGCGATGCATCTCACTTCCGGGGAGATCGGCCAAACCGTGGAGTTGACTTTCTTGGATAACCAGGATCAGTCGCGGCAGGTCGCTATCGCATTGACAAAGGGCCCTGGCCAGCTCGCCAAGCTCGGGAATCTACCCCCGACCTACGTCACGTTTGAATATCGACGATTGCCCAAGGGGGTTGGGTATATCCACTTCAATGCATTCCTCGATGCGCCCCGATTGATCAAGGAGTACCAGGCCGCGCTTCTGGATGAACACAACGCCAACGGAGTGGTGATCGATGTTCGCGGAAACATCGGCGGCTTGATTTTTCTCGCGATGGGAATGAGCGGCTGGTTTGTCGACGAGCCGCACAGCCTGGGCAAGATGACGCAGAAGGGAAACAACATCAAGCTGAGTATCAATCCCAGGAAACCGGGATTCAACAAGCCTGTGGCTATTTTGGTGGACGAATGCAGCGTCTCGTGCGCCGAGTTGTTCCCAGGTGGTCTTCAAGAGCTCAAGGTGGCGCGAATTTTTGGATCGCGAACCGCCGGGCAATTGATTCCTGCTGCGGTCGCGAAATTGCCGACCGGAGATGGCTTCATCTATGCGATGGCGGGGCTCGAATCGGAGTCCGGCCATGTCTGGGAGGGAAACGGCGTTGAGCCCGACGAGCCGATTGCTCTGACCCGCGAGTGGCTCCAGCGTGATCCCGACCCGGTCCTGTCCGCGGCCCTCCAATGGATCGCGGATACCGCTCCCTGATTTGTTCGATCGATGGTTCACTGTTCCCTGTTGTTCAATCCCTGTTGTTCAATCCGTTAGAGGTCCCCCCATGTTCTCGAAAAGTCGATGGTTGGTTGCGTGTTATTCCTTGCTGTTCTTCGGAGTTACCACCTTGGTTGCCCAAGACAAAAAAGTTCCGGAGGCCAAACAGATCCTAGCCGGTTATATCCAGGCAATCGGAGGCCAGTCGAAAATCGATGGTCTCCAAGTCCTTGAAACCAAATCCAAAATGAGCATTCGCGGTTTGGGTGTCGGTGGCAAGGTAAGGATTGTGCATGGGCCCGGAGGCAAATTCAAGCAAACGATGGATATCGATGGCATCGGTACGGAATCCGTCGGATCGGACGGGAAGACCGTTTGGGGCAATTCCGCCATCAACGGTGCCAAACTGTTGGAAGGCGTTCAGGCGGAGCAACTCAAGCTGCGCAGCGTTCCGTTTCCGATCGCGCAGTACGAGAAGTTCTTTGACTCGATCGAATGTACCGGAGTCGAGAAGTTCGATGGCGTCGATTGCTACGTGACCAAGTCCATCAAAGGGGATCAAAAACCGGTTTTCGATTACTTTGAAATATCCACCGGTTTGCATCGAGGAACCAAGGAGACTTTGTACACCGACCAGGGCGAATTCGAAGCCACCAGCACCGTCGGCGATTACCGAGATGTGGGGGGAATCAAGTTTCCGTTTTTGAACGTGACGACTGTCGGACCGCAGGCCGTAGAAATGCAAACCTTAGAGATCCTCACGAACTCGAAATTCAAACCGGACGAATTCGACTTGCCCAAAGAAGTCCTGGACCTCAAAAAGTAGTCCGCCGGATAGATTTCTCGGGTTGCCAGCCCCCGTTCGCTCAGGTTTTGAGTACGATCGGACCCATGGAGCAGAACAACCGCTGGAATCTAACTTGGTTTTTCGTTGCGATCCTCGTTTCCGGATGGAGTGGCCACCCCGCCTCATCCGGCGAACCCATCACGACCCCTCGAATCGAGTCGTTCCCGAAACAGCCAGTCGGCTACCAACTGATCGACTGGCGACGGCGAAGCACCGACTTCGTCCGATTCGCTCTCAATCCGATTCAGCAGGGGGAATATCTTCCGCTGATGTGGTGGGACGACACGCAAATCGAGCAACGCAAAACCACGTTTGGACTCCCCAGCTATGTAGGGATGAAAGGTCAGTGGAACGTGTTTCGCAATGCCCATGAGGCATTCGTTTCCGCGGGAACCGTCGTTTCCGGAACCTGGCTCGGCTTGGACATGTCCGCCTATCCCGTTCCCGGGTCGGCGGCACCGGCGAACCTGGTCGCCATGCAAGAGGAATACTTTTCCAACAAGCACCAAGTCTTCTGCGATCTGATCAGCGGCAACGAGCCGACGGGGCAAACGTTCTTCTACGAACTCTCCCCCTCGATTTTCATCGCGCCGCTCTGCGATCGCTATCGCCAAGAAGATGGGTTGAGCGAAAAATGGCATCATTCATGCGTGACCTGGTCGGAAGTGGGACGCCACTTGTGGCGACTCAATAACTACGACTTCCAGTCTTACGATCTCCAACACAAGCAGGCGGTGGTCAAGGATTGGACCGAACCCGATGTTGCGGCTGGATTGGCGTACCTGATGTTGATGGCCTACCAGAAATGGCCCGAAGAAAAGACGTTCTATAACGAATGCCATCACGCTTTGATGTGGATGGATCACCATCCAAAGAACATCAACTATGGGATCTTTGCTCCCTTTGGGGTCTACGCAGCCGCTCGCTCGAATGCGGAGTACGGTTCGAAGTACGAGATCGAAAAGTTCTTCTCTTGGTGTTTTGAAAGTAGCCAAGTCCGTGGCATTTCGCCTCATGCAAAATCTGTCCTCGAGGGGGATGATTACGGCATCATCAGCGGCCGCTTTGGAAGTGTTGACGTCGCAGGTTTGGTAGGTGCGAGTCGTATCGAGCTACTGAGCAACAAGAAAGAGCCGAAGGGCAAGGGACACTATCTGTTCGCCATGGAGACCTTCACGCACGCCTGGCCCTTGGTAGCTGCGGTGCGTTACGACGATCGATTGGCCCGCGCAACTGGCAAGTGGATGTACCACGCAGCCCATAGCGCTCGTTACTTCTACCCGGATCAGCTCGAACCGGATATGCAAACCAACTGGGATTGGGCCTCCAAGCACTCGACGGCTCTCCCCTACGAAGGCATCAAGGATCGCAACTGCGACACCGACAAAGCCGGTCCCTACGGTTGCGGCGACCCGACGATTCACGGTTGGGGACCCAGCAATCTCGGGCTTTATAGTGGCTGCTTGTCGGGTGCATTCGGGGCCATCATCGAGCCGACCTCGGTGCCAGGGGTTCTGTCGCTCAATCTCAACGCGACTGACACGTTCGCCCCCAAGTCGTTTGCGACGCGGCTCCTGTATAACCCTGGGATGACCAAGGTCCAGGTGGAGATCGACGTCGACGAGGGTGTTTCCAAGGTGTGGGACACCGTTCACGATGTCATGCTGAGCCAAAGGGTGGTCGACGGCAAGCTGCGCGTGGAAATCGATCCGGATGACGCGATCGTGCTGGTTCTGATTCCGGACGATACGACCGTCACCAAGGCCCAGGGGCGCTTGGTCGGGGGCGATACCGTCATCGATTATGCTGTGCGATGAGGTTGCCATGAACAAGCATCGGATTTACAGCACCAGCGTGGCGAGCGTCTATCCGCACTACCTCAATAAAGCGGAGAAGAAAGGTCGCACCAAGGAAGAAGTCGACGAGATCGTCCGTTGGCTGACCGGATACAGTCAGAAGGAACTCGAAAAGCGGCTGAAGGACAAGACTGACTTTGAGACATTCTTTGCGGAGGCCCCCGCCCCCAATCCGGCACGGGAACTCATTCGCGGGGTGATCTGTGGCATCCGCGTCGAGGAGATCGAGGAGCCCACGATGCGCGAGATTCGGTATCTGGATAAATTGATCGACGAGTTGGCCAAGGGGAAAGCCATGGCCAAAATCCTTCGCAATTCTTGAAGATCCAGGTTTTGGGTTCGAGCGATCGGGATTCTCTTGTTGACCGCGGTTCCAGGATCGATATTCTGAACCTCGTCCGCTACCGATCCCATATCCTTTCCCTTCGATGTTTGAACCCAATTGGAGTTAAACCCCTATGAAATACGGGATGAATTTGTTGCTTTGGACCGGCGAACTCAACGACGGCTTGATGCCGATCCTCGAGAAGCTGAAGGGTTTTGGATTCGACGGCGTTGAAATCCCGATCTTCAATACCGATCTGGACTATGCCGCGTGGGGCAAGCAGCTCGACGCCATCGGGTTGGAACGGACCGCGGTGACTGTCCGCAACGTGGACGACAACCCCATCAGTCCCGACGCCGCGGTTCGCCGCAAAGGGGTCGAGGGGAACAAGCGGATGCTCGATTGCTGCGCTGCCGCAGGGGTTCAAACGGTCGTGGGCCCGTACCACTCGGCGCTCGGCCATTTCACCGGGAGCGGACGGACCAACGACGAGTGGAAATGGGGCATCGATTCGATGCGCGAGACCGCTGAGTACGCTGCCAAGGTTGGCGTGATGTTGGGAATCGAGCCTCTCAATCGATTCGAAGTCTACTTCCTCAATGCCCAGGCCGATGCCGCCGAGTTCTGTCGCCAGGTCGGGCACCCTTCCTGTCGCATGATGTACGACACCTTCCACAGCAACATCGAAGAAAAGAGTATCCGCAAGGCGATTCACGACATCCAGGACATGGTCTGCCATATCCACATCAGCGAAAACGATCGCAGCACTCCCGGCGCTGGAAACGTGCGATGGGACGAGAATTTCGATGCGATCCATGAGATCGGTTACGACGGTTGGTTGGTGATCGAAGCGTTTGGATTGGCGCTCCCCGAACTGGCGGCGGCGACCAAAATCTGGCGACGGATGTTCGACGACGAACTCAAGCTCGCCCAGGAAGGGCTGGCATTCATGAAGAGCCAAGTGGCAAAACGGCGCGCGAAGTAAGCGGATGAAACGCAGCGGCCTTCGTTCCAACGCAGCATTCGTCCTCCTCGCGGTCGCCGTACTCTTCGGTTCTCCGGGGACGGCGTTCGGTCAATCTCCTGCAACCGGCAAAGGGCCTGATGCCAGATCGGTGAAGGCGTCGGTGATCGTCGTTCGCCCCGCACCGTGGCGATCGGCGCTCGAGCGCTGGGCGGAGTATCGGAGCGGCGAATATCGGATCGTTGAGGTCGACTCGCAGCCGACAGCGCTGCTACAGCAACAGTTCATCCGCGAAGCGGCCCGCGCATGCCAACCTCCTGCGACGGCTATCCTTCTGTGTGGGGATGTCGTTCGCGAAATCGACGCCGAACAGCCCCCTGCAGGGAATACGGCATCCACCGCGAAAGCAAAACGTCGCATCGAGGTGCTGACCCCAGGCGTCGTCCTGGACACGACAGTCCGCTTGGGGCCGTTGACGACTCCGACGTTGTGCACCGACGCGAGTTTTGGCGATCTCGACGGGGATGGCTGTCCCGATCTGGCGGTCGGTCGATTGCCAGCCAAAACCCCGAAGGAACTCGAGCGGATGCTCGAACGAAGCATTGTCTACGAGTCGGTCGCCCCTGGGCCCTGGAACGATACGGTCCATGTCACGGCAGGCGTGGGTGGATTCGGTGTGTTGGCCGACACCGCCGTCGAAACCGTTACGCGCCGATTCCTCACCGAAGGGATTCCGGACCATTTCCGATTGCAGATGACCTACGCCAGCTGCACCAGTACCTATTGCCCGAATCCCTTAAAACTGCGCGACGCGTACATCGATCGCATCAACGGAGGCGGGTTGTTCTGGGTGTACATCGGACATGGGGCCGTGAATCATCTGGACTACATGCAAGCCGGCAATGCCTGGCTGCCGATCGGCGAGCCGGACGACGCGGGACGATTTCGCATCCGATCGCGACCTCCGATTGCGATCATGCTCGCATGCTTTACCGGCGCCTACGATGCCAACGTCGATTGCTTTGCCGAACGCCTGCTGGCCCAGGAATCCGGACCGGTGGCCGTGATCGCCGGGTCGCGGGTAACGATGCCCTATGGATTGAGCCAACTGGCCAGCGAAATGATCAACGGTTGTTTCCGGGATCGAATCGAGACCCTCGGGGAAGTCGTTCACCAGGCCAAACGTCGTATTTGGATCGACGACGCGCACGCTGACCGGGAACCCCCGGCTGCGAGCCGCGAACCGGGAACAGGCCGTGTCGATATTCGGCAGCGGTATCGCAAGATCATCACCGACATGGCAATCGCCCTCAACCCCGGCGAACACGACTTGCTGGCCGAGCGGCGCGAACATGTTCGATTGATGAATCTGCTCGGCGATCCGCTGCTCAAGATTCCCTATCCGGACACGATCGCGATCGACGTATCGGAAAACTTGGTGCCTGGCAGCCCCGCGCAGGTCCGGGGCGCGACATTGTTCGGAGGCAAGCTTGTGGTGGAGCTCGCCTTGGTCCGCGATCGATTGCCCGAGGGAGTGGTGCCTGTGGCTGCCTACGACGGTTCCCCCGCCCAGCTGGAACAAATGCAAACGACCTACGATACCGCCAATGACCTTCGGATTTCGCGATATGAACAGATCATTGAACCGGGGAAATTCCTGGCGACGATCGATGTGCCGTCGGATACGAAGGGGCGGTGTGTCATCTCGGCCTATGTGTATGGCGATGACCGATGGGCTGTTGGCTCTCAGCGAGTCACGGTGCGCAAGCCCAAATGACGATCGATCGCGTGGCATCCCTCGACGACCGACGGTTGAATCCGTACCGGCATCTTCGCACCAGCAACCTCACGCGCTTCAGCGGACGATTTATCGCCGAAAGCCGTCCGCTCGTTGCCAGGCTTCTAGCTAGTCCCCTCGCGGTCGAGTCGGTGTTGATCGACGAGAAGTTCCTCGACGAGGCCATCACTTGGATTCCGGAGGCGGTTTCGATGCTGGTTGTGCCGAGCGACTGGATCACCCAGCTCGTCGGTTTTCACTTCCATCGAGGCTATCTCGGTTGCGGTATCCGACCAGAACCGTTGGATTGGTTGCAGGAAACCAGGGAGGGGAGGCTAGCGGCTGGCGAGAATTGGACAGGCGCCTATTTGATCGGTGTTCAGGATCCCGAGAACATGGGGTCGATCCTGAGATCGTGCGCGGCGTTTGGCATCGAGGATGTCTTGATCGGTCCGCAGTGCGTCGATCCCTTCGCCCGTCGCGTTTTGCGAGTCTCGATGGGAAACGCATTCAAGTTGAAGCTGTACGATGCTCCGGAGCCGGTCGAGGCACTCGCTGCGATGCATGAGCTGGGCATTGAGACGGTGGCGGCTTGCTTGCGCGATGACAGCGTGGAATTGACTCAGTGGCAACGCCGGGATCCGACCGCTGTGCTGCTGGGCAACGAAGCGCACGGATTGCCAGCCGCGATTCTGGACTCGGTGACTCAGCGTGTCAAAATCAGCATGGCGCTAGGAACGGATTCCCTGAATGTTAGTGTCGCTGCTGGGATCTTTTTGCATCGTGCCAGGCCACACAACCCCGAATCAAAATAAAAAAAGACCACGAGGAACTCGAAGTCCCTCGCGGTCGCAATTCGCTCAGTTTCGATCGAGCCTGCATCGGATTGATGATCAATCCAGCGCAATATCGATCGTCGATTTGTCGGCACTAATTGTAATCGTCCGAGACAGATCCGCTTCGCGAAACTTGGTTCCCACTTTCTCGATGGCGACAGGATCAGATCGCTCTGCGTCAACAAAGTAAGAGTACTTGCCAGCGATCGCTTTGCCGCTGAAAGTACCATCCTCTCCCGCCTTAAGCCAAACTGGATGTTGACCTTCCATCGGATGCAAGTTCAGTTGTAACTTTCCGCCAGGTTTACCACCCACGGTTAGTTTTCCCGAGACGGGAATCTCAGACTGCCGCATTTCGACCCTGGGACCGCATCCGACAAGGAACACAAGTCCCACAAAAACAATAATCCATCGATACATAACCAAATCCTAAGTCAATTAATCAGGCATTACGTAAGTCTGCGAATCGTTCCGACCGACCATCCACTTGCTGGTCAAGGTGTCGGTGGTCTTGGCCAAGAAGCGAACGGAGCCGTCTCCGAACGTGGCGTTCACGCCGGTGCCGTGAAACGAGAACGGTTCGTCGTTTGGTCCGCAGTTGTTCACCGACCAGAAACACTCGACGGGTCCGCCGATCGGAGCGTCATAGTTCAGGAATCGAGCTTGGCGAAACGCAGGTCCGCCGATGGCATTGCTTGGTCCCGAGTATCCGTTGCCGACGGCATCCGGATCCGCCCACGCCCACATCTTGCGACCGACATCTGCACCACCGCTCCAGGCGGTTGGGAAGGCGATACTCGACGCCGCCACAGGGCTCGTCCGCTCGGATACAGCACCGAACTTCGCAACCGACGGATTGGCTCGTCCGGCATCTTCGATGCAAAGGATGGTGTTGGATGTACCATCCGTGGTGCTTGCCATCCGACTCGATTCGCAGTCAAGCATCGCAGGAACGCTCATGAGCACCCGCCGCGCGGATGCCGCCCGGGAACCGAATTCCGGTTGCGTGGGATCGGTTTCGATGTCGCTGACCGTAGGGAACATGTAATCGAATCCACCGAGCGAGTGAAGCGGATCACGGGTCGCCAAATCGAGCGGCGTCGATGGGCAGACATAGGTTGGAATCGACGTTCTCGCGGCAACCTGCCCCGAGGGGAACGCGATGTCGTCGTAGGAACGGCCCTTGGTCCTTGTATTTAGCAGAGCTCCAGTGGCCGCAACTTGCCAAACCTGGACACCGCCCACGGTCGCAAGCGCACCAGGATAGGCCACCGCGATATCGGTGGTGAAGTCGAACTGATTATAAACAGCTTGCTGCTCGATGTAGGGCAGAATCTGGGTCGCTGTCGAGTGGATCTGGTAGGACGTCGTATTGCTACCTGACGATCCGCATTGACCGGATCCAGGGAACCGCTTGTAGGCGGATTCGTGGTTGTGGCAGGCCAAGCCGATCTGCTTCATGTTGTTCGAGCAGCTCATCCGACGAGCAGCTTCGCGAGCTGCTTGCACGGCGGGCAACAAAAGACCGACCAAAATACCGATGATCGCAATGACCACCAACAGTTCGACGAGGGTAAAACCCGCACGTCGACGACGAGAAAACAAAGACATAACTTTTCTCCGAATGAGAAACAGGAATTCAAAACACCAATCGCCACTGCTGCGGACGCATCAGCAAGCGTACGGTATCGAGCTCAAGTGGCGTGGGATAGGTTTCAACGATCGAATTCCCTAAGACTTCACATTGGCAACCAGATCTAACGCATCCTTAACGAAAACCGCGCTGTAGCCTTCACGACTCGTTAACAATCGGGGCTGCAATCGTTGCCGACATCCTGACGTTTGCCGCATGTTTTGCTGCAAAGCTCCAGATGAGCCTGAGGCGCTAGCCGATTTTCTCGTGCTTCGAACGAACTCGGCGAGCGCCTCAGGCTCATTTTTGGCGGCGGTGTATCGCGGCCGCTAAAAAGCGCAACTAGTCGCTTGCTTACGCGACAATGTCCTTGATCACATTTCCGTAGACATCGGTCAGTCGGAAATTGCGGCCGGCGTAGCGATAGGTCAGTTGCTCGTGATCGAGTCCGAGCAGGTGCAGGATCGTGGCATGCCAGTCATGAACATGGCATTTGTTTTCAACAGCCTCCGCTCCATGTTCATCGGTTGCGCCGTACGAGAATCCTCCGCGCACGCCGCCACCGGCCATCCAGGTGGTGTAACCTTTGTTGTTGTGGTCGCGACCATCGCCGTTCTGCGCGTCGGGAGTACGACCGAACTCCCCGCCCCAAATCACGAGCGTCTCGTCGAGCAGTCCTCGCTGCTTGAGATCGGCGAGCAATCCCGCGATCGGCTTGTCGATCTCATTGCACTTGTCGGGGAGCTGATCGCGCAATCGCTGATGATGATCCCAATTGCCGTGAGACAGCTCGATGAATCGCACTCCGGCCTCGACGAACCTTCGGGCCATCAAGCATTGGCGCCCAAAATTCTCTGTCCCTTTTTCTCCGAGTCCAGAGAGGGCGCGGGTCTTCTGGGACTCTCCCGACAAATCCATCAACTCGGGGAGTGTGTCTTGCATGCGGAAGGCGAGTTCGTACGACTCGATGACTCCTTCCACATTCACATCGTCTCCGTCTCGTTTGAGTTTCTGCTGGTTAAGTTTTTGGATGAGATCGATTTGGAGTTTTTGCGACGATCGCGACAAGCGAGGGTTGGCCAAATCCGGGAGAGGCGAGCCGGCGTTGCCGGCGCGGGCCATTCCGGGTCGAGGCCCAGCCTGGCGACCGACTTTGGTCCCCTGATAGATCGCTGGCAAGAATGCGCTGCCATAATTCTGTCCGGCCGCCGCTTGCGGATTGAGAGCGATGTATCCGGGCAAGCTCTCGTTTTCGGTTCCGAGACCATACAGGGTCCAGGCTCCCAGCGAGGGGCGGACGAATTGCGCGTTGCCCGTATGCATTTGGGTCATGGCGCGAGGATGAATCGGCTGGTCGCAGTGCATCGATCGGATCAGGCAGAGGTCATCGGCATATTTCCCAAGCTCTGGAAACAACTCCGAGATCCACAATCCGCTTTTCCCCTGCTGGCGAAATTTCCATGGGGAAGCCATGAGGCGGCGATTGCCTCCGCGGGCTCCGGAGCCGGTCTTTCCTGAATCCGAAGCCAATTGCGGTTTGTAGTCGAACGTGTCGATATGCGACGGCCCACCCTGCATGCATAGGAAGATGACATGCTTGGCCTGGGCCGCGAAGTGCGGTGGCTTGGGTGCAAGAGGATTTTCGGATGGCTCATCATCGAAGAATGACGTGTTGAATCCGTTGGCCCGCGATGCATGGAGCGTGCTCAAGCCAGCGAACGCCAGGTACCCAAAGCCCGCCGAAGCGGTTCGCAGAAACGAGCGTCGTGAATCCGACATGTTATTCTCGCGGAGTAAGGAAATACGGTGGGTTAGTTGAGGATCCGAAACTCGGCGGCACCGAACAGCGCCTGGCAAAATTGACTGAGGAGTTGAAAGGCAACTTCATCCCGTTTGGTGTCACCCGCTCGGGAGTTGGCGGCGGCTTTTCGAAAGAACTGATTGGCCACTTCGATTTCGGCGGATGTCGCTTCGCGTCCGTACGCGAGCCGGAACGCGTGCGCGATCCGTTCGCGAGGATCTTTCGAGTGTTGAACCAAACGGCGCGCGAATGCATCGCTCAATTCGAGCACGAAGGGATTGTTGAGCATGTACAACGCTTGTTCGGCCGTATGCGATACCTCGCGCGTGCCAATCACCAGGCTCGGCTCTGCGAAATCAAACGCATCCAAGGCGCGGGGGAGTTGATTGCGAGCGATGGGCAGATAGACCGAACGATGGTAGTTCGGCGTTTCCAGGATATTGATGTTCGGGTTGCGGGCCCCCGCTCGCATGGCATTTCGCAACATCTCCGCCCGCTCCTCGGAGGACATGTTTTCTCGGGTGGTGGGATTGAGCAGGTTGGTTGCGAATAGCGGAACCGCCATCGGCCCGTTGGGTCCGACAGCGACAGGACCAAACGCAGCGATCGGCGATGCCTTGGGAGGCTTGGATTCCAACAGGCCGCTGACCGCGAGCATCGCATCTCGAATCGCCTCGGCATTCAGACGGCGAATATCGGCGCGCGCGAGGAGTTTGTTTTCTGGATCGACCTCCAATCGCTCTTGGTCGTAGTGCGAGGAGAGTCGGTAGACTCGGGACTGGATGATCGATCGCACCATGTGCTTTACCGACCAACGGTGGTCCATGAAGTCGATCGCAAGATGGTCGAGCAATTCCGGATGGGTGGGCTGAGGGCCCGACATGCCGAAGTTGTCGACTTCGCGGACGATCCCATGGCCGATCAGGTTTTGCCAAATGCGATTGACCATGACTCTGGCGGTGAGTGGGTTGTCGGGGGAGGTGAGCCATTTGGCAAGGGCTAAACGCCCCGACCCCTTGCTGGAGAGTTTGTTCGCCTCTGGATCCAAGACTTGAAGGAACCCGCGAGGCACTTCCTGGGCCGGCGAGTCGATTTCGCCTCGCACCAGAATCCGGGCGTTGCGAGTTTCATCGCGATCCTGGACCCCCATGCAAAACGAAATCGGCCGGCCATTGCTGTCGACACTGCTGATGCGCGAGGCGAGTTGCGAGACGATCTGGTCGAGGACGGCGACGTTCAACAGCGAATTGTTTCCGCGGTTGCTGTTTCCGCTCCGCTGGGCCCGCCTCGCCTCGGCAAGTTCCGTCTCCTTTTCAGCCAACTCCTTCTTGAGCGCATTCAATTGTTCGGAGGACAACCGTGGTTGGATCGGTTCGCGATCCTGGATGGGGAGGACAATCAAGTCCGAGGGTTGGCGATTCTGCTGCGATCGCGAGCCTCCAAAAAATGTTTCGGTGCTTTGAAAGATACCGGCCAACGCGTAGTAGTCGGCCTGCGGGATCGGGTCGAATTTGTGATCGTGGCAACGAGCGCAGCCGACCGAAAGACCCAGCACGGTGCGCGACAAGGTGTCGATCTGCTCGTCGACGAGATCGGCCTGGAATTGGCGGGGACTCTGTTCAGCAAGCGATTTGGGGCCGACTGCTAGAAAGCCGGTTGCGATCAAATGCTCGTTCCACTCGCGATCGTCGGCTGCAGGCATCAAATCCCCGGCGACCTGTTCCATCACGAAGCGATCATAAGGTTTGTCTTCGTTGAAGGAGCGAATGACATAATCGCGGTAGCGCCAAGCGTGCGGAAACGTGACATCGCGTTCTTTGCCCGTGCTCTCGGCATACCGCGCGACGTCGAGCCAATGCCGGCCCCACTTTTCGCCGAATTGCGGCGAGGCGAGCAATTCCTCGACCAGATCGGCGATCGCACCGTCGATGTCTTGCTTGCTCCGAGTGAGGAAGATTCGTCGTTGCTGGGGCGTGGGGGGCAAACCGACGACATCAAACGCGATGCGGCGAACCAGTGTCTCGGGACTGCAGTCGGCGGTAGGCTCCATCCCCTGATCGTTCCAAACGCTGGCGATGTAGCGATCAATCTCGCTCCTCGCCCACGATGCGTTGAGACCAGGATCGGGGGAAATCCGTTCCGGCTCGCGAAACGACCAAAAGGACTGGGCCTGTTCAATATCCTCGGGACTGACGCGCGAATGGACCACGACACCGGTTTGGACGCGAGGATCGGGCGCCCCCATTTCAATCCAGGTCTTGAAGTCCTCGATCACATTGGCAGGGAGTCGACCGCCGGGCGGCATCCGATAATCGCGATAGTTGATGGCATGCCACAAGATGCTCTCTTGCAGGTCACCAGGAACGATCGCGGGACCGGATTCGCCGCCTGCCAGCAGGGCATCGCGATTGTCGACTACCAAACCACCGCGCACGCTCTGGCCGTCGACCGAATGGCATCGGTAGCAATGCTCGATGAGGACGGGTCGGATCTTTGCCTCAAAGAACTGGACCTGTTCCGTCGTCAGTTGCGGTGGGTCCTCTTGGCTGTGAACGACTCCTGCGGTTGCACAGCAAGCAACGAGAACGACACACTTGGACAACTGAAGCAAGGCGCGGTTTGGCATGATGTCAAACTTTCTCGATCAGGAACGGTAGCAAGCAAATCACTTCGCGGGATTTTCGTCGCCGCTCGGAGGGCGTCGCGGTTTTACTCCTTCGCCTCCCCCTTGGCGTTCGCGGCGACCGCCTGCCCCTTGTCCTTGCATGCGGGGTCCTTGCATGCGGGCCGCCATCTTTTCCAGTTCGGATTTATCGATACTGCCGTCTCCGTTTTCATCGATCATGCTCAGCCGCGGTCGCATCTGTTCGGGGATCTCGTCGCCGCTGAGTTTTCCGTCCTTGTCCTTGTCGCGGGCTTCGAGCATTCGCATCATTCCCGCAGCGCCCCCTGGAGGTCCTCCCGCCCCAGGCCCTCCCGCCCCAGGCCCGCCGGGCCCGCCAACCATCGGCATCTGGCCAGGTTCAGGTCGCATCTCTTCGCTGCTGATAACTCCGTCGCCATTCTTGTCGAGTTTCATCAAGGACTTGGAAGCGTTTTCGATCTCGGTGGCCGACAGTTGGCCATCTTCATCGACATCGAGCGCCTTGATGACCGGCAGATTGCGCATCATCATGGCCATGCCGCGAGCCATCATTTCGGGGTTTTGGCCTTGGAGCCCGGGTCGATTGGGGCGTTCCCGTCGCTCGGGCTTTTCCGAAGGATCTTGGGCGATCGCCATCGATGCCCCTGCCACAATCATTCCAAACAGCAAACCACGTCGCCAAATCATGGCCAACCCCTCGTTCTAAGTGTTTTTCCCGCGTATCACAGTCTAGCTTTTTCTGGGTGCAGGGCATCCCGATGATGGATCCCCTAGAATGGATACCGACGTCGTTTTGGGGAATCCACTGCCCACGAAAAAATACTCTTCCCGAAACCGGTATCGGCTTTTCAGGTTTATATCTCGTATGTCGGAATCGCAAGCCAGTCAATCCGGTTCGATCGATCCTGCGGCCCTTCTCGGGGAGCGGGGGGGCGAGTTGCTGGGCAGGGTGTTCGAGGAATTCCGACCGCGGCTGGAGAAAATCGTTGTGTTTCGACTCGATCCGAGTTTTCGATCTCGGTTGGATCCCGCGGACGTTCTCCAGGAGTCGTATTTCGAGATCGCTCGCCGGATCCATGAATACGCGGCAACGCAGGGGATCCCTCTTTTCATTTGGATGCGGCAGCGTGTGCTGCAGACGATGATCGACATGCAGCGTTTGCATACGCGCGAGAAACGAAGCGTCCATCGTGAATCGCGACTTCCTGAACCGAACTACAACCAGTCGACCAGCTTGTCGATTGCGAGGATGTTGATGGATGACCTACCGTCCCCGAGTCAGGCAGCCATGCTCGTCGAGGAGCAGGAGCAACTGCAGTTGGCGTTGGAGAGCATGAACGAGATCGATCGCGAGATACTGGCGATGCGACATTTTGAGCAACTGACCAACCGTGAGGTGGCCGAGGTTCTCGGGCTCAGCCCTACGGCGGCTAGCAATCGTTATGTCCGAGCGGCAGCGAGGCTTTCTGAAATCCTTAAGCTTCTTCCGAACCACCGAGGCCGCTCATGATCGACGAAGAGCGGCACCCGGTCGATCTCCTCGCCGACGAGTTCGCCCAGCGACTGCGCCGGGGCGAGCGACCCAGCATCGAGGAGTATGCGGATCGGTACCCAGACCAAGCCGACTTGATCCGCGCGGTATTCCCATCGGTAGCGGCGGTGGAACGGGTCGCGCACCAGGATTCCCTAACGTCCGCGCCCGCGCACCCCAGTTCGCCGGGCGCCCATGAAGCCTATGGGGACTTTGACATCGTCCGGCAGATCGGCTCTGGGGGGATGGGGGTCGTCTACGAAGCGGTCCAGCGGTCGCTGCAGCGACGAGTAGCTTTGAAAGTCATGAACGATTCGACTTCGGCCAAGGAAAAGCATCGAGTCCGCTTTCGCAGGGAAGCCGAGGCGGCCGCAGGCTTGCACCACACCAACATTGTCCCCATCTTCGGCATCGGGGAAGATCATGGCTTGCAGTACTACGCCATGCAGTTGATCGAGGGAGCAACACTCCAGGAGGTGATCGAGTGCTTGAAGACGACTAGGGATTCGGGTCAAGGGGATGAGGTGAACGGAACGTCTCCGGCATACGAAGGTGCGAGGCATTTGATGCAGTCCAGCGGAGAGCATTCGAGCCTTCACTTTGAGATCAACCCGACCGGCTTGATTTCGACTCAAATTCTGGAGGCAACACTCGCCCAAGCCACCAAGGCCAGCAGTGGCACGCGCGATCTATCCTCGACACGTGCCTTGGAGAATATCGAGATCGCAACCGAGTTGTCACTGGACCATGCAGCGATTCGAGAATTTGCTCCGTCGCGGCATTACTATCGCAATGTGGCGCGGATCATCGCCAGTGCCGCCGATGCGTTGGATTACGCGCATCATGCAGGCGTTCTCCATCGGGACATCAAGCCCGCGAATTTGTTGCTCGATCGGGACGGAACCCTCTGGATCACCGACTTCGGATTGGCGCGTCGCGAAGACTTCGAAGGGCAAACCCAAACCGGTGAATTGCTGGGGACCCTTCAGTACATGGCGCCGGAACAGATTCGCGGTTCCGGGGACCAACGCATGGACATCTACAGCCTGGGGTTGACCCTTTTCGAGTTGCTGACCCTCCAGGTTGGCTTGGAGTCTCCGCGGTCCCGATTGATCGATCCGCTCGGGCACTCGCAAGTCCGATTCTCCCGATCGATGCAGCGGCGGATTCCGCGCGACCTGCAAACGATTGTGCTCAAGGCTTGCGCGTTGGCGCCCGACGACCGCTATCAGCGTGCGGCGGACATGGAGCAGGACTTGCGCCGATTCCTGGAGGATCGACCGATCCAGGCGAGGCGGGCCAGTCCCGTCGAACAACTCAGTCGATGGGCGAGGCGAAACCCGCTGCTGGCGATACTTACGGCCCTCTCCTTTGGGTTGCTCCTGACGATCGCTGGCCTCCTGGCCGTTTGGAATCGCCAACAGCAATCGACCTTAGCGCGATTGAGCCAGGAATACGACCGCGCGGAATCGAACCTGCGAGAGAAAACACAAGCCTTGAATCGAGCGGAAACCGAACAGACCCGCGCGGAAAAAAATCTGCAGATGGCGATCGAAGCGTTCGATCAAATCATGACCAACATCGGGGCACGCGGCCGATTGCTCAACGCACCGGACCTTGTCGATGAAGAAACCCCCGAGTTCGTCGACGCCTCCTTGACCGAGGCGGATGTCGAGTTGCTCCAATCGTTGGCGACCTTCTTCGACCGGTTCGCCGAAGAGAACACCACCGACCTGCGCATCGAAACCGCCGTGGCGCGTCGGCGCGTCGGCGAGATCCAACACCGTATCGGAAAACTCGAAGATGCCACCAAGTCCCTCAATCAAGCGATCGCCGATTTTGGCTCGATCCGACGGGCCGACCCAAACGCCACGCAATCCATGCTCGAAGAGATTGCAGCGCGGGAGGAACTCATCCTCATCCTGGGCAAGCGTGGGCAGCTTCCGCGCGCCAACACGCTCTTTGTCGAAACGCGTCAGCTGATCGAGTCCAATCCAGCCGTGGCGGGTTCGACGCAAGGCCAGTTCGCGCTCGCCAATCTACTTTCCAATATGGTCAACGTCGGACCCCGATTTGCTCCCGAACGGCGAAGGCGAGGACCCTTTGCATCCTCCAATCGCACGCCACTTCCTCAAGCAATCCCGGCCAACCAGCAGGCCCGGCTCAAGCGGGAATCGGAGCTGAACTCGGAGTCGCTCGCGATCCTGCAACGGCTCGTGAAAGAAGATCCGAGTCCATCGGCATATCAACTCGCGCTGGCCCGCGCGTGCAAGGATCAGGTGCGGATCCGCATCGCCCTCGGGGAAATCGAAGGAGCCGAGTCGTCGCTGCGCAAAGCGATCGCGATCATGGAGTCCTTGCTCACATCCCATCCCGCGTCCGCCTCGTATCGCCATGAACTGGCCGATATCCTGAGCATGAATGTCGCGTTCCGGGAGGAGGATTCCGAACGCTCGTTGCGCGCCCTCGACCTGTCCGAGGCGTTGGTCAAGGAGCATCCCAATGCGCCGCAGTACCTAACGCTCAAGGCCTCCGTGTTGTCCCGGATGGCACTTCTCGGTCCCCCGTCGGATAATCGGGGTGAAAAATCGCTTCAGCGACTCGGTGAGGCGATCGAAATTCAGTCGGATTTGGCCCGGCGTTTTCCCGACGTCCCCCTCTACTCCATCACGCTCGTGCAATACCATCTCCAGCAGTCCGAAGTTTACTTCGCACTCCGTCGCCCCGAAAAAGCTCGCGAGTCGATCACAACCGCCGCTGCGATCGCGGAGACCATGCAAGAAAAAGGGGTTTCGCAACCGCTCGTCAAGTCGTTTCTCGATCGCATCCGCGAACGCAGGGCTAACCTCGAGGAAAAGAAAAACGAATGAACTGGAATCTCCTGTCACGACGCATCCATTATTGGGCCTCTCCGATCCTGGCCCTCCCGATCCTGATCATCCTCTGCTCCGGCATTCTCCTTCAAGTCAAGAAGCAATGGTCGTGGGTCCAACCACCGGAACAAAAAGGGAAAGGGTCGATCCCCGTGATTGATTTTCCAACGCTGCTCGATCGCGTGCAGAAGCAACAGCAACTCGGGGTCACGGGCTGGAGCGATATCCAACGCATCGACGTCCGGCCCTCCAAAGGGATCGCCAAGGTCTCGCTCAAGAATGGATGGGAGATCCAGGTCGATCTCGAAGATGGAACCGTACTGCAAACCGCGGTGCGCCGGTCGGATTGGATCGAATCGATTCATGACGGGTCGTTCTTCGGCGGGAATATCGCCAAGCTCGGCGTCTTTCTGCCATCGGCGATCGGTTTAGCGATCCTGTGGATCACAGGCGCATGGTTGTTTTGGGTGCCCTTTTCGGTCCGGCGCAAGCGGAAACTTCGCAAGGCCGCAGCAACCACGGCGAGCGTGATGTTGGTCGCGTGTCTGGTCAACGATCAAAGGATTGCAGCGAACGAGTCCGAGCGATGGAATGTGGTGCTGATTCTGGCGGACGATCTCGGCTGGGGAGAACTCGGCTGCTACGGGCAGCAGAAGCTGCGCACCCCCAATATCGATCGGCTCGCGCGCGAAGGAATGCGATTCACCCAGCACTACAGCGGCGCCCCGGTGTGCGCTCCGTCGCGATGCGTGCTGATGACCGGCAAACACACGGGGCACGCGGAGATCCGCGGGAATTTGCCCGCCCCCAAACGCTTTCCCGAATTCACCGAAGGGCAGTATCCCCTTTCCTCGCAGGCGCTCACCCTCGCATCCCACGTCCGCGAGGCTGGATACGCAACCGCCGCCTTTGGCAAATGGGGACTCGGACCGGTCGGCAGCACCGGCGACCCGAACTCCAAGGGCTTCGACCTGTTCTTCGGGTACAACTGCCAATCGATCGCCCACAGTTATTATCCAGCGACTCTCTGGCGAAACCGAGAAAAAATTCCCCTCAATGCGAGACCGGCATCGGGGCACCCCAAAGATCCAACCGGCGATGAACCCGCCGAGCAATGGCGAGGGGAGAGCTACGCGCCCTATCGTATGATCGATGAGGCCGAAGCCTTTCTCGAGCGACACGTCAACGAACATTCCGATCAGCCATTTTTTCTTTACTTGCCATTCATCGAGCCGCACGTGGCTATGCACCCACCCCAAGCATCGATCGATCGATTTCCTACTGAGTGGGACCCCGAACCGTATCGAGGAGGGAATGGCTACACGCCGCATCCCAGGCCGCGAGCCGCCTATGCCGCGATGATTCATGATCTCGATTCGTACGTAGGACGCATTCTCGATACACTCGATCGCCGCGGTATCGCCAATCGCACCCTCGTGATTTTCTCAAGCGATAATGGAACTACCCACGCAGGTCAAAAAGAGAAAACTTTTCATGTGGGCGGAGTCGACGCGAATTTCTTTCAAAGCACGCTCGATCTGCGAGGCTTCAAGGGAAGTGTCTACGAAGGAGGAATCCGTGTCCCGATGATCGCTCGGTTGCCAGGCGTGATCCCTGCAGGGACCGTCAATGACACTCCCTGTTACTTTGCCGACTGGTTTCCGACCCTGTGCGATCTGTTGGGTCGGAATACCCCCGAGGGACTCGACGGAGTCAGCCTCGTACCGACCCTGCGCGATCCCAAGACGCGATTGGATTCTCGCCCCCCGATGGTCTGGGTCTTTCCCGAGTATGGAGGACAAGTAGCCGTGCGCTGGGGAAATAACAAACTGGTGCGCCGGGGGCTGGCGACCCAATCACCCGGAGACTGGGAACTGTACAACCTGGGCACCGATCGGAGCGAATCGTCCAACTTGGCTGCCACCCATCCCGAGCGGGTTCGAGAAGGGATCGATATCCTCCTCCGCAACATGGACGAAAACCCGACCTTCCCGGTCCAATTACCCTAGTTCGCCGTGCCCTGTCCAAAGTCGTTGACCGCTCCGTCGGTCAGTAGCACGCAACCTAACGACGATCTTCGGAAACGCAGAGGCGCAGAGAATCGCAGCGAGTGCGCTTCGCAGCGGGCTAGAGGGATGTGCTCGTGGGTTGCGTTTGTTCGAGAGGGAACCGGGCTAGACTGGAAAACGATCTGTACCTTCGGGAATCCCGGCAAGGTATCACTTGTTCTCGATGGAGCTAAGGCAAGGCGGAAGCCGTTGTTCGAGTTGCGGTTCGCGCGCTGGTGTCTAGCCTTTAGGCGATTCTTTTCCTGCATGGTTTAGAACCCACCGGCTGAAGCCGGGACACCAGCGCGCTACGGGTTGCCGAATGCGTCGTCGCTCGTCCGTTACGACGGAGAAAAAGGTACCTGACACCTTTTCCACCTTTTAGGTGTTCAAACAATAGTTGTCTGGACAAGTAATTGGTCTCCAGGTACGATTTCGGCATGAAGAACATCGAACTGGCCGTCCATTTCTTTTTTCAGTTGGGGGTGATCCTGCTCGTTTGTCGGGTGGTCGGAGTGATCGCCAAATGGTTCGGCCAGCCGCAGGTGGTGGCGGAGATGATCGCGGGAGTTCTGTTGGGGCCCTCTTTGTTCGGGTTCCTTGCGCCGGAGTTGCAGCAGTGGATCTTTCCGTGGGATCGGAGCCAGCAGACGCGGGATACGCAGAGTTATCTGTTTCCTGCTTCGCAGCTTGGGTTGGCTTTGTACATGTTTGTGGTTGGGATGGAGTTTCGTGTCGACATTGTCCGCAAGCACTTTCGTAGTTCGGTCGCGGTCTCCTTGGCGGGGATGGTAGCCCCATTCGTCTTGGGGGCGGGGTTGGCTTGGTACTTTTTCCATAACACGCAGCTCTTTCCGGAGAAGACTGGGAAGTGGGAAGCGATGTTGTTTCTCGGGGCATCGCTGTGCATCACCGCGTTTCCGATGTTAGCTCGGATCATTCATTACAAAGGGCTTGCGGGAACGTTGATGGGGACGGTTGCCATCGGCGCGGGTGCCATCGACGATGCAACGGCGTGGTGTCTGCTGGCGGTCGTCCTGGCGAGCTTCGATGGGAAAATCGAGAATGCGTTGCCGAGCATCGGTGGTGCTGTTGCGTTTGTTGCGTTGGTGATATTGGTCGTGCGACCGCTGTTGCAATCGATCCATCATCGATGGATTGAGATCAAGGAGGACGGTTCGCAATCGTTGAGCGACGCGGGCTTTGTAGTAGGTCTCTCATGCATGGCGTTCGGGGCTTGGTTCACCGACCGGATCGATTTGCATGCGGTGTTCGGCGCGTTTGTGGTCGGATCCGCGATTCCGCGCGGGGTCATGCATCGCGACATCATCGCTCGGGTCCAGCCCTTAGCAGTCGGGCTGCTCCTGCCTCTGTTCTTTACCTACTCCGGACTTAACACGCGGATTGGGTTGCTCAATTCCGGGTACCTGTGGGGCATGTGCGGATTGGTTTTGATAGCCTCGATTCTCGGCAAGGGATTCGCTTGCTGGGCTGCGGCGCGGGCGACGGGACTTCCGAACCGCGAGGCGCTCGGAATCGGCGCGCTGATGAATGCGCGGGGATTGATGGAGTTGATCATCATCAATATCGGGTTGCAGCGAGGAGTGATTTCCGGGGAGCTGTTCGCGATCCTGGTGATCATGGCGGTCGTCACGACCCTGATGGCGTCGCCGATCTTTGATTTGCTCCGCTTGCATTCGCCGGCTTCGCATCACTCCGCCCCAACGAGTGAATCGCCAGCATAACCGCACCGACGACTAGCAAACTGTCGGCGATGTTGAAATTGGGCCAGGTGTATTGGCCGTAGCGGAGCAGGATCCAGTCGCGCACTCCTCCCGAGAAGGGCTCTGGCATGGCAGGGATGTTCAAACGATCGTAGAGATTGCCCAGGATCCCTCCTGTGATCAATCCCAATGCAAAGGTGAGCCATGGCGACCGGGCTGCTTGGAAGACAAACAACCATATGGCAATCGCCACAATCGCAATGATCGATACCGCGCCAAAGACCATGCCCAAGCCTTGTCCCATACCGAACAACGCCCCTTTATTGACGGCGGTTTCAAAACCGACGTGGTTTTCGATCAGCCAGAGGGGAGGCTGCTCGCCCGGTAGACCGAGTTGGCTGAAGATCGTTTGCTTGGTCCACAAGTCGCAACCGCACCCGAAGATCGCAAGGCCGATGTAGGTCCATAGCCGATGGCGGATATGCGTGGTCGTGAAGGGGTGATGGTCTGTGTTCATGAAGATTACTCTACCAACGAGCTTCCATTTGGTCGACGATATGATCGGCGAGTCGTTCTGCAGCATGTTGGAAGGATGTCGCGATGGATTGACCGGCTTCGGGGACAAAATCGGTTCGTTCCGCAAAGTAATGACTGACCTCCCCTGGCGGCAGGAACCGGGTCTCGATCAGGGACATGCCTCGGCGGTCGGTCCAACTCATCTCGACAGTCAGTACGGTTTCCAATAGTCGCGGTTCGTCGGTGATGGTTTCGCTTTTGACCCGCTTGGCATCGCTGGTCAGCCGCACATTGAGGATGGAGTCGGCGCTGTAGGACTGGGTGAGTTTATACGGGGTCCGCTTCTCGACTTCTTTCTGAATTGCTTCGGTCAACAAGACACCGAGTTCCGGGCGAAAGCTGTCGCTTCGCACCACCGGCACATGGATGGTGCGAATGTCGTTGCGGTAGAGGTTGGCATTGCCGAACCGGTACCCCAAGCAGCCGGTGATCGAGGCGAGTCCGAGCGAAAGGGTGAACCCGAGTAAGCAGATGCGCCAGAATCGAAGTCGTCCCGGTTTCATCGTCGAATCGGCCCATCTCCGGATGCCATCACTCCCGTTGGTTCCTTGGCGCGGGATTCTTCCGCGGCCTTGATGATCGGCCCGATTTTATCGCGAGTCGGGAAGACGGTGGTCATCCAGTTCATATACGGCGTTGGCACCGCCGGTTTGCCGTCTGCTTTGGCAACGATTTCGCGAGCCTTGTCGGCGAACGGGGTATCTTCATAATTCTCGAGGATCTTGTCCGCGTAGATCTTTGCTGCGTTGTATTCTTGCCTGTTCGCTCGGTACTGAGATTCCTCGTACAGCCGCTCCGCCTTGCGAAACTTGACCTCGGCGATCATCTCGCGGATCTGGTCTTTGTTCTCTTGCGACTTGTCCGAAAACTGTTTGACCATCTGCGACAGGAGTTTTTCCGCTTGGTCGAGCGGCTCCGAGGTGTACTGCGCACCTTGGTACGCCAAGAGTGCGGATTTGGCTCCCAGGAAATGGGCATCGAATTGATGCGGGCTGTCGGGATAGACGGTGATCAAGTCGCGATACGCATCGAGTGCCTCGGGCCAATTCTCGCGCTTGAATTCCGTGTTTGCGATTTCCATCGTAACATCGTCCGCGAGTCGGCTCGTGGGGCTGTCCAGCCGCATCTTTTCCAAGACGCGTTTGCCGTGGTTCTCGGTGTCGTTCAACGGACGCTTGTTATCGGTGAAATTGACGTTGTAAAATTTGTCGGGGAACTGGAGCCAGTAATGCCCGATCTCCATGCGCCGACGGTCGACCTGGTCTTGCCAACGCGTTCGCGGATATTCCTTGACGAGCTTGACATAATGATTTTCCGCCTTGGGGTAATCCTCAGCGAAAAAGTAGCTTTCCGCGGCCATGAACATGGCATCCTGCTCCAGGGCGCTGCTTGCCCAATCCTTGCCCGCAGCCTGGTACTGCTTCGCGGCTTTGCGAAACAGATCGCGTCGATCGGTTCCTTGGGCGCTCTTGGCCTTTTCAAACAGTTGGTCGGCCTCGCGGTACTTCGTTCGGGCGGATTCCTTGTTGATCGGTCGTTGCCCCAAGCCGGGGATGTCCTGAAGGAATTTGGGTAGGTCGCTGTTCACCGGGCGATTGGCGCGGGCTCCTTCGGGCCGGATCCAGTTTCCGTCGCGATCCTCGTAGCCATCGATCGCATTCTTGGCCCGCGAGTATTCGTCGTCATCCTTCCACGGATTTAAACTCGCGCACCCGACGCAGGACAGCATCGTGCCGATCGTTGCGGTCAGTCGCCAGAACGCCCGTGAGCGCGGCGGAGAAAGCGGTGGAGAAAATCGTTCGCTGCGATTGCGGTTCAACGCTTCAACTCCTCCAAAAACGGGAGCAACCTCAGTCGCCGATCGGACAACTGGTTGAGGATATGCTCCATCACGAATCGCGTTTCGCTTCTGGCTGGTGCGGGGATGGAAAACTCGAGATCGTTCAAGCTCGCCTCGGATGCTCTCTGCAGGATGCGAACGGTTTGTGTCTGAATACGAAGGACGTTTCGATGGACGGGCGAACACGCGGGACAGGCAACGCCTCCTCCCGATGTGGTCAACGCCACCGTCGGGCGATCCCTATCGATCGGACTGCCACAACCCACGCACTGCACCAAGCTCGGCAATAACCCCAGCATCCTCAGCGCGTGCAACTCGAACCGCAACGTTGCGGTTGATGCGCACTCGCCCTCGTCCAAAGCCGTCAGCGTTTGCGATAACCAATCCATCCAACCGGGGATCGGTTGATGATGTTCGGTCAGCACATGCGTCAATTCCACCGCGTGAAAGCCACAATACAACGGAAGCAATCCACGGCTAGCGGATCGAAAACGCCGCTGCAACTTCGCTTCGGTGAGCAAGTCCAGGGTATCTCCGGTCTTCGCCAGGAAGACTACGGACGACCGACTCAGCAGGTCAAGAGCAGATTCGAACGGGCTCTTCAGCCGCCGCGCTCCCTTGGCAATCGCGGAAATCTTCCCAAATCCCTCCGTCCACAACGTGACCACCAAACTGGTCTCGCTCCACGGGACAGTGCGGAGGACGATCGCGTCGGTCTTCTCAAGTGACATCGTTCACGTCACGCAGCGCCAGGCCGGTCGATGTATCCATCTCGGCAATTCGACCCGGTGGACCCTCGCCGAGGATCCGACCACCCCCAACTCCTCCCTCCGGACCCAAATCGATCACCCAATCGCAACTCCGAATCAAATCCATGTGATGCTCGATCACCACCACCGTGTGCCCACTGTCCACCAGACCTTGAAGCACCGACACCAAGCGGGCAACATCCGATAAATGCAACCCGGTCGTCGGCTCGTCCAAGACATACAACGTTCGATCGCTGGTCCCGCGACCTAATTCATTTGCTAGCTTCAATCGCTGGGCTTCCCCTCCGCTGAGGGTGGTCGCTCGCTGTCCGAGCGTGATGTAGCCCAACCCGACATCCTGCAACTTTCTCAAGACGCGGTGCAGGCTATCGAAGCTATCGAAGAAGTTGGCTGCTTCATCGACCGTCATGTCCAGGACCTGTGCGATGTTCTTTCCTTTGAAGTGGACGGCGAGGGTGGCTCGATTGAAGCGTCGCCCGTTGCAGGTGGAGCACGGGACGTCGACATCTTCGAGAAAGCTCATCTCCAGTTTGAGTCGCCCTTGACCGGCGCAGGTTTCGCATCGTCCTGGGCCGGCATTGAAACTGAATCGGGCGGCAGCGAAGCCTCGTTGCTTGGCATCCCGCGTCGCGGCAAAGATCTTTCGAATATCGTCCCACAACCCCACGTACGTGGCGGGCACGCTGCGAGGAGATCGGCCGATGGGGGACTGATCCACTTCGATCAGTCGGTCGATCGACTCGAGCCCTCGGAGATCGCGCCAATGGCGAGCGACCTTCGTTCCTGCCAAATGCGAGGCCACGGCGAGGACGAGCGTATCGTGAACGAGTGTGCTTTTGCCGCTGCCGCTGACTCCGGTGATCCCAACCAACCGGCCCAGAGGAATGCGAACCGAGACATCATTGAGATTGTTCTTGGTGATCCCTTGGATGGCGAGGTGCGTGTGCTGTGCGTCGACCGGACGATGCTCGGAGCGAACGACTTGCTGGTGACCGATCAGGTATTGTCCGGTCACCGACTCGGAAACTTTTTGGACTTGTTTGGGAGAACCCGAAGCGACGATCCGGCCACCGTGGCGTCCTGCGCCGGGACCGATATCGACGAGCAGATCGGCGGCGCGCATCAACATCTCGTCGTGTTCGACGACCACCACGGTGTTGCCTTGTTGTTGCAGCGATCGCAGGATCGCGATGAGCCGCTGGGTGTCGCGAGGGTGCAGTCCGATCGATGGTTCATCGAGTACGTAACAGACGCCGATCAATCCCGTGCCGACGCTGGTTGCCAATCGCACGCGCTGCAATTCGCCGCCGCTGAGGGTTTCGGCGGGACGATCCAGGGTCAGGTAGGACAAACCGACTTGGTGCAGGTATTGCAGGCGGGGGAGAATCTCCTTGAGGATCGGGCCGACGATGCGTTGTTGGTCCCCTTCGATGCTCAGTTGCTCCAGCCAGGCATGGCAATCGCCCAGCGGCATGCTGACCAGTTCCGCGATCGATTTCCCGGCGAATCGAACCGCGAGAGATTCGGGCCGCAATCGGGCTCCGTGGCATGCGGGACATGGCTCGCGCGATGGCGATTCGAGATGGCCAAAGCCTTCGCACTTGGGGCATGCTCCGTAGGCGCTGTTGAAACTGAAGGTCCTCGGTTCCAGTTCCGGCATGTTCACACCGCATTCGACGCACGCATAGCGCGTGGAGTAGAGATGCTCGACTCCCTCGTCATCGCGGCTACCCGGGGACTGGCAATACGCAGCCACCAGACCATTGGTCAGCGACAGCGCCGACAGGATCGCTTGTTCGATCCGTTCCGTGTTGTCTGGGCGAAGAACAACCCGATCGACGACACCGGAGATCGAATGCTCGCGCCGGGGAGCGAGAACGGGTGGTTCTTCGAGTTCCATGAATTCGCCATCGACTTTGGCGCGCACGAGGCCTGCTTGGATCATCCGCTCAAAGACATCGGCGTGGCTTCCTTTGCGGCTGAGCACCATCGGTGCCAGGAGGGTGAGTTTTGTTCCGGCAGGCAACTTTAGGATCGAAGCCAGGATGGAAGAGGGGGCTTGGCGATCGATGGGGCGGCCGCAGCGATGGCACGCAGGGATCCCGCCCCTCGCCATGAGCAGTCGAAGAAAATCATAGATCTCGCTGATCGTGCCGACGGTGCTGCGAGGGCTGAAGACTCCCTGGTGTTGATCGATGCAAAGCGAAGGTTGCAATCCACGGATGGAATCGACTTGCGGACGTTCCATCTGGTCGACGAACTGACGCGTGTAGCTCGACAGGCTCTGCAGGTATTGCCGCTGGCCTTCCGCGAAGAGGGTATCGAATGCGAGGGAGCTTTTGCCACTGCCGCTGACACCGGTCAAGACTGTCAGTTTGCCGCGCGGGATATCGAGATCCACCTTTTGCAGATTGTGGGTCCGGGCTCCGCGAATCTCGATATAGGAACTCGCTGCTTTTTTCATCGATTCTACGATTGCCAATTCCGGAAGGGTCGGGAACGAAGCTGATGGGCTTCGACGTTGGAGCGGGCGGCCTTCAGTATACCAGTATCACGCCGATGGTCTTCCCTACCCCTATCTCGGTAAAACGTAGAGCAGTTGTCCTCAACTGTCTCAGATCCGCCTGTGGCGGGCTCGTACCCAGCGTGGCCAACAGGAAGTCGTCGCGAGCTCTTCCACCGAGCCGAGGAGTTTCTGATTCGCAGTCGCACGGCAAGATAGGGGCGTTCAGGCAATGAGAAACGCAGTGTAGGAACAGCTGAGGACAGCTGTTCTACGGAGCCCATGTAGAGCAGTTGTCCCCAACTGTCTCAGATCCGCCTGTGGCGGGCTCCTGTCCAGCGTGGCCAACTAAGAGGAGTCGCAGTCTAAATCGCTGCGCCGAGGAGTTTCTGATTCGCAGCAGCGTGGCAAGATGGGGGCGTTCAGGCGATGAGCAACGCAGGGTAAGAACAGCTGAGGACAGCTGTTCTACTCGGTAAAACGTAGAGCAGTTGTCCTCAACTGTCTCAGATCCGCCTGTGGCGGGCTCCTACCCAGCGTGGCCAACCAAGAGGAGTTGCAGGCTGTATCGCCGCGCCGAGAAACCATTCGTGAGTGGCACAAAATTCCCTTAGTCTGCCGATTCCCCCAGAAAGATTCCGCATCTGGTTGCGTTTTCTTATCAGCCGGGCATCCTGGAAAGGATACCGACCCAGACGGCCGGTCCGTTCTATCCGAGAGTTTTCCCCACGATGCATGACCTCAACCCCGAAACACGAGCCAGTCTGCTGCTGAAGCTTCGGGATTCGGCCGATGCGGTCGCTTGGCAAGACTTCACCGAAATCTATTCACCCGTGATCCACCGAACCGCCAAACGCATTGGACTTCAAACCGCTGACGCCGACAATGTGGTCCAAGAAGTTCTCTTGGCAGTCTCCAAGTCGATCCAGCAATGGCTGGACCGCGAGGAGCGCACCGGGTTCCGGCCTTGGTTGTTTCGGATCGCTCGGAACAAAGCCCTCGACTTGATCACGCGCCGCGCCACGCGCCCCGAGTTCGGTTCCAATATCCCGTGGGACGATTTGGTGCAGCGCGAGTCGGCCACCACCACGTTTTGGGACTTTGAGTATCGCTGGGAAATTTTTTCAAGGGCGGCAACCGAGGTGCGAAGAACCGCAGCGGAATCGACCTGGCAAGCATTCTGGTTATCGACCATCGAGGAACGCCCTATCGCTGAGGTCGCCCAGTCGCTCGGCGTTCGCGAAGGTGTCGTTTACCTGAGTCGTTGCCGCATCATGGATCGGATCCGAAAATTGGTGAAGCAGTGGGAGACCAGCGAATGACAACTCCGCATCATCCAGCATGCTGCAGCCGCGACCAACTCCACGACTTGCTCGTCGGCAGTGTCAGCGATGCCGACTCCGATGCCTGGCTGCAGCATCTCGAGCAGTGCTCTACCTGCCGAACCAAACTGCATGCTTTGGCCGGCGAAGAAGGGGATTGGTCGCAAGCGCGCGAAGTGCTTTCTTCGCACACCGACCGCAGCCATATTGCTCGACCCGATGAATGGGCCGAGGCTCTGTCGAGAAAACTCCTCTCGCCGCCGTCCCACCCCGAGATGCTTGGTCGGATCGGGCGTTACGACATCGAGCGGTTGCTGGGCTCCGGTGGCATGGGGATCGTATTCAAGGGTTTTGACACCGAGCTGCATCGCACGGTCGCGATCAAGGTCTTGGCTCCCACATTAGCCTTCCACGGAACGGCCCGTCATCGGTTCGCCAAGGAAGCTCGGGCTGCGGCTGCAGTCGTCCACGAAGATGTCGTCCCGATCTACGACGTCGATGCCGATCGCGAAGTCCCCTACCTTGTCATGCGTTATGTCCCCGGCGAGTCGCTGCAGGCGCGCATCGATCGTGTCGGCCCGCTCGAGCTCAAGCAAATCCTGCGGATCGGCAAACAAGTCACCGCCGGTTTGGCTGCAGCCCATGCCCAAGGTTTGATCCATCGCGACGTGAAACCAGCGAACGTCCTTCTCGAAGAGGGAATCGACCGCGCTCTGCTCACCGATTTCGGACTTGCCCAAGCCATCGACGATGCCAACGCGACTGCGTCTGGGGTTTTGCCGGGGACTCCTCAGTACATGTCCCCCGAGCAAGCGCGCGGGGAGAAGCTGAGCGTTCAAAGCGATCTGTTCAGCGCTGGAAGTGTTCTGTACGCCATGTGTACGGGTCGTCCTCCGTTTCGCGCAGAGACATCGCTCGGCGTGCTTCAAAAGATTCGAGAGTCGCAACCCAAACCGATTCGTGAGCTCAATCCCGAGATTCCGGGCTGGCTAACGCAAATCGTCGAAATCCTCATGGCCAAGGATCCCAAGGATCGCTACGCCTCGGCGAGCGAAGTCTCCGGATTGCTCGAGCAGTGCCTAGCCCATGTCCAGCATCCACTCGACGCACTGCTGCCAGCGACCTTGCGGAACTCATCGGATTCACAAGCGATACGAGCGCGACTGCTGAAGTTTGCGATTGCCGGAGTCGTAGCGATCGGCGGCATTGGCCTTTGCTCGACCTTGCTTCCCTCCCCGGGGTCGCGCGTACCGGTTCCCACCTTGTACAAGGGAGACTCGCCACCTGCCAGCATCCCGCAACCGTCAATCGTCGAATGGAAAGTGGTTCCCTTGCCCCCGACTCCGGAGGACAAGATCCTCAACGACTTGGACGAGACGATCGAGGTCGATTGGAATGAGTTGCCGCTGGAGCAAGCGATCGCGGAACTGTTGGCACCGATCACCTTGGATTACCGAGGTTATGTCACCGAGGGATCCGAGGCGTCTGAATTCGAGTCTACGGTTCAGATGCGCCATCGTGCGACACGCAAGCAGATTCTGCAATGGCTGCTGGGACCGCGTGACTTGGGATACATCGTACGCCCGTCGGGGATCGAGGTCGCCGACCTGGAGTACGTGCGAGATAATCCGACGCTGCGCCGCTACTGTTTGTCGCATGTGTCCGACACGAATCTCGAAGCGGTGGAGGTTGTGCAGGTACTCAAACGCATGCTGGGCACAGGCGAGTCCGAGTCGATTTCCATGACCCTCAATGGCCCGATTCTGCTCGTTCGCGCCACGGAGTCCGAACACGAGCAGATCATCCAAGTGTTGGCGGCGTTAGCACCCAACGTTCAACCCTAGAAACACTCATCACACTTTTGGCTTAGTAACTTTTCATCAAACGGGAGACTGAATCATGACGAGGCGATCGGGATTGCAAAGAAACCGTTGGGTTTGGTCGGTACCGGTTTTGCTAGTTGGGGTGGTTTACATTGCGGTGGTTTATGGCGCGTCGTTGCTCGTGGCCCAGGAGCACGAACCCGTTCGTCCGATGGGAGGCATGGGAGGTATTACGCCTGAGATCACTTGGGTCAAGCCGCAGGGTGAGAAACCGGATTGGCTGACTCGGGGTGAAAACGCCCTTCGGGCCCGTGAGAAAATGCGTCGAAAGCTCGATCAAGAAGGGGAGTTCAGCTTCGACAATCAACCTATCAGGGACGTGGTGATTTCCATGTCCGACATGTATGGGTTCGAGATCCATCTCAATAATAGGGGTTTGGAGGAAGAAAATGCTACCCCAGAGGAACCGATCACCATCAAAACGAAGGGGAGTCTCCGAAGTGTTTTGCGGCGAATCCTTGACCCTTTGGCTTTGGACTACGTCGTTCACGAGGATTATCTAGAGATAACCGGTGGAAAGAGTGCCCCCTACACGGTTCTCGTGTACAACCTCGCGCACCTGGCAAGCAGCAATCGGGAAGGGGAACACATCGTCAGTACGATCCAAAGAATGGTGCGACCAGGCGAATGGCAAGAGGATGGTGGAACTGCTGTTTGCCATTTGATCGGCTCGGTACTGCTCGTCAAAGCCTCCGAAAGGGCGCACGAGGAAATCGAGACAGTTCTAGCGCTGCTGAACACGGTAGGCTCCGATGAAAAGAAGTAGCGTGTCCCACGTAGAGCAGTTGTCCTCAACTGTCCTTGAGCCCAAGGTGCGCCCCATGTGCCGCCCTAATGACCCGCTTGTAGTAGGAAAACAAACCGAGCACGACAACCCCGTAACCGATCGCAATGAGACTGACCGCCAGGTCGAAAGGTTTTGGCGTCGAAAAAGAAAAACGGAGCAGGACCGTCGAAATGACAAATCCGGAGTTGCGAATAACGTACTCGTATCGATCATAAAAGGGAAGCGATGTGATTAGCAAGAACACGTCCGTAAAGATCATGAAGCTGAAGAATTCTGGAAAGAAGAAAAAGTCCAAGTTTCTCGCCTCATTGATTTGATCCATGGAGAGGGCCCATGTCTCAAGAGCCCATTGGCACAAATGATAAAGGGCTAGAAACAGCAAGGTCACGAACAAGACCATCGCAACCGATTTCTTGAGAGCGATAAACTTCGCGAGCTCCGATTCCGGCTTCGAATGGACAACGGATTGACTCAATCGCTGGAAGATTGCAACCAA
Organism: Planctomycetota bacterium; assembly: GCA_046306195.1. Lineage (GTDB taxonomy): Bacteria > Planctomycetota > Planctomycetia > Pirellulales > Pirellulaceae > JBKCUI01. The sequence goes on along the minus strand of JBKDXO010000200.1, from coordinate 22,370 downwards.
GGCGAACATCACGAGTGCTGCGACCATGTCGATGAGGACCATGGAAGCCATTTCGAACTGTGCGATCCATGTTGCAGGATCGCTTACCTCGCCGATGTCTTTAAACACCCGTCGAATCACGATCAATGAGATGATTTCGTATTGTTTCCCGACGGAGTTCGTATGCGATCTGGGGATGGCGAGTACAAGCAGAATCACCTCGTAGAAGAGAATGAAACTAAACGGTGTATAGACCGCTTGCAGAAAGTTACCCTCCAGTTGACCCAATACGCCAACCTTCAGTGCCGGAAAGAATCGAACCAACGCGATCAGGAGCAAGTGAACGACAAAACCGCCCGTCGCCAGGTAAACAATCCATCGCTCCATCCAAGCTCTGACAGTGTCAGAGTCGATCAGGTCGAAAAGTCGAGAAAGCTGACGGATGCAGAAAGTTATCAAAGGTTCAATTCCATGATCTCATCTGTCTCTCCTAACACGAACGACCGGAACCACCGAAGGAGTATACGCGCTCGAACAGTCTCTCCTCTGTGATTTCCTCGACCGCTCTCTTTCATTCCACTCGTTTTGACCGTATCCTCAAGGAATGCTTGGCTGACATCGCCAACAAAAGTGAGCCTGAGGCGCTAGCCGAGTTCGTGCGACGTGCAAAAAATCGGCTAGCGCCTCGGGCTCAAGGAAACGAACATTGACTTTCGTCGGCTGTGTTCGTTGACGAAATCGCTTGAGAGGCCAGGAAAATGAGACAAGCGTCCGTTACACTTGCCCTGTTGGCCGGATTCGCTAGCCTCCTCGTTCAGGATGCACTCGCCCAGGGAAAACCTCCCATGCCGTTTCGCGTTCAAATCGTCTATTCACCACTCTACGTCATCGACCTCGGAGGGCTCGAAAAGCTTCATCCATTCGACATACGCAAATACGAGAAGATCTACAAACAGCTTCTACTGGACGGGAAAATATCCGACCAGCACGCGTTGGTTCCGGAGCCTTTGACCCGTGACCAGTTCCTGTTGATCCACACCGAGCCGTATTTGCAATCGCTGAAGGTTCGCGAAAATCTGATCCGGTATCTCGAAGCGCCGGCGTTGCGGCTGGCACCCGTCGATTTGGAGAAGAAAATCGTCGAACCGGTGCGATTATCCAGTGGCGGTACATTGAGCGCCGCTCGTGCCGCCCTCGAGGTCGGAATCGGCATCAATCTCGGCGGCGGCTATCATCATGCCAAGCCCGAATCGGGCGAGGGGTTCTGCATCATCGCGGATATTCCCATCGCGATTCGACAACTGCAGGCAGACAATAGGATCAAACGAGCCCTCATCGTTGACGTGGATGTGCATCAAGGGAACGGAACGATCTGCTGCCTTCGCGACGATGAGTCGACTTTTACCTTTTCCATGCACCAGGATTCTATCTACCCGATTCCCAAAGAGATTGGGGACCTAGATATTGAACTTCAGGCAGGCTGCATGGACGACGAATACAACCGAATCCTCGAGGAGAACCTGAGGCGTATCATGTCCTCGTTTCAAGCCGACATCGTGTTTATCGTCGGGGGCTGCGACACGCTCTCTGGCGATCCGCTGGCCGGTCTGGAAATGACTACCGAGGGAATCGTCACCCGCGACGCCCTGATCGTTGCATCGTGCGTGGAGAAAAACATCCCAGTCGTATTCACGCTCGCGGGAGGATACAGCTCGGAAGCCTGGAAGACTCAGTACCAAAGCATCCGTCATCTGATCGACACCTACGGCGTCGCGAAGTAGTGTACCGGTTTGAACGAAGACGGTAGCTACGGGGGCCGAGGGGCAACGGCGTTTACACGCCTACCGTCCAGGTGTCACCGCTGTGGAAGAGTTTTTGCAGGTCGCCTCGCCCGCGTTGCTTGACTGCTTCGTCGATCTGACCGCGGACAGCTTCCTCGAAGGTAGTCGATGCTACATCTCGAAATACTCCGATGGGCTCGGGGAACTGCGGATGCCGCATCCGAGACAGGAGGTAGACCAGGGCGGAATCTGCTTTCTCATCGTGGAACAACAAGTCATCCTCGCGGACCTTACCATCAGCGAGATTGACTACTTCCATCGAGAATCCGTTGAGCCGAATCCCTTTGTCTCGATTCTTACCAAAGATCATCGGCTTGCCGTGCTCCAACTCGATCGTCGCGTCGTCGCGAGTGGCTTTGTCCTGTGCGTAGCTGAACGCGCCGTCGTTGAAGACATTGCAGTTCTGATAAACCTCGACAAAACTGGTGCCGCGATGGTCGGCGGCTCGCTTCAAAGTGGCCGCCAAATGCTTGATGTTGCTGTCGACGGAACGGGCAATGAACGTGGCCTCGGCACCCACTGCGACACTGATCGGATTGAGCGGGTGATCGACCACTCCCATCGGCGTGCTCTTGGTGATCTGTCCCTCGACACTCGTCGGAGAGTACTGCCCCTTGGTCAATCCATAGATCCGATTGTTGAACAAGACGATATTCAAATCGACATTGCGGCGGAGCAAGTGGATGAAATGGTTCCCCCCGATACTGAGGGCATCGCCGTCGCCGGTAATGACCCAAACGCTCAGATCGGGTCGCGACAATTTCAGTCCCGTCGCCACGGCCGGAGCACGACCGTGAATGGAGTGAACTCCGTACGAATTGATGTAGTAGGGAAACCGACTGCTGCACCCGATGCCAGAGATGAAAACCGTCTGCTCGGGGCGGATGCCGATTTCAGGCAAGACCTTTTTCATCTGGGCGAGAATCGAATAGTCGCCGCACCCGGGGCACCAGCGGACATCTTGGTCGCTTGCGAAATCGTCGGGCTTCAGAAGGGGAAGGGTTGTGCTCATGATGGACTATAGGGGAACAAAGGATCGTGAGGATGACTAGTTTGGATTCGTGAATGAGTTACCGGCTCGATCGGGCTGCGGCTTCTCGCGAAGGGCTTGTGGAAACCTCGAGGATCTTCTCGACCAGTTCGGTGACCGTAAACGGCTTGCCTTTGACTTTGTTGAAGCCGATGGCATCGACCAGATAGCGGCTTCGGATCAGCATGCGGAGTTGACCCATGTTGAGTTCCGGGATCAGCACTTTTTCGTACCGGGCGAGGATTTCACCAAGGTTGCTGGGGAACGGGTTCAAGTAGCGGACGTGGGCATGCGCGACGCTGCGCCCGGCCTTTTGGGCCTGCTCGACAGCGGTCAAGCATGCTCCATAGGTCCCACCCCATGAAATCACAAGCAATTCGCCACTCTGCGGGCCGGTGACTTGCTGCGGTGGCAGAAGTTTGGCTGCGTTCGCAACTTTCTGGGCTCGGATGTTGACCATCTTTTGATGGTTCTCGGGGTCGTAGCTGATGTTGCCTGTTCCATCCTCTTTTTCAATCCCACCGACGCGGTGCATCAAGCCTGGGGTGCCAGGGATCGCCCAAGGGCGAGCGAGCAGTTCATCGCGCAAGTACGGTTTGAATGGGCCGTTGGGGTTATTGTTCGAATGAGGATGTTCAATCGGCAGCGGCGGCAGTTTGGTCAGGTCGGGAATCAGCCATGGCTCTGCGCCGTTGGCGATGTAACCGTCGGACAGGACCACGACCGGCAGCATCAACCGTGTTGCGAGCATCCATGCATCCTGAACGATGTCGAAGCAATCGCCGGGGCTGCGGGCGGCAAGCACGGGCACGGGAGCTTCGCCGTTTCGACCATACATGACCTGCAACAAGTCCGCTTGTTCCGTCTTGGTCGGAAGCCCAGTGCTTGGGCCACCGCGCTGGACATCGATGATCAGCAGCGGCAGTTCCAGCATCACCGCCAAGCCCATGGCTTCCATCTTGAGGGCGATCCCTGGGCCGCTCGATGTTGTCACTCCCATCTGGCCGCCGTAGGCAGCGCCGATGGCAGAACAGATCGCAGCAATCTCGTCCTCGGCTTGGAACGTGCATGCACCGAAGTTCTTGTAGCGAGCCAGCTCGTGCAGAATATCGCTGGCCGGCGTGATCGGGTACGAGGCGTAGAAGAGTTCCTTGCCCGAACGCTGGGCTGCGGCGAGCAATCCCCAAGCGAGGGCTTGGTTCCCCATGATGTTGCGGTACTTGCCGGGCGCGAGTTTTGCGGGAGCGACATTGTACGATTGCCCGATCGCTTCGATGGTCTCACCGTAGGCCCACCCCGCGCGGAGAGCCTTCTCGTTGGCATTGGCGATATCGTTTTTTCCTGCTCCGAATTTGCCATGGATAAAACGGAGAGTCGCGTCCATCGTTCGACCGTACAGCCAGTAGACCAACCCCATCGCGAAGAAATTCTTGCAGCGATCCGCTTCCTTGGTGCTGAGCCCAAACTCGGTTACGGCGTCTTTGGTCAACCGCGTCATCGGAACCTTGATCAGTCGATAGTTCTCCATCGATGGATCTTCGAGCGGGCTGGTGTTGAGCTTGGCGAGCTTGAGATCCTTGTCTTCGAAGCTGTCTTCGTTGACGATCAACAAGCCACCTTTGACAAGATCGGCGAGGTTCGTCACCAAGGCAGCAGGGTTCATCGCTACCAAGGCGTCGAGGGTATCGCCGGGCGTATGCACTTCGTGCGACGCAAACTGCACTTGGAATCCCGAGACGCCGGCGCGCGTGCCGCGAGGCGCACGAATCTCGGCGGGGAAATCGGGGAACGTGGCCACGTCGTTCCCGAGGAGTGCGGAGGTGTTGGTCAGCTGCTGGCCGAGCAACTGCATGCCATCCCCCGAGTCTCCAACCAATCGTACTGTAATGCAATGAACAAACTGGACCGGCTTCTCAGTGGCCGACGGAGCTTCGGTTGACATGATGAATTCAGTTAAGGGTCGTTCTGGGACTTTGTAGCGAGTGTATCGATTCGCGCGGCAAGGTGAAATGAACTATTCTGGCAAACCGCAAGGGTCTTGAGTATGGCAACTCGACCCAAAACCTCTATTTTACCGACATTCTCCATGCAACGGCTTTGAATTGCCAGCTCGCTTGAGACGCTGATTCCCTCGGGTTTTTCAAAACCCGACGCGCGAGCGAGGGACACCCCGTGCGTTCAGTCGATTGGCGCTGTGACCGTTTGAAGGATCTTCAATTCGAAATTCTCCAGGCAACGACCGACTGACGGGAGAAGCCATCGATAGAGCAGGAACGCCATCCCTAGCCAGGGAACGCTAACCAGGGCAGCGATCGGCCATGACGCAGTATGCGGGAACAGGAACTCGACCAAGCATTCCACTCCCAAGGGCAGGGCGGCGAGGCAGAGCAGGGTAGGGTGCAACGTCGAAATGGCGAGACTCAGCACGACCTGCTTCCAGGAAAACTCCTTCGGCTGCAGAGTTCCGGGAGGGATCCCAAACGGACTGAGAATCGACATCAGATCAGAAACCAAAAGATAAGCTGGAACGAACGTGGTCAACGCCAGCGCCACAAAGACGAGCTTGTCGATCGCAAGCCCCCACCAAAGCCCAACGGCCAGTGTCACCAAGACTGCAAGCGACCATACCGGCATGCCGAACGCAATGTTGCGTCCGTGAAGAATCGTTTCTCGCGGGATGGGAGACAAGACCCAAGTTCGAAAGCCCGCGCGATCCAAACCGAATTGATTTCCGAGCATCCCCGACGCGGTATACAACTGCAACCCACCAAACCCGAACAGTACCAACGTCCGGTTGATCTCTCCCTCTCCGAGTTTCCAGTACTGGACCAAGAATGCGAGGACGAGCGGCTGAACGAGTGGAGCGAGCAACATCAATTTGAATTCCGGAGCTCGCCACATCGAGATCCAGGTTTGCATGACGATCGGAGAAACGAGCGGAGAGACACCAGGTAGCGAGCGTTCGATCCAGCGCATGCGCTCGGGGTTCGCCACGAGCCCCCCAACTTTCGTCTGCTTGTAACGTCCGACAGCCGCATCGAAACCATCCTGATAATAGCGAAGCGTGGTCCGATAGCTTCTGCGGCTGGAAACGAGCCCAAGGCACAACATGCACGGTGTGATCCACCAGACATGGTAACTTGATTCGCTCAGCACCCGCGCGCACGCGGCAAGCCAAAACGGTGGGAAACAGACCTGGAGCCATCGAATGCGATTCGGCCACGGATCGAAAGGCGCCGGGGGAATGGTTGCCGAATTGCTTGCGCCGGGACCGGGAGCCTCTCCGGAACCAGGCGCCTCGCTCGGTGCGGCCGGGGATGGATTCGAGGCGCGGTAGGATTCCTCGTATTGATCCAGCAATCGCGGCAGAAACGACACTGCCGGGAAGAAAAACACGAAGAACAGCGACAAAACAATCATCACCGTCTGCCGACGTCGGGGTGTCGCCATCCAGGCGGATAACGCTCCCTGAAATTGCGAGGTCACCGCGGTGATCATGAATAGGTAAGCGAAAAGCGAAATGACCAGCAACAAAGCGACGGGCCCGACAACGATGGAGGCTCCGACGAGCGAACCGGTTACAAACGACGCGAGGTAGACCACCGGAAAATTGACCAGTGAGCTCAAGTAATTGAGCGTGAATGCATGACTCGGTGAAATCGGAAGATGCATGATTCGGTCGAGCGTCAAGACGTCGTTGCGAAACAGATCGGTGGAGATTTGGATTAGCCACGCCACCAAGAATAGGGTGACCACAGCGTTCCAAAATGTAAGTGCATGGCCAGCTTGTGTTTGGGCATGCACGAGGTAACCCAACAGAATTCCGATCGCGAAGACGCCCAATACGCCAATTGTCGCGCCCAGCCAAAACATGGCCGTAATCACTCGACCGAGAATCTTTTCGCGGCGCCATGCGTTGCGGCGCATGCAGTAACGCAGATAAAAAAGAGAGCCCAGCGGACCGAAGAGCCCCCGAATCCAACCTCGCGACGCAGCGTCGCGGGGCAGGGCAGGGGAGGGGGGTGCGCTCAGGGTTTGGGTACTCATAACGCACCCTGAGACGACGACGAGAGCCAGTCCAGTTTCGCCGCAGCTACTCCCTCTTTGCCAGCAGCGGCCAAGAACGATTGCTCCAAGGTTCCCGCTGTCAAAATGTCTTGCATCGACCGCTGCTGGACGAGACACCCTCCAACGATGATACCCACATGCGTACAAAGCTTCTGCACAACTTCCAAAACATGGGATGTCAGAAAAACCGTTCCGCCGCGCGCGATGAATTGATTGAGCAGATCTCGGATGGTCAACGACGCGACCGCATCGATCCCTTCAAAGGGCTCGTCGAGGAACAATAGCGTCGGGTTGGCGATCAAGGCTGCGGCCAGCGATAACTTCTTGCGCATCCCGTGCGAGTAATCCATCGTCAGTTTCTCGCTCTCGGCGTCCAGAGAGAGCAGATGCAATAACTCTGAACTGCGGCTCCGAATCGCGTCTCGTTCCAAGCCATGAATGCGGCCGATAAAGGTCAAGTACTCCGAACCGGTCAAGTTATCGAAAAGAGCCAGGTTCTCGGGGATTGCGCCAATGAATCGCTTGGCATCCAAAGACTGCGCGTGGTCAAGCATGTCGCGTCCCAGGATCCGAATCGAGCCGCTCGTAGGAGCAAGCAACCCGGTCAGCATCTTGATCGTCGTCGATTTGCCCGCACCGTTGGGCCCCAGGAATCCGTAAAACGTCCCCGCCTCAACTTGAAGATCCAGATTTTGGACAGCAAACCTTCCCGCAAAAGCACGACACAAGTCGCGCGTTTCAATCACGTACTGCATGTTCCTCTCATTCGCGCTCGAAAAACTCGTCGGATCGCTGGGCTTCGAATGCCGTTCTAAGTATAGCGTGCGATTGAGAGGCCCGTGATTTCTCAGCCACTCACAACACGGAATTGCCGCTTGCGACGGAAATCTCAACGATTCAGAGTGGAATATCAGTAATCGTCGTCAACCTGCGCGGCTTGCCACAACTCGCGAAATTTGTCGGCCACGTACGGATTCAATCGCCCCGCGAACTCGAGCGGTAATTGATTCATTCGGATCAGTTGGATGACGTCTGCCATGTCCTGCAAGCAATGCGCCGCCGTCATCCCGCTGGCAAGTTTCAATTCGAGGAGCGACTCGAGCCGGAGGATCGGAACACCTTCCGCATTGCGAACCGAAACGGTCTCGGGCGACGGAAACGCAAACGGCTTGGGCAAACCGTCTCCGGGATAATCTCCCGCGATAGCAAATGGAATCTGCATGGCATCCAAAATGCGAGACAACCGCAGCATCGTTTCGTGTATCGGGGAGGCTTCCATAAAAAACTGATCCGCTCGCCGGGCGACGTCAAAAATGGACTCGGTCATCGAAAAATCCAACCGCTTTTCGTCTGATGTTTTCGTCTCGACGAAACTTGAGCAATTCAAGCATACCACACTTCGAAGAGCATCAACGAAAGAATGAGAAACCAACCGACTCCTCCGCCCCAACAGGTCAAAAATCCACTCGCAGGGGAGCAGGGCAGGGGGGTAGGGTTATCGCAACCAATGCTGGGAATTGTCCCGCACTTGCTTGAGCCAATCGATCGCCTTGTTCGGCGTCTATTAGAGTTCCGCTTTAGCGACAAGTCGTTCTGCTAGCGTTGCAATGCCACAGGGAATTCGAATTGTCGCTATACCTGCGACCAACCGATCAGTTGTTTGCCGAATAGTTGATTAGCACTACGTCGCATCTTCCCCTTTGAGACTACTTGATGCCCAAGAGCCGCCGCTGATTCGTAGCTTTACGTCATGTAACGCAGGGTAAGAACAGCTGAGGACAGCTGTTCTACGGTTCCCACGTAGAGCAGTTGTCCTCAACTGTCTCAGATCCGCCTGTGGCGGGCTCCCGCCCAGCGTCACCACCAGGAAACGGTGCCATCCAATACCACCGTATCGAGGTACCGATGACGCCCAGCACCGCGGCAAGATCGGGACGTCCAGGAAATAACAATCGCAGGGTAAGAACAGCTGAGGACAGCTGTTCTACGGTTTCCAACTCCAGGCATTCGTGTCTTATCCGGCTAACTCCATTGCGATCGCGCTCGTCGTAACTGCCGACGGATCACCATGGGAATGCGCTCTAGGATCGGAGAATCGCCGTAGAGTTTCAGGAAACTGGCCGAGACTCCGTCCAGAGCCCCTGCAATTTGTTCTAGAAGGGTATCCGCAACTCCCAACACCAGCTTGGGGCGTAGCTTCAAATCGGACGCCAGCGCCTCCAAGTGTCGCGATCCGACCAAGTCAGGGTCCGACGTCCCTCCCATCTCCATGGCCAAGAAACGGGAGAGGTTCTTGTAGTTGCGTGTGCAGACCAAATCGTAAAACGGGGTGAGACTCGGCGCGCCGCTCGGATCGTAAAGGAGCGACAAGTTCTTGCCATGCGCATCGGCGTTGCCCGCCAACCAATTGAATATGGACCATTGCAAAAGCTTGTTGAGATCCACAAGCGGAAAAGCCGCAAATCGCCGAATCACTTCCGCGCATTGCTTGAGGCTTGGCCCTCCCTCTTTCTCATACTTGTTGGAAGGGCTGATCCCCAACGCTTGGCAGAAATCTTCTTGGTGCAAGCGGTGGTAGACGCCATCTCGCAAAACACGATCGTAGCGAGCGATCACCGCGATGCGAGCCTTGGGCGTCGCGCGCACTTGCACATCCACCACCGGCAGACCAACCGACTTGGCAAGCAACGCCATAAAGGTCTCGTTCTCGGGTAGATGTGAGTAGAATGGAGACGCAAATTTGAGAATGTGCGTGCTGGGTGACCCCGCAACTGGGATGAGCACGCGTCCCTCCGCAACATGGACCGGCAGCTTGTCCTGGGCTCCGGCAAGGGACAATCGCACTTCGTCATGACCGGTCACATCGGAAAAAGCATCGGGGGTTCCAACCGACCATTGAGCCAATTGCTCGTCGGTTACCGGTTCATAACGCGGCTGCGTTGCATGCGAGGTGGGTTCGCATTGCGGGGAGATTTCCAAGGCACCGGCGCATTCGCCGCCGATCGCTTTGAGCAATTCAAAATCGTTGGATTGCGAGATGCCCAGCGCTCGACAAATCTGCTCACGAACATTCCCTTCGGGCAACAGGTTGGCGAAGTACGAATGACTCGCTCGATCGGTGAAGGAACCATCGAACGGCAACGACAAGGAAATTGGAAACGCACCTGCGGCCTGGACCCAATCGGGTCGGTACTCAAAACGCATCGGGTTGCCGTCGGCTCGTTCCAAAGTACCTACCGTCCGCGAACCAAAATGGACGAAGAGCGGTTCGCTCATGACGATTCCCCTCGCGGATGGATATGCAACTCCAAACCGAAAAGCTGCAACACCTGAAGAACCAGCCCCAAATGAAGCGTCGGCTTGCCTCGTTCCAACTCGGAGAGGAACCGGACGCCGACCCCTGCCATGCCGGCGGCTTACTGCAGGGTCAAACCAGCCCCCTTCCGTCGCTGGCGCACCAGCCTGCCGATATCCTCTGGCGTTACGATCTTGATCATCTTTGCACCTGAAAAATATTCCCGACCGGGACAAATAGTCTGCGATGAACCACCGGCTTCTTAATTTTTCCCGTTCGGTAAATATAGAACCCGCGCAGGCCCAAATCAACCCGAATATTTCCCGATCGGGAAAAATTTTATGCGACAGCCTGGCTTCGACGGGACGAGCGTCCCGCTAGTTCCGAAACGAAGGTTCTCGTTTCGGGATTCGAGCACTGTTCCTCTGGCTCAACGAATCCAGTTCTGCGAATGGTCGCGGACCTGTTTCAGCCAATCCAAGGCCGTGTGCGGAATATCGTGCGTATGGGCGTACCCGAATCGCTCCATCAAGCCTTCGTCGTGATAAGCCAAGACCCCGACCAGGATGAGCAAGGCATACGTCATGATGTTTGAGATACGCATCGGCCCCCACCATTTCAAAGCGGTGCCGAAGGTGTGCTTGAACGTGTAGCGACCCCGTCGATATTCCACCGACCAGAGTTCATCGAGCAGGATATGGGACATGAAGCCGATGAAAACCGCGACCGTCTTGAACAGTCGCAAGTTCACGTTCTCCGAAGAAGAGACGAGGAAGACAAAGATCGCCGCGATGAGCGCGGCAGGGATACTGTGCCACATCCCTCGGTGCACGGTGTAACGTCGAAAGAACTCGGCGATCCCGAAACGGAGGAACAGATAGATGCCACCCGTGACAACCAGCATCATCTCGTGCGACAGCCCGACGCGGCGAAGCCGATCAACCATCAGCATCGGAATAAAGGCCGAGGAGAACGCAACCGCTTCCCGAAGCGGGATCCCCGAATCGCTGTCCAAGTCGGGCAGCATGCCGCTGACCGAGCACAGTCCACCCGCGATGACACAGCTTTCCCACGGCATGCCGGATTGGTAGCCACCCACGCCGAACAGTGCGCCGGCGATGGTGCTGACAGTGATATGCGTGCGAAAATCCGCCATGTTGCTCCAGTCCACAGGGCAGGGCAGGGGGGCTACGAATCCAAGTCCAAGAAATACCATTTTTCGAAGACCAAGAGCAAGACAGCCCGGATCCAGCAATTCCGCGTTCGCTAGCAAAACGACGGCAGAGCAGTTGTCCTCAACTGTCTCAGATCCGCCTGTGGCGGGCTCCTGCCCAGCGTCACCACCAGGAAACGGGCCATGCAATGCTGCCGTACCGAGGTACCGATGACGCCCAGCACCGCGGCAAGATCGGGACGTCCAGGAAATAACAATCGCAGGGTAAGAACAGCTGAGGACAGCTGTTCTACGGTCCCCACGTAGAGCAGTTGTCCTCAACTGTCTCAGATCCGCCTGTGGCGGGCTCCTGCCCAGCGTCACCACCCAGCAAACGGTGCCATGCAATCCCACCGTAACGAGGCACCAATGACTCGCAGCACCGCAGCAAGATCGGCACGTTCAGCCAACAACAATCGCAGGGTAAGAACAGCTGAGGACAGCTGTTCTACGGTCCCCACGTAGAGCAGTTGTCCTCAACTGCTTCTGCCCAGCGTCACCACCAGGAAACGGTGCCATCCAATGCTGCCCTACCGAGGTACCGATGACGCCCAGTACCGCGGCAAGATCGGGACGTCCAGGAAATAACAATCGCAGGGTAAGAACAGCTGAGGACAGCTGTTCTACGTTCCCCACGTAGAGCAGTTGTCCTCAACTGTCTCAGATCCGCCCGTGGCGGGCTCCTGCCCAGCATCCCCACCAGGAAACAGTGCCATGCAATCCCACCGTACCGAGGTACCGATGACGCCCAGTACCGCGGCAAGATCGGGACGTTCAGGAAATAACAATCGCAGCGTGAGAACAGCTGAGGACAGCTGTTCTACCTTAGGATGTCCCGATGTATCGACTTGAGTTTGCTAGCAATTCGCAGTGATACAAAGTGGTATTCGCCTCGGATCCTGCGAATCGCTATAGTTCCAATGAGGACTCCGTTCGAATCACCCGCGAGTGCACGTTTATGCAACCTTACGACATCATTATGCTGGTTGTCCTGGCCGCCGCGACCTTGTTCGGGGCCATCAAAGGCTTCGCTTGGCAAGTCGCTTCGTTGGCCTCCATCATCGCAAGCTACTTCGTCGCCAACTATTTCCGGAACGACGTGGCCAAGATGATCAACGCCGAGCCGCCATGGAACATGTTTTTGGCGATGTTGCTGTTGTACTTCGGCTCGAGTTTGGCAATCTGGCTGGTATTTCGGATGATCAGTACGTCGATCGACAAGATCAAGCTCAAGGAGTTCGACCGTCAGTTGGGCGCCGGCTTTGGCCTGCTCAAGGGAGCCGTACTGTGCTGTGTCATTACGATGTTTGCGATGACGCTGCTGGGCCCGACCCAGCAGCAGGCAATCGCGCAGTCCAAGAGTGGCTACTACATCGGCAAAACACTCTCCCAGGCCGGCGCGATCTTACCCAAGGAGGTCGTCCAGGTGATCGGACCGTATATCCAACGAGTGAACGAGCAATTAGAGCAGGGGAGAGACCCCAATTTCGTTCCTCCTCCCAACAATGGCACGCTCAATCCCAACTTGGACGCATGGGGCAGGGCCCTCGATTCGAAGATGACCGAACTGGGACGCGATCTTTTACCCGCCACCCCCAATGGGGCTAACCCGAACAGTCAAGGGCAGGGGGGAATCCTCGAGCGATTTTTTCCGCCTCGCAACAATGCGGGCGGCAACAATCCCCTTCCGAACACCTCGAATAACTCCCCGTCGGGTTGGCCAGTCTCATCTCCTAGTTCCAGCTTTCCTACTCCTGCTGGCAATACCGAGTGGCCGAACAACCAACCGCTTCTGCCGCGCTAGAGCCTAGCGCGGAGGCGGGTCGTTCTTGAAAACGCCTACTCCCGCTTGTCCCATGTCACTTCCGAGGCGATCGAACCGCGACTGGCTAAACACGCCGACTTGCGTCACAGGTTTCCCAACCCGCAAACCTTTCCCGGGAATCAAGCATCTCCCAATTAATCGTCTTTATGCCGACGGGCCTTTGTAATCGCGGGAAGTCTCGGCGAGGCGGGCCGGGCCGAGCCGGCCGCACGAGCACGAGCAATCGTAGAACAGCTGTCCTCAGCTGTTCTTACCCTGCGATTGTTGTTGGCTGACGTCCCGATCTTGCTGCGGTGCTGGGCGTCATCGGTGCCTCGGTACGGTGGGATTGGATGGCCCCGTTTCCTGGTGGTGACGTTGGGCAGGAGCCCGCCACAGGCGGATCTGAGACCGTTGAGGACAACTGCTCTACGTGGGCCAGGCACGAAAACACTCGCCAGGGACCGGCCACAAACCCCCGAAACAACGTCCGATAATGTTTCTTATGTTCGGTTTATGGTCGATAAATCCCTGGGATTTGCAGGTTTTCCATCGCGTTGGGCCGCCGTCCGGGCCGTGGAAAGCACGCTGCCCCAGCTCGCAACACCTGCAACCCTTGCGATATACTCATTCGATGGAAAACTCCACGCAAACCGATCCTCTTCGCCAAACCGATCGCCAGGAAACTGGGGCGCAGTTTGCGGGGCGTCGCGCGGCGAAAGCAACGTTGGCGACCTTTGTGGCAGGCACCATCCTAGCCATTGCCCTGCGTTGGCTTTCCTTCCACTTCGCTTCCGGAATCCTTGCTACCACAGCCGCCATGTTGCTTTTCGCGCCGGCTAGCTTTGCAACGGTGGTCTTGGGGTGGGGAAAACCCATGCGTTTCCGCCTCGCCTTTCTCGCGTTCGCCCTTTTCCTGCTCACCTTCCTGCTTTGGAATAACGTGATGCTACCGGGACTCTCCACGGAGAACGCCATCCGCGTCTTCAAGCAGAACATGCTGCGTTGGACCCTTGGTCTCTTCTTTGGGATTCTATCGCTGCGTTTCGTGCAATGGACCACCGGCATTGGGATCGCGTCGGAACCGCATGCCTGCGACGACCCCACAGGACTCCCATCGAGCCAAATCAGCTTGGCAAAGATCCTTGCGATCACCGCCGCCTGCGCGGTCGGCGCAGAAACCGTTCGTCGACTTATGATCCTCCCGGGAGCAGATAAGATGTTGTACTTGCATGGAATCCTGGGTGGAATCCTGCTGGGTGTCCGTTGGAGCGTTCTGTTCTGGCTGCTGCGATGGCGATCTTGGCGCATCGCTGGCCTGATTCTTTGGATTGCCATCGATGCTATCATTCGCTGGATGACCGATGCGATCGTGGGCCTAGTCCCCTACTTGCTTTTTCTTCTCTTGCGGAAGGAAGAGATAAGCTTGGATGCCCTGCACCATTCCTATGTTGTGGTATCCAGCCGGACACCGATGACCCTCTGGCAAGCCTTTATTTTTCTTTGGCTGTCAAGCCTGCAAACCTCCATCATTCTCGGCGGGATCGCAATCTTTCGCGGATTAGGCTATCCCATCCAATACTTGGGATCAAAAACGATCACCGAGGAGGAGAGGTAACGTCAGCATGAGCAACCGGAGCCGACCGAGGGGATCCAGTTCCGCGATGGCCAGATCAAAACACTAGGGCAGGGCCCCCCTGCTCTGCAGCCTCCCCCTGCTCCGCCCTCCCTCGTCCACCCAACCATGTCGAGTTGCGAGGAGACCGTTTTGCTCGGGTTGCAAATTCAATTGACGACGACGCTGCCTCGCTCCTCAAGCGAACCGTCTTCGAGCTGCTCGAGGTACGAGCCCATGCGCCGGAATTTCTCATAGCGCGACGCGATCAACTCGTCGACCGGGACCGCCATCAATTGCTCGAGCGTCTTGCCCAAGTATTTTTTAACGCGTGCGGCCATTTGATGGTGGTCGCGGTGGGCGCCGCCGATCGGTTCCTCGATCACGTCATCGACCACGCCGAACTGTGGCAAATGCAGCGAAGTAAACCGAAGGACTTCGGCCGCCTTTGGGGCATGTTCGTGGCTCTTCCACAAGATCCCGGCGCATCCTTCGGGGCTGATCACGGAGTAATACGAGTACTGGAGCATGGCGATCCGATCTCCCACTCCGATCCCCAAGGCTCCCCCAGATCCTCCCTCGCCGATCACCACGCAGATGATGGGGGTTTTGAGCTGGCTCATCAAGAACATGCTCTCAGCGATGACTTGCGCCTGGCCCCGTTCCTCGGCCCCGACACCGGGATACGCCCCAGGAGTGTCGATGAAACAGATGATGGGCAAACGGTATTTCTCGGCCAGCTTCATTTTGGACATAGCCTTTCGGTATCCTTCCGGATGAGCGCAACCGAAATGGCAGGCAGCGCGCTCTTTGTACGTGCGCCCCTTCTGATGACCGACCACCATGACCTTGGTTCGCCCAAGCTTGGCGAACCCTGTCAACATCGCTCGATCATCCCCGTAGAACTTGTCACCGTGCAGTTCGATGAACTCATCGAAAGCAAAGTTCAGATAATCCCGGGTATAGGGACGATCCTTGTGGCGAGCAACCTGGACGATTTGCCACGGAGTAAGCTGGCTGTAGATATCGCGGGTCGTCTCGTTCCAGCGGCGTCTGAGTTGACGTACTCGCTCTTGCTCCTGCTCGCTGAGTGAAGCTTTCCCCTCCAGGAGTTGCAATTCCGACTCGATATCGAGGATCGGTTGTTCGAATTCGAAACCAAGCGACGAGCTAGCCATAACCAAATATTCCGTTTTCCTAAATCCTGCAATGAACCAGAAACCAAACACTTTGGCGCCCTGCGCGAACCAAAGAACACCAGGTCAGGTTGGAGCTTCGATCCGTCCTCCACCTTGAAAATCGTCAAAGACCGATGATTCGGGAATGCGCGGCGGCTTCTTGAAGATCGGAGTCGACCGAATCATCTTTAAGACATCCCACATATTCTCGGGGCGATCCTCCAACTTTTTCGCCAGCATCTTCTTGATGATGTTATTGAATTCCGGAGAAACGTTGTCGTTGTTGACCAGGGCGGACGGGATCGGTGCGGAAAGATGTTTGCTGAGCAATTCGTTGGGCGTGTTCCCTGTAAATGGAGCTCTGCCGACGATCAGTTCGTAGAGCATGCAACCCATGGAGTAAATATCGCTTTTGGGGTCGAGGGCTTGGCCGCGGATCTGTTCCGGCGACATGTAGGACCGAGTTCCCTCCACCTTGGTTTTTCCGCCGAATAGTTTTCCCAAGCCCGTTTTTATTTTCTTGGCAATCGTGAAATCGATTAGTTTGACTTCCCACTGCCGGCTCAAGAGCAAATTGTCCGGCTTGATGTCGCAGTGCACATACCCTTTCGAGTGGAGATAGTAGAGCCCTTCGCAGGCTTGTTCGACGATGCTGGGCAATTGGTAGGCGATCGGCTCGGGGCCCCGACGCAATGCCATTTTCAAATTCAATTCGCTGAACAGTTCGAGCACGATGAACGGTGTTTCCGCCTCCGTCACATAATCGATCAGTTTGATGATGTTGCGGTGGCTCAGTGCTTTGGCAACTTCGTACTCATGCTTGAGAAACGCGATTTCCTCCTTGTTGCCCCGTTGCTCCGGCCGAAGCACCTTCAGTGCGACTCTCTGGCCATCCTTGTCTCGAATCGCCTCCCAAACCTGGCAAGTACTCCCTAGCCGGATGAGCCTCGCAAGCCTGTAGGGACCGAGAAAATCTTTCACTTTGACCATGAGTTACTCATCTGCAATTTTGCGAGCGAACTGGCGACGGAGGCTCCGAGGTGTACTATACGCCATGCCGTTACAATCCGAAAGGATTGACGGATCGCTACAGACACGTACATTCAGGGAAACGGAGGGCGGCCCCCTCCCCTGCCCTTCCAATCACAAGGAAAAAGAGATGACTCGCACCGGCTTGGTTACCTTCAAAGGCGCACCGATGACTCTTACCGGAAACGGCCTGACGGTCGGGTCTCCGATGCCGGACTTCACGGTCCATTTTTTTGAAGGTGGGCTGAAGACGATCACCAAGGCAGATCTCGCGGGAAAGCCGACGATCCTCTCGGTCGTTCCCTCGCTCGATACCGGGGTATGCCAAATCCAAACCAAGAAATTCAACTCGGCACTCGCCGCTATGGGGGACAAGATCCACGCGGTAACGATCAGTCGCGACCTGCCATTCGCGATGAACCGCTTCTGTGGAGCCGAGGAAATCAAATCGATGCGAGTCGGCAGCGACTACCAGGCGGGCGATTTCGGCACGAAGACGGGGCTGATGATCGACGAGCTGAAATTGCTGGCGCGGGCCGTCATCGTTCTCGACGCAACCGGCAAGGTGGTTTACGAAGAGATCGTTCCGGAAGTCGCCTCAGAGCCGAACTACGAAAAAGCGATTGCCGCTCTCCAGGGACTGGTTGCGTAACGCCTGAGTTCTAAACAACTCACTGCACCGAAGCTTCACTTGCGACACGAGCGAAGACAAGGGCGTTGCCAGTTCCCCGCGTCACCAAGTTGGCCAGTCATTCGTATCGCGAGTCAGAATCCCCATCAGTCGGGGGTGGATGAATAGCTTTTCCCGACCGACACTCCGCTCCTCAAGGACCCCGATTTCCACAAGTGCTTTGAGGTGGACCGAGGCGGTTTGTCGGCCGGCCAATGCACGCTCGGTAACGTCTTGAATGCGGCAATACGGACGCTCGAAGATTAGGTTGATGAACTCGTGGGAGTAGATCTTCGGTTTCCTGTCTCGTACGAATTCACCGGTAGCAGTCTGTAGATGACGAATGGCTGCGATCTTGTCCACCGTCCAGCGAGAGGTGGTCTCCACAGCATGGAGCATGAACAAGATCCAATCTTGCCATGCACCTTCTTTCGTCACGTCGAGGAGCAAGCGGTAGTAGTCGGACTTGTGCTGAATGATCGGTCGGCTTAAGTACAAAATGGGCAAGGTCAGCAGATTGCGGCTGATGAAGAAAAGACTATTCATGATACGGCCCGTTCGACCATTGCCATCGGTAAATGGGTGGATAGCCTCGAATTGGTAATGCGCAACAGCCATTCGAATGATGGGATCAAGCGAATCGTTGGCGTGCATGAAATGCTCCCAATTCCCTAATAGGGATCGAAGGAGCGGTTCTCCAACGGGGGGCGTGTAGACAACGTCTCCGCTCGATCGCGCCAATGCCGTACCCGGGACGCGCCGGACCTTCATCTCCATCCCTTTGATCTCACTGCAAATCTCCTCGGCCGTTCGCGTCGTGAGAGGCCGTTCCTGGAGCGCGCGATAGCCGCTGAGCAGTGCACGGCTGTATCGGAGCGCTTCCTTGGTGGGGCCGTCCGCGTGGTCATCATCCTCCCGATATTGGAAAAGCCGGTCGGTCGTTGTGACGATATTCTCGATTTCGGAACTGGCCTGAGCCTCCAAGAGCGGAAGCGTATTGATCAGGACAGCGGGGTTGGGAATCAGTTCACTCGCCTGCTTCAATTCCGCCAGTGCAGATCGTGCCGAGATGCACGCCTTTAAGACCTCCTTCGTCTCCAGTTCCCCCGATGGAGGAAGGAGCGGCAGGCTGTTGTAAGGGAGGTCCGGTCGCCATGCAGGCCTCTGATTTTCAGGATTTTTCCGTGTTTCCATGGTCGACAAGCATATGTCGAACCAATCGACACGTCCACAATACTTGTCGAAAAAACCTTCGTTTTTCGACATGGAACATGCCCCTCGGCAACGGCATCGGTATCAGGAACCGTGCCCAAAGCTAGACTAAATCCAATGAACACCGAGTCAGCAAACGAACGATCGTTCGTTCGAAATACATCTCGCCGGAGAGTCCGGCGCATTGGATTCCGAGGCTTAAACACCTGCCGACCGGTTACTCATGGTGTGGCCTATCACCCAAGAATGTTGGGCCTTTGTCCCAGGGTATGATGCTCAACGAGAATTTCAGAGGCATGTTGTCCGCGTTGAACGACGCGAAGGTTGCACACAGCTCGGTAGGTAATTAGCCGCGTTCTTTATCTCGGTGGAGTCGTTCAATCAATTTTCGCAGTTCCTTGAACTCGCGGCGCATTTTCTCTTGTTCGGCGCGGATGTCGTTAATGACTTCCGAGTACCTCGCCAATTCCTCTTTGACTTTACGGCCCCAGGCTTCATGTTCTTCGACCAAGCGTTGATGTTCCTCGCGGAGTTGCTTGTTTTGCTGAGCGACGATGGGAGGCATCTTTTCTTTGGCCTTCTCGCCTTGGTGTTTTTCGACCTGCTCTGACTCAGCCGCGAACCGCTCTTTTTCCGATCGAAGCTTCCTCTCCAGTTCTTCGGCTCGACGTCCTACTTCATGGGCCATGTCGGGCAATTCGGCTTCCGTCAAGTGCTGGGAAGCGGCACGCAATTGATCGAGACGTCGCGCCAAGCGATGGAGCATCTCTTCGCGCTCCACTTTTTCCGAACGATGCGGATCGGCCTGTGGCTCCGAACTGCTGAGTTTCCTGAGCCGCGCGCTCAGTTCGCGAACCTTCTCCATGCGATTGCTGGCCGCATCTTCGTCGCCGTGACGCGCTAATTCGCGAGCCTCAGCCCTCAAGGCCTCGATCTTTTGCTTGATTTCCGCTCGTTCATCCGCAGGAAGAGGAGAAGTCATCACCAAGAAGCCACACGCCCAGGCAATCATGCCAAAGAAAATTCTCGTCATCGTTTCACCTAATGTTCGCGTCATGAACACACGCCATCGCTTCGAGCAACCCGGTGATCGAGGCGATTCGCTGGCCAGGATTTGAGTATACTCGATCCCGAGTTGATTCGAACCAATTTTCTCCCCTCTCTCAACGGTGCCAATAGCATGCCCTTTGGAGTTTTCCGCCCGACGCAAGCTTTGGGGTTCGCAAGCGTCGCACTGATTCTGATCGGGAACGGGTCGCTGCAACCCTTGCTGGCCATCGAGAAAGACGTGACGGTGGCGGTCTATCAAGGCGAGCAAACCGAGGGTGATTTCTCGCGGAATCTGGCCACGGTAGAACAAGTCACCTTGCAGTCGACCGCTCAGGGCTGCCACTTTTTGGTGTTTCCTGAGTGTTTTTTGTCGGGCTACGAAAGCCGCGATGCGGTTGAGCAAGGAACGCGAGGCCTAGACGATCCGGCCCTCGTTCGATTCGTGGAGTCAACCAAGAGTCACGACACGGTCGTCTTGGTCGGGATGGCTCGCAGGCGACCTCAAGGTGGTATCGCGAATTCTCAATTGGTTATCCATCGAGGAAAGCTGATCGGATGGTACGACAAGGTGATGCTCACTCATGACGACCGGCACACGCTGGGATTCGAGTACGGTACATCCGTCCCTGTCTTTCGGATTCATGGCGTCACGTTTGGCATCGCGATCTGCCATGACACATCGTTTCCGTACGTAGCAGCGATGGCAAAAGCGCAAGGAGCCGAGATTCTTTTCACCCCTCACAACAACGAAATCGATGTTCAATCGGTGGACAATCATCGCCGGTGGGTCCGAAACTGTCACGTCGGACTGGCGTGCCAGTTCAAGATGGTGGTCGCACGAGCCAACAACATCAAAAACAAACGCCCCAGTCGCGTTGGGTATGGCGACAGTTTCATCCTGGATCCTCAAGGGACACCGATCGCGGAAGCCGATCTGTTTAAGACGGAGTTGATATCGGCCACGATCACACCGGGGATGTTTCAAGCACCCACTGTCTGGTCGGACCTGGAGGAAGCCCCCTCCTGGCTTCGGCAGCAACTCTCGCAATCGTTTGCGCAAGGTCGACGACCGCAGGATGACGCAAGCCTCCGGCTCTGGCTTGAGAACATGCAGGCACACCAATTCACTCAAGTAGAGATGTGTCGCGCTCTCGGCATGTCGCTGGCGGAAGTCGAGTCTGGGTACCAACGATTGAGGATATCCGCGTCACCCTCCCCTGCCCTGCCCCAATCCAGCATGATTCGCATCCTCCCCTACCCCGGCGGGCGTCATCCTCGGCTGGGATTTTTGGAAGGCGCTGTGATGCCGCAGCGGGAAACGAAGGTAAGCGTCTTCCCGCCTTGGGAGGATGGTGGCTACGTCGTGGCAGATGTGCCGGAGGCAATCTTCTCGAATTTGGGGCTGATCTACTTGGCCCATACCCATGTCCCAACGCTTTGGGATCTGCAGCAAATCACCTTGTCTCAACTGGAATGGACACGAACCGAAGAAGGCGGACTCGATGTGAGGCGTGAGTTGCCAAACGGGATAACGTTTTCTTCGTCGGTCATGCCGAGGGCTGATCACGTCGACATGGAGCTGACATTAACCAATGGCACCAACGAGCGACTCACGGGATTGCGAGTCCAGAACTGTCTGATGCTCGGTTACGCCAAAGGATTTGAAAGCCAGGACAACGACACAAAGCGTTTTCAGGCCCCCTTCGCTATTGCCGGCAATCGCACCCTCGATCGATGGGTGATCACGGCTTGGACACCGACCCAGCGTTGTTGGGGAAATCCCCCCTGCCCTTGCCTGCACGCCGACCCTCAGTTCCCCGACTGCGAGCCCGGTGAGACCGTCCGTGTCCGAGGATGGCTGAGCTTCTACGAAGGGACCGATGTCGACGCAGAACTAAAACGCATCACCTCGACATTTGGGGTTACAATGAATCGTGAAAGGTAATCCTAAATGGTCGAGTTTCGCTACAAAGGGGAAGTTCTTTGGCAACGGATGGAGCGCGCCGTGGAGCGAGTCAATGAACGATTGAGAAAGACGGTAAGTGTTCTGGAGCAAGCCGAGGTGCCTTATGCCGTCATCGGCGGACATGCAGTCAGGGCATGGGTAGCACAAGCGGACATAGCTGCCGTTCGCACGACGCAAGATGTTGACATCCTTGTGCGGCCCGATGATTTCGAAGCGCTCCGTCAAGCGATGGAGGGGGCTGGTTTCTTCTATCGGCAAACTGCGGGGTTGGACATGTTCGTGGAGCATCCCGAGGCATCGGCTCGCGATGCTGTGCATGTGACGTTGGTTGGCCAGATGATTCGACCCGATGATTTCGAACCCAATCCAGACATCGAACCTTCGGAAACCGCAGTCGATTTTCGCACCCTTCATCTCGAA
>JBKDXO010000199.1:0-16411 GCA_046306195.1 Planctomycetota bacterium | reverse complement strand
GAATGCTCCCTAGCGATCGCCCCGAGGAATCATAAATCCTCGACGTTCCGTTTCGCGTTTCGGTCCGGCCGACCGCTGACCCGCGATTGTTGAAAAAGCGTCCGGAACTGGGACTACTTTGAAGGACCTTTCGATCCATTGTCCCTTGAAGTTTGTCCTGGGCCTGGAGTGTTGGGATCGGAGTTAACAGCCCGGTGACGAAGATCGCCGCTAGCAACCCGCGTGGTCTGCCGGTCAAACACAGATCGAGGCGACGTCGAACTCCCTGGAAAATCCCTGATCGAACCATGAGCGTGCTCCCTAAAATTTCATGAAACCATCCTGACAAGTGCAGGTTCTGGGCGATCGAACTCCTTTTTCCTTGCGAGTGATGGACGCCCACCCCCTAAGTTTACGGATTTGCAGCCCGGGGTGGCTACTCCCCTTGCGAGTGTAGTGCCGAGACGGTCGGTATCTGGCGAGTCTTGGATTTCGGCTACAGAACTCGGAGTCGCCAGTTACAATTTTCGCTGAAATCATGAATCGCTACGAATACGACGTCATTGTGGGAGGGGCAGGGCACGCGGGGACCGAAGCGGCCGCGGCAGCAGCGCGCCTTGGGGCGCGCGTCGCTTTGTTAACCGGAAACCTGGATACGGTTGGCCAGATGAGTTGCAACCCTGCCATCGGCGGGGGTGCCAAGGGACAAATTGTCCGCGAAATCGATGCGCTCGGCGGCTTGATGGGGGAAACCATCGATCGCACCGGCATCCAGTTTCGGCTGCTCAACAGCCGCAAAGGACCGGCCATGCACTCGCCTCGCGCTCAGGCGGATAAGAAGGCTTACCAATTCGAGATCAAACGTCGGATCGAGGAAGAACCGCAAATCGATCTTCGACAGGAGCTCGTCGAGGACCTATTGACCGAACCCCACGACGGCCGCGAAACCGTCGTGGGAGTCCGTGTTCGTGGCGATGCGATCTATCACGCGCGTGCTGTCGTGCTGACCACCGGCACATTCCTGCAAGCGGTCATGCATACCGGGGAAGCCAAGACCCCCGGCGGCCGCGCTGGCGAAGGAACCACATCCGGCATCTCGCACGCATTGCATCGACTCGGGTTTCGAATCGAACGGTTCAAAACCGGCACCCCTGCTCGCCTCAACGGTCGAACGATCGATTACTCGAAAACAGAAATGCAGCCGGGCGACGACGCTCCCCAAGCATTCTCGTTCATGACGGATCGATTGCCCGAACCACAGATGCCATGCTGGATCACCTACACGAACGAACAGGTGCACGCGCTGATCCGCGCAAACCTGCACCGTGCCCCGATGTACACGGGCCAAATTCAATCCTCCGGTCCGCGTTACTGCCCATCGATTGAGGATAAGGTGGTTCGATTCGCCGACAAAGATCGACATCAACTGTTTCTGGAACCTGAGGGGCGAAGTACACAGGAAGTCTATGTCAACGGGATCTCCACCTCCCTGCCTCGCGACGTTCAGGACCAAATGTTCCGCCTGATCCCAGGCCTGGAACGAGCCCAGATTATGCGCTACGGCTACGCGGTCGAGTACGATTTCTGTCCGCCCGACCAATTGACGCCGTGGCTGGAAACCAAGAGTGTTCAAGGTCTATTCTTCGCTGGACAAATAAACGGCACCACGGGTTACGAAGAAGCGGGCGCGCAAGGATTAGTCGCCGGCGCTAGCGCAGCCCTCCGCTTGCAAGGCAAAGATGGGTTGGTTCTTCGCCGCGATGAAGCGTACATCGGCGTCCTCGTCGATGATCTCGTGACCTGCGGCGTCGATGAACCGTATCGCATGTTCACGAGTCGCGCCGAGTACCGAATGCTGCTTCGGCAGGATAACGCGGACCGACGCTTAACCCCGATCGGGTATCGCCTCGGATTGGTCGATCAGGCCCGCTACCAGCGACTCCTCGACAAACAAGCCGCGATGGACACGATTCATCGCACGGTAGCCGGGCTCCGAATCGGCGACGTTACCGGCGACAAGTACTTGAAACGCAATGAAGTTACCTGGGAGCAACTCAAGAATATGTTTCCCGCCGAACTTGCACCCTTGCCAAATGCGATCGGGCTTCAAGTCGAGTACGACATCAAGTACGCGGGCTATGTAGCGAGGCAGCAAATCCAGGTCGAACGTCAGCAGCGCATGCTCGATAAACAGATTCCGCCAAACTTCGACTACGGAGCGATCGTCAGCCTGCGCAATGAGGCTCGGCAAAAATTTAGCCGCATCCGCCCATTGAATCTGGATCAAGCAGGCCGGATCAGCGGAATCACCCCTGCGGATATTGCCCTGGTTCTGGCGTACCTGGAAAACCCCAGGCTTCGCGAAGGTTGCGAGGTAACCAGCGAGTGAATGCGGATGTCCTCATCGTCGGCGCAGGACTCGCTGGCTTGACCGCCGCCCGCCACTTGCACCAGCGTGGACGCAAAGTGCTGGTCCTCGAGGCGTCGGATCGGGTCGGAGGCCGAATCAAAACCGACGTCGTGAATGGCTTTCTGCTGGATCACGGATTCCAGGTCTATCTCACCGCATACGAAACGGCCGGTCAAGAGCTCGACATCCCAGCCCTGGGTCTCGGATGTTTCTCCGCAGGCTCCATGGTTCGCCTAGGCAACCGTTGGTCGACGGTGGTCGATCCGCTTCGAGCGCAGGGCTGGGCCCGTATTCACGGAGCGTTCCAAACCGCCTTGTCGCCGGTCGCGACCTTTTCCGACAAACTCAAGCTTGCGGCATGGAAACACACTTCGGTGCAGCGACTTGTTCAAGAAATTCTGGCTCGGCCTGGCGTGTCTGCGCGGGAGTATCTCGAGGAGAAAGGCTTTAGTGATGCGATCCTGGAGCGTTTCTTCCGTCCTTTTTTTGGGGGGGTTTTCCTGGATCCCGATCTCGCCACCGACGCGACTCGCATGGAATTTGTATTTCGGTCCTTCAGTCTTGGGTATTCGGCCTTGCCGGAACGAGGGATGCAAGCCATCCCGGCTCAGATCGCAAGCCACCTGCCGGGAGATTGCTTGAGATTGTCGACGACCGTGGCGAAGGTGGAACCCGGGGTGGTGACGTTGTCCGAAGGGACCCGGCTCGAAGCCGAATCGGTGATCGTGGCTGTCGAGGAACCGACCGCGAAACGATTGCTTGGTGAAAGGATCGCAGACAGCCAACTTCCAAGTCGATCGAC
Source organism: Planctomycetota bacterium (assembly GCA_046306195.1). GTDB lineage: Bacteria > Planctomycetota > Planctomycetia > Pirellulales > Pirellulaceae > JBKCUI01. Next base: position 13,220 of record JBKDXO010000199.1, on the reverse strand, counting down.
CGTATGCCTTTACTTCGCAGTCCCACATCCACCGACACGGTCGCCGATCCTGATGCTCAATGGTGGCGGCGATGGATGCATCAACCACGTTGCATTTCCCAGCTTGGCCCAACCTAGCTACGCACCTCCAGGGTGGACATTGGCTTCCGTAAATCTCGTCGGGCTCAGCAAGGAATTCGGTCTGGAGATGGTGGAGCAGGTTCAAAATGAGTTGGAGCAATGGTTCGGCTGGACGGCTCGTCTGTGGCGTCATTTGCAAACCTATCGAATTCCTTATGCGTTGCCCGATCAGTCTCCCGTAGCATTCGCCGGGCCTCGCAAAGCGGTTTTTCTCGGCGACGGAATCTATCGGTGCGGTGATTACTGCGAGGTCGCAAGCATCGAAGGGGCGATCCAGAGCGGACTCGCCGTTGCCGATGCAATCTCAACCATCAAACGTAGCGCGTAGGGTGGGCGAATCCCATCGCTGATTGACGGCCGAACGTGCTATAATTTTCGATCGGTGGGATGCTTCATACACTTCTCCGAGATGAAAAAGCTTGCAATGTCGTCACAGCGGAACGGGATCGCTTTCACAATCGGTAGTACGACGGTTGTTCTGGGTTGGGTTTTATTGTGCGGTCTGGGCATGACCGTGGCACACGGATGGACTCCCGTGCAAACGCCAACGTATTCGCTGTCGAAACGGACCGCAGTGAGGGATTGCGGCGTCTGGAAGCGGGCCGTCGCCCAAGCGGAATGGCTACCGGGTCGGACGGCAGTGATCGTTTGCGATGTTTGGGATTATCATCATTCGGTCAACGCCGTCCGAAGGCTCGAGGAAATGTTGCCCACGATGAATGCATTGGTGAGCAAAATGCGTTCCGGAGGTTCGGTCGTCATTCACTCGCCCAGTGATTGCATGCCTCACTATGCATCGCATCCAGCGCGGCAGCGCGCGATGGCGATACCGAAGCAGACGCTTCCCGAGGGGATTGCGGCTTGGAATTGTCGAATCGAAAAGGAAGGATCTGGCACCTACCCGCTCGACCAGTCCGATGGTGGTGATGACGACGATCCGCAGGAGCATCGAGTCTGGGCGACGAAGCTTTCGAATCTGGGGCGCAATCCCGGATTGCCATGGAGTTCCCAGAACTCAGCCATCGAAATCGATCCAGCGAAGGATTACGTGAGCGACCGCGGGGACGAGGTCTGGGCGATCCTCAAACATCATCAGATCGAGCATGTTGTGATGATTGGCGTGCATACGAATATGTGTGTCTTGGGGCGCCCGTTCGGGTTGCGGCAATTGGTAAACAATGGAATGGATGTTGTGCTGGTTCGCGACTTGACCGATTGCATGTACAACCCCGAACGATGGCCCTATGTCGATCATTATTCCGGCAACGATCTGATGATCGCCTACGTGGAGAATCTTATTTGTCCGACGATCACGAGCGACCAAATCTTGGGGGGGCATCCGGTTGGTTTTTCTCGAGATTCCCGCGAAACAAAGGATCTTCTGCCTCATGAAGTTGCAAAGCGAGAAGATCGATCTCCGAGTTGGAAATTGATTGGTTGGAAAACCATAGCCTCGCGTTGGCTCGACCCATCAGTACCGCCGGAGAAAAGCGATGGGGAAGGTGAGTCGACGAGGGGGACGTTACGGTGCTCTCTTCAGGTTCCGCCCAGCGCGTTCCAACAACCGGTGATCCTCTATCACCCGAAAATCAAACGCGCATGGCTCAACGGACACGCATTAGCCCAAGGGGAGCGACCTGAGGGACCGAACGGATTCCTGCTTCGCGCCGAGCACACTTTCGGCAATGACGACACGAACGTGTTGGTGATTGAACTGGATCGGTCTCGTTCATTTCAGATTCCTGAAGGAAGCGGCACGCTCGCCAGTCCGGTCGTCATTGTCGGGGAGCGAGGACTGTCCCTCGATAGCGACTGGCAGTGGAATCCCGATCCGACAGAGTCCGATAATAACTTGCCGCTACCAGCCAAATTCGCCCTGCCCCCCGCGGTTTATTACTCGGTTCAGGCTTTTCCGGAATAGCCACCGTCTGGCGACGGCAGCAACGCGTGTGCGGGTCAAAAAGCGGGATGGTATTTCCGGTGTCGTCCCAGTATTTCAGCCACCTGGGCGCAGCGTTCGCCGAGCGATCCTGTGAGCATATGATAAGGACGTTGACGAGATCGCAAATCGGCTTCGATGCGACGCTGCATGACCGACCGAAAGACTTCACCCGATCGGTCCCAGGTGTCATCGTAAGGGATATCGCTCGCACAGAGGAAAACTAAATCATAGCGATCGCAGCATTGATTGGCTAAGCGAACCAGTTCCGGATGAGCATCCTCGTGGTAGTATCTCGAGAACTGAAGCGTCGTCGTTGCGTCCGTGTCGACAAAGAGATACGCGTTGGCTGATCCGACGAGTTGATCCTCCCTCTCCTGATGGCCGACGGCAATCTCTACCAATTGTTCGCGGGTCAGCCTGCGGCCAACTTGATGTGTCGCCCAATACTCCCGACCATACTCCGGCATCCATACAGTTTGATATCGAGCAGCCAACTCGCGTGCGAGCGTTGTCTTGCCTGTTGAAGGTGCCCCAAGAAATACAACGTGCGTCACCAGATCGCGATACACTCGCGGCGACAGGTATTGGCGATGCTGATACGGTGCCGAGCGGATAGCCGTTGCGGAAATCGGAACCGCAGTGCGAGCTTCATCCACGCGACGGTCGATGGCGCCGAGGCCGCGACTGACATGCTCACCATAAGCCTCGCTCGAATAAAAATGGGTGATCGTTTTCCCCACCAGTCGCTGCTTGAGATAAGCATCGTGCCGCTCGGTAATCGCCGGGTCCAGTCCCGTTTGCGTGGGGCCATCCCATGCTTCCAAGACCTCGACGCTCGGGTAAAGATCTTCCATCCAACGTCGGCGAATTGGTAGTGGGGGAACGTCCAACTCGGGGCAATCGTAGATCAGCACCATGGTATGGTCCATTTCGGACAGCGATGTTTCGATCAGCCGCTGATGCCCGCGATGCAAGGGCGCAAATTTTCCGAGAGTCAGTCCGACCTTCAAAATTCGCCCCCCTGTTTCGTCACAGAATCCTCGAAGGCCTTTCGCCAACGGTACCAACCCGCAATCGCCATCATGAGAAACACGATATAAAGAATCGCGAGCGGATACAGCCCCCTCGCGGCATACAGCGGGATTGAGACGACGTCGACCGAGATCCAATAAAGCCAGTTATCCAAGTAACGCGCCGCGAGTAAGTATTGCGCCACCAGGCTCGCCGAGGTGACCATCGCATCGAGGATCGGTGAATTGCCGTCGGTGAAAACGATCAGCAACCACGCCAAAACGAGTGTCGCCACACCTGTGACAGCGAGGGAACTCATCCACCCAGTTCGACTCAGCTTGCGTACTTCGATTGCTCCTTCGCTCTTTTGGCTTTCTCGGGGTGCCTTGAGCCACGCCCACCATCCGTAGACCTGCAAAATCGCAAAAACAACTTGTAGTCCGGTTTCCGCATACAGTTTGGCTTCCCAAAAGACGAAACCGGTGAGGATTACTTGGCCGAGTCCGATGGGCCATGACCAGTGGTTTCGGGAAATGAGCAGTCCTACACAAAGTGCGCCTAGGATGGCGGCAACGATTTCGATAGCGGACATCAAACCGGACTCTCCAAACGATCCACTCGCCATCGAGTGGTGATTCGCCGAGCCTCACCACGTCGAGGCAGGAAAAGTATAGACTCTTGGAGCAATTTTGTTCCTTCCAAGCGTAGAATCGATCCCTATGTTTCGCGATTTCTTGAAACGTGTCTCTGCGGCACCTACCAACCCATCGGCCAAGCCGGCTCCAAAACCGTTCGACATCGCCGAACTCTATCAAGGTCCAATCCAAGTCGAGACACCAACGTCGAAGGTCGATTTGCCTCTCGATGAAAAGCTGCGACAGGCTTACTTCTGGATCATCAATCACGCCATTATCAGTCCGTTCTATGACATCGAGTACAACGACGGCCCGCCGCAGTCGTTCGAATTTGGGGATCGCGCCAATCATGTCGTCCTTCCTTCCGGCCAGAGCTATTGCAGCTTTGTATTGATGCCGCTGCTGACGTTCGCTGTACGCGCAAAGTGCCTTCTGGTCGGTGGTCCGGGGCGAGGAAAGACCTCGAGCGCGGTATTGATGGGGGTCATGGCCGGGTATTCGATTCGAGATGTTCGTCGGGCGATTCAAAAAGGGCAGCCGCAGATGACCATCGCTGATTTGCTCGGAAGCCCTCTGCCGTCCGATCTGATCAAGGCCCAGAGCGTTGATGAAATCGGGATCGCATGGCGTAAATGGTTGGGGATGCGTGTCAAAATCATCGATGAGTACAATCGAATCCCAACTCGCACCCAATCGGCCCTCCTGACTCTGATGTCAGACAACTACGCGGAACTCTACGATCAGACATTCGAGTGTCCGGACTCTGCATGGTATTTGACCGCCAATGACGATGCGGGTGGCGGAACCTACCAGGTGATCGAAGCCCTCCGCGATCGGATTGATATCGTGGTCAAGGCGCTGCACTTCAATAGCCGGTTCCTCGGAGAACTGCTCGATCGAATTGAAGTGGGATTGCGCCCCGAGGAAATGGTCCCTTCCGAAGTCATTTTCACCGAGGAGGAAAGCAATCGCCTGCACCGCGAAATTCGCCAACTCCCAATCCCAACCAAAATCCTTCGACGCATGGAGTTTTTTGCGAGCCAGTTCGAGTACTGCGAGGCTGCGGCAACGCAATTCGAGTACATGACCAAGGACACGGTGAAACTCTCTGCAATCGACTGGAGTCAGATCACCAATCAGGAAACCGGCAAGGACAAGCTCAAGGATATCGGTGCACAAACGAAAAATGGCATCTCGGTACGAGCGATCATGACCACCCTTGCGTTCGTCAAGGCGCTCGCCTACTTCCGAGGTGCGAGCGAAGTCGGACTCGAGGATCTCCGCCAGATTCTGCCCTTTGTCCTCCACGACAAACTCGTCCAGGATCCGGAATGCCCGTTTTTTGAAACCGCCAGCAATGCGTCCCTTCGAAGCGATAAAATTACCTGGATTCGCACCATGTTTGACATGTCGTGCGCAGAGTACGAGCGACTTCAGCTCGACAAAGACGATGCTGTGCTGAAGCTGAGCCAGCAGTTCGAGCATGGGCTCGACGGGGTCAGCGAATCCGAGGTCCGCAAGCGGTTGATCGAAATCGAACGCTTGCTCAAATCATGGAGCGGATCTCGCAAATTCTATGGGTACATGTATGACGACGTGCTGAAACTCAAGTACCTCCATCAGCGGTACGCCAACTACCTAAGATGGCTGAGTTGGAAAGAGCAATAATCGAGGTCCATCGATGAAGGAAGCAAATCCCATTTCTCCAGCCGTCCGTGTTTTGCTCGCGGAGTTGCGCGAGCAGCTGAATGCAAAGTATCGGCAACGGGCCGCAACGGGCGTCAAAATCGATGGGCCATTTTGGCTTCGACATATTGAACAAACCATTGCACCGGTCATCGCATCGGTCCATTCGGTTGCTCCTGACCGGAGCAAGGAAACGCTCCTCGAGCTTTATGACATCGGGCTCGACTTGTCCGGACTCGGCCATTTCAATGAAATCGGTGGTTCGTTGCACGTTATCGAGCTTTGGCGCGATTGCTTTCCCGCAATCGGTCCGGTTTTGTCTCTCAGCCCAAGAACCGTGATCGGTAGCTTGAGCAATGCCGTGCTCTATTTGAGCCAATTGTCGAGCATCAAGACGGAAAACTGGGTGAAGATGCTCACGCGTTTGGGGCCCGAATGTCGAACCGTCGATCAGTTGTTGAACTTGGGCAAGTTCCTGGGCTGGACCTCGGGTTTTGCGCATATGCGACAGTCGGCTATCCAACTCGCTGCCGACCTTCCCGTCGATCTGCTTCGCGTGCCGCTCGGACTACCCGATCCGTCGTCGGAGCAGACGGTGCGTGATCACCTCCGAGAGTTGGCCCTCCAACCGTGGGCCAACGTCTCCGGCGTTACTCGGGCGGTGACCGGTACACGAACGATGACTGTCGCGGAAGTGTGTCGATGCGGGAATTTTCGAGGGCTCGATGGTGAGTTTCTCCATCCACCCAAAACGTATTTGTGTCATGGGCAGATTCATATCACTGACGGCACCCTGCGATGGCAATTGCATGCGGACCGATTCGGTTACACGCTTCAGCGAGTCGACTCGAAAGACGCGATTCCCGATCGCGCGAAAACCATCCCAAACATTTCCAAGGACGGCTTGCTGAGCTGGGATGGCATAACGCTCCAGCGAGTGGATCTCGCGCAATCCACAAGCCAATCGTTCGATGGCAGCACCATGGCAGTAACGATTCCAACATCGTACCACGTATTTCTCTTCGCCTGGCAGGTTCCATGACAACACGCGAGGATTCGGCGACTTTGTCGGAAATCCGGGATCGTTGGATGCGAGCTTGGCCAGCCGCGCTCGCCGATTGGAGTCCGTTCATTCAACTGCATGAACCGGCATGGTGCTTTACCGTCGCGGACGAGAAAAAAGAACATCTTTCGGGCAGCTTTGCGATGATTCGTCTCCGGGATCATTCGATCGTCATCAGTCTACGGCAAATCGCAGCCAACCGCCTCGAGGAGTTCGGACCGGAAATTTTGGCTCATGAAATTGGCCACCATGTGTTGTGCCCCGGCGATTTGACCGACAACGCGCGCTTGATCGCCCGTATACGCCGCGGTTTGCCGAGCGTGGAGTCTTATGCGCCCTACATCGCAAATCTGTATGCGGATCTCCTGATCAACGATCGGCTCCAGCGATCCTGCGGTCGTCGGTTGGATGCGGTTTATCGAAAGCTGAGAACCAAAGATCCGGGAGGAAACCTTTGGCTGCTCTACATGCGCATCTACGAATCGCTTTGGAATCTCGAAGCTCGCACGTTGACAGCCGAAATGGTATCGCCGCGCGTCAACCAAGACGCGTTGCTCGGGGCTCGCTTGATTCGCGCCTACGCCAAGGATTGGCTGAGCGGAGCCGGTCGCTTCGCTTGCCTGTGCCTGCCGTATGTGATCGAGGAAAAGGAAAGCAAAAAAGAAGGGGTTCGCATCTGGTGCGATACGGTCCAAGCAGGGGATGGTGGGCTCCCGAGCGGGCTTTCCGATATCGACCCGGATGAACTCGATGGAAATATCCACCCGGCCGAAGACTCCGAATTGACAGGACTCGATCCGATCGATACCGGGGACGTCGAAGGTTCTGGTCGCGGCCGGATTCACGGATCTCATTCGGGGCGAAAAACGATCAAGTCCTATCGCGATCCTGTGGAGTATGCAGAGATATTGAAGGCCTCCGGGGTGAACCTCGGAGAACGGGAAATCGCGATTGAGTACTACCGCGAGCGGGCTGTCCCTCATCTGATCCCCTTTCCTGTTCGTCCGTCTCCTGTTGCCAGCGATCCGATTCCCGAGGGGCTCGACGTGTGGGAACCAGGCAACGAAATCGATCGAATCGATTGGCACAGCAGCTTGAGTATCAGCCCTATCGTCATCCCAGGGGTTACCACGCGCGAGCGTCTGAGCGGCGAGAGTCCTGGCCACGATCCAGCGACCACTCCCTTCGATCTGTATCTCGGTGTCGACTGCAGCGGCTCCATGTCCGACCCGGCCTACCATCTTTCCTACCCAGTGCTGGCTGGCGCCATTATCAGCCTGTCCGCGTTGCGAGCAGGGGCGAGTGTCAAGGTGGTTCTGTCGGGCGAGCCAGGCAGTTCGGTCTCTACCGATGGCTTTATTCGCATTCAACCTGACGTGATGCGGACCATGGTCTCGTATCTGGGTACCGGGTATGCTTTCGGAATCCACCGCCTCGCGGAAACGTTTCGCGAACGTGCCAAATTGCCTCGCCCAGTCCATATCTTGCTAGTCAGCGACTACGATATGTTTCGAATCCTAGACGCCGAAGTCGACGGAAGAGTCGGATGGGATGTCGCGCGGGATGCCCTGCAACGATGCCAAGGTGGCGGGACCTACGTGCTGGAACTTCCGGGGTATCCCGAATCGACTCAAGAGCAATTCGGCCAGCAAATCGTGCGCATGCAAGCCGATGGATGGAACGTCCACTTGGTCAATTCGATGGAGGAGATGCTGGAATTCGCGAAGCAATTCAGTCGTGCCCGATACCACCATCAGGACCGCGGTCGCACTAGTTAAACAGGAACGGGATTCATGAAGAGCGAAGGTCCATCGCTAGCTGCCATGACGCATCGTCTCGCCGAATGTCCGGAGGACTTTTTGCGGATTTGTGATGACGTTAGCGGATCGAAAGGTGTGATCGCACTCCTTTCCGATTTTTTCCGGCGGTTCGGGGATGCCAACCCCATGCAACGAGGTGATCCCTTCCTCGCGAAACTCAACTCGTCGAAATTCACAGCGAGCCATCAACGACATCTCGGCTTGCTCAGCCTCGCGGTCTGGCTGTTCTATGACCCTTGGTTCGAGGCTCGCAAAGAACTCAGCGAATCGATGTGGCAGTTGCTCCGCGGCGACACCTTCCAGTCGATTTCGCAGTTGCTCAATCCCCGCACGGTCCTCAGCAATCCCGACCGCCGCGAGGAGTTGGTCCGCGTTTGCCTGAACGGCTTGGATCTGCGTCCCGAGGGGGAAACGATCCCTCAAGCGACCGACCGTTTGATGAGCCTGAACAGCATCGAACGAGAGCGGATTCTCAAAGAGACAGCAGCCGCCGAGAAACGGGCTCGCGAAGTCCGCGAAGCGATGGCCCGTGCGAAAGCCTTGGAATCCGTCAGCCGGTACGGCGAATAACAACGAATCCGGTGAAGCCATGTACCCCGAACTATCCGAGCAAGAGCGGTTTCCAATATTGACTCCGCGCGGACGATCGTTCCTGCATCGCATGCGACAGCACTCCGCTGCCCCGGTTTGGAATTGGCCCAACGGCGAGCAACTCGATCATCGCGGATTGGAAAGAGTCCTGGAATTCCAACGAGCCCTCGCCGCACGGGGAGCCTACGCGTCGCTCGATGAACCGGGCTGGCTACGGGAGTTTGCCGACCATTGCCTCACTCATGTCCCCTTCTATCGCAAACGATCGCCAGAAGGGGTGCGCTTCGACCAACTTCCGACCTGCAGCCGATCGGATCTTGCCCCTCGAGCTTGGGATTTCGTGCCCGATTCCGAACCGGTCGATGAACTCGTTATTTTCTCGAGTAGCGGGACCACGGGGCAGCCTACACGGACTCCGCACCATCCCTACTCTGCAGCGTGCGGCATCCCGTTGATCGAATATGCCCTTCGCGAATTGCATGGTATCCCGATGCCACGCGGTGTCGATCAAGTTGCGATTACGAATTTCGTTGCCTATCCGGGTGCCTTCACGACCGCGATCGTAGTCAGCTATCTCGAGGAAGCTGGCTGTGTGCGAGTCAATCTCGATCCCTCGGCATGGCGTTCCCTTGCCCAGCGCGAAGCTTACATCAACGCATGGAATGGACCGATCTGGTTAGGGGATCCCGTGGCTTTTGGGGCGCTTGAGGCTTTGGATATCCGCCCATCTCCGCGTGTGATCGTCTCCAGTATCCTGAACCTCAACCCCACTTACGCGGCGCGACTTCGTCAGCGCTACGGGTGTCCTGTTGTTGATCTTTACGCGATGACCGAAGCAGGCATCATCGCCGCAGGAACGAGTGTAGGCCACCGCATCCTGCCACATGATCTGTTCGTCGAGATCCTCGATGCCGAAGATCGTCGTTGCCCCCCCGGAGTGCACGGCGAAATCACCCTGACGGGTGGGCGCAACCCGTTTCTGCCCCTGCTGCGGTATCGGACCGGAGATTTCGCCGCGCTCACGCTCATCGATGGCTATCGTGTCCTCGTTGATTTCGAAGGGAGACTACCCGTCGAATACCGCGCCAGTGATGGCCGCTCCGTCCACAGCATGGAGTTGACTCGATTGATGCGACGGTTTCCGGTACATCGCTATCAAATGTGCGAAGCAGGTGCCGGCCGGTACCAATTGATCCTTCGTGGCGATATCGATCGTGAATCGCTCGAGGGGGCAGTCGCCGAGCTTTTCGGCAGTTCGGTTCAGGTTTGCTACGAGCACGATTCGGTCTGATGGTCCTGCCTGATCTGGTAACTGCCGTAGATAGATAGCAATGCGGGTTTGCTAGGAATCGTCGCGAGTCCTCTTGACCCTGTTTGCGCAGATTTGCTAACTCCTCGGAGTCCGGTAGTTCATCCGATCGGAGACGCCGGGGCAGGCCTGACGATCGTGCGTGCATGGAGAACGCTGCGGAGCCTGCGACTTACTCGCGGAGGTCATCGTGCTCATTTCGATTGTTGCTCCTGTTTACAACGAGCAAGAAGTTTTGCCACACTTTTTCGAGGTGCTTTCCAGGGTTTTGGAACGGATCGGTGAGCCGTACGAAATCCTTGTGGTCAACGATGGCAGCCGAGACAAAACTCTTGAGTTGGCAAGGCAGTATGCGTTGAGCGACGATCGGATCAAGGTGATAAACTTTAGTCGCAATTTTGGGCAGCAGGCGGCGATGACCGCTGGGCTTGATTGTGCTCGCGGTGACGTGGTGGTCGTCATGGACGCCGATTTGCAGGACCCGCCGGATTTGTTGGAGCAGATGCTCGACAAGTACCGGGAGGGTTATGACGTGGTTTCCTGCCAACGGATGAGTCGCGCAGGCGAGTCATGGTTCAAGCGTACGACGGCGTCCGCGTTCTATGGATTGATGCGGCGAGCGATTGATTCCCGCATCCCTGCGGAGGTCGGTGATTTTCGGCTTTACAGTCGAAGTGCTGTTGATGCGATTCGAGCATTTCGAGAACAGCATCGCTTCATGCGAGGGCTTGTGGCGTGGCTCGGTCTTCGGGAGGCGTTCATTCCATTCCATCGTCCTCCGCGCGTAGCGGGAGAGACAAAGTATCCTGTTTCGAAACTCGTGAAGCTCGCTTGGACGGCGATCTCGTCTTCCTCGACCGTACCATTGCAGGCCTGCTCCTACTTGGGTTGGTTCCTCCTGGGCTTCGGCGTGGCTTCGGCGATTGCGATTCCCCTTGCGGCGATGGCTTGGCTTCCGGTTTCCGTGTCTGCGATAGGTTGGTCTGCACTTCAATTGTGTCTGACAGGGATACAACTGATCGCCATCGGTTTGATCGGTGATTACGTAGGTCGGATCTATGAGGAATCGAAAGAGCGACCATTGTACATCGTGTCGGATACTTGGAATGTCGACGCACCCCTCGGGAGCAAAAGATCGGTCTGGATGCAGGACCACCGGCGGATGCAAGAGGCTGTGGCGAGCGATGGCATGGATCGCAGCAATCCCCGCTTGCCCGTTCGCGTAAATCGACGAGCGGCTTAGATAATGAATCCGGTATTCCATCTAAGCGAGGCGGACGTTCCTGCAAAGAGGTCGGTGTTTCTCGACCTCGCGATTTTGTTCGTGGTTGGGGTGTTGGTTTTGTTCCTGCAGCTAGGGAACAGTCGATTTTGGGACCAGGACGAAGGATATTATGCGTCGGTCGCCTACGAGATGTACCGCCGAGGCGATTGGATTGTGCCGACGTTCAATGAACAGTTGTTCGCGCACAAGCCGCCGATGATGTACTGGGGGATGTTGCTCGGTTTTCATGCATTCGGCGTTTCCGAGTTTTCGGCTCGAATTCCATCGGCGATTTTTGGCTTCGGCACTGTTCTGTTAGTCTATTTTCTGGGGCGACGATTGTATGGCCGGGATGCCGGATTGATTGCTGGTTTGGCGATGTCATCCTGTTTGATGTTCACGGTGGTGTCACGGTCCGCGACCGCAGACGCCTACCTGACATTCTTCGTCTCTCTTGCGATTTTTCTATGGAGCATCGACGCCCTGAAGGTATGCGTAGCCACGCCGGCATCTACAGAAAACTTCCAGATCCGTTGGCGAACATGGGTTGCGACCTATGCAGCGATGGGTTGTGCGGTTCTCAGCAAAGGGCCGATCGGTCTGGCGTTTCCAATCACGATTTTGGCGAGTGTCCATCTTTTGGAGCCATGGTTTGCATCGATCGCATCCACACGCGGTGCATCCAGAGCGGATCGCCTTCGAGGTGCGCTCCAGATTCTCAATCCGTGGAATGTCGTTAGAACCTTGTGGCGCATGCGCCCGATCACCGGTATCGCGGTCGTCTGTTTGGTTTCCGGCCCATGGTTTCTCGCCATGCAGTGGAAGACAGATGGCGCGTTTCTCGGCGAGTTTCTGGGGGTGCATCATTTGCAGCGATTTTCGGAAGCGATGGACAATCACAGCGGGCCGGTTTACTACTATGTCATCGCCTGCCTGGTAGGCTTGTATCCCTGGAGCGCCTTCGCGATTCCTACCACGCTCACTTGGTTTCATCTCGAGTCGCGTTCGAGATCGTTTCGAGGTTGGCTGATCATCAGCATGTGGATTGCTGTGTATTTGGTTGTCTTCTCGCTGGCGAGTACAAAACTTCCCAACTACGTCATTCCAGCGTATCCAGCCTTTGCGTTAATAATAGGAGCATATGTTGCCACTTGGGTTTCCTCTCCGTTGCCCGGTGCTTGGCGATGGCAAGCGATTGGATGGATCGCGATGGTCTCTGTCGGCTTGTTAGTGATCGTTGGTCCGCTGTCCCTGACCTTCCTGGAACCTTCGGTGAGTTCCATCAAGTCGCTTTCTTTCGACGCGTCGACGTTGCAAACACTGAGGTGGGTTAGCCTGCTAGGGGTTCCCTGGGTGATTGGTGGTGCCGCAGGCTGGGCGATGCATCGACGTGGACTTCGTCGAGCATTGGCTCCATGTTTTGCCGGAACGGCCGTGGTGATGATGCTCTTGTTTTGGCAGTTGCTTGTTCCATTGGCGGACCGGCATCAGACGCCACAAGACATCGCAACGGAGCTCTCTCGCATCGATCGGGAGAAAGATTCGCCGCCGTCGATCGCTGTTTTTGAATTTTTTCGACCGAGCATGGTGTATTATGCCGGCGACGCGGTCGATTTCCTTCCCGATGTTTCCTCGCTCGCAGAACGGCTGACTCACGAGCCGAAGCCGGTGATTGTTCTGAACGAAACCGCGCTCGGAAAGATTCAGGAACATTTGCCTCCGGGCTATCGGGTCACTCAATCGCATGCCGCGTTTCCGAAACGAGGCAAGGTGTTGGTT
>JBKDXO010000198.1:0-146171 GCA_046306195.1 Planctomycetota bacterium | reverse complement strand
GTATTAGCCACTGGCATGTATTAGCCACTGCCAATCAAACACCATCACAGACGCACATGTGTCGACCCTTCGGGCCTCTCAAACCGGGGGGCGAGCAGACCGTGGCTCGTTGAGCCACGGCAGTCATTATGCCAGCCCTCCAGGCTTAAGACGCCGAAGCATCGGCTCGATGAGCGATGGCTGCCAACTGCCTATCCCGACAACCTGTCCGCTTGCAAAACGTTGCGTGGGTGGCATGTATTGGCCGTTAAGCTGGAGGACAAGTATCCGCTGATAGGCCAGATACTGTATACTGTTCAGTAGAAACCCGCGAAGCCACCCAGTTCAACGCACAATCTATCCCACCGTTCCGCTTCGCTCCAGTCGGGATACATTGTTGGTCGTTAGCGAGCAATAGCTTACCTGATGAAAAATTCCTTCCGATTTATGTTAGTCACCGCCGCGTGCATATTACTCAATACAGGTTGCGGCCATCGAGAGCAGCCCCGTCAATTGTTGAATACCACGACAGGGGAGGTTTCGATCCACGGTGACGTCTGGGCTGACAATTGGTTCGCACTTTACATCGGCGACAAGTTGCTTATCGAAGACTCGGTCAGTCCCACGACCGAACGGTCGTTCAACGCAGAAAGCTTTACTTTCAAAGCAGACTATCCGATCGTCTTGAACTTTGTCGTGAAGGATTTCAAACAGGACGATTCCGGGCTTGAGTACATTGGTACACAGAAGCAACAACTTGGTGATGGTGGTTTCATCGCTCAGTTTACAGACGGTTCAACCGGCAAGTTACTGTCAGCAACCGATGCAAAATGGAAATGCATGGTTTTGCATCATGGCCCGGTCGAAGAAGCGTGCGCTTCTTTAGAATCCCCCGTGGCTGGTCAAGGTCCTTGCTCGTTTAATACAGCCGACGAGCCGTTGGGCTGGAAATCTTATGCTTTTTCGACGGATAACTGGCAACAAGCAAAAGAATATACGGAAAGTGAAGTACGGCCGAAGGATGGTTACGACCGTGTCGGCTGGAACAAGCAAGCGAAATTGATTTGGAGCGATGACCTAAAGAAAGACAACACGATTTTGTTTCGCATTGTAATTGAGAAACCTGAGTCCCAGAACCGCTAGCAAGCCGTTCAACACGGAGGCGCGGGCCACGCAGACTTGCAATTGAAAGTCGCTCGCCGCGGCCCGGAGAACAGGATCGTTTGTACACAGATCCGACGCAAATCCAATTCCTCGTGCTCGTGACGGAATGATACAATCGCTTCGTCGATCGGGCATGAGCACCGCTTCGCTGAGCAGGAGCACGAGCACGAAAAACAGCCAGAACACGACGATGCACCGAAACAGCATCTCGGCAACGCTTGAAATGGTGACTTTTTTGGCGGCCACTCGGAGATGGTTGCCGTTCCTCGGGAAAACCCATGGCAGTCAATCAAGCTGACGGTACCCTATTCGCATCGATTTTCATGTACCCTGCGACAGCAGCTTATGCCTCCATCCATCATGGTGGCAGATGGATTACGCCATTTCTCGTTGTCGCTTCAGTCGGAATCGGCATAGCAATCATTACTTCGGCAAGATTCGTACTCTACTCTTTTATGGACAGGGTCATCAAATCGAAAACTATGGCGAGCGAAAACGGTTGGCCGGCGTTGATTCTGGGGCTACCGCTATATTTTGTCTATTTGGCGTTCCCCATCGTAGGAACGAGCTTGGGACTGTTCATAATCTATGTCGGGTGCGCTTGGGTAACACAGGCAACCGCTCTGTGATTCGCAAACACAAAATTGCGGTACCGCATTGGATACCGACGCACGAAATCGTGCACCCCCGGTCGCGGGTCGGTTGCAATTACTTTTAGAGTCGATACTTGCCGCGACTGGATAACGATAGTCGTTCGTCCCATTTAGCAGAGCAGCTCACCATGGGTTATCACATTACTCTCAAAAGACCGGATTCGGGCGTTGGTATCACTGAGCAAGAGTGGAGGGATTTCGTGGCGAGTCGCTCCGAACTCAAGATTGCAGAGGAGACCCCACACGTGATCCGCGTGATTCTTGATGGAGACGACAAACTTGCTTTGCACTATTCAAGTGGCGACGCTTCGGTGTTCACCCGTAATCCAGAGGGTCCGAGGATCATCGAGTATATGGCATCGATCGCTCCTCACTTTGGTGGCGTTGTAGTTGGCGACGCGGGCGAGACCTTTTCTTCTGCGGCAGATTGGGGTACCCAGAATGATTGGGACAATCAAACGGAACTCGTCGTGACGCCTTGGTGGAAGCGGGAGCTTTCCGGTGGTAAAAAAATCCTTTTGGGAGTGCTTCTCGGAGTTGTTGCCATCTTGATCAAGCAGTTGTTCTTCCCGTGAATGCGCAACCCGGAACCACCGGCCGACAAGCATGCGAAAGATGCTGTTGAGTTCCGAAGGGCTTCTGGTCTCACATTTTTCAGCAACAAAATCTTTGTCAAATGCCATAGCTCCAACCGGGGGCTAGCATCCGGTTCGAGCCGCTAGGAACAATGCGATGTTTGCCACGGTTTCAGACGGCGGCTAGTACGCCAGGCGTGCATCGCCGGTCGATGGGCGATTATCCCGCTTCCGATCGCCGGAAATTCCGGATAATCGGCGCCCATTTTTTCACCTGAGCATGAAAATCAGAAGGGAATTTTCTCGTAACATCCGCGGGGAATTATCCTGGAATGTTGTCGCGGTTTTTTACCAGCGAATTATTGAAGCACCTTTCGCGAATACTCCTATCGTTCGCATCCCACCATGGCCACCGACAAGAACGTTTCGAACAAAAAGCGCCTGCAAAAAACTACGCCAAGAACACGATCCATTCGGCACGCCGAGAACGCGGAAACGATGGCCGCAAAGAGTTGCATGTTCGAAGCCTTCAGTCGATCCATGGCAATGATCGAGTTCAACACCGATGGAACCATTCTGTCGGCTAACGAGAACTTCCTGAAGACCGTGGGCTACACGCTCGACGAGATTCGAGGGAGACACCATAGCATCTTCGTTGGCGAGGAATACCGAAACAGCGCGGAGTATCGGAAATTCTGGCCTGAGCTTGCTCAGGGAATATTCAAAGTCGCTCGATTCAAAAGATACGGAAAAGGTGGCAAGGAAATCTACTTACAAGCCGCTTACAGTCCTGTGCTCGACGAACGGGGTACGACTGTGAAGATTGTCAAACTCGCGGCGGATGTGACGGAGGACACGCTTCGGGAACTCCGAGCCCAGGAACGTGAGGCTGCGGTTCAACCACAGCAACTCGAAGAAAAGAGCATGCTCGACTCAAAAGTCAATGACCTCTCCAAGACGGTGGAGGCGGCCTCCCAAGGCGACTTGACCCAGTCCGTGACGGTCATCGGGAAGGACGACATGGGGCGGCTCGGAGCAAGCCTCAGCAAAATGATCGGCGATCTTCGATCCATCATCTCCGAGGTCATGTCGGCTGCTGAACAGCAGAACGAAGGTGCGCGCACGATTGCCGAAGGCAGCACCAACCTCAGCGAGGGAGCTCAGACTCAAGCAGCCTCGGTCGAGGAAATGACCGCTAGCGTCACGCACATGATCAACACGATGGAAGGTATCTCGAGGAGTGCTAACTCGGCCAGACAAAAGGCCTTCGAAACATCAGAGTTGGCGAAAAAGGGAGCGACGACCGTCGATGAAGCGATTCATGCAATGCGGCTGATCGAGACGTCGAGCGAACAGATCAACGAAATCATTCAAGTCATCAGTGAGATTGCAAGCCAGACCAATCTGCTTGCGCTCAACGCCGCAATCGAAGCGGCCCGCGCAGGTGAACATGGACTCGGATTCGCCGTCGTTGCCGACGAAGTGAGAAAGCTCGCGGACCGGTCAAGCGAAGCAGCTAAGGAAATCACCAAACTAATCAAAGAATCATCTCGCCGCGTTGCGGAAGGAGCATCCCTGTCACAGCGCGTTGGCCAGTCTTTGAAAAAAATCGCGGAAGCGGTGGACCATACCGCAGCCGGGATCGGCGATATCGCGACCGCGACTGAAGCGCAGGCAACCAGCGCGCAGGAGGTAAAAATAGCTATTCGAAGCGTATCTGAAACCGCGGAATCCAATGCAGCAGCGTCCGAGGAGATGGCCGCTAGCGCGGAACAACTTGGAGCCCAAGCGCACGGACTCCTTAACCTGGTCGAACGCTTCCGGATCTGAGCGTTCCGGATGATTTGTAAGAGAGAATTTGCAACCGGGCAGGACGGTGGGCGATGAGGAAGTTGGAGGCGTCAGCCGCAATGCGATAGTATTCGGTTCGATGCGACAGAAACAACGCGACGTTGGCTACGGTTCCAACCGGGGGCTAGCGCCCACGCGGCTGATGGAATCCGAGATGATGGAATCCGAGGCTAGCCCGCTACGGGCGGAGATGCGGCGCCCCGCGGCGGATGGGAGGGACGGCGACGTTGACGCATTGCTTCGTAAAGGAGAATCGTTCCGGCGGTCGCGACGTTGAGCGATTCAACCCCCGCGACCATCGGCACCGTGCATGCCCCGTCCGCCAGTCGTTGGGTCTCAGGCCGCACCCCGGAACCTTCGTTGCCGAGCAGGAACAACGTCGGGACCGTCAAATCGATATTCCAAATTGCATCTCCCTGCAAACTCGCCGCCAGAACACGAACCCCCATCCGTTTGGCAAACGGGATCAACTCCCCCATCGCAACGGCACGCGGGGGTGAGCGAAACCACTGGCCCGCCGTACTACGCAAAAACTTGGGATGAATCGGATTGACCGAATCCGGACTCAAGAACACGCGATCGACACCCGTCGCAACCGCCACCCGCAAAATCGTTCCCGCATTCCCGGGATCCTGGACACCGTCGAGAGCGATCGTCAATCTCCAGTTGTGGGGATCCTCCGAGAACGGCGGGGTTTTGTCCTGCACCAAACGCGCCACAGCAAGAATGCCGTCAGGATGTTCCGTCGTGGCGGCTTGTGCCAGCCATCGCGAATCGACTGCGTACTGCTCGACGTCTTCTGGCACATGCTCGAGGTGTTGTGGATGCGTTGCCAACCACGCGTCTGTCATGTAGATCGCCTCCAGACGCCATTTTGAGGCGATCGCCTCCGTCACCAAGTGCGTCCCCTCGAGAAGAAACTCTCGCTGGTCGGAACGAACGCGATGCAACCGTTTAAGCCTCTTCAATTGCGGATTGTTCAGACTGTGTATTCGGTGCAGCACGGTCAGCCACAGGATCTCGTCGAAAGGACGCGCGGAGGATTCGGCATGGAGTACCAACGCATATCTATCATACCTCAATTTCGATTTCTAACATTCGCCGCGGACGCCACGCAACCGCTACCGAAACTGCGGAAAAAGTGAGCCTGAGTCGCTAGCCGAGTTCGTTCGACATGCAAAAAATCGGCTAGCGCCTCAGGCTCACGGAAACGAAAATTGACTTTCTTCGCCTGAGGCGCGACCATGAGCTAGGGACGGCGAGAATTCCGCAAGTAGTAGAAGCGTCCATCCTCAGCCCCACCAAGAAAGTCGGGAATCCGGTCGCCATCGAAATCCACGGTGGTTGGACTGACGTCGTGCCCTTCGATATTGCGATCGGAGAGGGGGCCAACGGCGCGGTAACGGCGTGCCGATGGACCATCCGGAGACGCCAACCCGACTAACAAATCGGCATTCTTCGAGTTGAGTAGCCAATCGAGCGAGCCATCCCCGTTCCAGTCGATCACGTGCAATTTGCGACGGCCTGACCCACCTGCCGATCTGCTGTTGAGGCGCAGCGGCTTGCCCTCGTCATCCAAGAAACACCGAACAGGCGGTTTGCAAACGAGTCGTCCAGCGATCTTGCGACGCTCGAACAGAGCCAGGAAACCTTCGGTATCGAGCATTGCCAAATCGGGCAATCCATCTTGGTTGAAATCATGCACGACGGGGGTGGTGCGCCACTGCGTGAGCAATACGTTTCCCTGGATGCGTTTCCAACCCCAAGCCAATTGGGGCAGGGATCGCGCTTCGTCGCCAAGGTTCTCATTGAGATCCCATTGCACCTCGATCGGCTGGGAGCGATCGAAGCGAGGTTGCGAGCGCGTCCCCGTATTCTTTAGCCAGCTAACCTCCCCTAGGATGCTGTTGTAGAGAATATCGGGCAGGCCATCCAAATCCCAATCGGCGATGTTGAGCGTCGTGTATCCCCATTTGGCTTCCGCTGGTCCCTGGATGCTCCCGTTGCTGCCAGCCTGGACTCGAAATTCGCGGCCATCGACTTGCAGTCGCACCGGGGCTTGCCATCGGGGCTCGGCGACGCGGGGACCGCTGAGGTTTTCGAAGATCTCGATAAACCCGGCGGTGTTTCCGGAGACGATGTCATCATCTCCATCGCCATCCCAATCGAAACCGACAGGGGTGGCCAGCGCCCCGCACTTGAGCGTGTCGGCCCGTTGTTTGAAGTAGCGAGGTTGCTCGAAGATCGGCACCTGATCGCGATTGCGTTGGCCGGTATTCTCAAGCCATGCCACGCGACCGTCTTCGTCCCCAACGATCAAATCGGCGTCGCCATCGGTATCCCAATCGAAAGCAACGGGAACGATCATCTGCAGTTCCATGCGCAGATCCGATCCCGTTCGATCCTGAATCCGACGGCCCGCTGCGAAACGGGGGCTACGCGATGTTCCCGTATTCTGAAAGTAGGTAAAGCGATCGAGAAATTCGCCGCAGATCAGATCGAGATCGCCATCTCCGTCCATGTCGATGAAATTGGGGGAAGGGCATCCAAAGGTTTCGATCGGAATCGGTTCGGTCCCCGCATCATCGAATTGCAGTTGGACGGGCGCCTCGTAGCGGCCGTCTCCGAGCCCACGATGCCAATAGACAAAGCCTCGCAGTGGACCGGCGATCCAGTTCCCTTGCTCGTCGTACGCATCATCCCAACCGTAGAAACTCCAATCCTCGATCCCGACCAACAGATCGAGAACGTCGTCTCCGTCCAGGTCTGCGTATCGCCATTGGTTATGCCGCACCTTGGGCCCTTTGGTCTGCGTTCCTTGGGGCTTGTAGAAATTCGCGGGGACAGAGAGTCGCGTAGGCCGCTGTGTTCCCTGGGTCTCAAACTCCGCGTACTCCAGCCCTGGGCTCAGCACGCGCAGGGTGCCGTCGACATAACTGGGCATGACATAATGCACCGTGCTACTCAAGCGTCGCGCGGGCTCGAACACGGGCCTTGGATCCTGGCGCGTGGAACCCTTTCGGTTTTCAAAGAGCCACACGCCATTGGACGGTTTGTCCGGACAGGAAACGATCAAATCCCAGTCGCCATCGCCGTCGGCATCGCAAGGAATCGGCCACGCCCACAATCCGACCCCGAGGTCCACGACGAGCCCAGGATGGTTGTAGGACAGGAGAGTCATCTCTTGTCCAACCGCGATCGGACAGACCGCCGCAAAAACCATCGCGAAAATACCTCCAAGGCATCGGCGAGCTCGTGTACGTGAGGATGTTAATCCGTTGGTAGGGATGGTAACGAACAAGGCAATTCTGAGTGTTTTTCGCGTTTGCTTGGCGGTTTTTTAGGTTGTTAAGAATTGAAGAAGCCCGCGCCTGTGCCCAGCGGGGAATCTGCCTTAGACAATGTAGAGGGGCACCTGAACATGTGCTACCCTGTAGCGGGGTGATCCTCAATCCTTTTCAAGGAGAAGTCGCGTATGCGGTGGCTGTTTGAAAACCCTCTGGCTAACATGCCTGGGCCTGCTTTCTTGGGACTGTTCGGTGCGTTGCTGGCGGGAGCGGTGGTGATTCTTCGGGTCATGGCAGCACGGATCGAAGAGGGGGACGACTCTCGCCCCTTGCCAATCCCCCCCGATATCGATCCCTACCAAATCGCGTTTCTGCGGGGCGGAGATACCGAGGTCATACGGACCGGGCTCGTCGACTTGGTGGAGCAAGGTCGGATCATCCAGGTCGAAAAAACAGGATTCGGAAAGATTCTGGCGAACAGCCAGATCCAGTGGGAAGTTGCAGATCCGACGGATACAGGCGCAGATTTGTCTCCGATCCAGCGGACGCTCCTCCAAACTTTTGCAATCCCCAAGAATCTTGACACGGTGTTCCAGCCTGATATCCGATCCAAAGTTCATGAGCATACGAAACCCTTCCGCGATTGGGTCGAAAAAGAAAACCTGGAAGTGGATCCGGAAAGGCGATCCCAGATGACGAAGTTGTTCATCGTTTGCATGGTTGGCATCGGAGGATTGGGGATCTACCAGTTGGCCTCCGCGTTCATGAACCAGCGCACCAACGTCGTATTCCTCATCGGCATGATGCTCTTCGGAATGATCATCATCTCCGCTTGTGCAAAGCACCGAAAGCTAACCCAAAGGGGACAGAAATTTCTGCGAGATCTGCAAATCGCGTTGGGGTCGATCCAATCGCTCAGGTTCGCACAACAGAACCCCGCACACACCCTATCTGGGATCGGAAACGCATCGATCCCACTGATGGCGATGGGAGTATTCGGCGTCAGCGCTCTGCAGGGTAGCGATTATGATTCGATCTATCAGTCGTACCGGAAGTCAGCAGTTACCGGGAGTGGTTGTTCCTCCTTCTCCTACTCGAGTTGTGGTAGCTCCAGCGATACGGATTCCGGCAGCGGATGCGGCAGCGGGAGTGGGTGCGGTGGTTGCGGCGGCGGAAGTGGCTGCGGAGGCGGTGGTTGTGGCGGAGACTGAGCCCATGCCCCGTCACGAAGATCTGCCATCGTTGGGGGTGGGACTCGGTTTCCGACCTGTCCACCGCGAACAGATCATCCACTTCCGAAAGTCGATCGACTTCCTCGAGATCGTAGCCGATCATTACTTCACCACTTCGCCGGCCAAGCAGGCGGAGTTAGAGATGCTGAAGGCCAACTTTCCGCTCATCCCGCACGGACTCGCGTTATCGGTTGGGAGTGCGGAAGGAATCGATACTAGCTACTTGAATAACTTTCGAGGCATCGTCGAAGCGGTACACCCTGCATGGTGCAGCGATCACATCGCATTCACTCGCGCCGGTGGGATCGATATCGGACACTTGACACCGGTTCCCAAAACATCGGCCGCGCTCCGTGTCATACGTGACAATCTACGACGCGTCCAAGAATCCATGTCGGTCCCGATCATCCTTGAAAACATCACCGAATCGATCCGATATCCGGAAGATGAGTTTACGGACGCTGAATTCTTGGGACGGATCTGCGACGAAAACGATGTCGGGATATTGTTGGATGTCACGAACCTATACATCAACTCCGTGAATTATCGATTCGATGCCTTGGAGGTTGTACAGCGTTTGCCCAAGGATCGTATTGTGCAGCTGCACTTTGTGGGTGGCAGGATGGAGCAGGGTCGATGGGTGGATTCTCACGATTCGACCACCCAGGATGAAATCTGGCAATTGCTCGAGTCGGTGCTGGCGATTGCGCCGGTGAAGGGGGTGATCCTCGAGCGCGATGAGAAGATTCCACCCTTGCGAGATTTGATTCCGGAGTTGGATCGCGCTCGAAGTCTGTTTCCGCAGGAGATTGTCGATTGAGCGACGAGGAACGGGACCGCCTCAGGATACAGCAGGCAGCCTTGGCAAAAGCGTTGACGCGGTCGACCGAGGAACAAGCTTCTCTTCAAGAAGCGAGCTTGGCTGGATTGGATGCCGGTGAGATTGCGAGATCGGCGGAGACGCTCGTTCGGAAACGCATTTCGCAGACCCGCTCCGTCCTACGGGGAACAGCCAGGATTCTCGGCGAGGAATTCCCCACGGAATTCCGAGTCTTTGCGGCCACCCATTTCTTCAACGGTCCTGACGCGATTTGGCAGGATGCGGTCGAGTTCACGCAATGGCTCGCTCGACGCCGTTCGCAACCCGCCTGGTTACGGGACACCTTGAAATGGGAGCGAGCGCGGTGCCTTTGGGAATACCGCACCTCTTGTTTTTCTTTGTTTCGTTTGCGGTACAGCATCGCCGCCTGGCTCGACAAGGCAGGACCGATCGAGCCCGAGTCGATGAACCATTGGGTTTTGGTTTGGCGATTTGGTCGTCTCGGGGGGATTCGAGCATATCCGCGCCGCAGAGGCTCCTCGACCTAAAGCCCCGGAGTTGTGGGGCACGGCTGCCCTGACTCCTTCATGTTCCCTTCAGGTTGCAGCGTCTACAATATCCGGATGCGATTACTCGTTGTCGAAGACGAACCAGATCTTTTGCAGTCCCTCGCGGACGCTCTGCGCGAAGACGGTTACGCCGTGGATACGGCTAGCCGAGGCGACGACGGCTTGCATAAGGCAAAGGTCTGGGATTACGACGCGATCGTTTTGGATTGGATGCTGCCGGGCATCAACGGGATGGACTTCCTAAAGCAGCTACGACGAGTAAAGAAAACGCCGGTGTTGCTTCTGACGGCTCGGGACACCGTGAGCGACCGTGTTCACGGACTCGACTCAGGTGCAGACGATTATGTCGTCAAGCCGTGCAGTCTCCGCGAGCTTCTGGCGAGAGTTCGTGCTTTGATCCGCCGCAGTTCCGGGCACGCGTCGAACGTGATTGAGATCGGATCGATCCGGATCGACACGGGTCGCAAGACCGTTCAAGACGGAGGCCAAGATATTCCGCTGACCGCTCGAGAATATGCTCTCGTCGAGTTGCTGGCCTTGAATCGCGGGAAACTCGTCTCGCGGAGTATGATCTACGACCATATTTTCGACGAAGACGACGACAGTCTTTCCAACATCGTCGATGTTCACGTATCGCATATTCGAAAGAAACTGGGCAAAGATTTCATTGAAACGCGTCGCGGTCAAGGATATCTGCTCGATGGCTAGAGCGACATGGCCTCGGATTCCATGGTTACGATCTTTGCGATGGCGGATCCAAGCATGGTATGCGGCCATCCTGATTCTGTCGCTGTGCGCCTTTGGTACGATGCTCTACTTAGAATCCTCACGCGCCATGTGGCGTGAGATGGATGCCGACTTGATCGGCGGAGTAAGAGCTTTGGAGGGCGTTCTGCGTATGCCGCCACCGCCGCCGCCGCCCTTTCGCAACCCGGGACCTCAGGTACCTTGGGATGATCCGCCACCTCGCCGTCCCGAGTTACCGGAAGGTGAGGTTGGCGGCAACCCAAACGCAAGGCCGGTGCTGCCGCCATTTCCTCAGTTTCCGCCCCCGGAAGGTCACGATCCGCGGCACCCTCCGCGCGACCGTCCCCCGTCGCGCACCATCGATTGGAGTGCTTTCGATCGCGTCGCGCCGTTGCGATTGGTTCGTCCGGAGCGCAACACCTATCGTATCGTCTGGAACATGGACTCGACCGTGATGCACCAGGCGGGAAACGGTGAGGAATTGCCAAGCTGGGAATACGTGAGCGCAAGCTTGCGCAACATGCGTGAGGGAAACATCGTCATTCGTCAGCGAGGATCCCTAAGAGAGGCTTTCCTCATGGGTCCGCGCAACTCGATGGTATTCGGAGTGGGAATGGATGTGCGTCCGGAACTCGATCGCTTGAATCGGCTGCTGGGTCTGTTGGTTGGTTCCGGTGTCTTGGTATGCGGTTTGGGATTAGCCGGGGGCGCATGGTCGCTCCAGCGAACGCTGCGTCCGATGCGGGCCATGCAGGAGACCGCAAGTACGATTCGCTCCGACAACCTGAGTCAGCGATTGAATGCCCAATCGATCGATAGCGAGCTCGCGGAATTCACAGCGTCGATCAACTCGATGCTCGACCGCGTTGAAGCAGGATTTGAGCAGCAGCGGCAATTCGCGGCAGACGCCTCCCACGAATTGCGTACTCCGTTGGCCATCCTGCTCTCGAGCACGGAGTTGGCGCTCAGTCGCGAACGGACCCCGGAAGCCTACCGCGCCGAGTTGGAAAAATGCCAGCGGGCAGCCCAGCGTATGAAATCGCTCGTCGAGGCACTCTTGACGCTGTCTCGAATGGATGCATCCAGCCAAACGCTCGCGATGGAACCAGTTGTGATGGACCAATTGTGCCGGGACCAGTTAGAATTGCATCAGGAGTTGGCCGCTCAGCATCAGGTATCGATTTCTTCGAACCTTGAGCCGTGCGTATTGACTGGACACGCCGGAATCCTAGAGCGGATGGTCGCGAACTTGCTACTCAATAGCATTTTTTACAATCGCGAAGGGGGCTCCATCGAAATGACCTTAAAATCCGCAGGTGACATGATCGTTCTCGAGATTCGCGACACCGGGATTGGGATTCCCAAGGAGGAAGTTCCCAATCTGTTTCAGCGATTTTATCGGGTCGACAAGGCTCGATCGCGCCGCACGGGGGGAAGTGGCTTGGGGTTGGCCATCTGCGATCTGGTTGTGCAGTTGCATCACGGAAAGATCGATGTGGAGTCTCAGGTCGGCGTCGGCTCCACATTCCGAATTCAATTGCCCAAGCGACAGCCTATCGAGTAATTGGCCGATTACTCTTAGGGTTTCCCTTCCCACTCTTCGTCATCGTCATCGTCACCGTAGATGGAGATCGCCCATTGCGGATAGGGAACAGCACTCCCCTTCATGGCATGCCACAGCACTCGATTCAGTTTATCCTCGGGTGCTCGGTCGATCTCTCGGAAATTCATTTCGTCAGACCATTCGGCGTGGAGACGGAGCAGGGGATCCCGAATCGCTACCGAATCTGGATTCATTTGGTCGAGCGGAATCGACACAGGAACCGACTCGAACGGGGTCACATCGGGAGTATCCTGGAAGCAATCGAACATCGGAGTCGCACTGGCATCGAACTGATTCATGGGGGGCAGCCCGAGAATCTGCTCCATCGTCCTAAGCATGCTGGTGGTATTGTATTGAGTACTGACCACGGCACCGCGCCGAGCATAGGGGCTGATGCAATAGGCCGTGGTCCGATAGCCACTGACGTGGTCCCAACCTGCCTGCGGGTCGTCCTCGATGATAAAGATCGCCATTTTAGGCCAGAACGGCGACTTGCTGAGTCCTTCGACCATCCGCCCAACCGCGAGATCGCCATCGGCCATGCAGGAAGCGGGGGTTGGGCAATTCTTGGATGTCCCGCTCGTATGATCGTTCGGTAGGCACACGATGGTCAGTTGCGGGTAGGAACCTTTCTCTTCGAACTCTTTGAGCTCTTTGAGGAAATAATCTGCTCGCACTTGATCAGGGACCGACATGTTCCATCCGACATACCCTGTGGGCGAGAAAGGTCGGATGCTTTCGATCCCGGGGGTGGATTCGAAGATCACCAAATCCTCGATCCCCTTCCATGTCTTGTAGCAGCTCATGTAATCGACATCCCCTTTGCGATTGGGATCTCGCCATCGCACCACGGGCATCATGAACTCTCCGTAGTTCCGGATTGTGATATTGTGTTTGATCGCGTTATCCCACAGGAATCCTGCGGGTGAATAGGCAAGCGCATCAATGTCGCTTTCCTCCATGCCATCGGGGTAGCTGCGAGGAAAGCCCGCGAAGCTCTTTTCGAGGTAGTCGGTGGCAATAGCGGTTGTGCTCCAGTTGTGGCCGTCTGCGCTCAAAATACCGCAGCAGTAGGTGTTATCCAGCAGCACGAACTCATCGACCAGTTTGTGCTGGTTTGGCGTGATATCACGTCCGAAGATGCATAGCTTGGGGTCGCCGTTGCCCCGGGGAATATCTCCAAAGACCTGATCGAACGTGCGATTCTCTTTAATGATATAGACCACATGCTTGATGAAACTCGGCTCGCCGATCCGATCCGGGACGGCGAGTGGGGGTTGATTTGGGCGCGGTGCCAAACGCGATTTCACCGTCGCATCGTAGCGCATGTTTCTCGAAGCGATCTCGGAGAGAGAGGGCAATGCATCATCTGCGGGAATTGGGAACCAGGAAAGGCTCCCCTGGTATTGATGCGAATTGAAGCCTTTCCCGTCCCCTTGCGGCTTGGGTTGTGTCGGCAATCCTTTGATGTTGGCGACGTACAGCGTGCGCTCGGTGGGGTGCATCGCGACCGCGCCCGGAAACCAGCCGACCGGGACCAATCCTTTTAGTCGCGTGTCACCACGATCTTCGGGGTCGAAGTCGATGACTGCGATGGCATTTTGTGTTCCATTCGCGACGTAGAGGCGATCCCCGCTTCGATCGAAGACCATCGCATTGGGTGACGCTCCAAAGAGATCGGCGGGACTCGGCTTGACGAAGACCGTTTCGAGAACGGCGGCTTGGTCGGTATCGATGATGCTGAGGGTATCGCTCCCTGCGTTCGCGCATACAACGTACTTGGCATCCGGAGAAACGGCGAGGGCGGAAGCGTGCAATCCGACGAGAAGTTCATTAGTGGCACCGGTCTCGAGGTCGATGATGCTGACCGAACCTTCGCTGGCGATGTGGCGAACTGGGTCAACGCGCACCGTGGTCCCTTTCCCGGCTGGACCGGTCAAATCACCGGACTCGGGTCGACGTCCGCCCCAGTTGCTCACGTAGGCTTTCCCCTTGGTGATCACGACGTCGTAGGGAGCGACCCCCACATCGAACATCCGCAACGTTTTCCCAGATGACGGGTCGATTTCGAGGAGGCGATTCGAAAGATTGCCGCAGATATAGAGCCGATCGCCAGAAGAAGAAAAAGCCATTCCACTTGGGATCTCTTGTTTGCGTTTCGGAGCGTCTGCATTTGGCAATTTTAGGACGTGCGACGGCTTGACTGCGCGTAATCTCTCCACCGAGAAAACCTTGATCGAGCCCTGGACGTTGCTGAGGTAGATCTGCTTGCCATCGGGCGAGAACAGCAGACCCGTAAAGCTGAGAAGGGCAACGTCATCGGGCTTGAGGTTGTTCGCTGCGTTGGGGGAAGCGTCGATCGCTTGGGTTTCGCTAGGCATATCGACGCGATCCAGGATTTCACCCGTTTCAGGATCGAAAACAACCAGCTTGCTCGTCTTTCCCGAAGTGATACCAAAGGAGCCGTCGGGGGAGATCGCCACCGCTTGGGGACGCATTCCCGGCAGATCCGTCCATTTGCCGTAGGGAGTGATACGTTGGTGAACGGGAGTCATCAACGCAGCGTCGTCGATGCGACCAACACGCGTCTGCGTCGCGTCCTGTGCCAAGGCGTGGATCGACGACCAAGTCAAACAGATTGCAACGAAGAGTACCGGCCGATTTCTCATTGGCATTTCCATTTCCGAAGATCTTCGCCGCAGATGGCTATGCGTTTAGACGAACGCTTGCATCGTCCGCGATATTGACCCAGACGTGGACGTGCGGAGCACCGCGGAAGTACCAAACAAAGCTGGGGCCTTCCAATCGCCAATTGTCCCATATACGATCCTCGCCGATATCTTCGTCGGTGTAGAACGCGAGATGGAGGCGATCGATGCCACCCTGTTTGTCCAAACAGGCTTGGACTTCGTCTCGATCGGTGGTCCGGAACGGTTCGATCAGTTTATTGAGAGTGCGAACGAGTTCCGTTTTTTGGTCGCGAGATAACTCGGACACAGGAATGCCGGGATAGCCGTCGCTCCGGAATCCAACGGATTCTTCGTCAGGTGATTCAGCGACTTCGGCGAGTTTGCGTTGGCGTCCATCGAGCATCTTGTAGACCTGGTTAGCGGCCAACGCTTGTTCCCAGAATACATTGCCCGGGTGGTTTGGCAGTTCATCATCGGTTCCCGCTGCATGACCATAAAATACGGGTCCCCCGAGAGCCACGTGGTCTTGCGTGTTGCCGTCGCAACGGAGGGTGGTGTGCCGCCCGGTGAGAACGAACTCGAATTGCGAGCTGCCTGGGGTACCAAAAATGGCCAAACTTTGCCCGACACCAAAGCCGCCCATGTCATCCTTGAGTTGTTTATCAAAGCGATCATGCCAATCGGGGTGGATGATGCCACGGAAAATATCTCTCACGAGGGCTTGCTGATCGCTCGTGTAGAAATCGCTCAGAATGGTAGGTTTCGTGATCTTCCAATTGTTGGCGACGCGCGTTCGTAGGAGGCCTTGGTCTTTGGTGGTGTGTTGCCAATCGAAACAGACCGTCTCTTTCTGACGGGGTGTTAACGAGTCATAGAGGAGCTTGACGAGTGTTTCTGGTGTTTGCAGGGATTGGTTTGACGCCAAGAGCGGGTGAGTGCCGAGCGAGCCGGCGAAGACGGCGGCGGCTGTGCTCGCTTGCATGAATTGTCGCCGATCCCAATGCGAGGGATGTCCAGTGCGTTCGGAAGAGGAAAGCCTATCCATTTCTTTTGCTCCAAAACGAGAACCATGGCGTGTGAATACCGAGCACCCTGACATCATACCTCAGATTGACGCAGCCGCGTTCTTAGCTATTGGGATTCCACTCTGGGAATCGTTCGAGTTGCTGCTTGAGGGCAGCCCGGGCACGGTTCAGGCGGGATCGAACCGTTCCTATGGAGATTCCGAGGACATCGGCGATCTCTTCGTAAGCGAGATCTTCCATTTCCCGGAGCACGAGGATGGACCGGTGATCTTCCGACACGAGCGCGAGGGCTTGATGGACCAACTGGACATCCTCGTTTCGAGACAAACGATCATCGGGTGATTCTCCGTTGGACACCGGCTCGCTCCCGGTGTTTTCGCGGGATTCATCCAAGGAGAGAACACCTCGTTTGCGTCGCCGACGGGCAAGGGCGAATTTGAAAGCGATTCGGTAAATCCAAGTAAAGAATCGACTGTTCTGCTGGAAAGTGTCCAGTTTGAGATAAGCCTGAATGAAGGCTTCTTGGACGACATCTTCCGCTTCGTCCGTGTTGCCAACGATGCTGATCATGGCGGTATACAGGCGGTCCTGGTACCGTCGCACCAACGTCTCAAAGGCTGCACTTTGGCCATCTAGGGCCAACTGGATCAATTCTTCTTCGTCGTTCACAGCAGCGAACTGTTTCCGATCTTGGGCACGGAACCGCTATTCCTGTTTTGAGACTTGGTTGTGTCGTCCCTATGGTCAGCGTTGGGACCGAATTTGTCAAACATACCGGCTAAACTTTGGCTTATTCGTACCGCAGCGCATCGATCGGATCCAAGCGGCTCGCTCGCCAGGCCGGGTAAAAACCGAAACCGATCCCGACACAGCCCGAAAAGATCAAACTGACGACGGCTGCAAGATAGTTGATGATGATTGGCCAGTCGCGTCCTGCCGAGATCGCATTGATTGCGGCGGTCAGCGCTACCGAGCCTCCGATTCCCAACGCCACCCCGATAGCGCCACCGATGATCGACAACACCATCGCTTCCACCAGGAATTGCATCAATATATCCTTCGGGCGTGCGCCAACGGCCATCCGAATGCCGATCTCTCGCGTTCGTTCCGTCACTGAAACGAGCATGATATTCATGATGCCAACGCCGCCGACGACCAGCGAGATCCCTGCGATCGAGGCGAGCATCGCCGTCAAGGTGCCGGTAACAATGCTCAAGGCTCCTGCGATCTCCGTCGTATTGGCCACTTCGAAGTCCGGTGGTTGGCCCATGCCGATCCGGTGCCGATCCATCATGATGGATCGTATTTCGGAGGATGCGAGGTTCATGACATCGGTGGACTTTGCGGACGCCAAGGCAACATCGACGTTGTTGAAATTGGAACCTTGCAATCGTTTGCGAACGGTCGTGTAGGGCATCAGCACCACGTCGTCCTGGTCGTCCCCGACGATATTTGCACCCTTGGATGCAAGGACCCCGACGATCTCAAACGGTATGTTCTTGATTCGAACCGTCTGCCCCATGGGATTGGCGGTCTGGAACAATTTTTTTACGACCGTCGCGCCGATCACACATACCTTGTTCGCGTTGTTGATATCGGTTTCGGACAGGAAAGCGCCAGCCACCATCTGCCAATTCCGAACAACCAGATAGTCCGCCCCCACACCGACCAACTCCCGAGGGCGCCAGTTGTTGTTTCCGCTGATCACTTGGCCTGTGGCACCGACGATCGGAGAGGCGGCCAAGACACTAGGACATTCCCTGGAGATGGCTTGAACATCCGCTGCGGTCAGTGTTGGAGTTTGTCCTGAACGAGCGCCGCGTGTTTGTCGGCTCCCCGGCGATATAACGATGACATTGGTTCCCAAGTTGCGAAATTCTCCTTGAACCAATTCGCTGGCTGAGGTGCCAATGGAAACCATTGCCGTGACGGCCGCGATTCCGATCACCACTCCCAGAATGGTGAGTCCCGCCCGCATTTTGTTTTTATTTAGTGCGGCTGTCGCGATTCGGAAAATATTGAACAGGGACAAGAACCGATTCTCCGGCCAGGACAAGGTTGCGATCTTACTCCCCCCTAGTTTACCTGGAAGCACCGCGTATTGGCTATCGCTTTCGAGGTACTTCCGAATACGAAGCTGTGGCCGGATGCGTTCGGAAACTTTGGTTTTTGACGCATTTCCTGAACGAAGCATGGGTTGGTGGCGGTCGGAGACTTCCCAAGCG
Source organism: Planctomycetota bacterium (assembly GCA_046306195.1). GTDB lineage: Bacteria > Planctomycetota > Planctomycetia > Pirellulales > Pirellulaceae > JBKCUI01. Next base: position 127,751 of record JBKDXO010000198.1, on the reverse strand, counting down.
CTACCTGAGTTGCGACAATTCCCCGAGAATTCGCGGATGGGAACGACGGTGGGGGAGGAGGAGATCCATCATGGGGGAGAAACACGGAGATTTGTCGAGAGGGGTTTCCGAGCGCAAAGCGAGTGCGGACGCCACCGAGGGACTGGCTTCTGCTGAGGATGAGAGCACCGCAATCTCCCTGGAAGATTTGCGCAGAGCCTTCGAAGACGCCCTGCAACTACCGGAGGCAGCCCCCGAGAATCCCACCGCGTCGGATGCATCCGAGACTCAAAGTACCCCTCCCGAGGTAGGTGAGGTTGCCGTCACTCCGGCATCCATTTTAGAAGCGATCTTGTTCGTTGGTTCGCCGACCCAAGCCGGACTGACAATCGAGGTGCTCGAAAACATCCTCCATGGCATGTCGCCCCCTGAGATCGAAAAGACGATTCAAGAGTTGAATGATTCCTATCAGGCATCCGGACATCCGTGGCGGATCATCCGACAAGGGGATTTGTACGCCCTTCAATGGTTGGAGTCGATTGAACTGGTCCTCGATCGACTGCAGTCGGTCCCGCGAGACACTACACTGTCGCAGACCGCGATCGACTGCCTTTCGCTGATCGCGTATCGACCCGGGATCAGAAAGCAGGATCTCGAGTCCCTTTGGGGCCAAAACGCTGGCGCCACTCTCAGTTACTTGACCAAAAAAGGATTGATTCACTGCGGGAACACGACCGGAAAGAGCGACGCGTGCTACTTTACGACCGAACGGTTCCTTGAGATATTGGGACTCCAGACATTGGATGATCTGCCTCAAGGGGAGGAGTTATGATTCACACTGCACGCGCTTCTGCAGCGTGGCGGCTAGCCAAGCAGCGCTTCGGATGCGCAGCCTGTTTGTTCCCAGAGGGCAAATTCGCTCGCAATCGTCGAGCGCATTGGATGATGGCCGGACTGGCTATTATTTTTTCGCTGTCGAGGTTGGAAGCGCAGGACACCACCGAGACCGTCGAGCCGAACGAGGCTCAGATTCGAGCTTGGATCACAGAACTCTCGAGCGAAAACTATGCTTCGCGTGAGTCTGCGAACCGAAAAATTAGTCGGCATCTTGCCGCTGCGCTTCCCCTCGTGATCGAGTCAGCGGAATCGACCGTGGATTCCAACGCTGAACCACTTCTTCAATTCTTGGGGTTTGTCGCTTCGGATGGTTTCTCCGAGCAGGGCGAGAAAGCATATGCGTGCCTGGAACGGATTTCACGGGACCGGATGACGCACCGCGCGGTTGTTGCCCAGCGTATTCTCGAGAACATTGCGGTTCAAATGCGAGACATGGCCCTCGATCGCTTGGGCCAGGCAGGAATCTCCTGCGAAAACCGATATCTCTCCGTCTTGACCCGCACGATCGAGGTGCGCAACGCGCTGGTCATTGACGGCCGCTTCACGGGGAAACCGCAGGATCTCGAGTTGCTAAAGTGGCTATTCGATGTTCAGTTCGTCAAACTCGAGGGATCGTTGATCACCAAAGGGGTGCTGGAACAGGTGTCTCGGATGCCTCGGCTCAATAGTCTCCAAATCATCGACACGACGTTGCAAGGTTCCGATTTGCTGTGCTTGCTTTCCGCACCCGACCTGAAGTTGCTCGAAATCCTTTACACGCCAATCGATGATTCCAGCATTTCGATTCTCGAGCAGTTGCCAGTCTTTGGAGACATGCAATTGTTCGGCACACGGCTTAGCAACCAGGGGGCGAAAGATCTGATTGCCCGCGTCGATTCGGCCAATGTGTTTGTGGGCAAGGGAGGTTTTCTCGGAATCGTGTGCGAACCGAGTTCGCTCATCATTCGCGAGGTAGTCCTCAATGGACCCGCCGAACGCGCAGGAATTCGAACACTCGATAAACTGCTCAAGGTCGACGGTGTGTCCATCAGCAATTTCGATGAACTTCGGCGCGAGCTTGCCAAGTCAGCCGATGGCGAGAAGGTGCTCGTGGAATTCGAACGTCCGGTGATCACCTTTCGTCGTGGTGAAAACCGCAACAATGGGCCCGATGGCCCCCGTCTTGATGCCTATTCCCCGATGAAGGTCGAGGTCACACTCGGCAGGCGTCCGTCGGAGGTCAACCGTTAACGTGTCGCCGAAAAGCAATTTGTCGGCTTGCGGTCAAACGTCCACGAACCGAGGAGCCGTCGTTCGTGCTGCCATCGGATGGTATCGCAAGAATCGACGCAGCCTGCCCTGGAGACTCACGCGCGATCCCTATTCGATCTGGATCAGTGAAATCATGCTCCAGCAGACGCAAGTTGCAACGGTCATCCCGTACTACGAGCGGTTTCTTCTTCGGTTTCCCGATCCTGCAACCTTGGCAGCAGCCGACGAAGAGGAGGTTTACCGCTATTGGGCTGGCCTCGGATATTACCGGCGGGCGCGACAACTGCACACTGCCGCAAGGAGAATCAGCGAGCATCACTCCGGGAAATTTCCGGATACGATTGACGACGTGCTCGCGCTGCCGGGAATAGGACGGTACACGGCACAAGCGATCCTCAGCTTCGCGTTTGACCAGCGATTAGGGATCGTCGAGGCCAATACGCAACGCTTGTATGCACGGCTCATGCATTGGGACAGGCCCCTGGAATCCACCGCCAGTCAGAAGGCGCTATGGGGATTTGCGGAATCGATCGTCCCGGCAAATCAGTGCGGCGAATTCAATCAAGCGATGATGGAGATCGGTTCCCAGATTTGCACGCCGAAAAATCCGTCCTGCCATGATTGCCCACTCCTCCGGTTTTGCCCAACCGGAGAACGAGGGGAAACCGATCGCATTCCGGCTCCCAAGGCAAAAAAAGTCTACACCGATCTAACCGAGGCCATCGTCCTGGTACGCAACACTTCGGCGCAGTGGCTTGTTCGGCGCTGTGGGGACTCGGAACGATGGTCTGGCCTGTACGATTTTCCACGCTTCGATGTGACCGAGAGCAGACGACCGTCGGAGATTGCCGCCAAACTCGAGCAGGCGATGCGCGAGAAATTCGGTCTCGATGTCGCGATCGAGGATGCGCACTTTTCCCTCCGCCACGCCGTCACTCGGTACCGGATTCATTTGCACTGTTTTCTGGGCGATTTGCGAGAGGAACCGACGGCGGCGAGCGGGAATTTGATCGAACCAGGATCGCCGCGATGGCTTCCCTTCGACGACTTGCACGCACTAGCGTGGAACGCCTCCGGAAAACGGGTGCTCAAATGGATTGGCGAATCTTTCCCGCAAGAATCCAAGAATCACCAACCGATTCGACGAACCCCATCTTCCACAAAAACTCAACGGCCTCTCGGACGTCGAAATTGATCGCCCCCATGGCGAGCCTTGCTATCAACGCTTCGCATTGGCAATCGATTTCCTCAAGGGGCATTGGCTCGGGATGGGACCGCTCTATCGCATAGAGCACGAGTAATGCCTGACTGGTCTGTTGCTGCTCGGCTTCGTCCATAAGCCGGAGTAACACTCCGCTGTTGTTGGAGAGAGTTTGGTAGTACAGATTTCTGGTCACGTTGAGCAGATGCCGATTTCTAGCATGCCGATACGAAAAGAAAACTTTCACCCCGTAAATTGCGGCAGCGATGATGACAGCCACGATAAACGTCAGCGAAGTAAGAACTTTCACGGCGCCGAAAATCGCCAAAAGCCAAAGATTTCGGGCCAGTTTGCTTACCAGCATCGCAAATCCCCACAGCGTTGGAATTCCGATCCGACCTGAATCGGTCCAGTGGATTCGCACGGTGCCGGGCAGCAACATGTCCAAGTCGGCATGGGGGACATTCTTGAACATCCGCAAGCACAGCGACGCCTTGTCGTTTTCATTCCTGGCGCGTGGCTCAAAGACCACCACCAACTGGCGATAGACCGGTACGGAGAGGTGGCGACGACGAAACAACAGATACCATTCTCGTCGAGACCGACTTTCGATTTCGTTCCCGCGGGCATAAACCCGAAGTCGTCGAAAGTCTTTGAATCGCACGTTGAGCTTCAACCCCCAGGCAGTTGCTGTCTGCAGCGCACGGGATATCTCGGCGGGTTGCAACCGACGGTACTTCGCTTCGCAGAGCAAAGCATCCAACGCTTCGAGGATCATGCCCGATCGGTTCTGAGATCCTCGCTTGGGATCCGAGAAAAAACCGCTTGGATGATCGTGGTCCGGATCAAAAAACGGATACTCGACCACGAGCGGCTTGAACTGAGTACGGATCTGTTGGTGGATCGCTTCGGCAACATCGTCTCGGATTTGAAACCACCCTTGAAATCCACGAACCGATCCGGGATCCAGCTCGGAGAGACGATGGGCGAGCTCGAGGGGATGAATGGCAATGCAGGATTCCGGCGATTCAGCATTCATCCAAGATTGTCATCCGAATTGAAAATCAGCCAGCATCGATATGAAGACTGCGTTTTTTGCGTTCCTTGCGTCGAACGTCGTCGATCATGCCGGCAACCTTACTGACTTGATCGATTCCGCGAAGCAATAACTTCGGGTGACTGCGGTCCTTGCTGACCAACGAGATCGTCCCCACCCCTAACATTCGCTGGATCAAACCTTGCGTGTATGCGACGTCATCGATGTCGATCACGTCGATACGGTCGGTCGTCCGAACGAAGATTCCGCTGGTATGGATAAATCGCTGGGATGTCAATTCGTAGAAGATGGACATCCGCCGATAAACATACGTTCCGAACGCCAAAGCCCACCAAAGCGCGATAGCTCCAAGCCCGAACCCCCAAATCAAATTCAATGGTAATTCCAACAACTCGGTCCAAGGAATCAGGACCAGTGCAATCAAAATGGCGACAGAGACGATCATTGAAATCAGCCACGTGCCGTACATTGCTTTTGCGGAGAATCCACCTTCCCAGAGTTTCGATTCAGGCTCATTGGCGCCGGTGGATTTCGGTTGAAGTTCCGATTGATTGTCGTTCGCATCAGACATGGACAAAGTACCCTTGATCGACGGAATTGCGAGACACGGGATGGGAAGTCAGGCTCAAGCCCTTTTGTTTTTAGGCGCAGGGAGCCGGAAAAAAACTTCAAGAATTGGATTGTAACACAAGTATTCAAGGCGGGCGCAACGGCGCAAATCCAGGATGCAGGATCCGGCCCCGGCAATGGAGCCGCAAATCCGACCGATCCAATGCGAGGGCCAAGCGGGAAGTCACTCGGCGAATAGGTCACGCCCCCGCGTCCCGGGGTTCCGAAGCAACGCCCGAGGCGATCTGCTCCCGCTGCGTGCGGCTCCCGAGCCAGAGCCAAGCGAACAGGATCGAGAAAGTGATCATCACTCCCGCCAAGAGGTCCGATGCGTAATGAGCTGCCGCAAAAAGCCGCTGAGCGATAGCGAGAAGCGCCAGCGAAAGGAATAGCCAACGTCCCTTCGGGTAGACGTAGGACAATCCGATGGCCATGGCTGCAGCCGTGGCGGCGTGTCCCGACGGAAAACTCCGCAGCGACTCATCGAACCAGGACTTCGTCAAAGGACTACCGAACGTCTCCCAGGACGAGTCAGGAAATAGTTCCTTGTAAGTGTAGGGTCGGTGTCGTGGAATCACGTATTTCGCCGCGTTGGCAGCTACGGCACAAACCACCACGAACGCGACGGCTCTCCAAAGCTTGGCGCGGTTCTTGACGTCGATCCACAGGAGTGAGCCCAAAATCACCGTGCAGCCTAAACTGTGCGCAAAGACTTCACCGAACTGCAGAAGCCGCCGCAAATCGCCTGGGATTCGAAGCTTCACGGTGGAGGTCGACAGAGCCACGTCCCAAGGCATCACACCAAACGTCAAAATAAAGAGTCCGGACAAAATCAGTATGGCGGTGATCAAAGCCCGCCGAGGGTACCAGGGAACAGGTCTATCCAGCACGACACGTTTCTCGCACGCGGTCAGAGGGTTTCAGGGAATTTCGCGGAGTTTACCAAGCCGGGATCGGACTGTAACATAGAGGACGGGAGTGGCAATAGTCGTTGGGCGGTTTTTCATACGGCTGCGGCCATGAAGGATCCGGCCAAAAAACATCAAGCGGGGTAGGAAAATGCAGAGGCGCCGCAGCACGAAATGGATGTTCGCGTCGTTCTTCATTTTGCTTCTGGGAATTGTTCCCGAAAAAGGACTGGCCCAGGGCGTTACGCCGGAAGACGTCCAAGAGGCGATCGATCAATTCACAAGCTACTTTCGTCGCACTCAGACACGCGGCAAGGGAGATCGCGACGGATCGTGGCAAGGCTTCGAAAATCAGGGAGCCGGTCTCACTAGCTTGATTGTTCTCGCATTGCTCAGTTCGGGCCGATCCCCGAGCGACGTCGAAATCGCAAAAGCAATGGAGTACTTGCGACGGGAAAAACCTCGCATGGTCTACGAAGCATCTCTGCAGTGCATGGCGTTCTGCGCTTGCCAACCCGGTCGCGATCGCGACCTGATCGAACGCAATATCGCGTGGCTGGTCTTAGCTCAGCAAGGGGACGGTGGCTGGGCTTACCAAAATAGGACGGAAACATCCGACGAGTCGAATTCGCAGTTCGCAGTCCTCGCGCTGTGGGAAGCAAGTCGCGTAGGAGTCGCCGTTCCCATCGACACCCTTCAGCGTGCGAAAACGTATTGGATGACACAAATGCTGGCCGGCGGCACTTGGGGATATCGCCAGGAGAAAAGTCCGCGAGGCAGTATGACTTGCGCGGGAATTGCGTCCATGATCATCCTCGAGGACGCATTGGTCAGCACGGATGCGACAGTTGACGGGGAGCAAATCATCTGTTGCGGCAATGGCAAGGAAGAGCGGGCGTACGACCCGGCCGTTTCCCTCGAATGGCTTGCGAATAATTTCTCCGTCAACGACAACCCAGGGTTCCGCGAATGGTACATGTACTACATGTATGCCCTCGAACGCGTAGGCAGACTCACAGGGCAACGTTTTATCGGCAATCACGATTGGTATCGCGAAGGAGCGGAAGCGATCCTTCGGCGGCGCGATAGCGTCGGCGGGAAGATGCGAGGTGGAAACGCCGAAACCGAAGTTACAGCCACTGCCATGGCACTTCTTTTCCTCTCGAAGGGCAAACGCCAGGTCGTGATCGGCCATCTCCAACATGGGGTCAAGCCCCAAAGCATGGATTGGAATCGGCACCGGCGATCGGTGCAGCATCTGACCGGTCATATCGAGCAAGCATGGAAGCGCGACCTCGCCTGGCAGTCGCTGCGCATTCAACGCGCATCGCTGGCCGATTTGCTGGAAACACCGGTCTTGTTCATCAGCGGATCCGATGAGTTCGTTATCACGCCGCAGCAACGATTGCTCCTCAAAGAGTACGTCGACCAAGGTGGATTCATCTTCGCCGAGGCTTGCCATGGGGATGGATGTCGCGGACAGGCCTTCGAAGAGTCGTTCCGTCGCGAGATGGAACTGATCTTCGACAAGACGCTCCAGAAACTACCCCCCACCCACCCGATCTGGTCCGCAGAAGTCCGGGTCAACCCAGAAGCTCTTCCAGATGGGTTTTGGCTGTATGGTCTGGAAGCTTGCTGTCGGACAAGCGTCGTCCTCAGCCCATCGAGCCTCTCGTGCCGCTGGGAGTTGAGCAAACCCTACGGAGCAAAGCCGAGCTACCCCAAAAAGGTAAAGGATCAAATCGACAATGCGGTAAAGATCGGCTTGAACGTCGTCGCCTATGCGACCGGTCGCGAACTGAAAGACAAACTGGAAGCGGTGCAGATCCTTCAAACCGATCAGGGAAGACAAGCCCAAGAGCGGGGCTCGCTTTCGATCGCGAAAATCATGCACAGCGGCGGAGGAGATGAAACGCCGAAGTCGCTCGCGTACCTCCTCGAATTGTATCGGCGCGAAACCAAAGCCATGGTCGATCCGAAAACGCCCAAGCTGGCGGCCAACAGCCCGGAACTCGACAAATACCCGATCGCCTACATCCACGGGCGAACAAAATTCCTGTTCTCTGATGACGAACTCAAAGGAATCCGTCGACACCTCGAGAATGGCGGTATGGTGCTCGGGGATGCGATCTGCGGAGCAGAGGAGTTCGCGGACTCGGTGCGACGGGAGTTCAGCCGTGCGTTACCCGACGCGATATGGCGTACGTTGCCCCCTGATCATCCATTGATGCTCAAGGAAGGTCCTGGCGGATTTGACCTGCGGAATGTCGCCTTGATCGACCCAACTACGGGCGGAAACGATCTGAAAAGCGCTCGCAGAGAAGGCCCCGCAGAGATCGAAGCCTTGGAGTGGAACGGACGATTCGTCGTTTTATTTTCGCCGAACGATTTGAGCTGCGCCCTCGAGAGCAAGCATTCTCTTCAGTGTCGCGGGTATACTCGCGAAGATGCGTTCCGCATCGGAATGAATATGCTGCTCTATTCACTCATGCAGTAGTCAAAGCCCCTAGTAGGCGACTCTGCATTCCTTGACCAGCGCCTCAATCCGCTCCAATTCCTCATTGATCTCCCGGGAAAGGTCGGAGAGTTCTTTATCTTCGCGATGGTCAACTGGCATTGGAGTGTCATCTCGGCTAACCCGAATTCGCTGCACCAACATCTGCTCGAGTTGGTCCGAGTACTCCTCTGCTTGTCTCTTTAGCTGCCAGGTTGAGATCATCGTTCGGTACCCTCGCGTTGTGACTTGGGTTTCATGCGTCACGTCACTCCACGGAAAAGGTAGGTCAGAATTGCCGTCCCGCGAGGAAAAAATGCCAATTCGCCGCTTTAGGATAAATTTCTTGTCGTACCTTTCGGCACATAACGCGCATTCGCACCAACCTGGCCCCCTGATCCAGTCGCTTGTCGTGGATAAAATCAAGATTCCTTTCATCGCAGATGTTTTATGCAGCAACCTCAGTCGGACTTGATCCTGATCGCGATCCCCACCGATGCGCCCGATGTGGACCTGGAAGTGGTGCGCTGCGCTATCGTCGAGGTTACTACTCGGCTCGAAAATGCGAGGGTCCTTCTCTGGACCGGCGGTGAGGATTCGCTCGATAGCAGTATGCCAACGCTCCAGAACGCAGAGCGTATCGTGATCATCCCGTTCTCCCTGTTTCCGATTGGCCGCGCGGACGTTCGCGCCTGCTTGTGGTTGGGTGGCGTATCGCCATCGACTCCAGTGTTCCTTGCGGATCCCCCAACCCCCAGCGAGTTAGGAACTTGGGTTCGAGGAAGTGTTCATGAGTTCGACGGCGGCATGCGATTGGTATTGGTTCCTGCGAAGGGTGCAGATGCTGCAACTCTGAACCGCTTAGCCGCCATCGCTTATTGGGCACGAGTTACCGGTGACTGTTGGATCCAAGGGGATGGGCAAAGCTCGCATTGTGCCGAGCAAGCTCGGTCCCAGGGATGGATCGCCTTCTCTCGTGAACCCTATCTCTTGCCAGACGGGAGGACTGCTCGCGGTTCGATCATCCAGCGCGAGGGGGAACTGAGCACTTGGCACTGGTTAGGCTCCAATAACCTCGCAACTTGGTTGGTCGGACGTTATCTCCAAGCCGTAACCACCCATCCGATCGCTTTTCCTGATTCCCCTGAGGAGGAGGTTCTCTGGCACTGCCTGAAAACACTCGCGGACCGTCAATATGCCATGCTGCCGAACGAATACGCCGGCAGATTGAACGCAGTCACTCCTTCCTCGATGGGATCCGCCCAGTTGATCTATGATAACGAAGGAAGAGTTGCATGGGATGCAATCTGGACTTCGTTTTGCGACCTAGCGATGGCGGGCGGCCCACCCCACCGAGGTAAATTGCTTTCCAATGTTCCGGAGGAGCAGATCCATGCACACCTCGATGACTACCACAGCGTCTGTGCCGAAATGCGGCGTGGCATCACGTTAGCGAGTGGCCTTGCAACGTGCGATTCCAATGACTTGGGCTGGGTCGGGGTGTGCTGTCATGATGAAGCGATGGCAGCGTGGATGCTGCGCGCGATCATCGTCGAAAACATCCTCGTACGACGCGAAGGATCTGTTCTCTATTTGCCTGCTGGACCTGATTTCCGCGTCGAGAAAGAGATCAAGAATGTCATCACCGCGGTGGCAAAAACCACCCATTACTGGTTTGGGCACCTGAAGATCCGTCAACCTCCAAAGCCGCTATAACGTTTTACGCCCCTCGCAAAAACCCAGCGAGACAGGACATAGAAGAATACCGTCCATGCAATCAGCAGCAGCATGTCCCAAGCCAGCTGCATGCCACGGATCTTACCGAGAAAAACCGCCGCCGGAAAATACGCCAGATACTTGATAGGAAGAAATCCCACCAACTGCTGGAATGGTTGAGGCAACAGATCGAGCGGGAACATATGGCCTGACAGAAAAAACTGTAGCAGCATATACACGAACAATAGCGAGGAAACCTCGAGCATCCAGAATGCGATCAACCCGATGCAAGCTTCGAGGTAAAACCCCAACACAAAGCTGAGGACCAGCGAAGCAATGAAACAAGCCATGGTAATGCCATCGGGCAGACCTGTGCCGAAAAAATCTCGGCACAGGAAGAACACGAAGGCGAACGGCAGGGTCGCAACGGCGTAGTATGCGAGCTTGTGTGCGATACGCGACCAGAACAAGAACGTGAGCAAGTCGATTGGTTGAACCAAAAATCGTTTGATCTCGCCATCGCGGATCTTTGCCGCAATACTCGACGACAGCCCGGGCATGCTCGAAAAGGCACGTCCGAGCATCGTCAGCAAGTAGTAGGCGACCATGTCTCGAAATGTATACCCAGATAGCATTGCATGTTCGGGATCATCCGGCGACAGCGACTGAAAGATTGACCACCACAGGAATATTTGCGTGACGATGGGTAAAAAACGCATCAGCGTACCGAGAGCAAAGTCGCCTCGATAAGCCAACCGTTCGGCCAACGCTGTCTTGGTGACCATCCAACGTGTTCGAATCTCACTGCGCAAAGTTGGATTCACCGTTCGTCCGCCCCCGCGCTGACGCGATGGAAAAGCTGGGCGATCACTTCCTCCAAGGGGGGATCCTCGACAGCGATGTCCTCAACCTGATACTGATCCAGGATCGCTGCCAGTACTTGCGACACCTGCTGTCGACCGCACTTCAAGGTCACTCGCGGTAAAGCGATGTCAACGATCTCGCCGAATCGCTCGAGCCCGTCGCTGCTTCGCGATTCCCCGAGGACCAAGCTAACCAACTTCGAACTGGAAAATTCGTCGACGATTCCGGTCAACGACCCATCGTATTGGATCCTTCCCTTGGCGATGACGACGACACGCCGACACAGCGCAGCGACGTCCTTCATGTAGTGGCTGGTCAACAAAATAGTTGTCTTGCGATACTCTTGGTAATGCTTCAGAAATTGCTGGATATTTCGTTGCGCGATCACATCCAATCCGATTGTCGGCTCGTCGAGAAATAGGACTTCGGGCGTGTGAAGCAAGGCAGCGATTAACTCCATCTTCATCCGCTCTCCCAGGGACAGTTCCCGAACAGGTCGCCCAAGCAATGGGCCCACTTCGAGCATCGAGGTCAGCTCTCCAAGATTCCTCTCAAAATCCCTCTCCCCGATCCCATAGATCTGCTGGTGCAAGCGAAATGACTCCTGGGCGGGAAGATCCCACCACAGTTGATTCTTCTGGCCCATGACCAAGGCGAATCGACGTCGATAATCAAGCTTGCGCTGCCAAGGGACATACCCCATCACGGTTGCATTCCCAGCCGATGGGGAGATAACTCCCGAGAGGAGCTTCAGCGTTGTGGTCTTCCCCGCTCCGTTGGGGCCCAGAAAGGCTACAAACTCGCCAGCTTCAACTCGAAGCGAGATATTGCGAACGGCTTCAACGATTTTGAAATCGCGTTGGAACAAACCTCGGATGGCTTCCCGAAGCCCTTCTTTCTTCTGGTAGACTCGGTACGATTTGCTGAGCTGATCGACTTCAATGGTTGCCATAGCTTCGGATTATACGCCAGCGGTGGCAGTCCTGTTTACCCGTAATCGATCGTGACCCGCTCATGACCTCACGCAATACCGAAAAGAGAGCTGTCATCTTGTTGAGTGGCGGGCTTGACTCCACCACTTGTCTCGCAATCTGCAAGGCGGAGGGGTTCACGCCGTATGCGATCAGTTTTCGTTATGGGCAACGGCACGCGATCGAGATCCAACGCGCGGCAAGGATTGCGGCACGCTACGGGGTCGAAAAACACGTGATCGTGTCGCTGGATCTCGGCGGCTTTGGCGGAAGCGCTCTGACCGAAATGAGATTGGATGTTCCGAAGCATCAGACGGTGGAGGAAATCGGACAGGAGATTCCCATCACTTATGTTCCCGCCCGCAACACGGTATTTCTTTCGTATGCGTTAGCGTGGTCGGAGGTATTGGAAGCATCCGATCTGTTCGTCGGGGTCAATGCGCTCGATTACAGCGGATACCCCGATTGCCGCCCGGAATACATCCAAGCGTTCGAAGCGATGGCAAATCTGGCCACCAAGAGTGCGGTCGAAGGGCACCGTATTAGGATTCACGCCCCATTGATCCATTGGACCAAGGCGGAGATCATTCGGCGTGGACTGGAGTTAGGGGTGGATTACTCGGAAACTCTGTCGTGTTACGATCCTGACCCATCAGGCCGTCCGTGCAGGCAGTGCGACTCGTGCCTGCTTCGCATGCGAGGCTTTGCCGACAACGGTCTCACGGATCCGGCCTTGGATCTGCAATAAGTTTCCGTGAAAAACCGAGGATGATTAGGGGACTCGCTTGAATCGAATCCCAGAATCTTCCTGGGTTACTCCGGGCGGGAGCATCACCCATTCTTCGGAACTGATCGCTTTGACGGTGCCGCCCAAGGAGCCTTGCTCCTTGGTATCGAATACGACGGCATCGCCGTTGGTTGCCAGATCACCGGCGAGTTCCGCCATTTTCTTGCCCCCTTCGAGGACTCCCCACGTGAATGTTGAGTCGTCCGCGATCGCGAGCTCGATCGTCGACTGGCCACTCACTGCTTTCCATTTGCCGATCAAGGTGATTTCGGGTTGCGGCTTTGCGAGTTCCTCGGCTGTGGGAGCGGCCTTTTCCGAGGCCGCAGTAGCCGTGTCTGCTTTCGGCTCCAATGCCTCGAGCATCCGTTTGGCAACCAGATCGCTGGGTTGATTTGCCGTCACGACCTTCAGAGCGCGGATCGCCGAGTCCTTTTGACCAATCACCAGGTAGTGATAAGCGAGAACAAAGGCAGAGGCTGGATTCTTGGGATTGGCTTTGCAAAACGATTCCAAACTTCGAAGCTGCTCGGTGTATTTCTCGGAGTCGCCGTACAGTCCGCTCATGGTCGTCCAGTCCATGCCCGGCGCGGAAGCGAGTAGAGAGTTCAGGGCAGCGGCCGCTCCGTTGTAATCGCGGGTTGCAAAGAGAGCGAGCGCTCTGACTTCATGGATAACCGGGTCGCTGCCATTTTGCCTTAAAGCAGTATCGAAGGACTTTAGGGCTTCTTGATAGTTCCCATTCTTGAACGCCGCCAACCCCGAATCAAAATCCGAGAAAGATTGTTCGACCTGAGCAGTCACCTTGGGATCGGCGGTACTCGTCGAGGTCGCGTCGGCACCCGTGCTGTCGGCGTCCGCGGTGATGTAGTTGTTCACCACGACCGGTTGCGAGTAATCGTACGGAGCCGAAGCCACCGTCGCCACGGGCGCGGTGTAGTATGGGTTCACGAACGCGGTGTTGGACCAGACAGTGTTGCTCCACGAACCAAGGCCCCACCCCACGGCACCCCAGACAACCGGAGAGTACCACGAGCTTCCCCAGTAACCGCGCCAGCAACCGTTGTACCATCCCTGATAGTGCGGGTGGATGCAGTTGTTTTGCCAGGAGTTGGCCCAATTTCCTCCGCCCCAATGGGTACCCCAATTGTCCCATCCCGGTCGGTTGTAAATGTTGTTCGACCCGTTGTTATTGTTGATGTTAATGTTGTTGAAATTGTGGTTGTTGCCCCAATTTCCGTTTCCGACTCCCCAATTGTTGTTGCCATTTCCTGTACCTGGGCGGTTCCAATTGGGGCGGTTCCAGTTGCCATTGCCACTACCACCCCAGTTGCCGTTGCCACCCCAGTTGCCGTTGCCGCCCCAGTTGCCGCCTCCCCAGTTACCACCATCGCTTGGTCGGTTCGGTCGATTGTTGATCCCAGGGAACGTACCTTGCCCTCCATCGCCTGGTCGGTTAGGGCGGTTGCCACCGATGACCGGAGGAGCTGGTTTCGTAGTTGGCCTGTTCCCAAAATCGGGACGATTTCCGCCACCCGCAATGTTGCCGGGAAGTGTTTGTGGTCGCTGCCCTCCGATCGATGGACGATTACCGATGTTCCCCGGCAATGTTGTCGGTCGATTGATGCCGCCGAGGCTCGGTCGGTCACCACCGCCTGAGGGTCGGTTGAAACCGGGAGCCGGTTTCGTTGTGGCGAGCCCGCTGTCCCCGGGCATGGGACGAGGGCGATTGGTAGACGGCATGTTGGGGAGTTGCAAGTTCGGTCGGTTTCCTGGCGTGGTCGTACCAAGATTTCCAGGCGCAGGACGATTTCCGGGAGCAGGCCGGTTGGTCGGCGATCCACCTCCAATATCTGGCCGTCCCCCGGGCGGAAGCTTATTGGACCCTCCCATTCCCAGCGAAGGTCGATTTGTCCCGACGTTGGGACGTTGCTGAATTCCAGGGCTGGGTCTGGTCTGCGGTGCAGGACGCGAACCGCCTAGGTTTGGGGTCTGAAATCCGCCCGAGGGCATGTTCGGCCTCGAGGCGTTGCCCAGCGATGGGCGAGACGATGGCATCTGTGGCATCGCGGCAGGTCGCGATTGCGGCATCGGTCGCGATTGCGGCATCGGTCGAGATTGCGGCATCGACGGGCGAGCCCCGCCCATGCTCGGTCTGGCTCCCCCCATTCCTCCACCACCCATCGAAGGTCGCGCACCACCGCCGCCGCCTCCGCGTCCACCGCGTTGGAACGCTTCTGCGACCCCAGGTGCGTTTGCGAGGAAGCCAGCGAAGGCAACCAAGAACAACGGTACCATTCGGCCGCGAACTACCGTAACCATCCATTTCCTTGCCATGTCGAAGACCCAATCAGGAGTGAGGAGATTGATCGAAGCGCTTTTCGTTAGGAGACGACCATTGGACCGCCCCCGATGAAGGAATTATTTGCCAGCCGTCGGCGCCTTGCGCACGACCACTTGTTCGTAGTCCGGTTCAGCAACTCCATCGGACAGTCGGTTGGTTCCGACGATCTTAAATCGATTGTCGTTTTCAGGCACAATCGAAACACGGACGGAGCCGCGGGCACCCGTCGGCGTCACGGCTTTCGATTCCAAGATCCAGCCTTGGTCCGAAGGGGACCACAAAGATTCTCCCCATCCTCCATCGGAATCAAAGGTCCAAGATCGAAAACTCCCTTCGGTAGCATCCCAACCGATTCGTTGAAAACTCTTCATAACTTGACGACCATCGGGTGCGGCAACCACCAAATCGCCCACGATGAAGTTACCATCTTCGGCCCAGCGATAATCCAATTCGACTTTGCCGTCGCTTCCTTCGTTAACCCACGAACCAACCAACCAGGCGATCGTTTCCAATGCTTCCTTGGGAGTTGGAGGAATCGGTTCCGCAATATCTCGAAGGGAAATGATCTTGTACCCGGCGTCGGTTTTCTTCCAGATCGAAGCGTAGCGAACAAGGCTAAAGCTCTTGCCTTCTTTGTCCATCATGGTCCGGCTTCCGTCCAAGAGGGCCAGTCCTCCAATCAACCGAATCGACTCGATTTGGGATACGGTCTTAACGCCAGGGTACTTCTCGAAAAACGACTTGAGCAAACCGCCAATCTCATCCTTGCCCAAGTAAACCGTCCCCGACTCATCGATCAATTCCGCATCGGGCAGAAACAAATCAACCACTTGCCCTGCGTTGCCTTGATTGAAAGCATCGATCAGTTTCTTCCCTGCTCCCACAACTTCCGCTTCGGCAGGTGTCCACCCGCTGTCGGCAGCTTGGGACGGAACAGCTACCGGCTCTTTGACGCCAGTCGCAGTCGCCCCCTGCTGCGCCAAGGCGCCACTCTCCAAAGCACTGAGAGCCGCAATCACCGTCCCTAGGAACAACCCATTGAATTTCATTGAACGCCTCTGCTGGATTGGAAAGCAAGTAACTTGAAAAAGCACCTTTGACGCGAAGCCTTGCCTTTGCGTCAGGTCGTTAACGGATGCGGGTAACGTTGCGTTTTAGCAACAGTTTGTTGCACCTTCGAAACGCATCGGCGGAGGGAGATGTTGTGGAGCCACCACACGTTCTCCAGCGACGACATCGAAGCCGTCCTCCTCCAATTTCTCTAAGGATATGGCTCTGATGGATTTGCGTCAACCATCGGTGCCCCATTGCTCGTTTTCGAGAACTCAGGCACACCGACTGCTTTCTCCCAAGGAAAGATCGCGCTCCTCACTAACATTACGTAAATCTAATGATGGCTTCCTCGTCAAATTCCAATCCGATTCGATTCCACGCGGGCATCGTCTGCATTGCTTCCGCGATTGTGGCCGCAGGCCAAGTGCTCGAGAGCGTGGCGTTCCATTTTCCGACATCGCAGATCGGATGGAAGGTTGGTTCGGAGCAGGGGCCCTTTGATTTTGCTCACTCGGTGCCCCTGCAACGGCGAGAGTACCCGAGCAACGCAGTGATCCGGTTGGAGCCTAGCCGCACAAAAAAAGTTCAAGAGATTTCCAGATGGTATCGGTACGCGCTCCCGCTATCGACGACCGTGTTCCTGCTGAGCTTTGGAATATGGTCACTGCAGTCGCAACCCAATCACGCGATCCGGCCGCTTGGCAGCCCTTTGGAAGAATTGATCAATCGAAGTTTCGGAAACGAATATTCCGATATTCAACCCACATCGGTTTGCCCGCATGCAATTGAAGAGCCAGAACACCTTCGTTCAGTGCCCGCGTCGGATCCAAGTCGGTGAAGTCTACGATCCGCTGTCCGTTGAGAAAATGGAGAATTCGATTTCCCTTGGCGATGATGACTACATCATTCCACTCATCGAGTCGAAACAATTTCTGAAACGCGGATTCGTCAAGAAATGTTTCCAAGACCTTCTTTCCATCTTCTCTCCACTCCGCTCGCTCTCCTACCAGACACAGCCGTCCTCGCTTGCCTCCTTCGTCGTAGATGAAGCCCGAGACATTGGGAAACTGCAATTCGTTACGAATTTCGTGCTGGTAGCCACGAACGACCCACGGATTTTTGGCCGAGCCATCCGTGATGTGCTTCGAGCGATACTGAATGCCCGAATTGTTGGTCGCATTGCAACGAAACGACAAACGCAGCTCAAAATCCTTCAGTGCCCCGCCTTTCCAAATCAGGAAGGTATTTCCCGATGCGGGGCTTTGGTCTGTGGTTTCACCGTGAATCACGCCATCGCGAACCGACCAGAGCCGCTCGTCCCCTGACCAACCCGACAAACTTTCGCCGTCGAAGAGCGACACCAGATCCCGGCGCTCGGGAGGGGCAATCGATTGCTCCTGCGCGAGACTGGGAAAGGCATTGCCGACAAGTGCAAACGCAATAGTCACCCACCGAATCAAGGACTTCATCGACTCTTCTTGACGACTTTCTTGGCGTTGGGCTTCTTGGAGATCTTCTTCGCTGCCGGCTTGGAGCTTGAAGCCTTCGCGGCCTTCTTTACTGCTTTGGGCTTGGACGCAGAACGTGCCGACGAAGCGGCCGCCGGTGTGGCCTTTGCACTTCGAGACTTTTTGCCTCCGAAGATAGATTCCCAACCGTTTGCGTACTTTTCGTTGGTACCAACTCGAGTGATCGTCACCGCCAATTCCCTCCTGTAAATGAGAATGCTTTCGCTGAAAACTTTTTACGCGACGCAAGCCGTCTGTCAGCTCAGGTGCCTGCGGTAGCTTATTAGCGTGAAAAAACGGGGTTGGTCAAGCCGCGTTCGGAACGAAATCGCGAAAGCCTACGGTTCAGAGACAACACCCACAATCTGGCGGATGACGCCTGGAAGGAAGACCACTCCCGAGTAATGATCGGCAGGCATTTCGATGTGCTGGTTAGCGGGCAGGCGTGCTGCGTCGACGAATGCCTTCGAGCACGCTGGGGGAACAACGGTGTCGTGAGTGCCGGAGTACAACCATGTTTTGGACGAGGCGACACGGTGAGCCAGGCGAAGGGGTTCAACCGAATAGATGATCGGCCGGATCGACTCCAAGCTCAATCCAAGCTTTCTCAGCTCATCCCGGGTCTTCGAAGCGTCGCGATCGCCGTTCTGGAGAACGGAGTACAAATCACCTCCGGCGAGGAGAATGATTGAACGATGGTAAGCGGAATCAATTCCACAAACCGTGGCCACCACAAATCCACCGAGGCTCGTTCCTTGTATCCCGACGCGATTTGGATCGACACCGGGAAGAACACGGACTGCATCGAACGCCCGCCTCGCATCGCAGACTCCTTGCTTCATGGCGGAGATCATTGCCTCGCCAGGTTGCCCCGATCCTCCGTTGCCTCGACGGAGCCCATAGGACGGCAACTGCAACATCAAGGCGTGCACCCCTTCTTTGCTCAGTCCTCGAGCGATCATGCGGCCAACGGTCATCCCTCGACCCGACTCATGGACCACGACTACGGCGGGGCATGGTCGATCCTTTACGACGTTTCCATCGATCTCGGCCTGGTACCACTCCATCGCAGCCAGATCGTTGACCTGGTCTCCCGTATCGACCGGAGAAGGAAAGCGAACGATTGCGTCGCAACCTTGGGACCGAACCGCATCAGTCGCGGGTTCCAGCACGACTTCGAACGTATCGCTGCTCCAAGCCAACTCGCTCAGGCACTGCCGGGCGTCTGCGGACTCTTCCTGGTCGAGCCTCAGCGCCAGCGTGTCACTGGACTTCCAAGCGACGTTCTGTTTGGCGACTTGATTTCCTTTGCTGGAGATTTCCTTGAGCAATCCCAAGAGATCGAGCCGAACGTAAGGACGGTCGGCCGCGGGTTGCGAATGGCTCGCATTGGCGATGTAGAGAACTCCGTCTTCGGGAACGAATAATACGTTGTGAAGATTGGAATTCATCGCCACCGGTCGGCACATTAGGTTCATACTTTGCTGCGCATCGATCCGCCCATGAGCATCATTCACCCGCTTCCTCAATTCTTCCAATCGCGATCCCGCCGACAAAACGACGGCATCGCGGATCCCTTCACCCAGGAGCGCGTGGGATTCGCCCGGCTTGAGAAACTCGATCGACTCGGGGGTTGCTGCGACGGCAACAGCGGATTTTTCTTCTCCATCCGCGAAGACGTAAAAATATTCGCAGGTCCGAGGATTGTCTAGCCACAATTGTTGCACTTCCTCGAGCGAGTCGCATTCTTCGAGCGCTCGGCGCATCAAGGTTGCCATAGGAACACCATCCCATTTCCCCTCTCCGCGCCCCCCCATTTCGCCGAGCGAGATCCGTTCCGCATTCATCCCGCTCACGCTGCCGGTGAAGCCTGCATAGCCGATGTTCACGAAGGGAATCTGCCCCTTGGGTGCAACGATAAACGTCGTGGCAGCATCTTGCAGGCCGATGGTCGTCATGTAATCGAGCACGCGCCCATGGTAAAGCTTGCCCCCCTCGGTAGCGGAGCCAAACAATGCGAACCCGGAGCAGTGAAACAATTCGGGAAAGACGTTCAGGACCTCGATCAAGTGCCCATCCATTTCGAGCCCGCGTGCCAAGGCCCGTGTTTCCGCCAGGTGGCGCTCGGGAATGTAGGGTTTGAGTTTTTCGTAAGCGCGATCCAAATCTTCCCGGAACCATCTTCCAGTGTTTATGGTCTGCGCCAAACCAAAACCGTACAACACGGAGTCGATACACCGCATCGCTTCAGTTTTCAGCAGTTCTGCATGCGCCTTGCCGATCTCCTCGGGACTTCCATGGAGGATCGCGACACGCTGTCCATCGATCCAACGCAATTCCCCGTGGTCGACTGAGCGATTCTTGGCAGTGGGATTGATCAGTCGATCGGACGGGGCGAGTACCTCCAACGCGCGGCGGACTCCGCGTACGATTGTGCGCTCGAGTTCCGGTCGATCAAGTTCCTGCAAATCGAGATCGCCCCAGTGCAGAGCCACCCAATCCTTTGCTGACACCCCTTCGTTGCGTGGGAACAGATCGGACACCTCCGTGGCGAAATGGAGTTTGCCACGCACATCTGCCCCCTCGATAGTGATCCGTTCGCTGACCGTTGCGAGCCCGCTGTCATTTTTCGCGAGAGCTGCAAACTCAACGGTGGTGTCTTTTCCGATGAGCCAACGTTGAGCGCTCGAACTTGCTTGGAGAACGCCTGTGGATTTGAGAACTTCCAGCAGCGAATTCGCATTGAGTTTCCCGAGAAGATCCAAAGGTACCGCGATCGCGGTTGTCGGCCGAACGACCCGCTTGCCCAAATCCGACGACTCCAAATGATCTTTGGGATCGGACATGCCGACTCCCCAGAACACTTTGCGATGTTTGGGCAATACCAGAACCGTTGCATCCTCTCGGCGGATAATCTTGGCTGAGTATTCGGGATGTTCGACTTGAAGGTCGAACGCGGTGTCGGAATAGCGTCGGAAGTCAAATCGGAGCGATTGCGATTTTCCTTCGATTGGGATGGAAAGGTCACCCTGCCACTGAAAATCCGGATCGGTCAATTGAAAAGAAGCAAGCCAGCGGTCCAACGACGCAACGCTCGCGCCGGCGGGATCCTCTCCGTGCCCTCGCACGGGCAAAACGCAACCCCACCAAACCAAACACACCACCACATTCAGGAATAGCAGCCCGTGCCCGCGCATCGCAAACCACCTCAACCAAGGAAATTATCGGGAGACACCACGTCCAGTGTAGCAGATTCAACCCAGCGTGACTGCAGCAGAATAGAGGACGCTCGGATGGGGGAACCCAAGCCGCTTGTCGACGATGTTGTAGAGTGGTTTTCCGGTCAAGTACCTGCGCAGATTCTCGCAGATCAAGCGGGTCGAATCAGCGTATCTCGGGCTCGATTGAGCGCCTACATGGGGGGTGATCAGCACTTGGGGTAAATCGTAGAGCGGGCTTTCGGGTGGAAGCGGTTCGGTCGCCGTCACATCCAGACCTGCGCCCCGCAAATGACCAATCCTCAATGCTTCGATCAAGTCCAATTCGTCAACGCAGGGCCCCCTGGCCACGTTGATCAGATAGCCTCCAGGTTCCATGCATGAGAACACCGAACGATCAATGCCACCCCGCGTTTGCGCGTTCAATGGTAGAGCGAGGACCAAAATTTGTGCCCACCGGGCCAAACGATGCAACTCCATATGCGGCCATAGCGCAGCAACACAATCCGGTTGATGCTCTGGAAAATAATCCGTCGCGCGGATCTCGACGCGAAACGGCGCTAGGACTTGGGCGAGCCGACGCCCGTTTCCACCGAGTCCGACGATCCCCACCCGTTTGCCATGCAAATCATCGGTCGGCTGCCGAACGAATTCGTGCCGCTGCTGCTGACGGTAAAATACCGGAATCCCACGGAGCAGCCCCAATAAAAGCGCGAGCGACTGCTCGGCAACTTGATCCGCAAACAACCCCGAAGCGCTGCAGACTTGGATCGCGGATTCGATCACCGAGGGTACAAGACAGTAATCGAGCCCCGCCGCGGAGGATTGGATAAACCTGAGTCGCCCCTGGGCTACGACTCGATCCCAATCCACGGGCACTTTTGCGTGGCCGACAAAAATATCCGCTTCGAAAATTAACTCCGGTATCGTTTCCTGCGTTGCGCTCAGAATCCGAAATCCGGGTGCCGCCGCAGAAATCTCCCGAAGGTGCTTCGCCTCGGCCGGATAGCAAACGACCAGAGTTTTCATCAAGCCAGATCGCGTTCCTCGAAGAGCAACAATCCCAAAAGTGTGGCCAGCACAAAATAGAGCAACGTGTAGACCAAGACACTCGCCAGTACCGTCCAAGGCACCAATACGTCCGAGTCAATCGCCGCCTCCATCGAGAACAGGTTGAGATTCGGAACGACGGCGGAGATCAATTGCGAGAAAAACTCGACCAGTGGCAATCCGCCAGCCGCCGAGGCGACGATCGTCGGCGTCAAGTGTCCCACCAAGTAGATAGCGAAGCAGATCGTGAAGTTTGCGACCAGCGGAAGTCGCGTGGCCAGTGCAACCGCGATCGCTCCAATGACAACCGACTGAAAAAAGGCCATGGCCAAACCAGGGATCGTCTGCATGGCTTCGAAATGGCAAAGCTGCCAGAGCGGTTGATCCGCCGACGATTCCCTCGCATCATAGATGGGCTTGTAGGCAACCATCAACAATTCCCAGGTTCCTAGAACCAAGAAGATAAACAATACCATCCAGAACACCCCGAGCATCTTGCCGATGATGAACGAGCGACGATGGACGGGCTTGCTGAGCAGAGTCAACGCAGTTCTGCCCTCGATTTCATCGTTTACCGAAGTGCTTGCCGACCAAACCGCCTGGAATGTTGCCACGATCAAAATGAGCGTGATGCCGCAGTCCTTCAGAAGTTTGATGTCCTCTCCAAACGTGTTGAACGGCATGAAAAGGAACAACAGAATCGCGAGTGCAGCGAGCACCATAAGGATCACGGGGAGGGGTTGCGACAACTCGCTCTTGGCGGCTGACAAAGCGATCGCGGACGCCTTGGGCGAGATCGCTTGCATCAACATGAACATCAATCCGATCAGCGTCGTAAAGCCACCGATCAGGATAAAGGTAGATGCTTGAGGCACCGGGGCAGCGCTTGTGATGCGAATCTCCAGATCCGCATCTCCAAACTCCTGGTTCTGCACGTAAATATCGGACCCATCTGCGAGAGGGAGCGGGCACGTGGCGGTCCCCTTCGAGCGATTCCAGTCCACCGGAACGTCGCGATACAGCTGGTAGCCCGCCGACCGAAATTCAGCGACGCTGGGGCCATCTCCAATCAACACGTTTTTGTTTGCGATCAAGTTCAAGGAGTCCAGCGTGGCTGGATCGTATTGGATGTCCAATTTGACAAACGGAGCATCGCTCTCGTCACTCGCCCCGGCTACGCGAAATTTCTGCGGGACGGTCGCTCCGGATGTGATCACACGCGGGATGCTCGACAAGGCTCCCCAGGGGTCGGATACCAGGGGAGTGCACAGAAGACCACCAGCCGCAATCAGGGCGACGGTGCTCAGCAAATAAAGACCCACTCCCTCGAAAAGCAGGGGGCGCAATTCCGACAAAAACCGCTGGGACGAGCAGTAGAGCAACGCCCATGTGACGACGGAAAAAGAAATCAACGCCGCCACAACCATCAGCGGGAGCTCGTCGGCGCGCAAGGTGTCAGCACCCGCCGAAAATAGCCGAAATGCCAAAAACGTGAGACCGATCGCCAAAATCCCTGCAATCACATGGGCTGCTCCACTCCGGCGAAGCCCGTCCAATACCGGGGAAAATCGAGCAAGTACCCAAAACAGGGCGAGAAACAGACCCAAGATCGCTAACCCAATGGTCAATCCCACCCCAAGAAACCAGAAGGGTGTCAGCCATCGCGCCATCCATAAATCGGTCGCTGCAAGCAGTATTGAGGAGGATTCAAGCATCATCGTGATAAGGACTTAGGGAAGAAAGAATGGCCCACGCAACTCGTAGGAATAGGGTCTGTACGCAACGCCCCTCCCCACGGTTCGATGCTGGCAAGTCGCTGGCCACGACCACCCAGTTCCGAGACTGCGGCGATTTTTTGAAAGCTGGGACTTTCCAGGCAATTTCAAACCGACGCACGAGCAAGGGGCAAACGAGGGAAGATCTCAAAGGTGACGTAACTTCATTCCTCGCTTACGCTTCGGATTGGGAGAGAGCACGCTCCCAGCGGTCATAGAGGCGAAATCCGCAACTCTAAAATTCACGCGTCGGGTTATGAGGTCCCACGATGACGGCCTGGACGACGGCCTGTAGGTACGGTGGAAACGGCAATGGCGGACTTTACCGGCCCGACGTATCGTGAGCATTGCATCGGTCATGACACCATCAAAGAAACCCCTCATTTTTTGGAGCCATCCGTCCGATAGCAGGTTTCTCGCAAGAAGGCGAACAAATCGAACCATGGTTCGATGAGATGAATCCACGGAAGGTGGTTCACTATCGAAGTTCTTAGGTTACGAACCATGTCGCTTGAGTTTGTCCACGCCGCCATTGGGTGTTTATTCCTTGGCATCTGGATTGTCGTCGGTCACATCATTGCGATGGATTATTTCTAGGCCCGTTTCGGGTACGCAGGGCCTATGAAAACTTTCCCTCGCCTGAAATTCTGCGGTTTTACCCGCGAGATCGACGTCGAGAACGCGATCGAAGCCGGTGCCTCGGCCATCGGTTTGAATTTCGTAGCGGCTAGCAAAAGGTATGTCGACGTCCATACTGCGGCTCGACTTTCCCATGTTGCGGCAGGTCGCGTTGAACGCGTGGGAGTGTTCGCGAACGCGTCTCCTGATCAGGTGCAGGAGGTCCTCCAGACCTGTCCGCTGGACACCATTCAACTCCACGGCGATGAGGACCTGACATGGCTCCAAGGAGTACGCCAACGGGAGGGACTAAACCGCCTGGCGGTCCTTCGAGCGGTTCGCTATCGCGGTCCGGAGGATCATCCGACTATCGCAGCGTGGAGCCGCGAAGCCAACGATCCTGAGAGCCCGGTGTCCGCAATCCTAGTCGATGCATATTCGCCGGGGCATTTGGGAGGGACAGGACTGACAGTTCGCTGGGACCTCCTGTATCCTCGTCCTCAATCATTCTTCGCATGCAAAGCCAGCGGGTCGTCCGAGACACAGTCCTCGTCGGCGCCCATGATTCTCGCCGGTGGACTGGACCGCAACAACGTTTTCCAGGCACTTCGCATCGCGCATCCTGACGGCATCGATCTGGCTTCCGGCATTGAAAGCCAACCCGGGGTGAAGGATCGGGACGCGATGGTGACGATCGCCGCAATCGTTCGCCAATACTTCGAAGAGCGATCGTCCGGAAAAAAATAGCTTCTCGCCGATCAGAAAATGGGGGGCCCCGAAAAATTCTCCCTTTGTGGACCAAACGTGTCATCGGCATCGACGATCCTAGACGCGTAGTTGTTAACGCACTTGGAACCCGTTAGCATGATCCCTAGCAAGGGATTGGTTTTTTCACCACAACGTTTAGGAGAATGTCTCGTGGCCGTATCTTCCGGAAAAAACAGCAACAAGCAGAAAAAGGGTGAAAAGGGAGGGGCACCAGAACCGGTGACGGGGCTGGAACAAATCCTGAAACGGGAGCCTGGACTCAAGACCACGCTCCAACAAATCGAGAAGCAGTTCGGCGAAGGCTCGATCATGCCGCTCGGAGGGGAGACGCAACTCAAGATTGAAGGGGTCAGCACCGGCTCCCTTTCTCTCGATATGGCCCTGGGTGGCTTTGGTTTACCCCGAGGCCGAATCATCGAAATATACGGCCCGGAGTCGAGCGGGAAAACGACGCTGGCTCTGCATGTTTGCGCCGAAGCCCAAAAGGCTGGCGGGGTCGCAGCCATCATCGATGCCGAACATGCGTTCGATCCGAGCTGGGGCAAAAAGTTGGGCGTGGAACTCGATTCACTCTTGGTCAGCCAACCGAGCAGCGGCGAAGAGGCCATGCAGATCACCGAAATGCTCGTGAAAAGCAATTCGGTCGATGTGATGGTGATCGACTCGGGCGCGGCACTGGTTCCGCGACAGGAACTCGAAGGGGAGATCGGCGATGCACACGTCGGATTGCAAGCTCGGTTGATGAGCCAGTCGATGCGAAAGCTGACCGGAGCCATCGCTCGCAGCAAGACCGTCGTGATCTTCATCAACCAGATCCGCGAAAAAATCGGTGGCATGAGTTACGGATCTCCGGAAACCACCCCAGGGGGGCGAGCACTGAAGTTCTATGCCTCGTGCCGCGTCGACGTCCGCCGCATCGGGCAGCTCAAGGATGGCGAAGAGGTGGTCGGGCAACGTGTCAAAACGAAGATCGTCAAGAACAAAGTCGCACCTCCGTTCCGAGTCGCGGAATTCGACATGATGCACACCAACGGCATCAGCTACGAAGGAGATTTGATCGATATGGGGATCGCCCACAAGATCATTTCCAAAAGCGGTGCGTGGTTCAAGTACGGCGAAACGTACATCGGACAAGGGAAAGAAAAAGCCCGAAACTTCCTGCTCGAGAACAAGGATGTCGCTCAGGAGATACGGGAAGCTATCGTGTCAGCAGGTGGTTACACCGGCCCCGAAGGCCCTGCAAGCGTCGAGGAAGCTGCCGAAGCGACTGCCGACTCTTGATCGTAGCGTGCGATTACGAGCACGAGCACCTTCCGCCACGGCGAACGGTGCTCGAGCACGATGGGATCCGATTGACCATGGCCCAGAAAGCTAGGTATCCAGAACGATAGGCATATCGAACAGAGATCACTAGCCTTGCGAAACCCGCAAGGCTAGCGGTCGTTCTTGACGCAGCGAAACCCGCAATGATTGCTCGCTGTTCGCACTTCGCCTTTTCCTCGAGTACCCACCATGTACCGCGTGCAGTAGAGATCACTGCACAGGAACGACCCTCCCCGATGCACGCGCTTCTTTTGGTCGGGCTCCGCGGGATCGTAGGGAATGTCGGGCCCCTGCGGATTGCGGGCCACTGCACCCGAGGCGTGCAGCCGTGCGTAGTAGTCATGACGATACCAATCGCTGACCCATTCCCAAACATTTCCTCCCATATCGTAAAGCCGATACGGGTTGGATTTGTACTGCCGTACGGGAGCAATTCCCACAAACCCGTCCGCCCCAGTATCTCCTCCCTGGATGGGAAAACGGCCTTGATAGATATTCGCTTGGTACTTGCCGTCGGGTTGGAGTTCGTTCCCCCACGCGTAGAGTTGTCCGGCCTGTCCCCCGCGAGCTGCGAATTCCCATTCCGCTTCGGTGGGTAATCGCTTGCCCGCCCACTTCGCATAAGCCTCCGCATCCTCGTAGCAAATCTGCACGACCGGGTAGTCATCCTTGCCCTCGATGGAACTGTCCGGGCCGGTCGGGTGCCGCCATTGTGCGCCGTGTACATAACTCCACCACTGGAAATAATTGTCCAGAGAAACATGGTTCGGCGTGGGTGCGAAGACCGTTGAGCCCGCCACGAGATTCTCCGGAGGCGCCCCCGGGAACTCCTCCTCGGTTGGTTTCATCTCGGCGACCGTGATGTAGCCGGTTTCTTCGACGAACTTTCGGAACTGGGCGTTGGTGACCTCGGTTTCGTCCATCCAAAACCCGTCGACGTAGACGCGGTGGATGGGAACAGCGTCGTTGGTGACCCCCGGCAACCCACATAGGGACTCGCAACGGTAATCACTCCCCATGGAAAACTCTCCCCCCGGAATCCAAACCATGCCGTCAGGCGATTGACTCGACGGGCGAGCTTGATTTTCTTTGGTGGGGCCGAAGCCGTTGGTGGTAGTCTCGCCATCCGACTTTTTATCGGACGAAACCGCCGATACGCCACTTGCGGTGCTGCGGTCGGACTTTGACGGGGAAGCAGGCGGCACACATGAAGCCAATGCCACCAAGGAAGTAAAGCACGCAACGAAAATTGCGCGCGGTTGGAAAGGTCGACCACTCGTGGGGAGCGGTCCAAAGGATCCGGTCATAAAGAGCCTAGCGTTCTTTGAGTACTTTGATCGCTCGTTGCGCGCGGGTGAGAAACTCCAACTTGGATTCCCCCTTCTCCAAAAAGATCGGGGAGCCGATCGAAATCGAACTCAGCAGCGGCACGGGGACGAATTCTCCTCGAGGTAGGATACGATTCATGTTGTCCATGTAAACCGGAAGCAATTCGAGGTCAGGCCGTTTTTTGGCCAAGTAGTACAGGCCGCTCTTGAATTCCCCCATCTCTCCATCCGCAGCGCGACTCCCCTCTGGGAAAACGATCAACGAATAGATATCTCCAATCTCGCGCAGCATCAGATCGACCGGACTTTGATGGACCTTGATTTCCTGGCGGTCAATCAAGATCGCATTGAAGGAGCGGGCGAGAAAACGCCTGTAGGGACTTTGCCCCCAGTAGTCCTGCGCAGCGACCGGACGGGTGAATTGACGAAGCGGCCCGGGGAGCGAAGCCCAGAGCACTACAGCGTCGAGATGGCTCGTATGATTCGCGAAATAAACACGTTGGCACGTGTCTGGCTGCGAGCCAATCCAGCGGACCGTGAAACCGCTGACCAGTTTGGCGACCATGGCGATGGTTTGGCCAGTCAATCGACACCAAGGGGACGGTGGATCGGTCTCCCTCGGTGGATTTTTATGAAGATCGGCACTCGATAAAACGGCCAAAGGCTGACTCAGCTCGACAAAGGAAAGAACGATCAAAAACCCGCGATCATCAATCGTCGGGGAATTATGCAGGGAATCGCGTTGAAAATCAATTGAATCACTCCGTAGGGATCCTACGTCAAACCCTGACCACCCGTTAAAATCCCCCCACGTTCTATCCTCCTACGGAAAATCAGGCAATCGGGATGTCGCAGACGGAATTTACCAGCAACTGGCTTCAGGCCCTCATGTTGGCATCGGACAATTCCGCTGCCCGACGCATTCGTCCATGGATGACCGACATCGCCCAAGTCACAGCGGCCGAATCGTCGCCGGGCCAAGCGGAAGCGGCGGAACGGCTTTGGGACTACGGGTCAAGCCATGGACTGACTACCCTGCTGGAAACGCTTCCACTCCTGCAATCGAACCTGCGTTTTGAGGGGGACGAATCTTTCCGATTCACTCCTGCCCGCAACGACTCCTCGATTTCCGGGCCCTCGCAATTTGTGGAACTGCTCGGTTTTGTAGCTTCCGAGCAACACTGGGAGGCGGAGGTCACCCAGGCCGACTGGACCAATCTGCTCCGGCGCGAGGCGGTGAGGTTGACGAAAGGGCTGAACGTTCAGGCCATTCCGGCTACTGCGATGGTACGCGTCCCATGCCTCGCGAGATGGGATACTCGCAAGTGGACCATCCATTTCCAACAACCGGATTGGTTGATCCTCGAGCAGGAGGAAACGCTTCAAACGCTGCGGCCTCCCTTGGAATCCTTGGAGTCGCGATTCCTCGAATGCCTCTCATTCGCGAGTTCGCAGTTCAAAGTTTCTGAACCCTTGCGGGCTTTCCCACCCACCGATCTCCCTTGGATGACCTCGATCGAATCCATGTTTGCATGGCATCGCTCGATTCTCGTGACAAACGACCTGGGACTCGATCCGTGGCTCCGTCGCGTCTGGGCTGCGGTTTGGCCGGTGGTCTATCGTGAACGCAATCGCCTTCGAGGTTCCTGCGATCTGGTCGCGCTCCGCAAAGAAGTGGCCGAATGTTTTCGAGCCGCCCCCTCGCTGACCGAGTGGGTTTTTCTATTCGCGCGGTTGGTTTGCGAACTTCGATTCGAGCGAGGGCTTGGTATAGCCGCAGACTTCGTCGACGACTGGTGCTAAAGGTCGACCAGTTGGGATTCGCCTGAGAGGTCGTCGAGCATCCCTTGCATGACATCGCGAAGCGTTTTCATGATCGGGTCCTCTTCGCCTCGCGGGGCGCGGTCTGCCGGCACCGGGATGGCTTCTCCGATACGCATGACAACTTCCAAAGGCCCGTGGATGTCCGCGCGATCGGTGAGGTCCTCTTCCAATCGCTCAACGGTCTCCAAGATGCGAGTATCCGTCGTCGGCGGCGACAGGTAATCGGGCGGATAAGATGCGACCTGTTGGGACAGATAGATTCGCTCAAGATGCTTCCATCGGCGTTCATATTCCGCATGGCCGAGTTCACCGGTCACCAACTCGGGAACAATCTTGGCTCGAAGTGCCTTGATGCGTGGAATCAGTGGCCCCTCGGCGCTTTTACCAAACCACTCGCCCTCGATAGGGTCGAGCAGATGATCCACCAATCGCTGTTGGCGTTCGACAATCGTTCCCGATTGCGGGGACCCGAGGTATTCAATTTCCTTGAGGCTGAGCATCGCTTGAGTGACGCGTTGAATTCGCTGGAGAATCGGCGTCCCTTTGATGCTCGTCCAGGTCAATCGCTTTTCGAGGCTATCCAAGGTGCGGGACACTGCTTTCTCCAGATCCCCTTTGAATACGTACTTGATCGCAACAGGGTGGATGACCACTGGTTTTTCATTTCCTTCCTTAGCGCGACGTTTCGCCGCCGCGCGGGCCATGAAGGCAACCCCATCCAGAAGCGGTTGCAGCAAGTCATTGGTGCGGAATACCGCCCCCTCGGGGAACACGACCAAGGGACGCTCATTGGTGCTCAATACATTGACGGCCATATCGAGCGCCTGCCGGTCCATCCCCTCGCGATAGACGCTGAATGCACCCATCGTTCGAATCGCCCATCCCTGAAGACGACTTTGGTGGAAGAGATGCCAACTGGCCATCGCGTACATCAAGACTTCGGCTTCGCGAGCCAAGTAGTACAAGACAACGGGATCTGCATAACGGCAATGATTCGGGGTCAATAAGACGCCATACCCGCGGCGCTGCGATTCGCGAAAGTTATCGACTCCTTCCAAGCGACAGGAGACAACCCCTTCATAGCGTCTCAAATACCATGGAACGATTCCGGTCTTGATCATCAAAGACGGGAACCATCGGCCGCGGTACGGCGGTATAAATCGGTATGGCTTCTCGACGATGATGTCTTGCATGAGATTTCCGTTCGATCAGGTCTTGTAACCGCGAGGGTGGGTGGAGTGCCATCGCCATGCTGTTTCAACGATGCTCTCGATCGATGTGTACCGCGGCTTCCAGCCAAGGGAACGCTGAGCGAGTGTACTGTCTGCGACCAGACACGCGGGATCGCCCGGCCGACGCGGGGAATTCACGATAGGGATCGCGTGGCCGGTCACCCTTCGGCAGGCTTCGATGACCTGAAGGACACTGTGGCCTACACCGGTCCCCAGGTTCATCTCCATGACTCGGCTTGGCTCCAGCCGCTCCAAAGCAGCAACGTGCGCTGTCGCCAAATCAGCAACATGGATGTAGTCTCGAATGCAAGTTCCATCCGGCGTCGGGTAGTCGCTGCCGAAGACCTGGACGGACTCACGCTGGCCCAGCGCAACCTGGAGGACGATGGGGATCAAGTGACTCTCTGGGTCGTGATCCTCGCCAATAGTCCCATCCGGAGCCGCCCCCGAGGCATTGAAGTACCGTAACGCAGCGGCCCCGAATCCGTAAGCTAATGCGTAATCGCGCAAAGCTCGCTCCACCACAAGCTTCGTGAAACCATAGGGATTGATGGGATTTTGTGGAACGGACTCAGGGATCGGAATCAGATCGGGCTGTCCATAAGTCGCCGTAGTGCTGGAAAAAACAAACCTCCAGACCCCGACGCTTCGCATGGCTTCGAGCAACTCCAAGCTAGCGACCACATTGTTCTGGTAGTACATCGCGGGATGCTGCACCGATTCCCCAACCAGTGCAAACGCGGCAAAGTGCATGACCGCTTCGATCTCTTTCTCCATCAGGACCTTCATCAAAAGCGACCGATCGGTCAAATTTCCTTGGATCAATCGATCGCGGGAGACGCTTTCCGCGTGGCCGCGGGAAAGATTGTCATAGATCCAAACTTCGTGGCCCAAGGCGTCCAGGAGCTTCACCGTATGGGAACCCACGTATCCCGCCCCACCCACGACCAGAATCTTCATACCCAACCTTTCCTAAAACGTGGTAAGCTTGCGTCAGCTGCCTGGAATGCATGATGCCGGATAGCAACGGAGAAAGCAACCCAGGTAATCGACTGGAGACATCGCCAAGCGAGCTGTGAAATTGGGCAAAAGCAAACTGCGGCAATTCCGGTTGGACCAATCACCGACGAGCCAACCCGTCGAAACCATGTCGGGATGGCGGGATCGTTTCCTAGTTTACTTAAGAACGGAGTGCCACCTGGCCGGCAACTCGATCTCTGCCTACGGACGAGACTTGGAACACTTTTCCACTTGGCTCGGCGAGCGAGTTCTCTCGCAATTGACAATCCAAGACTTAACCGACTATTTGTCCTGGCTTAAGGACCAAGGTCTCGCGGCGTCATCGATCTCAAGGCATGTCGTTTCGTTGCGAATGTTCTTCAAGTTTCTTCAATTGGAGTCGGCCGTTGTAGACAATCCTGCGGAGTTGCTCACTTCCCCCAAAATGTGGCGCCGCGTACCGTTCGTTCTCGGTGTATCGCAAATCGATCGCTTTCTGGAAGCTCCACAACCCGGCGATCCTTTGTGGAAACGGGATCGTGCGATCCTAGAACTGATGTATGCAACGGGTTGTCGAGTCTCTGAGGTTTGCGACCTGCTCCTTTCCAACGTGCACCTCCAGGACCGATTCTGCCTGGCAGAAGGAAAGGGGAGCAAGCAACGGATGGTTCCACTCGGAGACCGCGCGATCGAGGTCATCGCATCCTACCTGGAAGAGGAGCGGCCCTCCCTGTGTACTCGCCATACCGACGAAGAAGCCGCCTGGCTAATCTTGTCACGAACAGGGCAGCGACTGCGGCGAGAGGCAATCTGGGAATTGGTGAAGCGTTACGCAAAGCGCGCAGGGATCTCCGCGGAAGCGACACCCCACACGCTGCGACATTCCTTTGCGACGCATCTATTGGCAGGCGGAGCAGACTTGCGGATCATCCAGGAAATGCTTGGCCACGCGAGCATCCAAACGACTCAAATCTATACGCATGTGCAATCTGGCAAGCTCAAGCGAGTGCACCAGCAGTTCCATCCTCGCGGTTAGCGACTTGCCTTGCCCGTCCCCTTTTTCATGTTTTCATACATCTTTTTCTGACTTTCCACGATTGTCTTCACATCGGGGGGCGCTTCTTTTGCACCTGTGTCCGATCCTCCCCCACAACCCGACAAGAACATCGGCATGACAAACAGACACATACCAAAAGCCACCTTCAACTTCATGATTGCTCCTTACTGCGATACAAAAGTCCCCATGCGCACCAACCAAGGATGATGCTATTACACTTTCCACGAGGCCGCACTGTCAAGCATGCTTCGCACGACTTTTCCCCAATCCTGCACGGGCACTCGCGAATCTCTCGGGTTCTTAATCGGCTCCAAGCTTTTACCCGGAGATCGCCACACTCCGGGGGCTCAGATATCCGCTCACATGAAGATCCGAATCGCACATCTCAACCGAAACTCCTTCCAGATTCCTCGCCTGACTGATCCAGCGACGGCTCTCGCCGGCAATCGGGCGGGCAGCCCTCTCGCTCCCCAACACTTTCGGCGCGATAAAACATTCCACCTGATCAATCCAGTTGCCATCGAAAAACGCCCCAAGCAGCTTCCCTCCTCCCTCTACCAAGAGGTTGGTCGCTCCACGTTCGCACAAGGATTGCAACAACCATCCGAGTTGATTGTTCGCTTGGCCTTCTGGATATACGAGAATTTCGACGCCCCGCTGCCGCAAGCTGTCCGCCTTGATCGCATCCGCCTCGATCGCTTGACCAGACGTCACGATGCACATCGGAACGCGATCTGCCGTCCGAACTAGTTGCGCATCGACGGGGATGCGCAGGCGGCGATCGATCACCACGCGCGAAGCGATCCGCGGAACATCTTGAGAAACTCGCGGCCGGGCCGTGAGGAGTGGATCATCGCGCAGTACGGTCTCGCTACCGACGACGATCGTATCGACCAAGGCCCGCAGCGTATGAGCTCGATCCCGCGCTGCTTCCCCAGTGATCCATTTGGAATCCCCCTCCGGCGAAGCGATCGCGCCATCGAGGGTCATGGCCCATTTGGCGATGACCCAGGGCAAGCCCGATTGAATCCGCTTTAGGTAAGGCGCATTCAGGAGGCGAGCTTCGGATTCGAGAACACCGACGTCGACCACGATCCCCGCCTGGCGCAGTGCGGCGATCCCACGCCCGGAAACCTGGGGATACGGATCCAGCATCGCGACCACGACCCGCTTTGGTTTCATTCTCACCAACAAGTCGGAACAAGGAGGCGTTTTGCCATGATGGGCACACGGCTCCAACGTGACAAACAGGTCGGACTTTCGAATGTCTTCGGGCGAAACGCCGGCAAGAGCTTCGACTTCGGCGTGCGGACCGCCAAATCGTTTGTGCCAACCACGGCCGATCTCTCGGCCGTCGCAAACGACGACACAGCCAACCATCGGATTCGGTTCGACGCGACCGCGACCGCGTCGAGCTAACTCCAAAGCCTGCGTCATCCAATGTTCATCGGCCTGCACGGAAGGAGACGACGAGTCAGGCATCACACTCCGGGTTCGTTGGCCGCGACTCCTGCGTGGTACGTGGCGTACACGAAGACAGGAATCGTCAGCCCACCGAGTTTTTCGGCAATCAAGGGCTTCACATCCTTCCACGACAAACCACCTACCCCGGTGGCGATCGCTGGGAGTGCCACGCTTCGAAGTTTTTCTTTTTCCACCAGAAACGCGAGACGCTGAAGCGAATGAGCCACGTTGGAGAGCGTGGCGCGTCCCGGCCGGGCGCCATGCGCATGGTCCCCTTCTTGCGTCAACATGCAGATGATGTGCGAGTCCCCAACTCCGCTCCACATCCAGATTTCTCCGGGTTTCGGATGCGTGTTGTGGCTGTAATGACGGAAATCCTTGGCCATGGAGGGCCAACGCTCGCGGAGCGCCAAAGCCAACCCCGAGTCGAAGTGATCGTTGGGGGCAACGCCATGGGCGATCGCATGCGCTTTGGACAAAAGGATATCGCCAGAAACTTCGTGAATCATTCGTCTAACCTTACGAGGACAATCAAGAAACCAACCTGAGAACTCGTTGAATATACCCGTTCTTCCCGATGTGTTGAGGGGCAAACCGCCACCTCTCCCGCCCCCATTTTCCCGGTCCCTATTTTTTCGGATCCAAGTTCGCGTTCAATTCGGTATCGTTGACTTGTGAATCGACCCCCGCAGCGGGCACATCAACTTTCGCTAGCCACAGACAGGCGTTGAGGACGGTTTTTCGAAACTCGCTGTTCCCCCAATTGTCATGAAAATGCCCCCCCGTGAACCCAAAACCTCGCCCCCCGTCGGGACGCTCGATCGCCCACATCATCGACTCGGCACGTCCTCCGTTGGATTCGATATGAGGATAAGGACCTGCAGGATAAACATACGGACCATCCCGAACGTCGTCCGATGGGGATGCGACCAAGATCGGAATGAATCGGCCCGCGGACGTATCCGACTTCTGGTTGCCGGCCAACTGGTCGACAAATCGCATGTTGAAATACCACTCGTCCTTGATCTGGAACGGCTTTACCCCACGCGTGATCGGATGGTTGGGCAATTCCAGGAATGACGGCTCCCATATGGGGTTGCAACTGAACATGTGGTCGTAATGCCCCCCAATCCATCGCTGAAATTCTTTCCCAGCTTGGTCCGCGACAACTTCGACTGCATAGTGCATGCAGCCGATCCCCACTCCCTTTTTCGCAAGCTCCTCGACCAACTTCATGCGTCGACCTGACTCCTGAACCACCTCGTGTCCGCCCCCACCGTCCATGTAAAAGATGATGGCATCCGCGTCTCGAAGCACGCTCTCATCGCGCGGCCATCCGTTCAACACGAACTGGACCTCTAGCGCCAAATCATCGTTCTGCTGATCAAACGACTTCAAGCATTTGGCCAGCAATTGAACCCCTGCGTTGAACTCGTGCATCCGAGGCGGATGGGACGGCTTGCCCGCAATCAAAACAATCCGCTTCGGTTCCGCTGCATCCATACGCTGTGCCGCTTGCGAAACCGACGCCACGACCCACACAATCACCAACCAAGCCGACCATCGGCGTCGCGTCATGGCATGTCCCTTCTCTGAAAAATATTGCTAATCATCCTAGGCCGCCCCCAAACAACGCACTGCCGTGCACCACGGGGAGCTTTCTATAGGCCCTGTATCTTACGTGACTCTCCTCGCCGTACGCCAGGGGCGGCTGGAGGCCGAAGCACCCGTTCCAATTCGCCCTTCGTCGATACCTTCCGACACAAACCCACAACCATGAAATGCTAGCGGCGAAAAAATTTTCGGAAGAAATTCGGTGGTGACCGAACGTGTCACGGCCCGTCGCATACTGAGATGTGTTCCGACGGCGACCGGATGCAAAAACTTGCGTTTTGCTACTCGGTTTTGAAAAAATCGGAAGTTTTTTGCACGTTGGCCCCAGTTTTTTCCAAACCTGGGATCGAACCGAGCGAAGAAACTCCAGGCAAAATGAGCATTACGGGAAAAATTTTGCAAAAACCGCCTAATGGAACTGATTTTGCTGCCGTTACTCATAGGTGGGTCACTCGGTCAGCTTGGAAGGTCCAAGCGTCGGGCGGCCCGCAGGATCGGTGTTGATAGTAGACCATTTGATTCAAGGAGGACTTGGAAATGCTTGTGCTCAGTCGCAAAGAAGGGGAACGGATCGTGATCGGAGATCAGATCACGTTGGTCGTGTCCAAAGTCAGTGGGAACCGCGTGACGATCGGGATCGAAGCTCCCAAGGATGTGAAGATCACGCGCGGGGAACTGATCCTCGAGATGGGAAGTGAACCGGTCGAGGCGACCGGTGTTCAATGCCGTGCGGTTTCCCAAACCGTTCAGACCAAGGGTGGCCTACGCGAGTTCGCGGCCAGCGTCCTGCCTCTTCACAGGCAAGTTGGCTGATGGTTTTCCGATTCTTTCATCGTTTGGGGATCGCGATTCCCGTTGCCGTTTGTTGACAGGTCAGCCGCGAGCGTCATCCGCGCCGTAGTTTCGCGGCTGACGCCTGCGGCTGGACCTTCAGCACCTGACTCTCGATCACGCCGTCAGCCAGCGTGGTTTGGATCATCCGCCCCGGTTCGATTTCGGAAGTGCTTGTCAGTACCTTTCCTGATTCCGCGTCGGTGGTGAATGAATATCCGCGCGCCAAGGTGCGAATGGGGCTGAGTGACTCCAACCGCGCGGATGCTTTTTCAAACGCTCGGTCGACCGATTCGATTCGGCGCGCAACTCCCTCGTTCATTCGACGCTCCATCTCATCGAGCCTCTGCGTAGGCGTGTCGAACATTTGCTTTGGAAACTCAAAAATCGGCCGCGTGACGACTCCTGCAAGCCGTGTTTCCAGATCCCGAACCTTGTGCGTCATCCAAGTGCGCAGCCGATGCTGGACATTGTGCAACACGTCGGACAACTCGTCTCGATTGGGGACCACTCGCTCCGCAGCTTCGCTCGGCGTCAGGGCGCGCACATCGGCCGCTAAATCGCAAAGTGTGACATCCACTTCATGCCCCACCGCAGAGACGGTCGGAATCGGCGATGCGGCAAGAGCGCGGACCACCACCTCTTCGTTGAAGCACCAAAGGTCCTCGATCGAACCACCGCCGCGTCCGACAATCAGGACATCCAGTGTTGGGCGAATCCGTCCGGCCAACTCAATCCCTTGGGCAATCTGCTGCGCCGCCCCAGCCCCCTGCACCTTGGCCGGGATCACCAACACATCGGTCGATGGCCATCGCCTCCGCAATACTTCGAGAAAGTCATGAATAGCTGCCCCATGCGGGCTGGTAACGAACCCGATCCGGCTCGGGAATGCAGGTAGCGGCCGCTTGCGATCGGGTCGAAACAATCCCTCCGATTCCAGTTTCGCATGGAGTTTCCGAAACGCGAGTTGAAGGGCTCCGATACCTTGTGGTTCAATCCGTTG
Source organism: Planctomycetota bacterium (assembly GCA_046306195.1). Lineage (GTDB taxonomy): Bacteria > Planctomycetota > Planctomycetia > Pirellulales > Pirellulaceae > JBKCUI01. Next base: position 90,011 of record JBKDXO010000198.1, on the reverse strand, counting down.
CACCACGATCTGGTAGGTACCGCGAGGGCCATACACATCGATTTTCCCCATGCATAACACGGCAGTCCCTTCCTTGAGTTCGATGCGGGATTTCTCCCAGGTCGACTTCCATATGACAGCGCTGATTTGGTTGCTGTCATCTTTCAAGGTGAGGTAAACATGCCCCGCCCCGGACTGCATGATGCTGCCGACTTCGCCAGCCAGCCAAAATGCGGGAATGCCTCGATCCAGGGTCTTCTTGATCCAGTGGTTGATTTGCGTCACAGTGAGCGGATTGCCTTGCTCGCTCCCCGGCGCCGACTCTGGCTTTCTCTTCGGAGCGCCCTCGAAAAAGGCATCCGCATCGTTGCTCCACAAGAACCCTGTCATGTGACCAAGCCCAGGGAGGTTGTTCTCTCGAGCGATGCATGGGGCGCGTGGTACATCCCACGTTCCCCTGCTCGCGGAATGCCGTCGAGGGCCCAACTCTCCGCTTCGTCGCTCACCTGATGAAGTACCGATTCCACATGCATCCGCCACTTCAAAACCTGGGATTCACTCAGTTTGCGAGGAATCGTAATCCTTGGCCCCAGAACGAACCGTCCGCGCGATCCGAGCCGTGGTATCGCAAACCTATCCCACGAACGAGACCGGTAGGGTCGATCGAAACCGACACCTGCGGGAACAATCGGGATCTGAAGCAGCGACGCAAGTTGGATGCAACCGGAAGAGAGCACGCGACGCGGACCTTTGGGACCATCGGGCGTCATCACCAGGCATGTGTCGCGGTGTTCGCGAACATACTTCAGAATTGCTTTGATCCCCCCTTTGGTCGACGACCCACGTACCGTGTCGAAACCAAACGAAGCAGCAATCTCACCGAGCCAGTCGGCGTCGGGATGCATGCCGATCAGCAGCGTCAGGTTGCACCCACCCGTCATGGCTGTCGGCAAAAGAAAATACTCGTGCCACAGGACGTAGATGACCTGACCTCGGAATTCCCGAAGGCTCGCGTCGCAATTGGGTTCGTAATCCACAATGCGGGTGTCCAAAGTTGCGACCAAGCTCTTGATCGACACCCCCAGTACCTGCGCGGTGAACCGCATCAGCATGCGCTTCGCCCCCCGGACGGCGGTTGAACCGTTTGGCGACGGATCGATCGCGTTGTTTGCTGTCCTGACCATCGTCATCCCACGGTGTCCGAACCCTGAACCATTATGGAGTTGGCAACTCGTAAGTGCCTTGAAAGACTTCGGTTGCCGGCCCTGTCATGAAAACATGCCCACTTGATTCCTCCCATCGGATCAATAGATCGCCACCGAGAAGGTGATTGAGAATCCGCCGATCGGTCCGACCGGTCAACACTCCTGCGACGCAAACCGCACTTGCACCCGTGCCGCATGCCCACGTCTCTCCCGAGCCTCGTTCCCAGGTCCGCTGGCGAACCTCTCCTGACCCGAGGACCTCGACGAACTCCACGTTGGTGCGTTTGGGGAACCGTTCGTCTCTCTCAATCAGCGGGCCGCAACCCAGAACCAGTTCATCGCTCGCCTCCGGAACAAAGATGATGCAATGAGGGTTGCCCATCGACACGCATGTCGCAAAGAGGGTGTGTCCTCGAACTTCTAAGCGATGGTCGATTACCGGTTGATCAAGGGTGCCGAGAGTCGTCGGGATCTCTCGCGCGAGCAATCGTGGCTGGCCCATCTCGACGGTCACTTGTGCGACTTTGCCCCCTTCGACTTCAAGATTCAATTTCAGCAGCCCGGCGCCGGTTTCAATCACGAGCGAGTCTTTTTTCGCGATCCCGTGATCATGTACCAGCTTGGCCACGCAACGAATCCCGTTGCCGCACATTTCCGATTCGCTTCCGTCAGCGTTGAACATACGCATTTTTGCATCGGCGACGGAACTGGGTAGAACGGCGATGATTCCATCGGCCCCCACACCGAAGCGTCGATGGGACATGGCGATGGCGAGCGACTCCAGATCGGGTGGGAGCGACTGGTCGAAGCCATTTAAGTAGACGTAATCGTTTCCCGCTCCATGCATTTTGGTGAATCGCAACTCAGCCATCAGGATCCTCCTTTCCGTGGTCGCGGGTTCACTTGGGCAACAGGCTCAGGGCCGCTGGGCTGGGCCTCGCGATCACGTGACAAGCGATCAGCTTGCCTAGCCCTTCGATTTTCGGCTTGGCGGCTTCCACAGCCGCGTTGACCGCCGCGACATCTCCTCGAATGACAACGGTGACGTAGCCACCGCCGAGTTTTTCCTTGCCGACAACCTCGACCGCAGCCGCCTTGACCGCCGTATCGATGGCTTCAAACACTGCGGTGAAACCTTGTGTTTCAATAAATCCTAGGGCCAAGCCCGACGTGGATGGATTGCTCATGAGATTCGTTTCCGATACGGGTTGTAGAACGACCGACTGTTCGATGAGGACGTTGAATTCCGGTGGACTGATGATGGCGCGGAGAGCGTCTGGGTCAGGGCGATTGATCCAGAGGGAACTTCGAAGCTGTTGCATCGACGAAGCGGCGTAGGCACCTGCCTCGACCGCGGTTCGGACATCGCTCGGCATCCCGGCCACCTTGATCACTGCGCCGAGCATGTCGTTCCACTCGGCTTGGATGACCACCACGTTCGCTGTTTTCCCCATGGCATCGCAGGCCACCATCGCGGAAGTCCACGAGTTGGTCTCCACGATCCCTAGGGAAAGCGATTCGAGCGAAACATGGGATCCGAGCGAAACAGGGTCAGGCCACTGCGAGCGGTCCGAAAGTGAAGACGGCATTACCCCTGAGTTTCCTTAGCCCTGCAATTCCTTGAGAGCCGACTTGAGCTTTTCAATCCAACCCGGAATCGCTTCCAGCGGTGACTCGCTGGCTTCGTACTCCAAGACAACGAAGCCACTATATCCGGAAGTTGCCAGGATTCGAAGAACCCTTGGAATATCCGTCCACTCTTTGCGGCCCTCCGGAAACATTTCGACTTTCAGTTGCGCGTTGACGGCAAAGGGGGCAATCTGCTCCAACTCGGCGTAGGGATTGCCGTTTCGGAAATTGCCGGAATCCAAATTGACACCGAATCCGTCGGATTGGACATCGGACACAATCTCCAACATCTGTTTCGCCGTCGAAGTCACTCCACCGTGGTTTTCCAGGCCCAAGTAGATTCCCCGTTGGGCAGCGTAGCGAGCCACTTCTTCGATGGCGTCGACACAGCGTTTGCGCGTCGTCGGCCAAGCCTCTCCCTCCGGCTGTCCGCCTGCGAAAATGCGGATGACCGGTGCCCCCAGGATCGCATATCGATCGATCCAACGCTTGGTGTGGGCGATATCGGCCTGAAGCTTGGTCGAGTCCTTTTGACAAAAATCGTTCGCGATGGCTCCGCCGGATATCGTTATCCCTCGCCGATGACAATGAAGCCGCAACCGACTCAAATACGCATTGTCGACATCGTCGGGGAAGTAGTAACTGGTCAATTCCACGCCCGCCAAGCCCAACTCATGGCAGTAATCTACGAATCGAAACAAATCCCATCCCGAGTTGGCTTGCTTGAGCAAATCACGAAGCGAATACGCTGCCATGCTCAAACGTAGCTGACCCGGCTTGGGACGCGAAAACGGCTCGATTGCTCTGGCGTTAGCCGTCCATAAGTTTTGCGAGGCCAAGCATCCGAGTGCGACCGCAGTGCCACGGAGGATTGTGCGTCGCGCAATGCCAGGGAGTTGAGGGGAACGAGGGGAGGCTGGATTGGTCATAGAACGCAAACCGTTGGGATGGAAAAAACGGGGCAGATCTTCATACTAACGTATGATCCACACCTTTGGGTACTCGGGAGGGCCTCCGTGGCTAAACTGTACTTCTATTACTCAACCATGAACGCCGGGAAATCGACGGTGTTGCTTCAATCAAGCTACAATTACCGCGAACGCGGCATGCGAACACTCGTTTTTTCACCGGAAATTGATGAACGATTCGGAGCCCGACGGGTCAGTTCGCGCATCGGCTTGAGCGCCGATTCGGTCCCCTTTTCCGCCGCAGACAACCTGTTCCGGATGGTCGAAAAGGACCATCGCGAATCCGCCGTCCACTGCGTTCTCGTCGACGAAGCCCAATTCCTCACCAAGAACCAAGTGCGGCAGTTGAGCGATGTGTGCGACAGCCTCGGAATTCCAGTACTCGCGTACGGCCTGAGAACTGACTTTCAGGGGAATCTCTTCGAAGGAAGCCTGCATCTTCTAGCGTGGGCCGATACCTTGACCGAGATCAAAACGATTTGCCACTGCGGCCGCAAAGCCACGATGGTTCTGCGAGTGGACGCCAACGGCGTGCCGGTTCGCGAAGGAGAGCAGATTCAAATCGGGGGCAACGAACGTTACGTCACGGTCTGCCGCCAACATTTCAAACAAGGTCTGACCGAGCGTCGTAGCTCGGACTTGCCCTTTGAGGACTTATAACATGCAAAATGTGTCGCGATGGCTGTTGGTCTTGGCTGGAATCTCCGGCGCAATCGCTGTAGGGATCGGCGCCCTCGGAGCCCACTCGCTCCCCAAACAACTTGAGAAGCGAGGCCTGGCACCGGAAGCCATCGCGAAGAAGCTGGACCAGTGTGAATTGGGTGCCCGCTACCAGATGTACCATGCCCTGGCGCTCGTAGCCATCGCGCTATCCAACCGTGCGAGAAACTCTCGATGGCTCACGGTCGCGTCCGTTTTGTTCTTGATCGGAACACTTTGCTTCTCGGGAGGACTCTACAGCATCGTATTCGCTGATCAAATCCTTCACTGGAGCATCGTTCCCCTAGGGGGGACCACCTTGATCGCGGCTTGGCTGTGCATCGCCGCGGGAGCATTGCGAGGAAGCGAGCCAGCAACTCTCTCGTCGGCGGGTTAGACCTGTCGCCTCGTGAAACAGTTTGCAGTTCCCGACGCCGACTTAGAATGCGGCTCGCCAGCTTAAAACGGTGTGTCGCCGAAGTCTGCCGACGATTCGGAGAATGCCTCGTTGGCTTCCGAAACATCGTCACCTTCCGCAGTCTTGCGAAATCCCATCGCTTCGGCGGTCAAGAAGTACTTGACCTCGCTCATCGGATCACGCTGCCATTTTCGGCCGGTCAACCGATACGTGATGGTGACGTCGTCCCCCAATTTCAAGGCATCGACCGAGTCGCATGCATCGTTGGTGAACTCAAGCGGGATGTAGTTGGTGAATCGGCCGTTGGACTGCTCCAAGACCACGAGCCGCTTGCGAAATCCTTTCTGGCCAAAGGACTTGGTTTCTTCGATCAGATGCACAGTGCCGCGTAGGGTCGAGTTGGACATGGCGAAAAGTCGATGGGTACAAAGGAGGCAAAGACGCAACAACGGTCGAGGATCAGCACGAGGACAACCCGCCGACCGATGTCTAAGCATAGCGATTGCCAAAGCCGTGTGGCAGTCCCCATCCCAAGACCGATAGACAACGAACGGAACATGCCGTATATCACTCGTACTCCCCACGCAATGCCTTCCGATAAGCCCAGCGAGCGGTTTCGAGCAGAAATGAAGTCAATCATCGATGAACTCGCTTGGCGAGGACTGATCCACCAAGCTACCGAGGAAGCGAACCTGAAGGGCGTTCTCTCCAAACCGACCGTTGTTTACGCCGGTTTTGACCCCACGGCTGAGAGCCTCCATGTTGGATCGCTTCTCCCGCTCATGCTGCTCCGACGTTTTCAACAAGCCGGGCATCGTCCGATTGCCCTGGTAGGGGGGGCGACCGGGATGATTGGGGATCCGAGCGGCAAAAGCGATGAGCGACAGCTACTGTCCCGCGAGATCCTCGAGCAAAATGTTGTCGGGATCCGCCGGCAGATGGAGCAGTTTCTTTCCTTCGAAGGATCGAATGCGGCCATCGTCGTCAACAATTTTGATTGGATGCAGAGTTTCTCGTTCCTCGATTTCCTTCGCGACGTCGGCAAAAACGTTCCGGTAAACGTCATGCTGACCAAAGACTCGGTCAAGGCTCGTTTGGAGCGAAGCGACAGCGGTTTGAGCTACACCGAGTTCAGCTACATGCTGCTGCAGGCATATGACTTCGTCCACCTTGCGAGACAATATGATTGCCAAGTGCAGATAGGTGGCAGCGATCAATGGGGAAACATCACTGCCGGGATCGACTTGGGGCGACGAATGCTTGGGCGGTCGCTTTACGGCATGACCTGCCCGCTGTTGACCACGAGCGATGGCAAAAAGATGGGCAAGACCGAGCGGGGCGCGGTCTGGCTCGCATCGAACCGAACCAGCCCGTACGAGTTTTACCAGTACTTTATCAACGTCGATGACAACGACGTGATGATGGTGCTCCGATTCCTTACGGAACTCGAATCCCAGGAGTGCGACGCGTTGGCGACTTCGCTTCGCGAGCAACCTCACCTGCGTGCAGCGCAAAAACGCCTCGCGGAATCGTTGACTCGGCTGGTCCACGGCGAGGCCGGGCTCGCGGTCGCTGAACGAGCGACCAAGATCCTGTTCGGTGCAGAGATCGACGGGCTGAGCGACAACGAGCTGCTGCCGATCTTTCGCGATGTCCCAAGCTGCGAAATGCCGCGTTCCCAACTCGATCAGGGAGTCGGGATCATCGATGCACTCTGCGCCGCCGGATTGGCCGCTAGCAAGAGCGAGGCGCGGCGGACTATCAGCGAGGGAGCGGCCTATGTCAACAATCGACGGGTCGCCAGCATCGAAAAAGTCTTGACCCCCGCCGACCTCGCTAGCGAGACGGTGGTTGTTTTGAGAAGTGGCAAGAAGCGTTACGCCTTGATACGCTTTGACGGAGCGGCTTGATTCGCCATGCGAGTCGTTCATATCATCACCCGCATGATTGTCGGCGGCGCCCAGGAGAACACGCGTTACAACTGCCTCGACTTGATTCGCAACCACGGCGACTCCGTGACGCTGATCACCGGACCGACACGCGGAGCAGAGGGGAAGTTGCTCGAAGCAGCAAAGGATCCGGATCTCGAAGTGATCGTGGTACCGCCGATGATCCGGTCGATTGTTCCGTGGCAGGACGTGCGGGCCTATCGCCAACTCCGAACGCTGTTGCGAACGATCCGCCCCGAGGTGGTCCACACGCACAGTGCCAAGGCCGGGATGTTGGGGCGCGCGGCTGCTTGGTCGCTCGGAGTACCCTGTGTCGTCCATACCGTGCATGGTGCGCCGTTTCATCCCTATCAGACCGCCCCCGCGCGGCAGTTGTATATCGCTTGCGAACGCTGGGCCGCCAAGCGCTGCCATCGCATGATTAGCGTGGCCGATGCGATGACCGACTTGATGGTCGGTGCCGGCGTGGCCCCGAGAGACAAATTCACCACGATCTACAGTGGCATGGACGTCGAACCCTTTGTTCATGCCGACTCAGACCGCGAGCAAACACGGCGCGAACTGGGCCTGGCTCCGGAGCACGTGGTCGTTGGCAAAATCGCCAGACTGTTCCCTCTGAAAGGGCACGAATACGTGTTAGCAGCCGCCAAATCGATCGTTCGCGAGCATCCGCAAGTACGCTTCCTGTGGGTCGGGGACGGCATCCTTCGTGAATCCCTCGAGCAGCAAATTCGAAGCTCCGATTTGCAGCGGCACTTTGTGTTGACAGGCTTGCAGCGGCCGGATCGGATTCCCGCGCTGGTGGGGGCGATGGACGTGCTGGTCCACACTTCGCTGCGCGAGGGGTTGGCTCGGGCTCTTCCCCAAGCGCTGATCGCAGGCAAACCGGTCATCAGCTTTGATGTGGACGGCGCGAGGGAAGTCGTCATCGACGGGGTGACAGGGCGACTTCTTCCACCCAAAATGATCGCGACTCTCGCGGACGCGATTTCGCAGCTTGTTTCGGATCCTGAGCTTCGCAAAAAGATGGGTACGGAGGGGCGACTTCGGTGCACCGACTTGTTCCGACACGAAACGATGACGCAACGGATTCGCGAGGTTTACTCCCAGGTGTTGGCCGGCGGTGTCTAGCCGAGAGGCATCGGGCTGGGATCGAGCGACGCGCGCGGGCCAGTCATCGTGGCCACGATCCGTGCCGCTTGGGCTTCGGTAAACAAAGCCATAACTTCATCGTCGCTGTAGTCCATGTAGTTCATGAACATGTCGCCGTGCGGGCCGTTTTCGCAGGAAATTTTCGGAAACGAGGGCTTGCCATAATTGGGAAATTGCTGGGGAGGCGTATCGCAGCAATGATCTGTCCCGCCGCAGTCCTGCATGTCGCCCCAAAGGTGATACAGATTGAGGTAATGTCCGATTTCGTGGGTCGCGGTCCTGCCGCGATGGAACGGAGCGACGGTCGTGCCCCGGAGCCCGAACGATGTGTAGGAAATCACGACGCCGTCGGTAGCTTCGGGACCGCCGGGAAATTGGGCATAACCGAGCAGCCCACCGGTGAGGGGCGCAACCCAAATGTTCAGATAGCGACGCGTATCCCACGGCTCTACGCCACCGCTCTCCGGATTCTTGACCGAATCGCCTGTTCCGAACGAGGCTCGCTCGATTTGTGTGTAGGTGATCCCTTTGGTTGGCCGCCCGAGAGGATCCACAGAAGCCAACTGGAATTCAACCCCGGCATCGGCGGCGAGCCCACGCCAAGGGCGAGGAATGGTTCGACGGTTCGCGTTCTTCAATCGGAAATCGCGATTCAGGACCTGCAACTGCGAGCGCACTTGTGCCGCGGAGATGCGCTGACTTGGCTCCCGATAAAGCGCGTGAACCACGACTTGGATGCGGAACAGCAGTCGCTTTTCCCGCATCATGCACCCAGTCGCAATCAGCTCGCGGGTCCGGCGTTCCATCGCTGCCCGGGAGTCCCGATACGCGGGAACGGTTTCGCACAAACGATGGTGGGCAGCCATCGTTCCGCATTGCCGACGATTTTCCGAGGGAGCCTTCGGTTCCATCGCTATAGTATAACGCCGGTTGACATTTGCGATGGCGGGCGATAGCCTTGCTCGATTCCCGAACGATCCAAGACGGGCCGCGAGTTTTCTCCACGCCTCGACAAACCCTCAAACGCATTAATTCGAATGAATCCTCAAGAATTGCTTAGAATCGTCGATTCTATGCACCGCGAAAAACAGATTGACCCTGAGCTGGTTTTTCAGGCAATCGAGTCGGCACTCGTCACCGCGGCCAAGCGACAATTCGGGGAAGAAGCGGATGTCCAGATCCAGATCGTGCGTGGCGTAGGCACGATTCAGGCCACGGTAGACGGCCAAAACCTGAGTCAGGATGAAATCGGACGCATCGGTGCCCAAACCGCAAAGCAAGTCATCATCCAGAAACTCAAAGAAGCCGAACGGGACGCCCGCCTGGACGAATTCCATGGCCAAGTTGGGCAACTGGTCACCGGTATCGTGCAGCGGACCGAAAAGGGGCTGACGATCGTTCAACTGGGGAACGTGGAAGCGATTTTGCCGAAAAGTGAGCAAATATCCGGCGAAAATTACCACAATGGTTCGCGCGTCCGGGCGGTGATCTACGAGGTCAAAGCCGTCGGTAACCGGGTAAAAATCATCCTCTCACGCACCAAGACCACCTTGGTACAGCGGCTCTTCGAGCAGGAAATTCCCGAAATTGCCGAGGGAGTGATCCGGATCAATGCCATCAGCCGCGAACCAGGATATCGGAGCAAGGTGGCTGTCAGCAGCTCCGACCAGCGGGTCGATTGTGTCGGAGCCTGCGTCGGAGTCCGTGGAAACCGCATCAAGAACATCACGAGCGAACTGGCTGGGGAACGAATCGACATCGTCCGCTGGAGCGATGATCCGATGGTCCTGATCCCCAACGCTTTGCAACCTGCCCAAGTCGACCAAGTCCTCCTTTGCGACATGATCGGCCGCGCCATCGCCCTCGTTAACGAAGAACACCTCTCTCAAGCGATCGGCCGGTATGGACAAAACGTCCGTTTGGCCAGCAAGCTTTGTAGCTGGGACATTGAAATCATGACCGCTCCCGAGCTGGAACGCCAGATCGAGCGGGCCATGGAAGCTTTCATGCAAATCGAAGGGATGACCGAGGAAGTTGCCCAACAATTGGTCGAACAAGGTTACCTGTCGTTTGATGACCTATCGGTCATCGAGCCGGAAGCCCTAATTGAAATGGGCGGGTACACCGAAGATCAAGTCAACGCGATTGTGGAGCAGGCGGAAGAACGTGCCGCGGAGCAGGAAGCCGAGGAAGAAGCCCGAAAAGAGCAAGAGCGGCTGGAAAAAGAGCGCCGCGCTACCGAAGCCCTCGAGGGGAGCGAGGGGAGCGAACCTGGCAACCCACCGGTTGAGGGCTAGTCTCAGTTTGTGAGATCTTTCGCTACGAATCCTGGAAAACCGCCTGACGGAACGATGGCAATACGCTACCATGTGAAGGTCGCAGATTCTCGAACCTCCGACGAGTTAGGCCGTGAGCGACCGCGTTGGTAAATGAAAGGTGTTTCCTTTTATTTCGCCACGCTGGTAGGAAAGCTCGCCCTCACTTGCTCTGGAGTCATTCGCTGGTTTCGCGCAGGGGCGTTTTATGAATTAACGTAAACCAAAAGCAAGAGCGGATCGAATCCACAAAGATTTGGATCCATTCGCTCGAGACAAACGAGGGCAGAGCCCGGGGACTATTGCTCAGTGGCAATTCGAATTTACTCGCTTGCAAAAGATTTGGGATTGGACAGCAAGGAGCTGGTCGATCTCTGCGCGCGCATTGGCATCCAAGGGAAGGGGAGCGCGCTGGCAAGTCTCGAAGACGACGAAATTGCACGCATCAAGAAACATCTCGAAGAGAAGGCTGCCCCGCCCCCGACTCCGGCAAAGGAAGTTTTGAAGCCGCAGCGTGAGGGGCCGAAGGAAGCACCCATTCGAGAGCTGGGGACCCGAAGCCCAGCACCGCGGCGAGATCTTTCCTCGATCCGAGCCAAGATGGGAGGTGCGGATCGAACGGGTTCCGATTCATCCACGACAGCCGTGGCGGAACGCGCCCCGACGACAACACCCGAAGCCCCGACGACTGTTGAGACGGTCGAGTCGACAGGGGACGCCAGCATCCAATCCGCCGGCGCAGGAGATGCAGTAGAGACGACCGAAGTCACCCCAAGCGAGAAGATCGCGGCCCGCACCGGATCCGAGAATCGAGGGCGCGAAGACTTCTACTCACCCGCGGATACAACCGGCAAGATGCGTGTTCTCGGACGCGGCAAATCAAACGAGGGGGCCAAGAGTGGTGGCGAATCGATCAGCCGACAACGCAAGACGCGTGATCCGGTCATCAACATCAACCTTGCAAAGATTCCAAAGTCTGCAGGCCCCTCTCCGGCTCCAAAACCCGCGGAACCAGTTGCCCAGAAACCGATCGTCAAATTGACGCCAGAGGTACTGCGCGGCGTCCAACAACCCCCTGCAAAGCCCGGAGACAAAACCGGCGCTTCACCAGTCAAGTCAGGGACCGGTAGCGGTCGTGCGACCGCACCGAGCCAGACCCAGCACGCGGGATTGACGGAATTCAAACAAGCCGCCGAAAACAAGCTCAACCAGAAACATCGCAAACCGACCGACGAAGTCGAGGAACCCGTTCGAAAGAAAGGGCTCGCAAGTCTCGAATCCTCGCGGAGCGAACGAAGCTCGCTTCGCAATGCAACCCGCATCCAAACCACTCGCGACCTGGCGACCGTGGAGGAAGAAGAGGAACGACGCGCCGCAGCTCTTCGCCCGAAGAAGAAGGCTGCTTTGGGTGCCGGAAAGAAGGAAAAGATTCCGCTTGCGATGCCCTGCACGATCCGAAGCTTCTGCGAAGCAGCCGGGGTCCCCGGAGGACGTGTCTTGCGGTCCTTGATGGGTCTGGGAACGATGGCGAACATCAACGCTTCCCTCACCCAGGAACAAGCCGAATTGGTAGCGATCGACTTGGGATTAGAAATCGAATTCAAGCAAGCCGAGACCCTCGAGGACAGCGTGATCGCTCGACTCGATCTCTTGGAGGACAACCCGGAGGACATGACCGTGCGTCCTCCGATCGTCACTTTCCTCGGCCACGTCGACCACGGCAAAACGTCGCTTCTCGACTATTTGATCGGAACCAAAATCGTCGCTGGCGAAGCGGGCGGAATCACGCAGCACATCCGAGCCTACCAAGTCAAGAAGGATGGACGTGCCGTCTCCTTCGTGGACACCCCGGGCCACGAAGCGTTCACCGAAATGCGGGCTCGCGGCGCCAATGTCACCGACATCGCCATCCTGGTTGTCGCCGCCGACGATGGAATCATGCCGCAGACCGAGGAAGCGATCTCGCACGCCAAAGCAGCCGGGGTCCCGATCATCGTTGCGGCCAACAAATGCGATCTGCCCGGAGCCAATGTCCAACGCATTATGACCCAGATGACCGAACATGGACTCACCCCTAGCGCATGGGGAGGCGACGTCGAAGTTGTTCAAACCAGCGCGATTACCGGGCAAGGCATGGATGAGCTCGTCGATACCATCCTTACGGTTGCCGAACTGCACGACTACAAAGCGAACGCGAAACGCGCGGCGATGGGCGTCTGCCTCGAAAGCGAACAATCAGCCGATCGCGGTGTTATCGCCAAAGTCATGGTCCGCACCGGCACTCTCCGGGTCGGTGATATCGTCGTCTGCGGTTCTACCTTTGGCCGCGTGAAAGCCCTGTACGACACCCTGAAGCGTAATAAGCAATTGACGGAAGCTGGACCTTCGACTCCCGTGAATATTACCGGGTTGGAAAAAGCGCCGGAGGCGGGTGAGAAGTTCTACGTCATCGACGACATCACCCAGGCGCGGCAGTTGGCCGAGGGACGCGAACAACTGATTCGCAAACAATCCCTCTCCGGCACATCCCCCAAGGTTTCGTTCGAAACGTTCCAGGAATTGCTCCAGACCGGAAAACTCGGAGTCAAGGAAGAGCGAGTCACCTTGAACTTGATCATTCGAGCCGATGCTCGCGGTTCGCTCGAAGCTATCGAAAAGGAACTCGCGAAACTCGATCACCCCGAAGTGGAAATTCGGATCCTCCAGAAATCCGTCGGCGGTATTACGGTCGCCGACGTAACGCTGGCAAGTGCTTCGCAAGCGGTGATCGTCGGGTTCAACGTAATCCCGGACGAAGCGGCTCGCGCTCTGGCCGATACGAGGAATGTAGAAATCCGTCGGTACGACATCATCTACAACCTCGCCCAAGATATCCGCCTGCTGATCGAAGGGCGACTCAAGCCCGAGGAAAAAGTCATCGAACTTGGGCGAGCCCTCGTCAAACAGGTCTTCACTGTCTCTCGCGTTGGCACAATTGCGGGCTGCTATGTCGCCCAGGGATCCGTCGAACGCGGGTGCCGCGTCCGGGTCAACCGTGAAGGACGCAAGATCGGCGACTCCGTCCTCGACACCCTCAAACGCGTCAAGGAGGATGTCAAAGAGGTCAACCGGGGCATGGAGTGCGGTATCAAACTGGGAGGCTTCAACGACATCAAAGTCGACGATGTTCTCGAGGCGTATCGCATCGAAGAAGTGGCCCGCACCTTAGGTTCTTCCAAATCATGAGTGCTCGTCGACTGCTCAAGGCAGCCGAGGCAATTCGTGAAGTTGTCTCAGTCGCCATTCTGACCGAACTGAGAGATCCCCGCGTGAAAAACGTGACGGTGCTCGGCGTGGAACTGGCACCGGACATGCGGGAGGCGAAAGTCGCTGTCAGCATCATGGGAAACGAGAACCAACAGCGCACGACATTGAAGGGATTGCAAAACGCCTCGGGATTCTTGCAGACCAAGATTGCTGAGCGGATTGACACCCGATACACCCCGCGACTGACCTTCGTCATCGATGAGGGGGTCAAAAAGTCGGTCGCAGTGCAACAGATCCTCGAACAAATCGCTCGCGAGCGGCAGTCAGAGGCACAAAAAACGGAACACCACCAGGAATCCGAATAATTCACCACTTCGATTGACGTCCCATTTCAAGCGTGTATCCATGACAGCCAGCAACCGTGCTTCCAAAATCGATGCGCTCTACAAATCTTTGAAGAAGCACTTCAAGCCAGCCCCCGAAGGCCCCGAGCGGTCGGTTCTGGAGCACTTGCTCTACGCGTGCTGCTTGGAGGACGCTCGCTCCGACCAAGCCGACGAAGCTTTTGCGAAGCTGCAGCAGACCTACTTTGATTGGAATGAGGTCCGGGTAACCACTGTTTCGGAACTGGGCCAATGTTTGCAAAGCCTTCCATGCTCCAGCAGCGCCGCCCAACGAATCAAACAATGCCTTCAGTCCCTCTTCGAGTCGCGGTACCAATACGAGATCGATGATCTGAAAAAGGCAAATCTCGGCAAAGCGGTCGCTGAACTGCAGGCCTGGAGGGGAATCTCGCCTTTCGTGGTGAGTTACGTATCCCAGCAGGCGCTCGGGGGCCACTCGATTCCGATCAGCAACGTGGTCGTCGAAGCACTCCTGCAATGCGAAATCATCAATGCCGCCGAAGCGGAAAAGAAATCAGTCCCTGGCTTGGAACGCGCCATCCCCAAAAACAGAGGAATCGAGTTCGGCTCGCTGCTCCAGCAGTTTGCTCTGGAGATGCAATCGCACCCAAAGAGCCAACCCGTACAAGCAGTCTTGAAGGAACTCGGAGTAGCCTACAAGGCGAAGCCAAAAGCCGAACCCAAAGCGGCCGAGCCCCCAAAAGCGAGCCCCACCAAAAAATTGGACGTGAAGAAACCGCTGGCAGAACCGCCCAAAGTCGAAAAGGCTCCCCCGAAATCAACAGACAAAAAAGAGCTGGCGACAAAACCGCCCGCAAAATCCGCCGCAAAAAAAATGGCTTCGCCACCTCCGACGAAAGAACCATCCAGCGTAAAAACGCCCTCGCCACCGAAAAAGAGCGAACCCCGAGCACAACCGACCGGGAAGCAGGTGCCGAAAAAAACCTATAAAAAGGAAAATAAAAAAACCAAACCGGTCGCGAAATCGAAACCTACCGACAACAAGGGCAAGAACCCGGGTAATGCGAAATCCAAGAAGCCATCTGGAACCAGCAAATCGACTACCGGAGCGAGTTCGATCGCTTCCAATTTGACCAAAAAGAAACCGAAATAGTCTCAGGGATCGAATAGGAAACCAGATCAGGAGTATTGCCGTGGCAGGACATTCCCAGTGGGCCAACATCAAGCACCGCAAGGCGCTCGTCGATAGCCGTAGGAGCAAGCTGTGGAGCAAACTATCCAAGGCCATCATCGTCGCAGCAAAGTTAGGCGGAGGAGATCCCAATAGCAACAATCGCTTGCGCACCGCGATCCTCGATGCGAAAGCCGTTTCTCTGCCAAAAGACAACATTGAACGCGCCATCAAAAAAGGAACTGGGGAGCTCGACGGCGGGGATGTGGAGGAAATTCTGTACGAAGGCTATGGCCCCGGTGGCGTCGCAGTACTCGTCGACATCATGACCGACAATCGCAACCGCACCGCCCCCGAAATCCGCAAAATCTTTGACTCGTGCGGCGGCAACCTCGGATCGACCAACTGCGTCGCGTACCTCTTCGAACGCAAAGGCCTTATCGCCATCAAGCCTGAGGCGGCCAACCTGGAACAAGTGATGGAATTAGCTCTCGATCACGGCGCGGAAGACGTCACCGAGTCGAGCGAATCGATTGAAATCGTATGCCCAACCGACACCTATTCGGAATTGGTCGACGTCCTTGAAGGCCAAGGGATTCCGATGGAGTCCAAACAGGTGACCCGCATTCCCAACCTTACCGTGGAAGTTGATTCCGAAACCGCGACATCCTTGATGAAAATGCTCGAAAAACTCGAAGACCATGATGACGTTCAATCGGTCGCGACCAACGTGAATTTCACAGCCGAGCAATTGGCGTCGATGGGCTGAATGATTCCGCGCACCGCTCGCGACTGATCTTCTCCCCTGTTTTCCAGGACCATGATGCTGCCACGCTTACAAGTCGCCGACCCGGATTTTAGGAATCAACTCCGCGCCTTCCAGCAACGGCTTAGCCCCGATGGCTCCGTGGTCTCGCAGCGCAGCAGGGAACTGACAATCAAGCTTTTTGGAATGATACTGACGCCACAACAAGTGGTGGAACGCATCTGTGACGACGTGCGGAGACAAGGGATCGACGCCGTGTTGCACTACGTCCGATCGCTTGATAACCCAAATGCCGACGCTTCCACTATCCGCGTCCCTGTCGAGCGTATATTGGATGCCCATCGCCGGGCCTCCCCGTCGTTCCTCGAATGCATTCGATCCATCCGGGCAAATATCGCTCGCTTTCAGACCGCGATTCTGCAACGCGATGTCGAAGTCGATGATGTTGCCGGAGTCCACTTGCAACACTGCTACACACCGCTGCATCGCGTCGGTCTGTGCATCCCTGGCGGCGCTGCGGCTTACCCGTCAACAGTCTTGATGACCGCAATCCCCGCACTGTGCGCTGGTGTCGAGGATATCGCGGTGATCTCTCCGCCAACCCCATTCGGCGCATTCAACGACGATGTCCTCGCGACCTGTTGCGAGCTTGGCATTCGCGAGGTTTACGCGGTCGGCGGAGCCCAGGGGGTTGCCGCCCTCGCGTACGGAATCGACGGAATCCCCGCCGTCGACAAGATCGTGGGGCCGGGGAACCTGTATGTCGCGTTGGCCAAGAAATTGGTCTATGGTCACGTAGACATCGACTCGATCGCCGGTCCGAGCGAAGTCGCGGTAATTGCGGATCTCACAACGCGGCCCGAGTACGCCGCCTCAGATCTCATCGCGCAAGCCGAGCATTCTCCGGGTTGCAGTATGGTGATCTCCTCCAGCAAGCAGGTTTTGGATGCGATCGATGTGTCGATCAACGAACAATTAAAGACGCTGGAGCGAGCCACCCTCGCGGCCGATTCCCTCAAAGCGTTTGGGATCAGCATCCTGTGCCGCGACGATGCGGAGGTCATCGCGATCACCGACCAACTCGCTCCAGAACACTTGCAGATTTCCGTCGACGATCCTGCTAGATTTGCGGACCGCATTCGGAACGCCGGGGCCCAGTTTCTCGGGCATTTCACGCCGGTGGCACTCGGCGATTATGCGGCCGGTCCGTCTCATGTTTTACCCACTGCGGCGACAGCGCGCTGGGCGTCCGGCCTGACTTCGAACCACTTCCTTCGTTCCTTCACCAAGGTTCAATTCGACCAAGAAGCGCTTCGCGCGATCGAACCCTTTGTGACACACCTGTCCAACAAAGAAGGCTTAACGGCCCACCGGGAAAGCGTCCGGATTCGCTTGAACTAACCGCCTGCGTATCTTGTTGGCGGCCTGAATACGTCTATGCCCTCGATAGACCGAGACGGGCTGCGAAACTCATGACCTCGATTTCGACTTTGGCTTAGGTTTTCCTTTGGATTTCTTGCTCGGTCGAGGGGTCTCATTCTCGGCATCCGTTGCTTCTTTCTCTTGCTTGCGATGGGAGGAGATCGAAAACATTCCTCGCAGGGTATCAAACCCCCAAACCGCGCTGATGATAAGCGACACTCCGACGCCGACATATCGAATCTTCGCATCCATGAAATCGAAATAGAAGAAGACACCGGCGCTGAGCAATCCAATCACCGTGATCGCTATCTTCACCACTCCGTTGGAACTTTTGCGTTTTATCTCGCTCCGATTGATCGCGCGGCGGGCGTTCGAATTCGCAAGCTCCCGAAGCGCTTGGATGTCCGACTTCGCTTCGTTGATTGGTTTGGCTGGCGGCCTTGGTCCACTTGCCGCTAGCGGATTGGGCCGTTTCGCCACGGCAACAGGTTCGACCTCCGAAACTTGATCCGGAACGATGGTTTGCGATTTCGGAACGGAGGTATTCGGAGCAACCTTCGGTGCGGGAGCACTCGGTACTGCCCCCGGGCCGGTTCGAACCCGATTGAGCAATCGCTGCATGTACTCCTCGATCGACTCATCCTCAGAGCCTTCGCCCGAGCCTTCGCCCGAGCCTTCGTCGGAAGGGGGGCTCAACTCGGGGGGTTGGGACTTCACTCCGCTCTTCATCACGTCTGAGTCAGAATCTTCAGGGAAATCCGTCAGAGTCTCTTTGACTTCTTTCGGCGGCTCGATCTCCGAAAAGTGCTGGTCGAGGTCTTGTGGAACCTCGGATTTCTTTTCGCTTCCTCGGTGAAAAGAGCTTCTCACCTGAGCCAATTCACTGCGATCCGAATCCGACTCCTCATCGAATCTGTCATAAGATTCGGAATGGGTTCGATCATTAGAATCTGAATAGTTTCGTTCGATCGACTGGGAATCACGGACCGACGATGCATGCCCTTTGGGTTCCCCGATGATTCGACTCAACCGCAGACTGATTGACTCATCGTCCACCTTGAACTCGCAGAATTCACCGGAATCCGACGAGAACTCCCCACCCGATTCCTCGATATCGCTTTCCTCGAATTCGTTTTCTTCAAAATTTTCTTCTTCGGATTCCTCCGCTTCTTCCTCATCCTCCTCGCCAAAATCTTCCGATTCGCGGGTTGGTGTGGAACCCGATCCACCCCAGTCGTTGCGCGTCGCCATTCCGCTGACGACTTCTGTGATCTCCGAAAGACGAGCTTCCCAGTTCTCCATCATCTGGAAAATCCGGCTCTCGAGCGAATCGATTCGCTCGTGCAACGTGCCTTCCCAACTCCCTTTTTCGTCGGCCAAAAGATTGGCTAATTCCTCGCGCGAAATCTGATTTGACTGGTTCGCAATCTGTTCGATTCGCTCATCCCATACCCCCAGATCAGACACGGCAACAAACTGCGATTGCATCGACTGCATAACCTCGCGCAGCGTATCCAGCTCTTGCCGAATGTCAAAAACAACCGTATCCGATCCCGGCGGACGTTGATATTCGGGTTCCTGCTGCGAGTCCCGTACCGGGGCAACTGACTCCTCCGAAACCGGATCCGAGTTGGAATACTGCGATGAGTATTCCTCCGACAATTGCTGCTCCTGGCTCTCAGGCGCCGGAGTCTGTTCCAACAAAACTTGACCGCTCGGGTGAACAACTAACTTGCGGTCGCCAACCTCAACGACCGTGGTTTGATCAATAAGCCATTCGCGAACATCCCGACCAGCAATCCGGACTGGCACCGAGGCCTTCAGCGAGGTATAGCGTTTGCCGACCGTCAACTCCAACTGGCACGCCTCGCTATCCCCTTCCTCGAAAATCGGAATCGTGCTGCGGGGAGCCGCCCCAACCGTCCACCGCCCCGGACCGAGATCCCAAGCCTTCTGAACTTGGTCTCGATACCCCAGCAACTCAATACGGGCATTTGCCGCGATGACGCTGGCGTCCATCCCCCGCGTTGGGAGCAGATTGATTGACGTTTCGGCCATAGGTGGATTCAAAACAGGGGCGCGTTTGTTAGAAAGCAACTCGTATCCTCGAAGCTATCGACCTGGGTACTAAGGGGACTTCCCCAAAAGTTACCTTAGCATTCGTCAAATTACCGAGTGACCAGTCAAGAACCGTAAAATCGGCCCATCGCGGCTAATCCAGGCCATCCGATCGATTCGCTCCGAAAAAAACGCAAGCCATTGCCAGCAAATCACTTAAGGCACAAAACTCAACTTGCAAACACCCGAAAATAACGGAATTTTCATAAAACAAACTCAATCCTGAACGTTTTTGAGGCCATTGCGTACTATAGTTGTCACGAAATGCCTCCTCTGTTGGGGGCTCGGGTTGTCAGGAGAATGCGATGTCGAGGAAAGAAGCACTAACGAAATTGCGGGACGTACTCCTGTTGCGACGAGAGGCGCTCCGCAAAGCTCTCGACGGAGACATGAGTCTCTTGCAATCTCTTTCCCAAGACGGCGGCGACGTCATGGATGCCGCGATGGACACCGCCCAAGACGAGATCAGCAGCCAACTTGTGGAAGTAGAAAGCCGAGAGTTGAATCAGATCGACGAGGCTCTTGTGCGGTTTCGGGATGGCATCTACGGACATTGCGAGATCTGCGACAAACCCATCCCGCTTGCCAGGTTGCAAGCTGTACCCTACGCGACCACTTGCATCGATTGTGCGAGAAAGCAGGAACGAATGGGACTGAAGTCTCCGACATCCGGTTTCGGAGATTCGACCCATTCGCCGCACGCCCCTCGCTGATTGGACGCTCGAGGTAGATTAAACGGCTGTCGGAAGAATAGTCTCCCGTTGGGTTGTTTCCATACCCGGCCCTCTTCCCAACTGACTCTGGCGGATTCTTAGGGATTTTTGTGGTTCGAACAGCCCTTCGTTCGGCGTTTGGACCTGTCCCTCTTGGAATCGTTCCCGAACCGCGAGGGAATTCATTCCAGTTCTCTGGTGGAATCTTGAGTTGGCAAGGAATCCGATTACGCTGGAAAGGAGTGGGGGATCAACTCCTGTGAGGTCAATATGAATCGATTGAAGACTCTCGTCGCGTTTTTTGTGGTTGCGTTTGGTGCGTGTGAGGTTTCTCAAGCCCAAGCGATCGATCCGATTTATGGTTTTCCGTTTGGTTACACCTTAGGAGCTCAATTCTCGCTCCGCAATCGGCTGCCCGCTCCACCCTATTTCTCGATCTATCCACCCGTGTATTACGGTAAGCGGTACATGCGTCCCTACGGCGAGAGCCCGTATGCATCGTTCCCGTTGCTAGGACAAACCCCGGAATACTCGCCGGTACCAGCGGGCCAGCGTGCTGGGATGCCAAAGACGATCCAAAATCCCCATGCTCCCTGCTGCTCGGACGAGGATGCCAAGCCGGAACAAGACCTTGCGCCGAAGAACAAGGTCGTTGATGGTTCCAGGCGAGCGGGATCGATGCGCATCATTGTGAATCCCTATGCCCAAGAGCAGCTAGCGTCCAAGGACTAGCCCGCCAGCTGCTCGAAAATCTTTTTCCGGGTACGGCTAGGCGTCGCCGTACTCGCGTGTGGTGATCAATCCCGGCTGTGGCACAGGGTATTCTCCGTTCGCATTCGCACGAACGGGAGCAGGACTATCAAAGGTCATGCTCTCGAGATCTGGTGCGAACTCGTGCTCGCAATTGAGCATCTCGTCGTAGGTCACTTCCACACCGGTATGGGCTGCCATGCGTCCCATGCTGGTGACAAGACTTGCCTTCACCCCGCGCTCAACTTCGTTGTAGGGCAAATCCTTGCGGATGGCGTTGATCAGATCATCCCACTCGAGTTGGTACGGATTCGGTTCCGTTTTCGGGCCTTCCCACAACACGTTGGCTCGGGTCATGTTGTGCCCTTTGAAAATTCGGCATCGGGCGGGTGAGTGACCTGCGGCCGAGATGATCGCAGCCCCTTTGGTGCCGTGAGCGTAGCTCGCGAATTCGTTGCGACAACCGGGAATCGTTCGTCCGTTCACGAACATCTTGGTTCCATCGCCAAACGTGTACTCGATCGAATAGGTATCGAAATTCTGATCGACACAATCGTTCCGGTAGTGTCGTCCTCCGCTGGCCTGGGCGCGTACGGGCCAATCTTCCTTCATCCAACAGCATTCGTCGATGTTGTGGATCAAGAAGTCGCTGACCGCCCCGCCGCTGGCCCACAAAAATCCGTGGAAGTTTCGAATCTGGTACAGCAATTCGCTCATTTTGCTGACCTGCTTGGTCACTGCGGCCGAGCCGGTGGGACCTGCCATGCGATAGGCTCGCAGCATCAGCACGTCGCCGATCTCACCATTGCGAATACGGTCAAGCAACTCCTTACGCACCACGCAGTGCCGACACATCAGCCCCACACCGACCTTGAGATTTCGCTCTTCGGAAAGTTTTCCGAGTTCAAACATCTTCCGGCTGGAAGCCCCGTCGACCGTCACCGGCTTTTCCATGAAAACATTGAGTCCCTTTTCGATCGCGTACTTGAACATCACCCAGCGAAAAGCTGGGGGGGAGGTTAAGATTGCGACGTCCCCAGGTCGCAGGGTATCCATCGCCTTCTTGTAGCCATCGAAACTGACAAACTGCCGATCTTTTGGGACGTCGACTTTGTTCGGGAACGACTCCTTCAGTTTCGCATAACTGCTCGACAAGCGTTCTTCAAACACATCCGCCATCGCGGTCAGTTCGATTTCCCCGTTGTTGACGTTCAATGCATTTTCGGTGGCTCCGGTTCCACGTCCACCGCATCCGATCAGAGCGACCCGAATCTTGTTGTCCTCAGCCGCATGCACCGAGCGAGCCAACGTCGATGTGACACCAGCAGCCGCAGCAAAGCTGGTGGTCGACTTGATAAAATTGCGACGATTCGAGGATGATGCCGCGAGAGGTTTTTCCGAATTCATAGGAGAGTGATCCTTCCTGCGAGGTGGTTGATAACGATGGATTTGAGAAACGGATAACGTTAAAAATTCGCGTCGATGAGTTCAGCGTTCGAGGGGCACGGGGCGCTCGGTCTGGACGGGTTCGGAGTACTCCCAAAACGTCTTCTTTTCCTCGTCGCTCGGTTCGGTCAGCGGACGAACGATTCGAAAACCGACGTGCAATGCATCGGTCAAATACCAAATGCTGACAGGGACGTTGGGATCCTGGGCGATCCAATCCTCCGTGGAGCCTTCTCGCGCGGCGCTGCGGCACGTTTCCGCCGGCTTGTCCCATGCCCCTCCTCGCACGACGCGCGGGTAGAGAGTCTTCGGGATTCCCAGCGGGTTGATCTTGGGAAGATCGAGGGAATATCCGTCCGGAGTATGCTGGTCGAGCACCCATTCAGCGACGTTGCCATGCATGTCGTGCAACCCCCAAGGGTTGGGCTTCTTTTGCCCAACCTTGTGATATCCTTCCCCGGCGTTCGCGTCGAACCATGCGTATTCTTCGAGTGCGGATGGGTCACCTCCGAAGGAGTAAGCGGTTTCGGTCCCCGCGCGACATGCATATTCCCATTCCGCTTCGGTCGGCAATCGGTAGTAGCGTCCGGTTTTTTTCGTGAGCCATTTGCAGTAAACTCGCGCGGCGTGCTGCGTCATGCAGATCGCTGGATAACCGTTCTTGCCCATACCGAAGGTCATGTCGGTATACGGTTTGGTCGGCTGACTCTTTTGGAACTCGTCGGCCAGAACATCCCGTGGGGTAGCCTCAATCTTGTTGACGGTACGATTGAAGACGTCCAGGTCCGATGCCCACACGTCGTAGGCGTCCCAGGGGATCTCGGTTTTTGCCATCCAAAACGGGGCAACGGTCACTTCATGTACCGGCCCTTCATCCGCGTTTCGTCCTTCCTCCGTGTCGGGACTCCCCATCCGGAAGGTACCCCCTCGAATCGGAATCATCTCGATTTTCGCCTGGGTATGCTCGATACGCTCAACGTACGATTTCATTTCCCCTTCGGAACTGGCATCGGAGTTGGCAATTTTCAGGATCCGCTCATCGTCGTCGGCAAAGCAACGAGCACTGATGATCGTTAGGCTTGCTTGGCAAACCAACAAGCGAAAAAAAACACGTCGAATGCAATCCGGTCGAATCATACCCACGAAGTCGGAAATCCCATTCAGAGTTATTGTTTTTGCCATGCAAAGAGGCGAACCGATCGAATCAGGGCAATTCTACAACGCCGATGTTTCGAAACTTGACAGGATCCGAATGCCCTGCGAAACCGAAATGCCCGCGCGTTCGGTCCTTACCCGGGTGGGGCGTGTTGCTCATGTAGTCGGAGATGGTGGACAGGTCGGTGTCGAGGATCCGTGTTCCGTTCAACTCCACTTGGATCTTGGACCCAGTAACGGTCACGATCTGATGGTTCCATTCGCCGGCAGGGCGCAGGTAACCACGATGTGCGGCGGCCATGCCGTACGCGCTACCGTGGGCTTGTCTCGGATCGATCGACGCATAGTTCGGGTGCCCGTCGTCGAGCACTTGAAGCTCGGTCATTCCGACGTAGGCAGCGTCGCCGTTGGCTGCATTCTTCCCGAGGGCTGCAAGTTCCTCTTTGCTCGGGTAGCGAATTGCAAGCCCGTTGTTTCCCGCCGGTGGTAGTTGGAATTCGAGTCTCGCGACGAAATCGCCAAAGGTTTTTTCGGTGTGGAGCACCCCGCCTTTTCCAGCCAGGCACTGGATCGCGCCATCGGAAACCGTGTAGTTGGCGTTGGCCCCCGTCCAACCCGTCATGTCCTTGCCGTTGAACAAGGAAACAAAGCTCGACTTCAACGTCGCGCGATGCGCATTCTCCGCGTCGGCAAGAATCTGATTCGCTTCCTCCGCGGTGTATTCCGTGAGCGAAAGCTTTCGAAACCGGATCTCGGCACCATGCGTTTGCAATTGGATCGGCCCCCGTTTCACGAGCGGCATTCCCTTGGCGAAATAGTCGTGCAATCGCGCATCGACAACCACAGCTTGTTCGTTGAGCCACACCCAGCAGTGCTCTCCTACCAAACGAATCCGCATGGTGTTCCACTCACCGATCGGTTTATCGGCGCGGACCAACGGATCCTTGCCAGCCCAACCCGCCGGGTTATTCCACAAACCTCCGCTTCCCTTTTCGTTTCCATTCGCCCGATTGTTTTCGGCGTCGGGATCCCATATCTGCACCTGGGGAATTCCGCGGAGGTAGATGCCCGAGTCGCAACCGGGAACGATTTTGTACTCGAGTTGCAACTCAAAATCCTCAAACTCTTCGTTGGTCGTCAAGTAGGCGCCGCTACCGTCGTTAACAATCTCGTTGCCGTCGATCCGCCAATGCTTTTCGATCTCTGCATTCCACTTGGCCTTGTCCGCGTCCGAAGTCGTACTCCACTTGCGAGGATCAACCGTTGTCCGCCCGTGCCAACCTCCAAAGTCCTTTCCGTTGAATAGAGTCTTTGACTCGACGGCCGAAACGAATGGCGAGTGCAATACGCACGCTGCAACCAAAAGGATTGCGAAAAAAAATCGCGTCATGCACCGCGAACAATTCGGGGGAGCAACACGTTTCATCAGGACTTGTCCTTCAGCATCTCAGGGAGGGGTTAGGAGGGGACGGAGTTGGTCGGCCCCCGGTTCACCGCCCCATTCTACACCGATTTCAGCGCGCGTGGTAAAGCCCGACAAGGAGCAACCGCCCTGCGAAAAAACATCCGCTGATTTCATGAGCATCCCGACCCGCACGAACTGGAGTCAGCTCCGTGGGTGCACGCCACAGGTTGTCACGAATCGAAAAATCGTTGACAATAAGCGGCACTGGCGGCCGAATACCTACGGTGCCGAGTACCTACGGTGCAGCATCGCAGGGTCCCGTCGCCTGAACGTTGAGCGAACCCGAATCCAACGTGGCGTGCTCAACTCCCTTCTCCGTTTCCAACCGAAATGCTTGACTCATGACCTCCTCAGCCGAAACGGATTTTTCGTCGGTTGAGCAACAACCCTCCAACGGTGGTCTGGCCATCGATGTAAGTCACCTGTCGAAAACGTACCGCGAAGGCCTGTTGTTTCCGAGGAAGCACCCCGCGCTTCGCAATGTGACGTTGCAGGTCCGTGCCGGAGAAGTGTTTGGGTTGCTTGGCCCGAATGGAGCAGGCAAAACCACGCTGATCAAAGTCCTTCTGGGAATCCTCCATCCGAGCGATGGACATGCGTCCGTGCTCGCGTTGCCCGCGGGGAGCAAAGCAGCGCGTCGCAAGATTGGGTACCTTCCAGAAAACCTCGTCTTCCCACGCCATCACACGGGCCGCAGCGCTCTCTACTTCTACGGAAGGCTCAGCGAGATGTCCGATTCGTCGATCGCCAAACGGGAGGACGAACTCTTTGAACTCGTCGATCTGAAGGGAAGGCAAAACGAAGCAGTCCGCCGATACTCCAAAGGAATGCGCCAACGCCTTGGACTCGCACAAGCCATGCTGCACGATCCGGACTTGCTCATTCTCGACGAGCCGACCGACGGATTGGACCCGATGGGCAGATCCAAGATTCGAGATGTCCTCGATCAACTCAAACGCCGTGGGAAAACCGTTTTCCTCAACAGCCACATCCTGCAGGAAGTGGAGCTGATCTGCGACCGTGTCGCTATCATGGCGAAAGGGGAATTGCGGGGCATTGGAACGATCAACGAACTGATCATGCAGCACGCGGACGAGCGTCGCGGCTACCTGCGACTGGAAGTTTATGGCGATTCGAGTCAACTGCGTCCGTTGCTCGATACCTTTGGCGAGGTTGACTACTCGCTAATCAGCAACGCAACCGAAACGATGCCCGAGGTCACGCGGCTGGAAATCCGTTCGATCGATCAGACGTCCGTGGATTCCTTGGTCGATCGATTGAGGCAACATCGGATCAGCATTCTTCGCATGGAACGGGCTCGCCCATCCCTGGAACAAGTCTTTATGAACGTCGTTTCCTCGGCCGCGCAAGGGAGCCCATCGTGAAGCCTTACCTGGCAGTTCTCTACGACAGTTTTATCGAATCGATCAGCTCTCGTGTTCTTTGGGTCCTGCTGGCAGTATGGCTTCTGATCCTCGGCGCCCTCTTTCCTCTGTCGATCTCCGAGGGGGAAACCTACATCGTATCGTCGTCGGATGTCTCTTCCCCTCGCGTTGTCATGGATCAATTGGCGACCGCGTCCTCAGGAAAAGGAACACGCGCCCAGCGACTCGTTTACGCCAAACTCCCAGAGGATTTCCAAAAAGCACTTCAGGAACGTCAAAAAAATGGCCGGCGAATCCTCGTAGGGCGCCTTGTCTCCGCTCTCAATACCGTCCTCGGGGCCCCGGACCTGTACGACAAGCAAGCATGGCCGTCGGCCGAACGTCGCGATGAACTCAAGGACTTGATCAATAAAGAGAACAAATCTTCCCAGGAACTTCAGCGACTCAATCGCCGCCTACTGGATCTGGCGTTCCCGAATTCGATCAACTCCTCCGCTGGACAAGCGACATGGATCACCTATGCCGGTATGAAGTTCACGGAACCTTTCCCCATCACCGCTCGCCAACTCCGTCCGTTCGTCGAAGCGGTATTGATTCCGCTCGTCCTTTGGATTGGACTCGGGATGGTCGCCATGATGGTGGCGATCGTGATTACCAGTTCCATGATCCCGGACATGTTTCAAACCGGGTCTTTGCACCTGCTGTTGAGCAAGCCGCTGTCGAGGAATTTGCTGTTCCTGAGCAAGTATATCGGAGGATGCATCTTCGCGTCCATGAATGTCGCGTTCTTAGTGATCGGCGTTTATTTCTACTGCGGTATCCAATTGCAAATTTGGAACTCGGGGATTCTCTGGTGCATCCCATTGTTCATTTTCTACTTCATGATCTTCTACTCGGTGTCTGCCCTCGCAGGCTTGGTTTGGAAGAACCCGATTATCTGCGTTGTGGTCACCGTGTTTTTCTGGGGTGTTTGCTTCACCTTGGGATTCGTCCGAGACTTGACCCAAGCGTTCTTGACTGGGCCACCGACTCTCCTTCAAGTCCATGTGGTTGGCGACAAACCGATCGTCGGCACCCAGCAAGGACGCATCCAATTCTGGAACACCGATACGAGTGCTTGGCAAACAGCTTACGGCGATGTCGATGGTCAACGTGTGCTTGGCCCAATCTACTTGCCGAAGACGGGCAACTTGTATTTTGGCAGAGCGGGCTTCGCTCCGTTCGGCATGCGAGGCGGAAACGCGACGCGACTCGAAATCGCACGGCTTCCGGAATTCAGCGATGCAATAACATCGGAAACGGACGATTCGTCAAGTTTCAGCAACAAAAAATGGTGGGATGATATCCGACTCGATTCAGGCCCGGACCTCCCTGCCAATACAACAGAAATCATTCCATGGCAGGATTCGTTTGTCTCCGTCACCAGCGAAGGTCTCTACCGCTTCGATGCCGAGGCAGCTGCCAAATCCGAAAAATCGAAAATCTCGTTGCTGGGATTCGATGTCCCCATCCCCCAAGCGGACGAGGCCTACAAGCGGATCACACCTCCCGATGCGGAGTATCTCCGCCCCATGGCCTTCGCCGTGTCGCCAGATTTCCAAACAGCCGTGGTTTATACGCGCGGCAAGTTGAAGAAACTTCGCTTGGACGGCTCGCGATTCGTCAATGATGGTGAAATGACGCTCGACTTCCCCCAGGAAACCTTTGCCAACGTCGCCGTGCAATCGGAGTCCGCCGTCATTTGTCCGAAAGGACTCACGCCGCTGGTCGTCGACTTGAAATCCATGACCCTTTCGCAAAAGCTCGATGCGATCGGGGACAAATCCGTCAAGCGTATTATCGGCGACCGTCGCGGTCGAATCGCTATTCTCACGACCGAAGGCGATATCTGGAGCTTGTCTCGTCCTGAGAACGAACCTTCCTGGAATGCGGCCAAACCCAACCTGCCTGGCCAGGGGGAGGGAACTACCATTGCGTTCGACACGAACGACCGACTTTGGGTCGCTCATACCGTGAAGAATATCGATGTGTGGTCTGCGGACCTATCGGTCTCAGAACGAGAGTTCCGACCCCAACCAACAACTCCCGAGAAATTCTTTTCCCGTCTCATCAATCCGCTTTATCTGATGTTCCCAAAACCATCGGCGATCAATCAAACGATCCAATACGCGATGAAGAATCCGGAGAGCAAACTCCCCGCGATGAACAATGCCGACTTGGATATGCCGCAAACCGAATTGGATCCGTGGCAGCCGATCTGGTCCAACGCCATCTTCATCACCGTCATGCTGTCGCTGGGTTGTTGGCACCTCTACCGCCAGGATCTCTAAGGACTCCCATGGATGTCGTCGAACTTCTCAAATCGCTGGTGAGCATCAACAGCGTCAATGCGTTTTTCACGGGTGGGCCAGGGGAAAATCAGTGCGCGCAGGCGGTGGCCGCCTTCTGGTCAGAACTGGGGATCGAATACCAAATGGACGAGGCCCTTCCCGGTCGCCCCAACGTCCTGGCTCGACTGCCTGGCCGACACAGCAATCGGCGACTCCTCCTCGAAGCCCATATGGATACCGTTTCTGTCGAAGGGATGATGATACCTCCCTTTGTTCCCGAAGTGAAACAAGGACGCATGTTCGGTCGAGGCGCTTGCGACACCAAGGCCGGACTCGCAGGCATGATGACCGCAGTCCAACGGGCAAAGCAGGAAGGGTTCATTCCTTCCGCCGATGTCTTCATGGCTGCCGTTGTCGATGAAGAGCACTCATGCCTGGGCATTCGCCATTTGTGCAAGTCGTTTTCATGCGACGCAGCGATCGTCGCGGAACCGACAGAACTCGCGTTGGTAATCGCCAGCAAAGGGGTCCTGCGGTGGCGTATCTTCGCCCGGGGCCGGGCCGCTCACAGTTCCAAAATCGAACTGGGCATCAATGCGATCCATCACATGGCAAAGCTCGTCGTCGCTCTCGAAGACTATCATCGCCAGATCGAACGAACCGTCCACCCGCTCCTCGGCCGAGCCACCGCCAATGTCGGCCTGATCACGGGTGGCGTCCAAGTCAACTTCGTTCCCGATCGATGCGTGATCGAGATCGACCGCCGAGTACTGCCCGGCGAGTCTCATGAAGAGATTCTGGAAGGGTACCGTCTTTTGATCCGCAAACTCGAAGCCGAGATTCCCACGGCATCGTTTGGCTTGGAACCGCCGAACATCCAAGAACCGTGCCTCAACACGGATCCCAACCACCCTGTCGTCCAATGTGCGAAATCCGTGCTGCAGCAAATGCGCATGGACGATTCCCTCCGCGGCGTTTCGTACGGCAGCGATGCCGGCCGTCTGCAGGAAGCTGGTATCGCGTCCATCCTGTTCGGCCCTGGCAGCATCGATCAAGCTCACACCGCAGACGAATTCATCGAAATCGACCAAGTGCGCACAGCCCATGAGTTCTACTATGCAATGATTCGGGAGTTCCAATAATGCCCCACACGCACTCGCCCATATCCACCGATCGCCGAACTTGGATCCGCTCGTGCGCGGCTACGATCGGAGCTGCCGCTCTCGCGAACTTACCCCTAGAACAACGGGCCAAAGCGCAGGTGGCAACGGAACCAACTCAGGGAAAGGATCCTTCCTGGATCGATGCCCATGTCCACGTTTGGCCTGCGGTCGACCAGGCTTATCCTCTCGCACCGGGCTTTCAGGCAGACGTCGTGCAACCTGCTTCGTTTACCCCCGACACTCTCTTTCAGCATTGTCGACCCTGCGGCGTGGAACGGATCGTTCTGATCCAGATGAATTTCTTCGGCTTCGACAATCGCTACATGCTCGACGCGATCGCAAAGTACCCTGGTGTCTTTTCGGGCGTGGCAGTGATCGACCATGAACGACCGGATCTGCGCCGAACGATGTCGACGATGCGAGACCAGGGCGTTCGCGGCTATCGTCTTTATGCGACCGCCGACAATGTTGCCAAATGGCAATCCAGCCCATCGATTCAATCGATGTTTCGATATGGCGCCGACCTCGGCCAGTCGATGTGTATGCTCTCCGACCCGGAAGCCCTCGAAGGGATCGAACGCTTGTGCGAACGAAACCCGCAAACATCGGTCGTTATCGATCACTTTTCCCGCATCGGGATGCGCACTCCGCCCACCGACGACCAATTGGACCTTCTGTGCAAGTTGGCGAAATCGCCACGAGTATCGGTGAAGACGTCTGCTTTCTATGCCCTTGGAAAAAAAACACCTCCCTACACGGATCTCCTGCCCATGATTCGGCGACTTCTGGATGCCTTCGGTCCAGACCGCTTGATGTGGGCGTCGGATTGCCCCTATCAGGTAGAAGCACCTCATACCTACGACGCATCGATCGCTTTGATCCGCGACCACTTGGACAACGTCAGCGACGGGGATCGTGAATATTTGCTCCGCAAGACCGCAGAGCGCGTTTTTTTCTCGTGATCAACTACTGCTCGAGCGTTCCGCAGCGTTTTGCCATGCGTTGCACCGCATTTCTCGCTCCACGCACGCATTGCGGAATTCCGACACCATCGTATGCGTTGCCGATCAGTTCCAATCCCTGCAGACGAGCTACGCGGTCCAGGATGGCAACGACCCGCTGAGGATGGCCGACCAAATACTGTGGCATCGATCTGGGCCAACGAATCAATGTCTCGTAAACCGGAGGGGACGAGGGTCCAAACAGTGCCTGCAATTCCCGCTTGGCTCGAACCAGCAACGATGCGTCTGACTCGTCAACCAACTCGGACCGAACAGCACCACCGAGAAACACCCGAGCCAGAACGAGATCCGAGGGACATCGCCCCTCATACTTCTCGCTGGTCAGACTGATTGCCAAGCAATCGCGATGCTCGATCGCAGGAACAATCGCCCCAAAGCAAAAGGCGTCCGGACGGATCTCTTCCTTCCTCACCCCCAAAACGGCAATCGCCGACGAAGCATAGGGAATGCGTGCCAACTCGTCGGCGAGCACGGGGTCCGTCCCAGCCAGCAACTCTGCAGCCACGTAGCTGGGGGTCGCCATGCATAGCTGATCGAACCTCCAAACGCGTGACTCGCCGGTATCGGTGGCGATCGACTGGACTACCCACACGCCATCCTCCGCACGTCGTATCGATGCCACACGGGTCTTCAGGTGAAGATGCTCGCGGATCGGATTGGCGAGTTCGCCCATCCACCACGACATACCTCGTCGCGGGGCGATGAACTGGTCATAACGAGCGCCCGAAGCGTGCTGAGCGGAGCGCGTTTGCGAGGAACGCTCTCTCCGCTGGATCTGCGCGGCCCGGATCAAGCTGCCGTATTCGCGCTCCATCGCGACGAACTGAGGCATCGCCGCTTGCATGCTCAAGGTTTCGGCCCGCGCCGTAAAAATCCCGCCGACAATCGGCTCGACGAGCCGCTGGTAACACTCACGACCCAAGCGACGGATAGCGAAGTCGGCGACACTCTCGTCGCTTGTGTCGCGCCGACGCGGTATCCATCGCTCTGCCAAAACCCGAAGCTTGCCACCCACACTCAGAAGGGGTGTCGCCAGGATCGAACCGATCCGCGTCGGTTGCATGAGTGAAAAACCGCTCGGGATCGGAACCAAACGCCCGCGATGGACGACCTGAGCGATCCGGAAATCTTTTTTCGGCCCGATAAACTCGGACTCCAAACCCATCTCACGCACCAAGTGCAAGGCATCCGGGACCAAGGTACCGAAGTTATCTGCGCCCCACTCGATAAGGTAGGGATCCGTCTGAGTCTGGATGACACCCCCGATGCGATCACTGGCTTCGAAAAGGGCAATGGAAGCATCCGGCTGTGCTCGCTTGAGCGTCCAGGCCGCGACCAAGCCGCTGATCCCGGCACCCACAATCCCAATTCGCTTCATAACGCTGCCGTCTTCTCGAAGGCTCAGAGTCCCAGTTCCGACTCGATTCTCTGAACGCGGTCCGACAACGCTTGAAGCGCCGCGCGCAGTTCCTCAAACTCACTGTGCCCCCGCGCTTTGCCTCCCGACGCGGGCGAGACCGCTGAACTTTCGTCGTCCTCATCCGTGCACGTCGCAGCCACGCCCGCCGCAACATTTTTTCGAAGCGCCTCGAGTTCCCATTCCGGATACAAATTGTGCGAAACCATTTGCCCGCGGCCCGGAGGAGTCAATTCCACGATGAGATTTCGCTGCTTGAGCCCATCCATCAGTCGCTTCAGTTCCTCCAAGTCGGGAATTGGCTCCATCCGGGACGCCCGTGTGCGAAGCTCCCCTACCGTCTGTTCCCCTCGCAGCAACAGTTCGGTCATGATCGCCGCTTCTACTTTCTGGATACCTAACCAGGCGTAGCCATTGTGCCGGACCTTGGTGACACGACCACTGCCCTGAACGATCGTGGCCGCACCCATGGTACGCAATTCGTCCACGATCGACTCGACCTGTTCGACCGAATATTGGGTGATCGGAGCGCGGTTGCTTTTCTGGTTGCAACCCGTCATCAGCCCGCTATACGACATCGGATAGACGTCCGGTGTCGTCTTGGATTTCTCCATCAACGTCCCCAAAACCCGCCTCTGCTTGGCGGTCAACGGTTTCCATGCGGGCTCAGGCATCGCATGGAGAGGCTGGGAATTTACTGGCAATGCTTCGGCTGGAGTCTCGTCCATGAATCGTTTTTCGTAAGTTTGGATATTGGGTATTCACAAATCCAGGCACTAAAGAAACCTGTGTCCTTTAGTTTACTGCAATCGCCAAGCAGACTGATCAGGGCTACGATGATTTTTATGAAGTCACGGGCGAAGATTTTTCAAGGATTTGCGTTGGGATGTTGGCTGGCAACTGGCATGGCCATTATTTCGCGCATGCAACTGGTGTTTGATTACGCCACGATGAGCTTAGCCCCGCCGGCGTATGAGATCCTCGCTGGTTCTTCTGGAGCGATCGCAGCCTTGTCGATTCTCGGATTGGCCATCGCTCGGCCTTTGTTTTTCCAGAGCCGATCCAAGGCAAAGGTTCACACGCAGGTCGCTTCGAATCACGGGCCACTTGTCCTCGCTTGTTTCCTGGCCGCTTCCGCGCCCCTCGCGCTCCTCTTGTTGAGGGTTGTGGGTGCGGGAAGTCCACCGCCCGGTTGGTGGGAATTGGCATGGTTCGCAGGATGGACCGGACTCGCGGTCCGTTTCACCCCCACCGAAAACGCGATTGCGAGTCCCAAGCAAACTTCGCGATGGCACTTTGTGTTGTCCATCGCTGTCGTGGGATGCGGCATTTGGTGGTTCGTTCAATCGTGTTCCTATTTCGCAAGCTATCAGCTCGGGTTCAATGATTTTGGTCATTTCACACAGCGGATCAGCAATACAGCCAATGGAGCTGGGGTTTTGATCGAGACCCCAGTGCTCCCATCGTTTTGGGACCACTTCAATCCTGGGTTGCTTCTTCTGGTACCTCTATGGATCGCATTGCCGCACGTGGAGTTGATCTTCGCCATCCAAGCAGCTTGCCTGGCTGGCTCTGCGTGGTTGGTCGCAGCGATCGCCCGAGCGGTCGGGCAATCGCCACTCGCAGCTTGTGGGTGGGGATGTTCCTGGCTCCTCGTCCCATCGATCGGACAAATGAATCTGGCTTACACGTATGGGTGGCATCCTATCACACTCGCGATCCCCTGCCTTCTCGCCGCCTACCTGTGTCTATGCCTTCACCGTATTCCCCTCGCAGTGGTTTGGGCGTTGGTCGCTGCGTCGTTCGAAGAGGGAGCGATCGTTGTGATTGCGTGTTTCGCTGCAACGCAAGCCCTTCGTACTCGGCGATCGCCGGTAAAGAGCAGCGAATGGTTGGGATGGAGCGCGGTTGCGGTGATCGCTGTGATCGCGTTTGCTTGCGTCTATCAATTCAGTGGATTAGCCCCTTTCCAAACGGGCCGCTTTGCAAAATTGGGGAACGGTGCATTCGAAATCATTTCGTCCCCCGTCCTGCGACCGCATGCGTTTTGGGGACTGTTCCTGCGACCTCGCAATCTTGCGTTCCTCTGCCTGACTCTGATTCCGTTTGCCATCGCGGCGACCCGCAATTGGTTGTGGTCTCTATTGGCGATCGTCCCACCTCTGTTCGTGCTGACGATTTGGGAACATATGCCTGCGCAGTCTCTGGCCTTTCAATACATGAGTTGCCTTTTTCCTGTTCTCTTCGCGGGCATCCTCGAACCAACGAGCAACACCGAATCGACCGATTCACGCCCATGGGGAATGGCTGCGGTCGCCTGGATTCTGTCGATCGCCATCGGGCAAATGCCCTGGAGCAACGATTCCTTGCTCGATGTCAAAGCGAAAACCTATGGATTCGAATCGAAGTGGCTGCGAATGGAGACGGGCGACGACGCGCGCTGGATCGCGAACTGGATCCGATCGATTCGGCAGAGATCCGGCACTCCCGATCTCGTCCGATTGCCCGAATGGAAACGGCTCCGCATTCTCGCGACCGGCCGGCTCGCCGCCCATTGCGTGGGCGCTGGAGACGTGGAAACGGTCGGACAGTTTTGGCAGCGTTACGATGCATTGAGGGAACTGGACTCAACCCTCGCAAGCCCAATTCTCCGGTACGATATCCTCCTGCTGGACCTTCGGGAATCCTTCCAGCAAACCCCCGAGGAGACGGAACGCATCCTCAAAGAAGCCGAAAGCCATGGCTGGTCCGTACGGGAACGCAAGTACGATTTCGCCATCTTGATGCGCTGAGGGATTTGCGACTGCACCCTTCAAGCTGTATTCTTAGAGCGATTCTGGCACCTACCACGAACACCCCAGCGGCAAGAGAAACGTCATGTTCCGATCCACCCTCTACCCGATTGCCTTGTTCATTGCGATGACGACCGCCCTTCTCGTTGCGGAATCCCCGAGCGCGTATGCCCAGCAAGTATTCCAGGCCGGGGCCGCACAGGTCGATGTGACACCGCAGGAATCAGTACCGATGTGGGGCTACGGCGATCGACACGCCAAGCTCTCCGAAGGAACGATGGATCCACTGATGGCGACCGCCGTCGTTATCCAAGCCGGAAAGAATAAAATGGCGATCGTTGGCCTAGACATCGGACGCTCCCCGGTCGAGGATTCGTTGCAACGCATCCGCGAACAAATCGCTGCGCAAGCCAGCATCGACGTCTCCTTTATCGGGGGCTCCCATACCCACAATGGTCCCGTCATTGAGTTGGCGGATCGCCCAGGGCGCGGACGAGGACGATTTGATGCGTCGATCCGTTACGTCACAGAACTCGAGCAAGGGATCGTGAAAGCGATCCTCGCGGCCAATGCCAATCTCGTGGACGCCCACCTGGCCACCGGGTCGGTCACCCTCGAGAACTTCAATCGCAACCGGCACAGCAAGATCGAACCGATTCCTGTCGATCGACTTCTGAGCCTGATGCGATTGACGCGTGCCGACAACGGATCCTCGATTGCAACGATCGTGAATTTCACAGCGCACCCCACGAGCATCCCATCGGAAAGCATGCAGTTCTCGTCGGATTACGTGGGAGCGATGCGAGGGGTAATCGAAAAGGAATTGGGGGGCCAAGCGGTGTTCATGCAAGGCGCTTCGGGGGATATCTCCACCAATCGCGGCCCTCATGGCGACCACACTGCCTACGGCCAAGCTCTCGGGCGAGCCGTTGTCAAGCTCGCTAGTGAATTGACGCCGAGCAAAGTTGCGTCACCGTCGCTGAAGATTCGCGAAGAACGATTTCAGTTCGCGTCGCGCACCGATTTCAAGAACCCGATTGTTCAAGGAGTCTATTCGGTCGCCTTTTTCCCCGAGCTAGTCGCTACGTTCGTCGATGAGTATAGCGAAGGGATTCGGCCTCGCCTGACGGTCGCGCTTCTCAACCAGGACATCGCATTCGTAGGAGTGTCCGGCGAATTCTTTTGCCAGCATGCGATTCGATTGCGAGAACGGGCGAGAGTCAAGTCGCTTTTCTTCTTCGGATACTGCAATGGCTACCATCAATACTTCCCAACGATTGAAGGGGCTGCCGAGGGAGGATACGGAGCGGACGAACAAGTCGCCCCGGCACAGGTCGGTGCAGGCGAAACCATGATGAACTCCGCCTTAGCTTGGCTCTTTCAGTTCCAGGGAAAACTGGCTCGCACCCAACCGGATGCCGAGGGGAAATAATCCCAGGTTTCGTGATTTCGATCCCCAACTTTTTGGGTGCTTGATATCGGCGACGCACGGCTTGGTTTAAGATAGAGGTTCCTACCTCGAGTTTGCAGCCCCATCCTCCTCTGCGGACATTCTTATGCCTCGCCGTTCCTTACCCACTGCAATCTGCGTCGTTGTCGTGGTGATGATCCTGTCGTCGATCCAGGCATCGGGCGAAGAACCGATCCGATTCAATCGCGACATCCGCCCGATCCTTTCGGACAACTGCTTTTACTGCCACGGTCCGGATCGCAACAAACGACAGGCCGATCTTCGACTCGACACCGAAGCGGGCCTTCATGGGTCCGACGGGAACGCTGGAGCGATCGTGCCTGGAAATGCGGACGCCAGCGAGATGGTGCAGCGAATCCTATCCGCTGATCCGGATGAGCGGATGCCTCCTCCGGAAAGTGGAAAATCGTTGAGCCAGACGCAGATTCAACTCTTGCGGCGATGGATCCAAGAAGGTGGCCAATTCGAAGGGCACTGGTCCTTCATGCCCCGCGCGACCTCAAGCGTTCTTGCACCCCACCAAGGCAAGGCTTTGTCCGATCTGCAAGCTTCCGCTACCATCGACCGGTGGGTCGCGCAAGGACTCGAATCGCAAGGTCTTACCCCCACCCAGGAAGCCGATAAGGTCACCTTGCTTCGACGACTGCATTTCGACCTGATCGGATTGCCGCCGAGTGAGGCGGAGGTCGCGGAATTTCTGCATGACGATTCCCCGAATGCCTACGAACGCTGTGTCGATCGACTGCTGGCCTCACCACACTTCGGCGAACGGATGGCAATCTGGTGGCTGGACCTCGTCCGCTATGCAGACAGCGTCGGCTACCACGGAGATCAAGAGGTCAGCGTCTCTCCGTTTCGACAGTATGTGATCGACGCGTTCAACCGAAACATGCCGTTCGATCAATTCACCATCGAGCAACTCGCCGGGGACTTGCTCCCCAGTCCAACTCGCATGCAACAAATCGCATCAGGATACAACCGCTTGGGCATGATGAGTGCCGAAGGAGGCGTCCAGGACAAAGAGTATCTTGCCAAGTACATGGCAGAACGTGTCCGCAACGCGTCGGGGACATGGCTTGGAATCACCCTCGGCTGCGCGGAATGCCACGACCACAAGTTCGATCCTCTCTCAACAAAAGACTTTTATCGGTTCGGCGCTTTTTTTGCCGACATCAAGGAAAAAGGATTGTATGCCGGCTCCAATGCCAGCGGCGTTTGGGGCTCGTCCATCAAAGTCCCCACGCCGGAGCAGGAAGCAAGACGAGCCGAGTTGGTCCAGCAGCGCGATGCCGTCCTCGAACTCCTCACTACGAATACCCCGGAACTCGACGCAGCCTTCGGCAGTTGGGAGTCTTCCCAACGTCCATGGGTTGTCTTGAAACCCGAAGCCATGGTTTCCGTCGAAGGGGTTTCCCTGAAAGGGTTGCCAGATGGCTCGATCCTCGCCGATGGCAAAAACCCATCGACCGACACGTACATTTTGACCTTCCGCGATCTCCCAAAAGGAGTCACCGCGCTCCGTTTGGAAGTACTCCCGGATGACTCCCTCCCCCGCAAAGGACCAGGCCGAGCAGGAAACGGCAACTTCGTCTTGTCGGAGTTCGTGGCGCACCTCCGTTCTGCAAACGGCGAAACCACGCCCATCGCTTTGCAGAACCCGAGCGCAACTTACGAACAAAGCGGAGCCGCAGCAGCAAACCCGTACGGGAAATGGAGCATCGCCGCAGCGCTCGATGCAGATGCCAAGGGCCGAAACTGGGGCTGGGCGATCATGGAAAAGGTCGGCGAAGCTCACGCCGCGATCTTTGAAACGGCGAGCGATCTGACCCTCAACGAAGGAGAATCGATCGCGATTGGACTTTGGCAGAATCTGGACAACCCTCAACATACGATCGGGCGATTCCGGATCGCCGCGTCGACTTCCCCGCGACCTGTTCAAGTCGCCAACTCGCTCCCTGCCGCGATTGAGCAGATTGTCCAGACGCCAAAAGAACAACGGTCAGACGAGCAACGAACAGAACTGATGAAGTACTTCCGCGGGATCACGCCCCTTTTGGAACCACAGCGTCAGCAACTCGCGCAGATCGACAAGAACCTCGCGGACCTCGATGCATCCATGACTTCGACTCTGGTGACGGAACAGGTGATGCCTCGCATGGTGCGTGTGCTGGCTCGCGGGAATTGGATGGATGAAAACGGCGAAGTCGTCACCCCGGCATTCCCCGCATCCCTCAGCAAGTCGGACCCGCCCGCGGATCGGCGATTGAATCGCTTGGATCTCGCCAAATGGATCGTCGAGCCGAGCAATCCACTAACCACGCGCGTCCTGTCGAATCGATTGTGGAAACTGTTTTTCGGAGCCGGGTTATCCAGAAAATTGGATGATATGGGAGCGCAAGGCGAATGGCCGAGCCACCCGGAATTGCTCGACGAAATCTCCCAGTGGTGGATCGATACAGGCTGGGATGTGAAACGCTGGGTCAAGATCATCGTCATGTCAAAAACGTATCGACAGTCCTCGGTTGCGAGAGATGATTCCAGGGATCGCGACCCCTTCAACCGATACCTGGCCCACCAAAGTCGATTTCGATTGGACGCGGAATTCGTTCGGGACAACGCGCTCGCGATCAGCGGGTTGTTGGTTACTCAAATCGGCGGTCGCAGCGTCCGACCATATCAACCGCCCGGATACTGGGCCTACCTCAATTTTCCTCAACGCGAGTGGCAGAACGGGTCAGGCGACCAACTCTATCGGCGCGGACTCTACACGCATTGGCAACGCCAGTATCTGCACCCCAGCCTACTGGTGTTCGATGCGCCTAACCGCGAGGAATGCACTGCCGATCGACCTCGGTCCAACACGCCTCTTCAGTCGTTGGCTCTGCTCAACGATCCGGCCTATGTCGAGGCGGCGAGAACATATGCGGAATCGATACTGCGCTGCGAAGGCAACGATGCTGCACGGATCGATTACGCCATGAAACGGGCACTCTCTCGTTCCGTTACCGCCGAGGAATCCTCGGTCCTGATGGGACTGCTCGAGAAACATCGCAACGAGTACCTCGCCGACCCTGCATTCGCAAAGGAAGTCGCCGCAAACGGCGCACGCCCCGCCGCGACCGACCTCGATCCAGTCGAACTCGCGGCGTGGACCAGCGTTGCAAGAGTCATCTTGAACCTGCACGAAACAATCACTCGATATTGAGAATGATGATGGACAAGCTTTCCGACCGCATTGCACGACGCACTTTCCTGGCCCGACCAGGGATCGGCCTCGGGGCCATGGCCCTCGGGTCTCTTTTGGCCAAACAAGGCTTGGCCGGCGACTCCGCGCAAGGGTCAGACCCAAAGGGTGTGATCCATCCGCTGCACCATCCCCCGAAAGCCAAACGAGTGATTTGGCTCTATATGGCAGGCGGAATGACTCATTTGGAAACGTTCGACCACAAACCAAAGTTGGCCGAAATGCACGGCCAGCCGATGCCTGACTCGATCACCGCCGGTCAGCAAATCGCGCAACTGCAAGGGCAAAAACTGAATTGCTTCGCACCCCAACATCCTTTCAAACAATGGGGGCAATCCGGGCAGTGGATCTCCGAGCTGTGGCCCAACTTGGCTTCGAAATGCGCCGACGACATGTGCATCGTTCGATCGCTTCACACCGATGCCATCAATCACGACCCAGCCCATACCTTCATGAACACTGGCTCCATGATCAGCGGACGCCCCGCGATGGGATCCTGGCTACTCTACGGTCTAGGTGCCGAGTCGGAAAATCTGCCAGGCTTTGTGGTCATGGTATCGACCGGCAAATTCGGCCAGAAACAACCCATCGCAGCTCGGCAATGGCACTCGGGATTTCTACCGGGTCAGTTCCAAGGAGTGGAGTTTCGCGGAACCGGGGATCCCGTGCTGTACGTCAGCAATCCCAAAGGAGTTTCCATCACCCAACAACGCGAGGTCGTCGACGCTATCCAGTCGTTGAATTCTCTCGCCGAAAAACGCCTCGAGGATCCGGAGATTGCAACGCGAATACAACAGTATGAATTGGCGTTTCGAATGCAGACGAGCGTTCCCGAGTTGATGGATGTCTCCAACGAACCGCAACATATCTTCGATCTCTACGGCACGCGGGGTGGCGACGGATCGTTCGCTTCCAATTGCCTGCTCGCGCGGCGATTGGCGGAACGCGGAGTCCGATTCATTCAACTCTACCATCGCGACTGGGATCACCACGGAGCCGTCAAAGATCACTCGGCAGGAACGGCGAAAGAGGTTGACCAGGGGGTCGCAGCCTTGATCACCGACCTCAAAGAACGCAACATGCTCGACGACACCATCTTGGTCTTCGGTTCGGAATTTGGACGAACTCCGATGGCCCAAGGAGACGGACGCGATCATCACCTCGCTGGCTTCACCATGTGGTTCGCTGGTGGTGGCTTCAAACCCGGAACCAGCTACGGAGCCACCGATGAATTCGGCTATCACGCGGTCGAAAATCGGGTTTCTGTCCACGATGTGCATGCGACCATGCTCCACCTCCTCGGCATCGATTACCAACGCTTCAGCGTCAAATTTCAGGGGCTCGACAGCCGCCTGACCGGAGTCGAACCCTGCCGCGTGATCCACGATATTCTGAGCTAGCTAAACCCCTCGCAGCCTATTGAAATACAATTGAATGAATCGCGATTGGACGAATCGCGCTTCTGGACAGAGATTTCGCAATCGACAGCTAGCATTCACGCCACGATTGCTATTGGCTTGAGGCCTGAGATTTGGAATGATCCCCATTGCGTCGGTGTGTACCGAGACTCGTTGTCGGAATTCTCATGCGCGTTCTCGTATTCGAACCCCAGTATGCAGGGCACAACCTGGCATACGTGCATCATCTGGCCGAACGCCTGTTGGCGTTGGGATGCGAAGTGCATTTGGTCACGAGTCGCCAAGCTATCGGAAGCGAGGAATTCGCATCGCACTTGGGAGATCTTGTCGATTCGCTCCACGTCACCGCACTAAAAACTTTTTCAACTCGCGGCTCTACCGGTTCGATTCGAGTCAACGGTCCGAGTGGCTTGTTTGGATTGTGGCGTTCCTTGGATCTCGGGCTTCGAACCATTCGACCAGACCACCTGTTCGTTCCGTTTGGCAATCCGATTGCATCTTGCGGAGGAATACCCAACCCGGTTTCCAGCTATCTGCGACACAAAGGCATCGAGTCAGAGATTGTTTTGCTATCGGGCAAGTACGCTCATGCACATTCGAGCCAGATTTCGAGATGGCGAGAAAAGCTTGCCCTCGCCATCCTGGAGCGAGGCCCGTGGACGAGGATACATCATATTGTTCCGCATGCGGTCCGAACGATGAGAAACTTTTCGTCGCATCTCAACCGCGTTGCCTCTCTGCTACCGGACCCGGTCGAAACACCCCCAATGATGACCAAGGATCAGGCTCGCAAACTGCTTGGCATACCTCTCACTGGTCGCATCATCTCCCTCGCGGGATTGCTGGAACGGCGCAAGGGAGTCGCGGAACTCCTCGCAGCTTTTGAGAAGGCCATGCCTGGACTGCGAACAACCGACCGGGTCTTGTTGGCGGGTAAGGCCACTCCGGAAATTCGCGACTTGATAGCGACCCGCTACGCCGATCATATCGCAGATCAACGAATCCTCTTCCTTGACAGGCATCTTTCCAACGACGAATTGTGGGGAGCATGCATCGCGGCAGATCT
The DNA here is from genome assembly GCA_046306195.1 of Planctomycetota bacterium. Classification (GTDB taxonomy): domain Bacteria; phylum Planctomycetota; class Planctomycetia; order Pirellulales; family Pirellulaceae; genus JBKCUI01. Next base: position 47,772 of record JBKDXO010000198.1, on the reverse strand, counting down.
GGTATGCACCCCCTACCCGCATCAGCTTTTTTCAGCGAGTATCGTGATTCGTGCAGCGAGGGTTGGCGTTCCGGTCCTCGCCAATGCAATTGGCTGGATGGAGCAAACCATTCCGCAGTTCGGATTGGGGGGAACATGCGACACGTTGAATCCCGACGTCTTTGCCTCCGAACTCGCAAGCCAGCTCGAAGCGAGCGTCCAGCACCGGATTGGACCCGCCGGCAAACGCTTCCTCGCATTCCACACAACGGAGAATTTCGCGGCCCGATTGACTCGACGCGTTGCCGAGCGGATCGGCTGCCCCGATCTAGCGGCGGAGATCGCGTGGGAAGACGTGATGCCTCCGTCGCGCGCGATGCTCGCATCGGCGTGATCGCGATGAACGCGATTTGAAGCTGCGCCTTTCGCGTCCACCCCAACCCGAAGCGCGAACGAGGGATGCCCCACAGACTTCTTCCCCGGGCGCCTTCGATTCTCTTTGTTTTTCGTACTCGCACTCGAGCTGCGCTGTCCACCGCTTGGCAGCGGTAGCTACTTGAGGCGTCGCCCTGATTTGGGATCGATACGAAGTTCGAGATTCTCGTCGTGGTCGATGTAAAACACGAAGCCGTTGAACATCTCGTCCACCGTCTGCGGCCCATACTCAACTGTCTTCTCGGGATCCGGATTGTAGGGATTGAAAGGCGAATTGTCGAAGTGCGCGATCGCCTCCACCGTCGTCCCCTTCGGTAGGATTTTCGAATTCGGTCGCAACTCGTAGCCCAGTTGCCATTCAAAGTTGTAGTTTGGGATCTGAAGCAGACACTCGCGTTTCCCATCTTCAAAGTTGGCGAAGAAGGTCATGTCGCGTCCCCGCACGTGCATGTGGGTGAACAATCCCAATAAGTCCGCATTGTGCTTGAGTTGATGCGACGATCGAATCTTGAAGGCGGGATCGTGCGGAGGAATCTTCCATCCGCGAGGATCAAGCACGAAATGATGCAATTGCTTGCGAACCTTATCTTTCGGGAACCGCAATCCGACTTGGATCCGACTCTTCTGCTCCGTGCCAATGGTGGTGTAGTGGATTTGCAAACCCAATCCCGCACCACTTGGAATCCGGTACGCGACCCCTGCATTAAACCGACCGAGATCCATCGGTTGGCCACCGGGAACGTAGCCGGTGATGAAGGTCTCGTCGCTCGCACCTTCACTGGTCGCATATGCCATGTTGCAGTGATGGACGACCGCCGGATTCTCAGGTCGAATCTCAAACGCTTCGACCCATGTCTCATTGAAAAACACGTGGGGTAGGATGACATACTTGTAGGGAACGAAACCGGTTGCGGGGACCGAATGTTGCTCCAGCATGGTGATGACGAGATCAGGCTCGCCGATCCGCCATTTCGAATCGGGAAACTCTGGTACGGTAGGCCCCTCGGAGGGATCGCCCGCGATCCGATCGGAATCGATCCATGCAAGGATAGTAAGCTTCTCTGCCTCACTCAACGATCGATCATTCTGGAACTTGCCGTGCTGTTTATTGGCATACCAAGGGGGCATCGTCTCATCGCGGATCACTTCTCGTATCATCTCGGCATTGGATGCGAAGTCGTCGGCCGTGATCAAGGAAAAAGGCGCTGCCGTGTTCGGGCGGTGGCAAGTCGTGCAGTGTTCATAGGCGATCGATGCAACATCGCGGTAGAAGGTAAGAGACTTTTCAACTCGCGGTGGCGCCGCCGCCGTGATGGCACACCCGTCGACGATGGTTTCGGGAACGGAGACCAACTCGCCTGCCAGGACCTCGTTGATCGCGGTTTGCAAATCGGAACGAGAAGGCGCTGGTCGTGTGCCTCCAAGCCGGAATTGGTCATCAAACCGTCCGCGGTACCGAACGCGATGTTCTTGGTCCAAAAGCACGAACTCAGGCGTGCGGGTGGCGCCCAAGGCGTTCGCCACCGACAGATCGTAATCTTTGGCGAAGACGAACGGCAAATCGTATTCCAGCGCCTGCGCCGCGACATCGCGGATGGAGTCTTCAGCCCCTACATTCACGCATACAAACAAGACATCCTTTCCCTCGAGTTGTTCATACAATTCCTTCAGCTTGGGGAGCGTTTTCTTCACGAGTGGGCATTGCGAGGTGACAAACGCAAACACATACGCCTTGTGGCCCCCCAGCTCGGCGAGACTGCGAGGAACGCTTCGAATATCTTTAAAATTAAGCGATTCCACGCGACTCCCGAGGGACACCGTTTTGGAATTGCCTTCCTGAGCCCAGGTAGCGGGGCCGGACAATCCTGAGACCGCGAGACATGCAGCCGAAAAAATCGCCATTGCCAGCGTAGCTCGTTGTTGAATCCCTACCACTTGCTTCCGCATCGCACCACCCCCAAAAATGGACGTTTCGTTATGCATTCGAATGATTTCCCGGTCTTCTCCACCAGAAAACGAGCTCGATTTTCGTCTCGCGATCCGCGACCTTTGGTTGTACCCGAGACTCCCACCCAACACAACTTGCCGATTCCCGTTTCCGGGTCGGCCCTGGCGACAATGAGCGGCTGCGATCATTAGCCGAGACGCGCAAGCATCCGGGAGGAAGCGCCCGGGAACAAACCATATTCAACTCTGCGTCAATCGCACGATGACTTTGGCGCACCGACTTGTTAAGGATCTCACGCGAGTGCATTCTGGAACAGCGCTAGCATCCGGCCCCAGGCTTTCTCGGCCTGTTCTTCGTTGTAGACCCGGGTATCGGGTGGGCACCAGCCATGGCCCGCAGGATAGACTTCGATTTCCGCCTTGAGATTCGCGTCGGCGAAGGACTGCTTGAGAACACTTTTTGCTTCCGGCCCACGCTGGTCATCGTTTTCCGCGATCGCAACTAGGAACTGTGCTTTCATCTTCGGAATCAGCAAATGCGGGCTGTCGGAATTGTCAGCAACCAAGCCCCCGCCATGGAACGAGCAACCGGCACCTACGCGTTCCGGTATCGCACCCGCGGTTCGAAAAACGATCGCCCCCCCCATGCAGTACCCGATCGTGCCGATTTTCTTCTTCGTGTCGACTTGGGGTTGAGTATCCAGCCATGCGACGAAGGCTTTGGCATCCGTGACATTGGTCGTTGGATTTAGAGATCGAGCAAGGGGCGTAACCTCGGAGAACGGCGTGGCGGTACCTTGAGCTGCCGTCGGCGCCTTCTGTGTCCGATAAAACGGATTGACCACCAGCACGGCGTAACCCGACTGAGCTAATCGTTTGCCCATCTGTCGGAATGTCGGGCGCAAACCAAAAATGTCCGGCCAAACTAAGACGGCCGCATGAGCGCCCGTCTTCGGTGCCGCGAAGTAGGCATCGCATTGCCCGTCAGGAGTAGGAATCAGGACCTCGTTCTCCAAAACTTCCAAGGCATCCTCAGGAACGGGAAGCAGCGTAGCCCCGACCCCGATAGCCGCCAAAATCCCAAGATCGCGTCGCGAGTATTTTTGGAGATCTTTTTCAAACGAGTCAGCTTCGCACATGCACACGTTCCCCGAGACAAAGATGGTATCGATTCGAATCGCAAGTTTGCATCATCGCGTTAAACCCGCGTTAAACCAAGGGCGCAATCAAGCCGTCGGGTTGCAAAAAACCCTGCCAAAACGCCCTCCTCGACTCCCCAAGTTGCCCCGCTCCACGATCCCACCTTGCCGACCGGTAAAAATTGAGATAAGGTTTGGAATATGGGCCTTCGATCCCTCCTAAAGGACGCAATTACGCAATTGCAGCCCCAGGAGGGGGTGACAAAGCCCCGTTCCTGACGCAAAATTCACGAAACTTTTGCGGCACTTGCTGGCGTAGGAGATGCCACAAGCCGTGAAAGGGCATAAAAAAGCAACGCAAGAGGAGTTCCTGCTATGAGCCAGCGAAGTTCGCGGATGACGTACAACAAATTGGAATTGCTCAAACTGATGTACCTCAGTCGCGAAGGGGATCGCCGCGAAGGGGTGCTTCTACGCCAAGGAAAAGGCTGGTTTCAAGTGGCGGGGATGGGGCATGAAAGCCTGGCCGTGATCGCCATGCAACTCGAGGAAGAGGATTACCTTTTCCCGTACTACCGAGACCGGGCCATGATGCTAGCCAAGGGCATGACGAACATGGAACTGGCCAAGGCGTACTTTGCCAAGCTGGAGACCAGCAGTGGCGGTCGCCAAATGCCCGGCCATCCCAGCTCCCGCGCGAAAAACATTTGGAGCGTACCGACCCCAACTGCCAGCAACCTTTTGCCCGCCTGTGGAGTTGCGTGGGGGATGCAGATGCAGGGGAAACCGAACGTCGTCGTTGCGACCACCGGAGACGCTGCCAGTCGGCAAGGAGAATTTTATGAGGCGGTGACCTTCGCGATGGAACGCAAGCTGCCCGTCGTCTTCATCGTCGAAGACAATCGTTACGGCATCAGCACCAACACCGACAAATTCAACCCGTTCAAACTCGGTGTCTTCAGCCAAAACGTTGGGCTCGTGCACGTCGACGGGCGGCATCCGGACAATGTTTGGCAAGCATCGGCCGAGGCAATCGAGCGAGCGAAATTGGGTCGAGGCCCATCGGTTCTGGTCTGCGAGGTCGACCGGCTCTGCAGCCATACCAGCAGCGATGACCATCGGGTTTATCGCCCCCCCGCAGAAATTTCCGAAATGATGGAGCGGGACCCCATCAACACGGTGGTGGAGGAGCTGATCGAGAGTGGCGAATTGACTTATGACCGTTGGGAAGAGATCCGTCACCAGATCGACAAACAGGTGGATGAAGAATACCGCAAAGCGGAAACGGAACCGGATCCAACTCCTTCGGACTTAATGAAAGAACTGTATGGGCCTCTCCCCACAGCAGAAACGCCCCCGATCGAAGGGGGACGCAAATGGCGGATGGTTGATGCGGTCAACGAAGTCTTCAAGAGCGGCCTGCGTCAGGATCGTCGTTACGTATTCTTCGGCGAGGATATCGAGGATCCCAAGGGAGGCGTATTCCGGCTGACCGCGGGTCTGTCGACCGAGTTTCAGGATCGCGTCTTCAATTCCCCACTCGCGGAAGCGACCATAGCAGGTGTCGCCGTGGGATTGGCATGCTACGGCATGCGTCCGGTGTTCGAATTGCAGTTTGTCGATTTCGTCGGCCCTGCATGGTCTCAAATTTCGCAGAACATGTCGACGATCCGCTGGCGCACATTCGGTGATTGGACATGCCCTGCGGTCATCTATTCACCCTATGGCGCGTATCTTCCTGGCGGATCGATCTGGCATAGCCAAGCGAACGAAGGGAGCTTTGCCCACATCCCCGGTCTTCGGATCGTCGTGCCGAGCACTCCCGAAGATGCCGCAGGTCTGATTTGGACCGCGATGCACAGTGACGACCCGACGATTTACTTGATTCCCAAACACCTGTTCCGTCAGCAGATGGACATGCCCGCACGCCCCGAACCGGTACCGTTTGGCAAGGCCAGGGTGCGTCGTTCGGGTCGAGATGTCACCTTGGTTTCTTGGGGAAATTGCATCGAGCAAGCTCTCGAAGCAGCCTCGAAACTCGATGGCGAAATCTCGGTGGAAGTGATCGACTTGCGGTCGATCGTACCTTGGGACTTCGATACGATCGCCGAGTCGGTCGAGAAAACCGGACGGCTGGTAGTGGTGCAGGAAGACGCGGAATCATGCAGTGTCGGTCAGATGATTCTCTCGAAAATCACGTCGACCCCGGACTCGTTCTCGAACCTGCTCGGCCCGCCACAACTCGTGTCGCGCGCCGATGTGCATATCGGCTACAATCCGATCTATGAATATGCAGCGTTGCCCGACACGCAACGCGTTATCTCCGCCATTCGATTAACCATGGAGGACTAGGGTCCGTGCCTATTGTCTCTGTTCGTATCCCCCAAATGGGAGAAGGCTTGCAGGAAGCGCTCCTCGTCAATTTTCTAAAACAACCAGGAGACTTGGTTCGGCGCGATGAGCCGATCTACGTGATGGAGACGGACAAGGCTTCCACCGAAGTGGAGTCTCCCTACGCAGGTCGCTTGATCGAATGGCTTGAGAAAGAGGGAACGGTTCTTCCGATCGGGACGGAAGTGGCCCGCATGGAAGTCGAGGAAGCGGTTACGGAATCGGCACCTTCGCATGGATCGCCTGCCACCCCATCCCTCCATGGCACGATTGCGTCCACAAGCAGTGATACAGACGGCGACGACGAGGGGGCTGGCGCATCCGGCGGCGCGATCCCGCCTCGCACACGCAAACTGCTCAAAGAGAAAGGGTTGCTTGAAATCGCGGACCAAATCCCCCGTCGTGGCAACAAGCTGATGCCCGACGACGTGGAACGCTATCTCGCATCCAACGCGACCGCTGCGGCCTCGACCGCTACGAGCACGCAATACGACGAGAGCCCGGTCACCAAGCAGCAAATCACCCTCAATTATCGCCTTCACCGAAGCGTTCAAACCACGGTCCCTGTGACCGTGATGAATGAAGTCGACTGGACTGGCTTGGCCAACGCTCGTCAGCAAGTCAAAGACGCCGGAGGGAAAGAAACGAGCTTTGCGATGATGCTGTGGTGCGTCGTGCAGTCGCTGGCGCGTCATCCGCGTTTTCGCACCAGCCTCGTCGGCGACGGCACGATTTTCCGAACCTATCGCCATGTCAACCTGGGAGTCGCCGTAGCCCTCCCCGAGGATACGCTGGTTACCGCGTCGATCCATGCAGCGGATACGATGAGCCGAAGCGAATTCTTCGAGCGATTGTCGGAACGAATCGATTTGGCTAGGCAGGGTGTCGACCAAGCGGACCCGTCGATCACCATCAGCGTCTCCAACATAGGGACGGCCAACATGCGGATGGGCATCCCTGCGATCGTTGCCCCGGCCGTAGCAACCCTAGCGCTCGGCGAAGTTTTTGATGCTCCCGTACCCAGTGGTTCGAGTTTCGTATTCCAGAAGCGAGCCCAACTGACGCTCGCGTTCGATCACCGAATCATCAACGGTGTTGGCGCTGCGTCATTCATGAACGACCTCAAGGACGAGATCCAAAAGTTTCGATTTTGAGCAACGATGATTCGCCGTCCACAGAACGCGAACGTGCGTGCTAAACACAAAGGGTTCGCGTCGTGAATTGGCTAGCCCACGCATATCTTTCAACACCGGATATCGAGTTTCGACTCGGTAATCTTTTTGCCGATATGATTCGCGGTCGCGATCGCGCCGCCATGTCCGCACGGTTTCTCGAGGGAGTTCGGCATCACCAAGCAATCGACGCGTTTACGGACACGCATCGCATCGTTTTTCAAAGTCGAGCGCGGATCGGCAGGCGATTCGGGCACGCCAATGGTATCCTCATCGACATCTTCTACGATCATTTCCTAGCCGTGGACTGGGAACGCTACAGCGACGAGCCGCTGAGTTCGTTCACTTCGCGAGTCTATGCTGACATGCGAACGGGCATGGATGCCTTTCCAGAGGATGCGCAACACGCGATGGATCAGATCGCCAAGGACGACCGATTGGGGATCTACCGCCAGCTCGAAGGGATCGAGGATTCGCTAAGACGCGTCTCTCGGCGGTTGGCTCGCCGCATCGGTCGCGATCTCGGTCTGGAACGTGGCATCGAGGAATTGGTCGACAACTTCGATGGCCTGCGAGCGGATTTCGCAGAATTCTTTCCCGAGTTGCAACGCTATTCCGATGACCTGCTGATGGTCGATGCGTGACGAGTGAGTTCTGGCCGTCGCGCTCTGGGATACCCGCGCCCTGGGATCGCTCCGTGCTCGTGCTCAGTCCGCCACGTGTGGCGGCGCTCGAGTTGGTAATCGAACGGTTCGGTTGCATGAAAAATTTTCGATGTCCGATACGAGAATCCAACTGCATTCGTCATCTTTATTCCACCATCCAATTGCAAATTCCGGCCCCACCAGCGCGCCGACCAAGACGGCATGATACAATCGATCCAGCACGAGCACCGCTCCACGGAGCAGGAGTGCGAGCACGAAAAAAAGCTAGAACAACACCATGCACCGAAGTTGTCGATCGGCGGCGCGTGGCAAGGGGACTTTTCGGGTGGCCACTCGGCGAAGATTGTCATTTTACCTATCCGGGAAACTGGAATCCGTGAGCGTTCTTGAAAATGGCAGGAGTATTCATTGCATGAGAACGGGGATGCCGCCAAAAACCTTGACTTGCCTCGTGTTGATGTTGTTGACCCAATTCGCGACCGCGGGCCAGCCTCCGAACATCATTCTGATTATCTCCGACGATCATGCTTGGACCGATTATGGTTTCATGGGGCATCGGCATATCGAGACGCCGCACCTGGATCGCTTGGCCCAACGCAGCGCGTTGTTTCCTCGTGGTTACGTTCCAACCGCATTGTGCCGTCCGTCTCTCGCGACGTTGCTCACCGGGAAGTATGCGCATCAGCATCGCCTGACCGGGAACGATCCGAGCCCCTTACCATCGATGCAGGGCCCCAATGCCAACCGTGAGGAACCGGAGGAATACCGTAAATTGCGGAGTCGCCTGATTGACCTCGTAGACCAGCAACCGACCTTGCCGAAGCTGCTAGCTACAAAGGGGTATGTCAGTTTTCAATCGGGAAAATGGTGGGAAGGAAACTTTCAGCGTGGCGGATTTACGTCGGGCATGACGCGTGGATTCCCCGAGCCCGGCGGACGGCACGGGGACGACGGATTGAAGATCGGGCGCGACGGTATGCGGCCTATCACTAAATTTATCGACAACGCCGTCGAGAACCAGAAACCGTTCTTCGTTTGGTATGCACCATTCCTGCCCCATTCACCCCACAATCCACCTGCGCGTTTATTCGATAAATACAAAGCCAAGGGAATTGAGTCGGACCATGTCGCCCGCTACTACGCAATGATCGAATGGTTTGATGAAACGTGCGGAGAATTGATGGATCACCTCGATCGAGAAAACTTGACCGAAAACACGATCATCGCTTACATCGCGGATAATGGATGGATCCAACGAACCGATGCGCCCGAGTTCGCGCTCCGATCCAAGCAGTCGCCATACGAAGGGGGAGTCCGGCAACCGATCCTCTTCAGTTGGCCCGCAAAAATCCGACCCGGGAATCGGGAGCAGCAACTTTGTTCGAGTATCGATATCGTTCCGACACTTTTGGATGCTGCTGGAGTCGAACCGCCGCAGTCGCTGCCCGGCCTCAACCTAATGCCATGCCTGGTCTCCGGGACAGCCACCCCCAGGCGAGAGGTCTTCGGCGAGGCCTTCTCGCACGACGTTGCGGACGTCGACCAGCCCGAGGCAACATTGCTCTATCGCTGGGTTATCGAGGATCGATGGAAGTTGATACTCACCTACGACGGCGAGTTGGGACGCGCCGCGAGATACCATGTACGCAACGATCTTCGCCCCCAGCTTTACGATTTGCTCGACGATCCTGCAGAGACGATGAACCTGGCCGCATACCATCCAGAACTCGTGCAGCGACTGAGTGATAAATTGCAGGCGTGGTGGCCAGTGACGAAGCGCAAATTTCAAGCCGCGTTCGTCGAGTAATTTCGCTCGGATCTTGGGTTGAATCGCAACCTATTCGACACCTCTTTCCACGTAAGCAATGGCAGGCGAACCATGAGTAAAATCATCAAGAGGACAGCGATATCGCGGCGATCGTGTCTGCAGATGGGTGCTGGCTCATGGCTAGCGGCCTGGGCACCGAGTTTTTCTTCGGCGAATGCATTAACGGATGCGCCCAGCAACCGAGCAACGAAGTCGGTCGCGGCAGTGATCACGGTCTATTTCCAAAACTCCCACGCGGACGTACTTCTGACAAAAATCATGAAAGGTTGGAAGCACGATCAGGGCCCTGGCCCCGACCTGAAATTGGCATCGATTTACATAGATCAACCCGAGGGAAGTGAATTCGGTCTTGAAATTCTGAAGCGGAACAACATTCCGCGATTCGACTCGATTGAACAAGCGGTCACAGTAGGCGGGAACTCGATTCCGGTCGATGGCGTCATCAGTATTGGCGAGCACGGGAAATATCCGATCAACGATCTGGGCCAGCAGCTTTACCCCCGCAAACGGTTCTTCGAAGAGATTACGGATACCTTTCGCAAGTACGAACGAGTGGTACCCGTCTTCAACGACAAACACATCAGCACGGTTTGGAGCGAAGCCAAGTGGATGTACGACCGGGCCCGAGCGATGCAGATCCCGTTCATGGCGGGATCGTCCCTTCCCGTAGCGTATCGCAGCCACCCGCTCGACCTCCCTATGGGCAGCGAGCTGGAATCCGTTGTTGGAATTGGATATAGCGGCTTGGATATCTATGGTTTTCATGCCCTAGAGTGTTATCAGACGCTCGTCGAGCGGCGAGCAAACGCGGAACGCGGTGTGAAGTGGGTGAAGTGCCTGGAGGGGGCAGCCGTTTGGGAACTGGTCGAAAGCGGTTGGATCAACCGCGACGTTTGGAAGGCCGCGCTCGATGTTGTCCCCCGTTCGATCCCAAAGGTTCAAGAGGATCGAGGGGTAGTTTTATTTCAATTCGAGTACGTCGATGGATTGCGAGGTGCGTTGTTTATGATCCCGAGTGCTGGGCGCAACGGCGTAGCGCTGAAACGAAAGGGGCAACCCATCCAAGCGACCAGCTTCGAGGAACGCAGCGAGCCGAGGTACCCGCATTTCGCGTATCTCCTCAAAGGTATCGAGCGGATGATCCATACCGGACAGCCGCCGTACCCGATCGAGCGAACGCTCTTGACGGGCGGCATCTTGGATCGCGCGTTGAAGTCCAAATTCGAGGGGGGAGCCTTACAACAGACGCCGGAACTGCAGATCCCCTACGTCCCTGTCGACTATCCCCACGCCCCCGCCCCACTCCTGACCTCTCCTCTACCCAGCCTGTCTCGGTAACAGCACAGACTGCCAGCCACCCTACGGTACGACCGCTTTCCAGTCCGTCGCAGTAGCAGTCGTCGTGATTGCAGGAAGCGACAACTCCCAAAAGGCGATGATCCCGAAAGTACGGTGCCCGCCAACTCAACCGTCTTGTTCATGATGCACAGCGGAAAATGACTCCACGCGACCCGGCCGGCGATGTGATCATGGACGACTGCATAGGCCAGGAAAAATGTACCCTATGCTACAATTCGCGTGGATTCCGCCGTATTCGTCGATAGAGTTGGCGTGATTCCCGGCGCGTAAGAAGACGCTTAGAGGTTGCAAAGAGCTTGCCTCCGTAGCTAACGATAAGTTGAGCATCCGTAATTTTCGCAAGTGGGCGTTCCAGCCATACATCCCATCGGTCAGGGCTCGCGTCTTCTGAATTGCGAACTTCAACTTCCCACCACGCATTGTCTCGGAACTGGTACTGCGTAAGCCCCCCGAACGAAATCCGATTGCCCGGTCCGCGCGCCCGTTTCGCTCTCACCACCTTCAGGATTCCGGTTCGAGGGCAAATGTACATGGCATTTACCGTTAGTCGATCGTGTAGGGATCGGCGAGGCATCCTGTAGACAGTCCCGCTATCGATGACGTCGACATGAAGATGGACGTAGTCGTAGATATGTACCAACACATGCCCTTGCACCGCATTATCAAACGAAACGTATTTGCGGTACCCCTTCTTTCGCGATGGGCTTCGCGACCCATACCTGGGGCGTTCCACGATCACTTTAGCCATATCAGGTCGCATCGCAGGTGATTTATCCTTGCCTGTCTGGTAGGGGTATTTTTTCGAGTGTCCTTGTGCCGGGTCTCCACCGCTCGGCAGCGGTAGCTGCGGGGGCTCCGTTATGGTTCGATCGCTGTCGCGATGATCGTTCGAATTCAAGAGGCAAACCATGCCCACAAGGTTCGAGCGGCTCGCTTGCGAAGCGTCGCCGAGATCGGCCAAGTGGTTCTCAAGAGGTGGGCCTCATCCTTGACTCCTCGTCATCGGGCAGTGTGTAGTTCAGGGTCGGCCGCGTTGTTGGCGACAGGTGCGATTGAAGCAATATCGAGTTGCGATAACCACCGACGTCGACTTGACCGCGTCGTTGTCACGCAATCGACGATGCGAGAGCGATCTCGGGCCGAACGCTCATCGCCAATGGGCCGGTGATGCCTTACTGGCCTGGCCGCAGGGTACCACCGGTTTGGCGCGGCGGGAATTGCTTGAGGCTCTCGCTGTGTTCGCGGAGCGCGTCCTGAACCTGGCCTCCCCAGGCGATCCCGAGTTTCATCGCGATGTCGTTGTTCTTTTGACCATCATGTTTCTCGAGGGGATCCATCCTGAGATTGAAGATCAATGCTGCGGGGCGGTTGTAGTCAAAGAAGCCGTCGCGCGACTGGAAGTGCGATTTCCAGTTGCCGATTCGAACCGCGGTTAACTCTTTTTCGTTGTAGTAATAGACCCGATTGCGAGCCGAGGGAGCGCCCGTCGTCCAATGGTCGAGATTGTTGACCCCATCGATGTACACATTGTGCGATCTGCGCAGTTGTTCGCCGACGCCTGGAACCCCGGCTGCAGCGGCGAGGGTTGCGAAGAGGTCTTGATGTTCCTGGATACCGTTGGAAATTTTTCCAGCCGGGATCTTGGCTGGCCAACGGATCAACATCGGAACACGAACCCCACCTTCCCACGTGGTTGCTTTTTCGCCGCGAAAGGGAGTTGCCCCTCCATCGGGCCACCAAGCAGACATCGCGCCGTTGTCGGTGGTGTAGATGACAATCGTATTGTCCGCAACTTTCAATTCATCGAGCGTCGCGAGCAACTGGCCGACATGCCCATCGTGCTCCATCATGCCGCTCCCATAGATATCGAACTCGGACGAGAAGGGTTTGGCGAGCTTGGTGTTTTCGGGTTTGAGGTGCGTGTAGATGTGCATGCGACTGGGAGCGAACCAAGCGAAGAAAGGCTGTTTGGCTTTGACCGAACGCCCGATGAAGTCCTGGGCGCGGGCAAGGAATTCCTCGTCGACGGTTTCCATCCGCTTGCTGTTCAGAGCCCCGGTGTCTTTGATCGTTTGCTTGCCCACGCGTCCGAACCGTGGATCAACGCTCGGATCGTCGCGGTCGCTCGCCTTGCAGTCCAACACGCCGCGCGGCAGGTAGCGTTGATTGAACTCCGGATCTTTGGGCCAATCGCCGAGTTCTGGTTCTTCTTCGGTGTTCAGGTGGTACAGGTTGCCGAAGAACTCATCGAAACCATGGACGGTCGGAAGATGTTCATTGCGATCTCCGAGGTGGTTCTTTCCAAACTGGCCGGTGCGGTAGCCCCGAGTCTTGAGCACTTCGGCCAACGTCGGGTCCCGATGATCGAGCCCGATCGGCGAACCGGGCATTCCGACTGTGGTCAACCCGGTGCGAATCGGCAATTGTCCGGTGATGAACGAAGCTCGGCCCGGTGTGCATGTCGGCTGGGAATAATGATCGGTGAAGAGAATTCCTTCCTTCGCGATTCGATCGATATTCGGCGTCGGAACCATCATGCCGTGGCTGTAGACACCAACGTTCCAGTACCCAACATCGTCGGGCATGATGACCAGAATATTAGGCAGTCCCGATCCACCGGCTTCCGCACCGCCCGTTTTGGTCGCCTGCGACTGACCCATAACGTGACTTTGACAACAAACGAGCAGCAATACGCCAACGGAGACGAGCTGTGTCCTCATGGTTCGGTTCTTATTAACTGGACTCATGAAATTCGAAATTCCTGGTTTGTGCAAGGCTGGAATTCCGAGCCGTGGCCCGATTTCCGCCTCAAGACTCACAACAAGATGTGACGATTATAACGGATACGTGGAATTGCGCATCCAGGCTAATTGCCATGCAATCGGGAATGCCAACTCAGTTCAAGCATTTGAAATCGAAGGCCTGGATGGTCTTCCTTGCAATCGCGTGGGTGGCAAACTCGATTGGTCTCGGTCAGGAAGCGGCAAAACGTGGATTGAGCGAGCCGATCGGTATTGATGAGCCGTTTCAGGACGAACCTCGACGGGACGCTTCATCGATCGACGCCCCGACGGATTCCTCACCCACCTCGCCGGCCCCCGGCATCGTTCCCGCGTCCCCCTCGATTCCCACGCCCCAACCGCCTGCAGATCCACTTTCGATAACAACCGATCGAATGCGACTCAAATTTGGGCTGAGCGGATTGAGTCAAGGGTCGGGCGTGCTCGGTTCATGGTGGAATCTCTCGGAGGCGTATGCTCCGGATGCCGCCTACAATCCGGATCGGGTTTGGAGTGAGTTGTGGATCAAGCCATCGGTGACGAGTGATCTGTCGTTGAGCGACTCGTTTGCCCTCTATTCGGGACTGTCGTACGTTGGTTCGGGAAACATCGGCTTTGACGTTTTCGAACAGGGAAACCAAGGGGTTTTTGAGATCGAGGACGGCTACTTCGGGAGTCGCCTCGGATCGTCGGCTGAGGAAGGCCAATTGGATGTCTCGTACGGTCGGCAAGCATACAAAATCGGCTCCGGGATGCTGATCTCGGTCGGAGCCATGAACGGCTTTGAACGGGGAGCGGTCACATCGTTCGCGCGTCGCGCTTGGGAAGAAGCGGGTTTAGTGAAGATCAAGCGAGGAACCGTATCGCTCGAAGGGTTTTACCTGAACCCAAACGAGCTTCCTTCGATCGATACTCGCAAGCGATTGGCGGGTGCGAAACTGGAGACCGCACCGAGCCCCGACCAGTATTTGGGTTTGGCGTACATGAATGTCTTTGAATCGGAGTATCCCTACGTCAAAGCACCGATCCAGTTTCTCCCACGTGGCCGCGAGGGACTCAACACCATGCACAGCTACATGCGATGGAAACCCGCACCGGATATTTTCGAGGGTTTTTATTTCGCAGGCGATTATGCGTACCAGTGGAACGATCGGATCGCGATGTCCAGCAATGCGTTCAGCGGCGAGATCGGCAACCAGTTTGTTCAGATGCCTTACAAGCCCAAGATGGTCTATGTGTTTCGATCGTTCCAAGGGGACGATCCGCGGACCGAACGCTATGAGAAATTCGATCCGCTATTTTACGAGGGGGCACCTCCCTTGTGGGCATCGGGGAGCAACGGATCGTTTTCGTTTCTCAATTCCAATGTCCAACTGCATCGGTTGCAATTCAGCTTCAGTCCGACCCAACGTGACACCGTCAGCTTCTACTACTGGCATCTGCTCGCGGACCAGATCAACAGCCCGCTGCAGTTCGGACAAGCCGGGCGCATCGCTGTCGTGGGTGGTGAGCCGCAATTGGTCAGTGGTGTGCCCGATAGTCATCTCTCGGACGATTTCTACATCGAGAACTTTCGGATCCTGAGTCCGAACTGGTATCTGACGACCGGCGCGGCAGTCTCGATTCCAGGTCGCGGATTGCGTGAACTGGTCGATGATCCGTTGACTTGGTACGGCGTGCTCTTCTCACTCGCGTTTCAGTATTGATCCTGTCGTCGATAAAAGCATTTCTGGATGACGTACTTCCAGTCTGTTGGAAGACCTAAGCCGACGGACTGGAAGTCCATCGTACAAGTCATGATGAGATGTCGCTGAAGGATTACTTGGCACTGCTAGCGTGGACCGGGAGCAATCGACCCACAGTACCTATCCCCATACACTGTTTGGCCGAACTCCTAACATCCGGCGCACCAAGATCGAGAAAAATCTCGTCTTCCTCCGTCGCATCGGCATCGTCAACCGACGTTGCATCTCGGTAGACGAGGGTTAGTTCACCTTGAATCTGGGCTGCGGCAGTTCCGCGATGCAACGATCCAGGGCCTCGACGGTCCAATCGTCGCGTCGGTTTGCGACGCCCCGGAAAATTCGAAGCCCTTGCTTGCGAGCGAGGATTTCACGGCGCGAGCGGTATTCCGGTCCGTCCGGCCAATCGCCATCGATCGGGCTCCACACAAAGACCTCGGCCATGGTGGCTTGGATGTAGTCCCAATACGCCTTGCGATCGGTCTGGACAAACACTCTTCCTTCAGGCTGGAGTCGCTGATGCATCCGGAGTAGGAACTCCGGTGTCAGCATGCGACGGTTCGCTTTCTTGGGATCCGCGTAGGGTTGCGGATGGTAGATGTGGATCTCGTCCCAACAGTGATCGCTTGAGCATTCATCGAGCAATCGCCAACCATCGACCGCAAGGAAACGCGTATGCCACAATCCGCGTTGATTGGCGCGTCGCGTTGCGTAGCGGATCACTGCGGGGAGTGAATCGATAGCGACATGGTTCCAGTCAGGACGGTCGATAGCCGAAGCCAACGTGAACCGACCATTTCCGCAGCCGATATCCAAACAGAGATGAGCGGTCCGTCCAAAGACAGTCGTCCAGTCGATCGGACATTGCTCGGGGACTCGACGGATTGCCGTTTTTGCCCAGGAATCCGTGGGGAGGATTTGTCCAGGAATCGGAATCCCGAATTCGTACTCGATCTGCCCAGGTTGGAGGGTGGGCGAAGGACCGGGATCAGGTCGTGTCACGCAATTGCTCCGATTCAAATAATGCCCGGTATGGATTCTCTTTCTTCCAGTCGTGGTTCCGGGCCGATCAACTTTTGGCGAAACGAAAGCTCCGCGCACGCAGAATAATACACAACTCGGGAATCGCCAACGACCTACTTGTACGGATTGTGATACTTCTGCCTTCGAGTCGCATACAACCCCATCGGTTCCGACGGCAATCACGCAAGAAAACGGGTCCGCGGACCGTTTGAAAAGAATTGAGGCATTGGTTTTCATCTCTTGTCAACGAGTGGCGTTGCATCGATGGGGTTTGACTCGAAATCGGCTGAGTCGCGGCAATTCGTTCGATGGGATATCCTTGGCGTATTCCTGTTCGGGACGTCCGTCCTTTTGTGGATGTCGTTGCTCACGCATGATCCGGCGGACGATCTGACCAGGATCTTTGGGGAGTCGACGTCCAGTGCGCGAGCCAGTTGGTATTCGCCGACCGCTTTTCCTCGCAATGAGAAGATTCAAAACGCCTGCGGCATGGTTGGCGCGATCGTGTCCAAGGTACTGCTTCAGGCCACCGGCATTGGTGCATTTCTCATCGCCTTTCTGGTCGGCATTGCGGGCTTGGTTTGTTTTCGTCACAAACCCTGGGCTTCACCGTTGGGGCGAAGTTTAGGTTGGAGTCTTGTCCTGCTGGCGATTTGTGCCATCCCAGGGCGGTTGGGGATCCATCCCCCTCTTTCGGTTCCGGTCGGTGGCGGCGGGTATCTCGGGGCCCTTGTGAATCTGTGGATCGATGACCACTTGGCCCAAGTCGGTGGCATGGTGGTTGTCTTTGTCGCGCTGGCCTGCGGAGTTTTGCTCAGTACCGAGTACGCGATCCTGCGCTATTTCGGATATGCAGCAACCGGCGGGTTGCTGGCCATCCGGTCCATGAAACTGCCGAGATTGCGATTCCCTTGGCAGAAGGAGATGGTTTCGGGAACGTTTTCCCCGGCGCGGTCCGATCTTCCCGCTTCGGTGACGCTGCGTTCCAACCCAGGGTCAGCCAGCGGTTCGACCGAAGTCGAGGGTATCGCTCGGTTTGGGGAGCCACGACTCCCGTTTTCGTTGGGCAATCCGATTGGCAAAGTCCAATCCGAGGAATCCGCTGACGCAAGCGCACCTTCGGACGCGGAAACGGAGTCGAGCGATTCTGACGACGGACCTGCGATCCGGATCGGGCGACGCAGCACCACATCCTTCTCGTCTTCCGATTTGGTTGGCCAGCCAAAATCGATCAGCCGGACCGATTTGATCACTCCGAAAGCGAAACCCATTACCCCCGGAGAGGACGAAGACGACTGGGATGAACAAGAGGCCGAGGAGGAAGGCGGCGAGGAGAACGAATACCTCGAGGACGAATCGGACGAATCCGAAATAGAGGCCGAAGAAGAGCTCGCCGACTCGGAAGAGGACATCGACGCAGCGCCGTCGGTCGCATCAACCCGTGGTCGTTCGACGGTGATCCGTCCCGATGAACCGCATGAGTCTGGCGACCAGGGCCCTAAGGTCCACACCAAAAAAACGAGAACCCCGGAACGGGGAGCGTCTGAGGAAGAGAAAGAAGAGTTGTACAACGAACTCGATGACACACGATTGCCTGAAGGGACGGAAGAGTATGTCCTACCCAGCGTCGAATTGCTCATCGAGGGGGATGATTTCTCGTACGACGAGCAGACGGAAGAAGTCAAACGCAAAGCGCGGATTCTCGAGCAAACGTTTTACAACTTTGGATTCAATATTCGCGTCGTAGAAATTGAAACCGGACCCGTGATCGCGCAGTACGAGATCGAACTGGAGGCGGGACTGCGGCTGTCCAAAATCACAGGGCTCGCCGACGACCTGGCCATCGCGCTGCGGGTACCCAGCGTCCGCATCGTCGCTCCGATTCCAGGAAAAAATACCGTGGGGATCGAGGTCCCGAACGAACGTCGGCAAGTAGTTCGAATGCGTGAAGTAATCGAAGAGGGAGCGGGACAGGTCAAGAAGATGAAGATCCCGTTGTTTCTCGGGAAGGACGTCTCAGGCAAGCCACTCGCGGTGGATTTGGCGAGTTTGCCACACCTGCTCATCGCTGGCCGAACCGGAACCGGAAAGTCCGTTTGTTTAAACTCGATCATATGCTCGATCCTCATGGCAAGACGCCCGGATGAAGTGCGGATGCTGATGATCGACCCGAAGATGGTGGAACTCAGCGGCTACGGACGCCTGCCGCATCTGATGCACCCGGTGGTCACCGACATGCGAAAAGCTGAGGCAATCCTCGCTTGGGCGGTCGACAAGATGGAAGAGCGTTACGCGCTCCTCGCCCGTGCCGGTGTTCGCCACATCACGAGCTACAACCAACTCGGACGCGAGGAACTGCACGAACGCCTCAAGCCGGAGAACGAGGAAGAGGCGGAATTGATCCCAGATCACCTTCCGTTCATCGTGATCGTAGCGGACGAGATGGCCGACCTGATGATGACTGCTGGCAAAGAAGTGGAGGCCCATATCATTCGGCTCGCGCAGAAGAGCCGAGCCGTCGGAATCCACTTGATCCTCGCAACTCAAAAACCGACGGTCGACGTCATCACCGGTTTGATCAAGAGCAACCTGCCCGCTCGAATCAGCTTCCAAGTCGCGAGCAGGACCGACAGTCGCGTCGTGCTTGACGAAAACGGCGCCGACAAACTTCTTGGAAACGGGGACATGCTCTTTTTATGGCCCGGGACGAGCACCTTGCTGCGCGGCCAAGGAACCTACCTGGGCGATGACGAAATCAACGCCATTGTGGATCATTGCAGCACCGGCGAGCAGAACTTTGTCCAAGAGTTGGTCCAACTCAAAATCCGACGTGACGACGAAGCGCCAGTGAAGCCAGGGTCGTTCAAGAAACGCGATGAACTCTACGAAGCAGCCGTGGATATTGTTGTGCGCGAAGGACGCGGTAGTTGCTCGCTCCTGCAACGCGCCTTGGGGATCGGGTACGGACGTGCTGCACGTCTGGTCGATTTCATGGCGGAGGATGGAATCGTCGGAGAATACAACGGTTCGCAGGCACGGGAAGTCGTGATCACCATCGCGGATTGGGAACGCATGCGTGCCGAGGCGGATGCGAGCGACGGAGCGAGCAAGTCGCGGTCGAACAAGATCCGCCGCGAGGACGGTTGGGATGAGACTCCCAAACCGCCGAAGAAGAAAGCCCGAGCCGATCGGGATATTCATGAAGACTTAGAGCCCGACCCAGTGGCCAATGCCCTGGAACAGGACGAAAATGCCGCATGGGACGATGAGTGAGCGATTCCCCGCCGCGGCGACGCGTGTGGGTGCGGCGTGTCGGTGCTGGGAAATTCGCTAGAATCGTTTGCTGTGAGTTGTTCGTCCGATCCCATCTGCCCTCTAGGAACCGTTGTATGAAGTTTGGCTCGCTCTGGATTGCTGTTGTCTTGCTCTCCGTTTGGTCCTCGTGGGTGGCTGCCCAATCCCCCCTCTATGAGCTTCGTGTCTATCAACCAACAGAAGGCAAGCAACAGGACTTGCTGCGGTTCATGAACGAGCATGGCTTCAAGATCGCCAAGTCCAACGGGATCGACATCGTCGGTGCATTCGTTCCGGTCGTATCGGACGACGAGCGGATCGTCACCGTGGTGCGGCACAAGGACCGCGGGACCTGCGAGGGCAACTACGAGCGGATGATGACAGATCCGGCCATGAGAACGGCCTTCCAGGCGGCGTTTCCATCCGGGCCACCTGTCCAATCCTTGACGCGGCTTTTCCTCAAGACGACCGATTATTCTCCGGAATCTCAAGCGGAAGCAACGGGAGAACGGGTCTTCGAACTCCGCTCCTACATTGCGTCAACGGGCAATCTCGAAGCCCTCAACGCGCGATTCCGGAACCATACCATGAAGTTGTTTTCCAAACATGGGATGAACAATATCATCTACTGGAATGTCGATGATGGTGGTGCCATGAAAGCAGTCGAGTTGCTCGGGGCCGTGTCACCCAAGAATCAAACGAAGGCCGACATCGCAGACGATTTGCCCGCGCAGGGGAACACGCTCGTGTACTTCCTTACCCACGGGTCTCAGGATGCTGCCAAAGCGTCGTTTGACTCTTTTCGACAAGATCCCGAGTGGATGACCGTGAAAGCGGAATCGGAAAAGAAAGCGGGTGGTTCGCTGACGGCGGGGGGTGGGGTCAAGAGTTTATTTCTAAAGCCGACAGAGTTTTCGGTCTGGAGATAGTACAACGATCTGCTTCTACCGAACACGAGCCCAAAGAGCTTTCAGGTACGCTGTTTCTGGACAATGCAACGCGACCGGATGGTCCGGAGAGGCACCTCGGCTCTCGAGCACTTGCACGGTTCGCCCTGGGATTCGCTTCCCATGTTCGTCGTATCCACCGGACCGCGCTGCCGATTGGACCGTTGATTGGAAAGCTTCCGCGCTGAGCAACCCAGCGCACGAGCATGTAAGCAGCAAGCCTCTCGGCTTGACGAGTTGGATTGCAAGGCGATTCAGGTCGAAGTGTTTCTTCTGGCCCTCCTCGAACTCGGCCCTAGAGCGTATCAGTTTCGGCGGATCGAGAACGACAATATCATAGGACTTGCCGTTGCGCAGCATGTCTCGCATGTAGGCGAATGCGTCAGCATGCACCAGCTTGACCCGCACTTGATTGATGGCCGCGTTCTTCTTGGCCAGCGCGAGCGCTTTCTCGTCGAGATCCACGGCGGTAACTTCCTCGGCTCCACCCGCCTTCGCCGCCGCCATGGCAAATCCGCCGCTGTAACAGCAGAGGTCCAAGACCTTTGCGCCTGAGGAATGCTGGGCGAGCATGCGGCGATTGTCCCTTTGATCGCAGAAGAAGCCGGTCTTGTGCCCCACACCGAAATGGATTTTGTACTTGACGCCGTGCTCATGGATCGTGATCGAATCGGGGCATGATTCGCTGCGGATCTCCGGAAGGGTGGCGCCTTCCTGACTCACGAATTGTGGGGATGGCGCGATGATGTGGTGCGTTGTTCCGAGCCGACGATGCAATCGCTCAATCACCTCACCGGCCCGTTGGTACATGCCGAGCGAGAATGCTTCGGCACTGAGACAGTCCCCGTAGCGATCGATGACCAATCCGGGAAAACCGTCCGCCTCGCCGTGGAGGATTCGGTAGGCGTCGGTAATTTCGGGAAGTCGAAGGATACCGTGACGAAGCTCGATCGCATCGTCGATCTGCGAGTCCCAGAACGCGTCATCGGGGAAACGTGCGTTCCATGCGTAGATTCGAACCGCCACTTCCGCCTTGGGATTATAGATACCATACGCAAAGAGCGCATTGTCCGGTTCCGCTCCATGGATCGCGACCCAGTCCCCCGGTCCAGGGTTGCCTTCGATAGATTGAAGACGTTTGCGGAAGATATTCGGGTGCAGCGTCGGTCGCTGAATGGTCACCGAAGGCATCGGATCCCCTGGGGATGGAGATAATTCCTGCTTGCGGCTACGTTGCGATTCGTGGGTAGACATGGAGTGTTCTCAAAGCGCTGGCGGGTCCGAGCGACGAGGAGCATCGCAGGGTTGGAGGAAGATCGTATTACCGATGCGGACGCCAAAGGGATTCATCCATCCTAGACAAAAGATCCTCTGCGTTCGATGGCGATTGGTCCGAATTGGCAAGCCATTCGTCCCGTATTTGACGCATTCGCTGTAAAACGTCGGGGGCTCGGGAGCCAATCTCGTTTTGTTGCCATCGATCATCGGGCATAGCGAATAAACCGGCTTGGGCCCCTGCGATTGCGTTCGGATCGTGATCGTCCCAAACTGCACTCCATCCAGGTACAAGCAAGGTGCTCCGATGTTCGTACGTGGCCAACGCTCCGCGGTGTCTGCCTGGCCATGCTTCCCGCCGGAGACTGGCCATCGCGGAGAGTTCCTCGATCCTCAGCGGATCCAAGCCTTGTTTATTGGATGTGCCATCAGCGCACTGCCAACCATCGTATTCGATCCATGCGTTCAAGAGATGGCCCAAGTGATGAGGTTGCAGGAATGGAGCGAATCGAATTCCAAGCGGAAGCGATTCACCGGGACGCAGAATGCATGGTGCGTGCAGCAACTCGGAATGCATATTCGGCTCGCATCCGACGATTCCGTGTTCACCTAAGGGATAGCCCAGCACTCCGGCGAGAGCAACCAAGCATTGGGGGGCAATCTCCAACTGCTGGAGCGCGGATTCCAGCCATTCCCAAACCTCATCGATTGCCATGGCCTGCCCCCCTGCACCGCACGCCCATCCGAAGAGGATGTCAGGGTCCGAGCCCGGCTTTAACTGCGCACGCGGTGGTGACGTTTCGTTAGGCGGAAGCGGGTCTCCTTCGCCGCACATCGCGCAACGGTATTCGTAGGGCGCATCCCATGGGCCATCGAGTCCTCGTGAGTGGATCCAAAGCCAGGGTAGGGTATCCATCCTGGCGATCCAGTGCTCGAACGCTTGCGCTGCCAAGGAACTGAAGGCGGTTTGGTGTGGTTCGGGTGGCGAAGCCAGAATGGCGTCGCCCGTCAGCAAGGATTTCCCTAGTCGCAAGGCCTCGGGTGAGTCGGTGACAAGCAGGCCGGGAGACTGGATAATCCCATCGGGAGGTTTTGCCGAATCGGTACTCGATCGCCGAGCAGGATGGGAGGCGTGGAAACCGGTCCACATCGATGTGAGGACCGTCGCAGCGCTGCACCCGTCCATCCAAAATTGGTCAGCGATCAACGCCTTTGCAGCAAATCGATCGATGTGCGGCGTGGGGGTGATCGCGTTTCCATAGGCGCCAACAAGATTGGTTCCGAGGTTCTCCACGGTTACCATGATGGCAGTGGAGGATCGAATCGATGAAGTGTTCAGAGTGATTTGCTTCCGTGTGGATACATGACATCGGAGTTCTTGGGACAACCACAACCCGACGCATGCGTTTTGAATTCGGACACCGCCGACAAAAATGAGCCTGAGGCGCTCGCCGAGATCGTTCAACGTTCCAAAAAAGATCGGCTAGCAGTTCAGGCTCATGGAAACAAGAAATTGACTTCTGTCAGCGGTATCAACTTGCAGTGTTCGGAATAATCTTAACCCGAAACGCAAATCAGGGATCGAGTTGTACTGCTTTTGAGACGATCCTCCGAGTGTCCCTCGCTAACGCGTCGGGTCATGAAAACCTGGAAAAATCGCGGTCTCATCGGTTCCACCGAGAAAATATCGCAAATTCCACACGCAGGAGAATCGGTCATTCTCGCCATGTGCTGATTCAGAAATAACGGGGCTCTCCGGCGGAGAGCTACTGAACCTTGGACACGATGGGTGCTTCGTTTCCATTGTCAGCAGCGACAATAGCAACAGCGCCCAGGGCTCCGATGGCAGCCAAACTGCCCCAACCGCCGGCGCCTGCATGGCCTACTCCTCCGCCACCGCCACCGCCAAAACCACCGCCCCACGAACCACACATTGTCGGGCAGCAGGGGGCGACTTCATTCATCACGCATTCCTCGATAGGAATGACTTCCGCAGGAACGTAGCAATTGGGCTCAGCGAGTTCAACGTTGAGTTTCTCGGGAACGGCTGCAGGGATTGGCTCACTGGAGTCTTGCCCCAAACGATTAACGAATTTGCTGGTGGATTTAGCACTGGTTGCAAGGTCTTTGGATGCTGCGCTGAATCCGACGGCAGCGATGCCCTCCGGTCCCGAGGCGACCAGTCCGTATCCGCCTGCCTTTACTCCATCGAATCGATAGTCACCGTTGCTTGCGGCGCGTGCTCGCGCGATTTCTCGTCCGTCACGGAACAAGTAAACCACCGTGCCGCTGAGGTCTACGGAAGCATCGGCACGCGATAGGGTGCCGGATATTCCGCCGCGGGAATCGATTTGTACAACACACGAACCGGGAGAACTCCGAGTCGCTGCAAGGGGATCGCTCGTTGGCTGGCTTCCTACCGTCCATGTCGGCATCGTGTTGCTACGAATCAACTCCGATACCCGCTTCAACGCAGGACTGAGCGAGTGAACATGAAGCCGATCTGGAAGGTGTGCGCCTTCACCGGCGGCCAGCACAGTGACTGAGCAAACCGCAAGTTGAGCTTGGCCGTTGGCCACGAGTGAATAAATTCCAGGCTTGGCATTGTCGAAGATGAAATCTCCATCCACATCGGTGTACCCTTGGTGGACGATGACGCCATCCTGCATCAGTACGACATGTGCCTTGGATTGACGCATTTGCTCAGTGCCCATGATGGTGGTCACTGAGCCGCGGATGCTGCCTTCGTCGGTAAGACGAATCCATTGGTTCTGATTCAGGTGATTCGATTGCTTCGAAAGATTTGCTTCCGAACGAACAAGTTTTGGAGCGATAGAGTCATGTACGTCTGCCGCAGATGGAGCCTGCTGCGACCAAGCATGGCTGGAACCGAGGAACGCGAACGCTAGGGCGACGACAGAATGTTTTTCTAAACGCATGGTGATACTCATCGTGATGGTGCTGTGACTGGTTGCAGTCCTAATCAACCCCCAGTATAGCGATGAGGGTGTTCGATCTTCAAGGATTTCGAGGGGCTGGCGTTTTTTTTTCATCGGGAAATTCACTGTCACCGAGGGAGGCTAGGACCCGGAGTTGACGGCCTGGAACTGGGGAAATCTAATGCTCTTTATGGATAAACCACAGATTTCTGCCTTTCCCAAGTGTTTCCTGGATCTCATCTCGCGGGACCGGAAAATGTCTGTGTTCGATTGGATCGCCATGGCCAAGGATTTGGATGCCGATGGCTTGGAAATGTACGAAGGATTCTTGGTGAGCACCGACAACCGTTACCTGGATTCCGTTCGGGAAGCGATTGAGGATGCGGGCTTCGTGATGCCCATGCTGTGCTGCTCACCGGATTTCACGAATCCGGATCCCGCCAAACGGGAGCAGGCTATCGCGTACCAAAAGGGGATGATTCGCGTCGCGGAACGGCTAGGCGGCCCAGGGACGGTGTGCCGAGTTCTGAGTGGCCAGGCTTGGCCGGAGGTGAGTCGAGAAGAAGGGCTTGGATATGCCTCGCAAGCGATCCGGGAATGCATCGAGTTCGCGGAACCGTTGGGAATCGTGCTCGGGCTGGAAAACCACTACAAAGACGGTCACTGGTTGTACGCCGAGTTTGCCCAGAAGAAAGACGTCTTCCTGGACTTGCTGGACCGGATTCCCGAATCTCCCTACTTTGGAGTGCAGTACGACCCAAGCAATGCTGTGGTCGCCGGTGATGACCCGGTCGAGTTGCTCCAGCAGGTCCTCGGCAGGGTGGTCAGCATGCACGCCAGTGACCGCTATCTGACTCCCGGAGCTTCACTCGAGGATTTGAAACAGGCGGAGGGAAGCGCCGGCTACAGCCAACTGCTCAAGCACGGAGTCACGGGAAAAGGGCTCAACGACTACGACACCATCTTTCGACTTCTTAGCGAGTCGAGGTATGCCGGTTGGATCAGCATCGAGGATGGCATGAACGGCATGGAAGAGATGCAGCAATCGCTCGATTTCTTGCGCCGCAAGGTGGCGGAATATTACCCATGAGGCAACGACTGCAATCGCTGCATGTCATGCTCGACCATCAATCTCGCTAGTTCAGCCAAGCTCGTCCGGGCCCTCCAGCCAAGGACCTTGTTTGCGAAGGAGGGATCCCCGAGCAAGTTTTCCGGGTCGGCGGGACGAGCAAATCGTGGATCGGGTCGGTAGAAGTCTTCCCAATTCAGCCCGAGGGTTTCGAAGGCCAAACTGAGGAACTCACGAACCGAATGAGTTTCGCCGGTGGCGAGGATATAGTCGTTCGGTTGCTTCTGTTGCAACATTCGCCACATCGCTTCGACGTATTCGGCAGCGTATCCCCAGTCCCGGGCAGCATTGATGTTTCCCAGGTACAGCTCTCGCTGCAATCCGAGCTTGACGCGAGCGGCCGCGATGCTGATCTTGCGAGTGACAAAGTTTTCCGACCGCCGGGGGCTTTCGTGGTTGTAGCAAATCGCGTTGCAGAAGAACAAACCATGGGACTGTCGGTAGATCTTCACCATTTGCGTCGCGAACGCCTTGGCGACGCCGTACGGGGAATTGGGATTCATCGGTGTTTGCTCGCTCTGCGGCACTTCGGTGGGAGTTCCGAAAATCTCGCGGCTGCTGGCATGCACAAACCGCGGAGGATTGGGTTGATCACGAAGGATCTCCAATATTCGCAGGGTACCCAGCGCGGTGAGTTCGCAGGTGCTCTCGGGAATCTCGAAACTCAAGCCGACGTGCGATTGACCTGCGAGATGATAAAACTCGTCCGGAACGACTCGTTGCACAATGCGGCGAAGCGACGTTACATCGCTCAGATCGGAGTAATGGAGAAACAGCCGTTTCCCATAAACGCTCTCGTCGGAATACTGCTGGGCCAAACGCGGGCGATCAAGCGTGCTGGACCGTCGAACAATGCCGTGCACCTCGTACCCCTTTTCGAGGAGGAGTTCCGTCAAATAGGACCCATCCTGGCCCGTGATCCCTGTGATTAGCGCTCGTGGCATGCGTCCCTTTCTTAGTTGGCGAACGAGTTTCCGTGCAATTCTCGTTGAGCGAGTTCCAGATCGTGCTGGACCATCAAGCGAGCTAGTTCGCCGAGATCGGTCCTCGGTGCCCATCCCAATTTCTCTTTGGCCTTGCTGGGATCCCCAAGCAGTAGGTCCACTTCGGCCGGGCGGAAATACCGCGGGTCGATTTCGACGTACTTCTGCCAGTCCAGTTCCAGTTCCCCGAAAACAAGATTCAGGAAGTCTCGAATGGAATAAGTCTGGCCCGTCGCAATGACAAAATCATCCGGTTCGTCGTGCTGCAACATCAACCACATCGCTTCGACGTAGTCCTTGGCAAACCCCCAGTCTCGTTTCGCATCCAGGTTGCCCAAATACAGCTTGTTCTGCAACCCAACCTTGATCCGCGTAGCAGCTCGCGTGATTTTGCGAGTCACGAAGGTCTCCCCCCGGCGAGGCGACTCGTGGTTGAAAAGAATGCCGTTGCTAGCGAACAATCCGTAGCTCCGGCGGTAGTTGATGGTTTGGAAAAATGCATAGACCTTCGCGCAGGCATAAGGGCTTTGCGGATTGAAAGGTGTACGTTCGCTTTGTGGGGTTTCGAGCACCATTCCGTACATTTCCGACGAACTCGCTTGATACACACGCACCGGTTTGCGGCGATGAAGAATGCGAGCTGCCTCGAGCACATTGAGGGCTCCGACGCCGTCGGTCATGAGGGTGTAGACCGGTTGGTCGAACGAGACTCGCACGTGACTCTGGGCCCCGAGGTTGTAAATCTCGTCTGGCTCCAAGTCGAGAACCAGATTGGTCAGAGCCTGACCGTCGGTCAAATCGCCATAATGGAGGACCAAACTCGGTTTTTCATGGATGTCGCGGTACAAATGGTCGATCCGACCCGTGCTGAAGCTGCTGCTGCGACGAACGACGCCGTGAACCTGGTATCCCTTGTCCAGCAGAAGTTCCGCCAGATAAGAACCGTCTTGTCCCGTAATTCCAGTGATGATTGCGGTCTTGGTCATGGATAAGTTCATCCGTTCGATGATGAGAAGCGATCGTGAAAAGGAATGGTGGAAATGAGGCGTTGAATCATTGGCTGCGTAAATCCCCGCGCGCGAGGCTATGCACAAAGTCGTCGTAGGCGAGACGCAAGCCTTCCTGGAAGGAGGTTGTCGGTTGCCATCCCGTCGATCGCAGCAACGACGAGTCGCTTAATTTGCGAGGTGTCCCGTCAGGCTTAGTCGGATCTGTTGCGATCGTACCGCCGTAACCGACAACGCCCGCGATCGCATGAGCCAACTCGAGGATCGAAATATCGGTCCCATACCCAACATTGACCCAGTCGGGCGGATCGGGAAGCGACAGCAGATGGATCAGGGCCTCAACCAAGTCGTCGACGTAGAGAAACTCGCGTCGCGGCGTGCCTGTTCCCCATATCGCGACTGTTGGTGTGCCGGCTACTTTTGCTTCGTGAATTTTGCGAATCAATGCCGGGATCACGTGGCTGTGGTCGGGATGGTAGTTGTCCCCGGGGCCGTAGAGGTTGGTTGGCATGGCGGAGTGGTATACGACACCATACTGACGACGATAGTATTGGCACAATTTCAAGCCGACGATTTTGGCCAGTGCATACGCTTCGTTGGTTGGCTCCAACGGCGAACTCAGCAGAGCGTCCTCTCGAATCGGTTGCGGGGCGAATTTCGGATAAATGCATGTCGAACCGAGATACAGGAAGCGGGACACCCCCGATGCATAGGCTGCCTGGATCGTCGCCGTGGCCATCCGCACGTTGTCAGCAAGGAATTCCACAGGATAGTTGGAGTTTACCAGGATCCCTCCAACGCGCGACGCAGCGAAGAGAACCGCGTCCGGACGGTGGGCATCAAAAAAAGCACGGACCTGCGATTCCTCCCGCAAATCGAGGTCGCTCCGATTCTGGGTGACCACCTCAACATGCGGGTATTCGTCGGCCAGCAAGCGGCAGACAGCCGAGCCTACCATCCCTCGATGTCCGGTTACGAATATCTTTCGGAATGGAAGCGGCGCAAGCAAAACAACGAGCCCTACACTTCGCGTTGCATCGTGGTGTATCGCGAGTGGGCCACGAACGTCTGCCCACAATCGACCAAACAGCGGCCCGAAAGGGCGTCACGCCCAATCAATACGGGGAACTGCATGGTGGGACGACTTGCGAGCGTCAATTCGATGGTCCAATAAAATCCGGCGATACGAATCATGGTTTCGATCACGGGTCGCAGGGTACGATGTCCGCTGGACGACTGGATGCGACGAAATCCTAACAGCCGAGACTCGCATCGACAATCTTCGTTTGGATCAGCCAGCCCCTCCCCCAGATCGAACCGTACCCATTCGTTTTGGTTGCGGCGGAAAACCTTGATGTTCTCTACATGGATCGACGAGGACACCGCTCCGGTGTCCAATTTCACCGGGACTTGAGGGACTCCGAGTTCGGGAAGACTCGCCATTTCCTGCCAGCCCACCACCAAAAGGTCGCGCGCATCCCGGCCGAACGGCTTCGTTGGGTTTCCTCGATGAAGTCGCGGCGCAGTTGATTTTCGCGGTTGAAAATGGGTCATGTTGGAGTTTGTGAGCTAGTTTCAGAACGAGGGAGCCCCAACTCCCTCAACAACTCCATTGTAAATAGACCGGAACTGTGACCATCCGAAAAAGTGATGTTGTAGGCATAATTACCGACCGGTCGCATTTCGAGCACTTCTAGCTCGACCGCCTCGCCAGGCTTGAGAACGTTCAGTAGGCTTCCCGCCCCTTTTTTCGACTCTCCCTTTTTTCGTTCCTTGCACGTCGCACAAGGGCACGCTTCGCGCAATCGACCGACGGGATAATCTAGAATCTGGCCGTCGCTCCAATGGATGCGCAAGCTGCGTTGCTCGGTTTTTTCCAAAGCGGTGGGAAGAATGTGCTTCATAAACTCGGTCGCCAAAACGAAATCGCTGAATCGATCCGTATTATAGACCAGACTCGAGTTCTTGGAGGGACCATCGCGCCGTCGCCTCCAGCACGGGATCCCCGCACGCGAGAAACCCTTCCATGGCCGGAATCGCGTCCCGACGCCCAGTGTTCGCGGCCACGATCATCGCGGTGCGCTGCCTGCCCTGGAGACGCGTGCGCCAAAACGGAGTGTGGCGGAACCGCTCGCGAAATCCTGGTTCGTCGAGCTGCAACCAAAAAAGACAATCCACCTTGTCCTGCCAGCCGTTTGGGGAAAAATCCGGATCCACCCGCGGCTCCGGCTTTCGGTTCCACGGACAAACCGTCTGGCAAGCATCGCAACCAAAAAGCCAATCGGATATCTCAGGCCTCATCGATGCCGGAATCTCGCCGCGATGCTCGATCGTCCAATAACTGATGCAGCGATTCGCATCCAAAACGTAGGGGGCAGGGAACGCCTGCGTCGGACACGCGTCCAAACAGGCTCGGCACGAACCGCAGTGATCGGTCTCGAGAACATCGTTCGCCGGGAGCAGAACCTCCGACAAAATCGCGGAGAGAAAGAAGTAGCTGCCCAACTGGCGGTTGAGAAGCAACGTGTTCTTTCCTTGCCAACCCAAGCCCGCCAATCGACCGAAACACCGCTCCAGCAAGGGCGCGGTGTCGACGACCCCGCGGAATCGCTTCCCAGGAAACATTCTCCGGAGATTGCCGATCATTTCCGATTGCCGCTCATGGATCACCTCGTGGTAATCCCTCGCTCCGGCAGCATAAGCGGCGATCGTTCCGCGTCCCAACATCCTCGGATCGGAACTCGATGAATTTGCATTCGAAGACTTGGACGGTCGTGTGCGCGGATGCTTGGAATAAGGCATGCCAAACATCAGAATCGACGCGCAATCCTCTAAAACCGAGCGCGGATGGCGATAGGCTTCACGGCGTTCGGCGAGGTAATCCATCGACGCCGAGTACCCATGGTCCAACCAGTCGCACAGCAGAGCGAAGTCAGGGGCCTCTTGCGCATTGGCAACTCCCAGCAGGACAAAGCCGAGGTTTTCCGCATGCTCGCCCACGGCTTGTACTGCTAGCTGCTCACGAATCAACGACGCGCCCCGCCCGCCAAAAACGTTGGTAACCCTTCCCCTGTCGCCGCATGCGAGTCGGGATTTTGCAATTCTTCGGTCCGATTCATTTCGGCGGCCAACTGACGCTCCGCTGCAATCCGCTGAGGGCCTTGCACCAACGATAATCGAAGTCGCTCGTCCAGGAAACGCTTGTCCATTCGCTCGGGATCCACCTGGGTCCAACTTTCGCGATAAATCGGGCTCGCCAACCGACGCAACACTTTGTGCTCCCCATCATACCAATCCACTCGCACCTGACCGGTGGCCGGGTTTCTGAATGGACGCCGCGACAAAGTCTCTCGGTCCTCCACCAAACACCAAGCTCGCACTCGATATTTCCCGGTTTCCGGCGCCAAGTGGTAAAAGATGACCTGATCGTAAATGTGGCGACCCGCCGGGTCGTAAAAGTGATTCAGTTCAATCATGTCGATCGATTCCTCGATCACACGACCCTCCAAATCACGCCCCAAACCGCATCCGATTCCAACCAAAGCCATCGTCAGCAGGAGATTCATGGTGGCAACCCTCCAACAAACAATTCCCATCGTAAGTTCGACGTCGGAAGCAGACGGTCGCAGAGGTCTCACGTGGCCGAGCGGCAAGGCGCGGTCTCTGCTGTCCCAAGAGAGGCTCGGTTTGGCGACAGCAGCCCCTTTTCAGGATGGCCGCGGAATGGGGTTCGGAGTCATCTCATGAGATCTACGGTTCCTTATTGACTAGGAATGGACGCATCGCTCTCTTCCAACGAAGACAACTGTCGAGACAACTCGCCGGGCGAGTTCGACCCTCATGGCCAAACATTCGTGCCACCCGGTACAGTCACCTCAAGCCGACCTGTATCAACTATCGGCCTCTATTGCTATATTAGATTAGACTAATCTTGAAGCAAGCAACATTAGCTAATTTTATCTAGAGGGTCGGTGTTGGATTCCGAGAGCGATGGGACTTCGATCCAATTCAGGTTGGGTTACACTAGGTGCCGAACGGGAGCTTCCGTACGCCTGCGCTGTAGGGGGAACTCGCCGGTCCGAGAACTCTGTTCACTGGTGCGAACATCTCTTATGCCGATCCCGGTAACTTGTCCGAAGTGCGGAACACAATCCCAGGCACCGGACGCCGCTGCAGGAAAGCGTTCGCGGTGCAAATGCGGTGAGGTCATCGCGATACCGGCTGTCGGTCAAGCAGTGGGAAAGTCTTCGGTGGCGAACCCGTCGAAAGCCGCGTCGGCACCCACAAAATCAAAAAGTCCCGCCCCCGCCCCCGAACCCAAGGATTCGTCGCTGTTTGATGTGTTGACCGATCGGGATTTTCAGCAGACCCAGGTCAATCCTTACGCGGTGACCGAGAAGAGCGGCATCTCCGATGCCGAGGCATTGCGGACGTACCTGCGAAACGAGCAAGGCAAGGTTGCGCCAGTCAAGGAAAGCCAAGGCAATCTTGCGTTGATCGTCGCTGGCTTTTTCATCGGATTGATCAAGAATATCTTTTTGATCGTCGTTGTCCTGGCGTTGATGCATCTCGTGCCGCAGATCGGAGAAGCCATTCCGTTTTTGCGACTGGGAGGTATCTATCTCGCCATCCTGTCGGTGTATGCGATCTTGGATCTAGCAGCGGGTGTCGGAGTTATTCTGCGCAAAAACTGGGGATGGTGGCTAGCCTTGGTCGGTCTTGGTTGGATCATTTCCGAGCGTTTGGTTGGGTTCATTGCGATGCTGATGGTCAGTGAGGATATCCCGCGCCTCGTCGGTTTCGGTGTAGGCTCATCGGTCGCCGGATTGATTGCAACGGGCTTGATCCATTCGCTGGCGCAACCAAAAATACAGCAGAAATTCAAGGTGAAAGTCCCTGTCGGACTTGCCTGGGCGATCGCACTCCTGGTCCCTCTGGTACTGGAAGGCGTCTTCTTTGCATGTTCTTATTCGGCCCTTCGGCAAACGGACTCAACAGTAGGTCCTTAGACGATGCCGACTGCCGATCACAGCCAAAGTTTGAGACGACCATCGAGACGATCGGGAATCGCGCGATCCACCCAGCGACGAATCTGACGCTCGTTGTACCGGACACTGAAGTGCCCGCAGATAATGATCTCGTTTTTGAATGCATCGCGCCGATCGACGAAGTCGCTCAGATGCATATGGCCGTGCTTGTGGATCTTGTCTTTTTGATGCTCCGGTGCCAGAAACGTCATCTCGGTGATGAGGATTTTCGCTCGGTACATGTCGGGACAGGCATCCAATCCCGCCGGAGCCGTATCTCCGGTATACGCCACCATGGGGACGCGGATTTCCTGGGTCACTTCGGTACCGGACAACCTCAGGTCCCGTATTTCGTCCCCCTTGAGATGCGTGAATTCGGGCTTCAGTTTCCTGCGTCGTTCCCAGATGATGTAGCCTAGGGCTGGAATCGAATGGCGCATCGCCGAAGTGGTGACGACCAGTTCTCGCGACAATTCGATTTCTTGGCCGGGTTCGACGGCAATCAAGTCGCATGGTAGTCGGCCGCGGTCTAGTCTGCCGATCACACGCAGCAATTGTTCGACGGTGGCAACGGTATGCCCAGGCAAATAAATGGTGGGTCGTTCCATCTTCATCATGCGGCGCCGTGCGACGTACGATGGGATGGCTGCGATGTGGTCCAAATGGGAATGTGTGATGAAGTAGCGGGGCAGAGCCATGAAGTCCCAGGGTTGGGCTCCGAGATCGAAACCGACCTTCATTTCAGCGATGCGCCAATACGTTTGAACCGCAGCGCGGGAGTAGCCGTCGATGGTCAGTCCGGCATGATGGTATGTCAAGCTAGGAGCATTATCTACCGAGCCGATGGCTTCCGCCAAGGCTTCATCGGCCGTTCCATCGCTTGCCCGCTTCGCAGGCTCAGAGCCTTTGTTTTTCTTGTCGTTCAAGGTTCAGATCGCTCGCGAAGAAATTGGGACTAGCGGTTGGAGAAGTACTCGCGCAGCAACCGCTCGATCAGCGGTGCCAATTGATTTTGGGCAGCTTGGGACCATGCCAAGACATCCGCATGCTCGGTTTTTGAAGGGGCATCCGGTTTGGCGACGTTCGTGATAATGGAAAATGCGAGCGATGGAATTCCCATCTGGGCTGCGACCATGGTCTCGGGAACGGTACTCATACCTACCATGTCCGCACCCATGCTGGCGAACGCCCGGTATTCAGCTCGTGTTTCGTAGTTCGGACCCAGTGTACCGAGGTAGGTGCCGCGGGGTAGCGAAAATCCCAGTTGGATCGCTTCCTTTTCGGCACGCTCAAGCCAGCAGGAATGGTAGATGGCGGAAGTACGCTGAGGGCTCCCTACGCCAGCCGAGCCGGCATGAGCATCCCAGTTCGAGACACTGTTCTGGAACATGAGGTTCACATGGCGATCGATCAGTACGATCTGCCCACTTCGGAATCGTGGATTGATTCCTCCGGATGCGTTGGAGACGATCAGCAGTTCGATCCCCAGCTGGGCCATTGTTCGGACAGGCGTCGCGACTTGAGCGACCGACCAACCCTCGTACAGATGCGCCCGACCTTGCATGGCGACTACTGGAACCTCGCTCAATGTACCCAGCACGAGTCTGCCGGCATGCCCGGAAACGTGGGATTGCGGAAAGCCGGGTATGTCTTGGTAGGCGAAATGCGCGATCGGAGCGATGGAATCGGCGAGCGAGCCGAGTCCGCTCCCGAGGATCATTCCAACTCGGGGAGAAAATTCCGGGGATCGTTGCCGAACCCAATCTGCGGCAAGCGTATTGGCGATCACAGTTTTCTCGCAGGGATCTTGATCAGTGCAGTCGCGCCCGCTCATGCGACAAGATCCCCGTGACCAACGTGGTCAGCCGCGGTTCGGCGTCGTTTGCGACCCCGATGATTTTCTCGACGTCAGCGGGTTCCAGAGCGTCGGGCAAACACATATCGGTGACGACGGAAAACCCAACGGTCCGCATGGAGGAATGGACCGCTACGATCACCTCCGGGACGGTCGACATACCGACGACATCGGCCCCGATGCCTCGCAGGAATCGGTACTCCGCGCGGGTTTCCAAATTCGGACCGGCCACGGCCACAAACACCCCGCGATGGGCCACAATATCGTTGAGTCGTGCGATCCGAAGTGCTGTATCGATCAACTCGGGATCGTACGGATGGCACATGTCGGGAAATCTTGGTCCGAGCCTGTCATCGTTGATCCCAATCAACGGGTTGTCGCCCATCAAATTGATGTGGTCATCGATCACCATGATGTCCCCCGCGCGGTAGTTGGGGTTCATGCCGCCGCATGCGTTGGTGACGACCAGCAACTGAGCCCCCAAAAACTTCATGACCCGAACCGGCAGAGTGATCTGCTTGAGCGGGTAACCCTCATACATGTGGAATCGTCCATCCATCGCGACGATCGGAAGCCCGCATAGGTTGCCGCAGACGAGCCGACCGCGATGCGACGTAGCCGTCGATCGGGGGAAATGGGGAATCTCCTCGTATTCGATAGTCGCCTCGACTTCGATTCGCTCGACGAGTGGTCCCAGCCCGGTTCCAAGGATGATTCCCGCATGCGGGGTGTGGTGCCAAGCCTTACGAATAAAGGCGCATGCGTCTTGGACTTTGTCGTACAGATCGAGCATCGTTGACTAACCGAGGTAGGAGGACTATTGCAGAATCATGTCGTCGACGGTCTTGCCGGACGGGATCATCGGCAGCACGTGCTCTTGGTAGGGAACTTCGACGTCGAGCACGAATGGGCCCGGGTAGCGAATCATCTCCTCGAGGGCAGCCTCGAGATCTGCTTTCCGGCGGACAGTCGCAGCACCGCACCCATAGCCCTTGGCGATTTGCACAAAGTCGGGGTACCGGTTGGCAACGTAGGAGTGGGCGACCGTCGAGCCCGGGCCGCTGGCTTCTTCATGATCGATCGGCCCCAGGTACGTGTGCGCCCGGTTGGAACCCATGAATCGGTCCTCCCATTGCACCACCATGCCGAGGTGCTGATTGTTGAGCAAAAGAACTTTCACGGGGAGTTTTTCGCAGTGCAGGGTGGCCAGTTCCTGGATGTTCATTTGAAACGAACCATCGCCATCGATATCGATGACCAGTGCATCGGGGTGGGCAGCCTGGACCCCCATGGCGGCCGGCAATCCAAAGCCCATGGTCCCGAGCCCGCTGCTGCTTAGCCAAGCGCGAGGGCGTTGAAACTGGAAGAACTGGGCGGCCCACATCTGATGCTGGCCGACTCCGACGGTGACGTAGGTTTCACGATCCCGGGTCAAGTTCGACAAGGTGCGGATGGCATGCTGCTGTAAAATTCCATCGAACGACTCGTCGTAGCGGAACGGATGCTTGGCCTTGAGTTCGCGGCAGTGTGCGACCCAGGCGGAGCAATCCTCAGGCGCCTCGACAATCTTGTTGAGTTCTTGAAGCGCGTATCCGATGTCGCTCCGAACCGACACATGCGCGACCTTGTTTTTGTTCAATTCTGACGCGTCGATGTCCACGTGAACGATCTTGGCGTTCTTCGCGAACGACGCAACGTTTCCGGTCACCCGGTCATCGAAACGGACTCCCAGTGCGATCAACAAGTCGCAATCCCGAACGGCATAATTGGCATACGCGGCACCATGCATGCCGAGCATGTCGAGCGACAGAGGACCGTCGGCCGGGTAGACTCCAAGCCCCATGACGGTCATCGTGACTGGGATGCCTGTCTTTTTTGCCAACTCGCGCAGCGCTTCGGACGCTTCGCCAGTGACAACCCCACCGCCGCAGTAAATGATCGGTCGCTTGCTGTGCCGGATCGCTGCTGCGATTTGGCGTATTTGTTCAGGGGCAGCATTCGGATGCTTGGTCGGCCGATAGCCAGGCAAGTTCATCGGGACATCCCAGTCGACTTCGCAACTGTCGAGTTGAACGTCTTTGGGCATGTCGACCAAGACAGGGCCAGGACGTCCCGTGGTTGCGATGTGGAACGCTTCCTTCATCACGCGAGGAACATCTTCGACACGCGTCACCAAATAATGATGTTTGGTGATCCCACGGCAAATCTCGACGATCGGCGTTTCCTGGAAGGCGTCGGTTCCAATCACTGCCGTCGGGACTTGGCCGGTGATCGCGATGAGAGGGATACTGTCCAGTTTGGCATCCGCAATCGCGGTCACCAGATTGGTCGCTCCTGGGCCGCTGGTCGCCATCGCCACCCCCACCCCGCCGGACGAGCGAGCGATTCCCTGAGCAGCAAATGCGCCACCTTGCTCGTGCCTTGGCAGAATCGTGCGAAGTTGGCCAGCATATTTGGTCAAAGATTGGTGCATCGGCATGCTGCACCCCCCCGGATAAGCGAACACGACCCGAACTCCGTGCCGGACCAAGGACGCCACGACGATGTCGGCGCCGTTCATAACTTGGGTTTTCTTTGAGGAGTGTATGCTAGGGCTCGCCATCAATTTCTCCAAGGAAAGGCACTCAAGGGTGCATAAAGGAGGCTCTTTTCCACCGGAAGGCTCGCGGTCGCTATCCGGGAGGTAAAGTATACCATGCGACCGAAATTTGGTCGAACCTTCCTCAAGCGCCCAGCCCGTTCGCATGGAAATACTCTCGTCGATTCTGTTGTTTTTGCTTGGTTTAGCGATTTTGTATGTCGGGGCCGAAGGAACCATTCATGGAGCGGTCGGGATCGCCCGTAGGATCGGTATCAGTTCACTTCTGATCGGTTTGACACTCATTGCCTACGGGACCTCTGCTCCCGAATTGGCGATCGATATAACGGCAGCCGTTGGAGGAAAA
This sequence comes from Planctomycetota bacterium, assembly GCA_046306195.1. Taxonomy (GTDB): domain Bacteria; phylum Planctomycetota; class Planctomycetia; order Pirellulales; family Pirellulaceae; genus JBKCUI01. The sequence goes on along the minus strand of JBKDXO010000198.1, from coordinate 9,911 downwards.
ACCGACTTGGCATTCGGCGATTTGCTGGGCAGCAATATCGCAAACCTGGGATTGATCCTGGGCGTCGCCGTTATCATTCGTCCGATCCAACTCCACGCGGAGATCGTGCGGTTTGAGATACCGCTCTTAATTATCCAGTCCGTTTTGGTTTGGTTCCTATGCATGGACGGCTCTCTTTCTCGAAGCGACGGAGTTATCCTGATTCTCTCGTTCGGCGTCATCTCCTGCTGGACCATCTATCGGGGAATTCGAGAAAAGCAATCGTACCAGGAGCAAGTGGTCGCCCTGACGGAAAGCGTGGAAGCCGAAGATCCCTGGAAGGATGTACTGGCAACGGATCGAGGGAGTGAAAGCCAGCTTTTGGACCGTGTGCGAGGGCCAGAGAAATCGCTTCCTCGCAACGGTGCGTTGGTTCTCTTGGGCCTTTTCGGCTTGATCGCAGGAGCGCAGCTGATGGTTTATGGCGCGGTCGGTGTCGCTCGACTGCTCGGCGTCAGCGAACTGACTATTGGATTGACCATTGTCGCTGTCGGAACTTCGCTGCCGGAGTTGGCGACCTCCATCCTCGCATCGCGCCGCCAAGAATCGGACATCGTCATCGGCAACGTGGCGGGCTCCAATCTATTCAACATCGGTTGCATCCTCGGGCTCGTTGCATGCATCACACCCTTCGAGGTTCCGGAGCAATCGCTCCATTGGGACTTGCCGCTCCTGATCGGTTTCTCTGCGTTACTCTTGCCGATCGCTTTTGCGGGAGCAGAGATTCGACGCTGGGTGGGTTGGGTGTATCTCGCTGGATTCGCGATCTTTATCTGCATGCAAGCGATGCACAACTGATGGCCGAGTCCAGCTTCGGTCTGCTAAACAATTCGCCCAACTAGCCGAGGACGGGAAGGGCAGCACCCACGTTGGGCCGAGCCGCGATTTGGTCGGCAATTGAACGGGTCAATGCCCTGCAAACGTCTTCGAACGGCTTGGCGATCCGGGGGTTTTGAAGAACGTCGGCGAGGCGACCAGCGTCGGACTCGCTCCGCAACGGGATCTGGATAGGGACTTCGCCGAGGAACGGTACTCCCATCTCTTCCGCCTTGCTCCGGGCGCCGCCGCGACCGAAGATATCAAACGTCTTGCCCGACTCCGGATCGGTAAAGCCACTCATGTTCTCGACAATACCCAGGATCGGGACTTTTGTCTTCTCGAACATTGCCATCGCCTTACCTGCGTCGAGCAGCGCGACTTCTTGTGGTGTGCAAACGATGACCGCGCCGGTCAGCGGAAGCAACTGCGATAACGTCAGAGCAACATCCCCGGTCCCCGGAGGCATATCGATCACCAGGTAATCGAGCTCTCCCCAGTCGGTATCGCGAAGAAATTGAGTGATGGAGCCGTGGAGCATCGGCCCTCGCCAAACCACGGCTTGGTCGCGGCCGATGAGGAATCCCATCGACATAACCGGCATCGTTCCCGCACGGATTGGCTGGATCTTGCCTTCGTGAATTTCGGGACGTCCGTCGAGTCCCAGCAAGTGCGGGATGCTGGGCCCGTATACATCGGCGTCCATCAAGCCAGTCTTGGCGCCCAGCCGGGACAAAGTCAGCGCAATGCTCGCCGCCAGCGTGCTCTTTCCAACACCTCCTTTGCCAGCAGCCACCGCGATAACGGCTTTCGCCTTCAGCCCGATTTGGCCGATCGGAGACGCTGGACGATGCAGGGTATCGAGCGCGATCTCGACTCCCTGAAGTCCTGGGACCTGGGCCAACAAATGATCGCGCAGGCGATCTGCAATCTCAGTCGCGATCGGTTGAAACATGCTGGTGAGGCTCAACCGACAACGGACATGTCCATCGGCCACCACCCAATCGGTGACCTGTCCGGTTTTGGCTAGCGAACGGCCGGTCTCGGGGTCACGAATCGTTTCGAGAGCGGCTTTCAACTGCTGATGGATATCGAGATCGGGCATCGGAAGCGATCCTTGAAATGATTAAAACTGGAGTTGCAAGCCTTGGAGCCGACGTACCGTCTCGGCCATCAGGGCATCCTCAGCCGCTTCGTCGGCAGCCTCGTAGGTCACTGAAAATCGGAGGCAACTCCCGGCATCGTCCCAAGGAACGATCACCATCGAGTGTTCGGTGATGAAATACTGAGATGCCTCTTCGGCGTTCGCAAAACTTAAGCCACCCTTCACCCCCTTGGGAGCAGCGGTGTACAGAAAATAACTCCCGCCCGGGACGTTGCACTGAAAACCGCATTGACGAAGAGCAGAAACCAACTTTTCGAGCCGTCGACGATACTTGGTTCGTATTCGGGTCGGAATGCCGGGATCGTCCAATCCCTGAATGGCCGCTCGCTGGATCGCGCCGAACTGACCGCTGTCGCAATTGTCTTTGACATCGGAAAAGGCCTGCACGATTTTCGCGTTGCCGCATACCCAGCCGATCCGCCAGCCGATCATGTCAAAGCCTTTGCTCATCGAGTGGACTTCGACTCCAACATCCATCGCACCGGGGACTTGGAGGAAACTCAAAGGCTCGTCTCGGAAAGTTAACAGGATGTGGGCCGCGTCTTGAACCACGACAAACCGATGCTCTTTGGCCAACTCGATCACTTGAGTGTAAAAGTCCCGCGTTGCGACTTGACCTGTCGGGCTGTTGGGGTAATTCAGGACAAGCATTTTGGTCTTCTCCCAAACATCTGCCGTGACCTTGCGAAAGTCCGGGTAGAAGCCGTTCTCTTGAAGGAGTGGGAGTCGATAGACCGCACCGCCGTAATATCTGGTATGTGTCCCGGCAACCGGGTAGCCGGGGACGGTCATCATGGTGATGTCGCCAGGGTTGATGAAGCACGCGGGGAGCATGCTCAAGGCGGTCTTGCTTCCGATGCAGTGATTGATCTGGGTCGTCGCATCGAGCTCAACGGCAAACTGACGATGCATGAAACGCGCGACGGCCTGCTTGAAATCAGCGGGGCCATTGTCCATGTAGCCGCGGTTTTCCGGCCGATCGGCTTCGCGGGCCAAAGCCTCGCGCACCTTGGCATCCGCCATGGAGTCGTTTTCTCCGATACCGAAGTCGAGCAATTGGCGATTCGGGTAATCGGCCAAAGCTTTGCGTTTCGCCCGTTTGATTTTCTCAAACTTGTAGATCTCGTTCGACTTGCCATAGGCGATGCCGCCGATGCGATCAGCGAACAACGCCTGGAAATAAGGATCGGAACTTTCGACTGCCGACGACGTTTTGGTTGCGATGGATGCCATGTTGCAATGAAGGGAAAACGAGGTGGGGTGCTCAGCAGGAATCATGATAGATGGGATTCCCGTTTTCATCCATCGCACTCGCGAGGCGAAGGAGAAGCGTGGATTCCTATTTTTCCGCCAACCCGTCCTCAATCATCAGCTTGAAGACCTGGGAAACGCTCTTCTCGTAGGGTTCGGTCGAGATTTTCTGCTTTTCACAAATCGATAGAACACGACGCTGGAATTCCCGGAGTTGGTCGTCGTCGATCTGGTCTCTCAAGGTCAAACGGCCCGATCGCGGGTCTTTGGTGGCGGTCTGTTGAAACGCGAACTCCATTTCCGTCATCGATAGTCGTCCTTCGCCAGCCGACCGAAGCCAGCGGTCGCACAACCTTGCAAAGTCGGCCTTCTCCTGCTCGGTCAACCCCGTCGAAGCTTGGGCGCGACGGTTGATTTCTTCCACGACTCCCCACTGCAAAATAGTCGAATCCGACAGTCGTACCCCCAAGCGAGTCAGTTGCCGAGAAGTCAGTTCGTCTCGCTCCATTTGCGACGCGAGGGTGGTCAACTCGTCAATGATGGCAACTTGATCGGTCTGGCTGAGCGAGGACTGGTCCACCCATGGAATCAGTTGCTCTCGAAGGGCATAGGCCGCCCGCCCTCCCTGCTTGCCAGTCAGCAGGAACGACATGATGGCTACGGCGATGCAGAGTGCCACGAGCATGAAGACGAAAACGATCAGGCAAGCCGGTCCGAGCGATACGTCCTTCTCCTTTGCCGGCGCATTCGGACTTTGGTTGGTCTGATCGGGCGAACCCGAGTGTTCGTCATTTTGAGTCAAAACGTCGCTCGCCCTATTCCTCGTCAAAAACGATTTCCATTACTTCGTACCGCAACGTCCCCTTGGGCGCAACCACTTCCACAATCTGGCCGATCTTCTTTCCCATAATGGCCGCCCCGAACGGGCTGGTGGAAAGGATCCTGCCGGTCTCGTAGTTCTCATCGCCAGCACCGACCAGGGTGTACTCTTCCTCATCGCCAAATTGCAAATCCTTGAGCTTGACCCGAGCCCCAAAGACAACTTGGTCCCGCGGCAGACTGGCGGTGTCGATGATGTGGGCTCGCGAAATCTTGGCCTTCAGGGCATTGATCTTCGCCTGCATCAATCCTTGGTTCTCGCGCTGCGCGTGGTACTCGGCATTTTCCTTGAGATCACCTTCCGCCCGAGCGTCCGCGATTTTCTCCGCGATCCGGGGCATTTCCTCGTTCTCAAGACGCTCGATTTCGGCCTTGATTCGATTGTAGCCCTCGCGGGTCATCGGCACGTAATCGGACATCTGGCACTCCTCCCAATTCAGACCAATTCAGAAAAAAAGATGCGACCTTCTCCTGCGGGGAGGAAAAAGCCGCATTGCATTGCGATTCTTGCTTGATTGAAAGCTCCTCTATCTTTCACCTCGACCCGCGATTGTCAAGCTCGATCTCAGGTATTGCGAGTCCAAAGCGGGACGAGCGAGTCGTACGCGAGGGGAGGTCGCGAGGGGAGGTAAGGGGCAACTTTTGCCACCACCCGGACAGATTCCGTCCAGGAGAGGAGGGACCTACTGTCCCAAAAAACCGAGATTCCCTATCTTTGGAAGGAGAGACTGCGCACTTCGCCCAATCGTTCGGCAATCCGTTTCTGAGACATCTGGTGATTTTTATGCGACCTGCGGTTCTATTGGCTTCCTTGATCGCTCTCCCAGGCATCCTGCTCTTTCCTTGCCCCACGGCAACGCTTGCCCAGGCACCTGCCAAACGGGCGTCCGCTGCGGAACAGAAGGAGTTGACCGACAAAGCGATCGCTTTTTTGCGAACTGCGCAAGCCTCCGATGGATCCTTCAGTAGCCAGGCAGGCCCAGGAATTACGGGACTGGTTGCATCCGGACTGCTCGCTGTCGGGCTCCCCGCAGATGACCCGATGCTTCGCAAAAGTCTGGACTACTTGCTCGCCTCGCGCCGAGCCGACGGTGGACTGTATGCGGAAGGTTCGAGGCACGCGAACTATGAAACCAGTCTGGCGATCATGGCTTTGTCGAGGGCGAATCGAGACGGCCAATACGATGCGTTGATTCGAGACGGGCAGCGCTTTGTCAAGACAGCCCAGTGGGATGAAGGGGAGGGATTGGGGGAAAAGGACCCAGGCTTCGGTGGGGCCGGGTATGGCAGCAAGTCGCGGCCTGATCTGTCGAATACCTCGTTCTTCATCGAAGCGCTTCGTTCGACCGGTGCACCCGAAGATGATCCAGCCATTCAGCGCGCGCTGGCGTTCGTGAACCGCTGCCAAAACCTCGAGTCGCCAGCGAATGACACCCCCTTCGCCGCGAAGATCAACGACGGAGGATTCTACTACACGCCTGCTAATGGAGGGGATTCGATGGCTGGCAAAGATGAATCGACCGGAGGCCTTCGTTCCTACGCGTCGATGACCTACGCCGGGCTCAAGAGCATGATCTATGCAGGGGTCGACAAGAAGGATTATCGCATTCAAGCGGCGAAGGATTTCCTGTCAAAGAATTATTCCGTCACGAACAATCCGGGCATGGGCGGAGCCGGGCACTACTACTATCTCCATACCATGTCGAAGACCCTCAACATGCTAGAAGACCCGATATTTGTCTCGGAGAAAGGAGAGCATGATTGGAAGCGGGATATCCTTTCGCAATTGAAGGCGACCCAGCGTGAAGACGGTTCCTGGATCAATCCCGAAGCGCGATGGATGGAGGGAGACCCGAATCTCGTGACAGGATATGCGCTTTTAACGCTCTCATATCTGTCGGATGAAAAACACTGAGTCGCCGACGACGGCTCGACATTACGGAACGACGGGATCTGCGACCTTGGGCATGTCGCCAACCCTGGGTAAATCGACGACTTTGGGGATTGCGTTGCGCGTGCGATTCGCGAGCACCGCTTGCTGCTCGACCGCTGGGTCCATGAGCTCATAGCGGACATTCCGTTGGCGTGGAACGAATCCCAACTCGGAAATCGAATCGCGAATTTGGTCCAGCGTCAGGTAATGGACCGTCCCAGCTTCGGCGACGACATTCTCCTCGATCATCAGCGACCCCATGTCGTTGGCGCCGAACAAGAGCGCGAGTTGTCCCATCTTCAGTCCTTGCGTGACCCAACTGCTTTGAATGTTGGGGACATTGTCGAGGTAAAGTCGCGCGACCGCTTGAGTCTTCAGGTACTCGAACGAGCCGGCCGGAGCGATGTGGGACATGTCCGTGTGCTCGGGTTGAAACGTCCAGCAAATGAACGCCGTGAACCCGCCGGTCTCGTCCTGCAGGTCGCGAACCCGCTTCAAGTGCTCCACCCGTTCGGCGAGTGTTTCGACATGCCCGAACATCATCGTTGCCGAACTCACTCCGCCCAATCGATGCCAAACCCGCATCACGTTGAGCCAGTCGTCGGTCATCACCTTGCCGCGCGTTATCGCTCCGCGAACCCGGTCGACGAGGATCTCCGCTCCCCCGCCAGGGATGCTTCCCAACCCCGCTTGTTTCAGCCGCGATAGAACGGTCTCGATCGGCAGTTTGTTGACTTTGGTAAAGTGGTGCAGTTCCGGCGGAGAGAAACCGTGGATGTTCACATTCGGGTAGTGGGTTTTGATATCCAGAAGCAGTTCCTCGTACCAATCCAGAGTGAAGTGGGGGTGCAGGCCTCCCTGCATCAGAATTTGATCCCCTCCCAATTCCACCGTCTCCTGAATTTTGGCGAGGAGCACGCTTCGCGGTAGAACGTAACCTTCCGAGCTCTTGGGCGATCGATAAAACGCGCAGAAATCGCAGACTGCGGTGCAAATGTTCGTGTAGTTGATGTTGCGATCGATGTTGTAAGTTCGGTACGGCTCGGGATGTATCCGCTGCGTTACCGCGTTGGCGGCTGCACCGATCGCGGCGAGGTCCGACGATTCGAGAAGCTGCAAGGCTTCGGCTTCATCGAGACGCTCGCCTGCAACCGCTTTGTCGAGAATTCTCTGCACTGTCGGTAGACTCGGGGCGATCATGATGGTTGCTTGCTCGGCGAAAAAAGTTGCTGGTTCGGCACTCAATAGTAATCGCGGAGATGTTGAATGCGGAGGGCTTTGCTCCCTGCTGGTCGAGGGTCAAACCAATCCTACCGCCTGGCATCTCGCTAAAAACTCGGACAGACCCGCTTGCTCGTCACTTGAGTAATGAAAACGGAGGTAATGTGTCAAGTAATCGCGGCACTGCTCGTGCGTCAGTCCGTATTCGTGTGCATGCTTGGCAACGATGGACTCGACGTGTCGGCAACCATCATCGCGACAATCTTCGAGCAGAGGAACCAACTCTGAGTTCAAGCGGCTCGGATCGCGGGCGGTCCACAAAGCGAAAACAAACGGGAGCCCCGTTTCCGAAAACCACTCCTGCCCAAGGTCCCAGTCGGTTGAGAAAGTTGCCTGATACCGCTCGGGCCTCATGGCCCGGTCACCAATCACCAGAACGGCGTCCGCCGCGGATTCCTCCGGTTGTGCGTGAATCGGGAATTCCACCAATTCCGGGATCCGTCCAAATCGTGTGTGGTAGAGGAGGGACGCGAGAGCAACGCTCGAACAGGACCCTTCGTCGACCGCCATGGTGCGGACATCGCGAGGTTCCTTCCGGAATAAAATCCGGACAGACCACACGGGGCCGCGACACGCGATCGCCGCGTTCGAAATGATCCGATAACGGGAACGATTGCGCAAATACTCGACCACGGGAATCAAACCGACGTCGATCATTCCGTCGTGCAATTCGGTCGCAAGCCGGCTCGGCAGAGCGAGTTGGAGGGATGCGAATTCCTGTGCTCGCGACTGAAGACCGTAGATCAAGGGTTTGGTATTGAGATACGCCACCGCCCCGATCCGAAGCTTGTCGCAGTCTTTTACCAGTCCGGGAAACCTGTCGTCGGGGCTGGCCAGACGTGTCATCGGACGCACCTCAACACCGGTTTGACTCGCCAATCGTTGCTCGGTGGTGGACGCCATAGTTGATGCCTCACCGGGCAAACCGCAAAAAACCGATGGGAAATAACCTGCTGCGTCATGATTTCCAGACGCAACCTGCCCAAGACCATCCCACGCCAAAGCCGACCATGAGATGGATTTTGCCGGGAACCAGCCTCCCCTCGCAACGCAGATCCTCAATCAGAATGGGCAGGGTCGATGAGACGGTGTTGCCGCGATTTTCCAGTCGAATGGGGAGTTGTTCTTCGTTCACCCCGATTGCTGATTGAAGCAATTCGAGCATCTTTCGAGTCGCTTGGTGCATGAGGAAAATGTCAATTTCCTCCATGTTCAAGTTTGCTTTGCCAAGAATATTTCGAACCAACTGGGGAATCGAGCCTACGGTGAAATCCATGAGACCCGGGCCATCCATGTACAGACGGCTTCCCCAGCGTTTTCGCCGACGAGGGGCGATGGCGTCCTCGGGACGTCGGGCTCCACCGTCGGACACGATAAGCGTGTTGGCCCCTTTGCCATCCGTGCCGAATTCAAAACCGAATAACGCGGGTTCGTCCACCGTTTCGATCAGTGTCGCGGCAGCAGCATCGCTAAAGATGGGGCGCAAGGAACGATCCCCGGCAATGATGTACTTGCTGTAGGTCTCGGCTGTCACCAACAGAATACGTTTGGCTTGGCCGGAACAGATCAATCCTTCCGCCAAGGACAGCCCATACACATATCCCGAACAGCCAAGATTGAAATCCAGGGCACCGCAATGGATGCCGATCCCGAGTCGGTCCTGCAACAAGCAAGCCGTGGTCGGGAGAGGGTAATCAGGCGTTTGCGTGCAGTAGAGTAGAAAATCGATCGAATGCGGGTCGATTGCATGTTCACGAAATAGTTTGCTGCAAGCCGCAAACGCGAGATCGGACGGCGTTTCTCCCGGGGCTGCCAAATAGCGCGTGCGGATTCCGGTTTTTTCCGTCAGCTCCGGTACGTGCCACTCCGGATGCTCCACCTCGAGTTGATCGCTGTTCTCCGTGTGCATCGGAAAATGAACAGCGATGGGTCCGATTTGAGCGTGAGGCACGTTGAATCGACTGCGGAAGACAAGGAAACACCTGAGACCGCCTCGCGGTCCTACCCGATCAAGGCTACGATGATAATCTGCGTTGGTCGAATGCGGAAGATCGGCCGTATTCTTTCGAAAAACCCCGTTTCCTCTACTGCACTATCCAGGGCGTGCTCCATGAAGCAAATCATTGCCGTGGTGCGGCCTTTCCTCGTCGAGCGTCTCCTGCAATCCCTGAGGCTCGCCCCCTTGGAAGCATTGGAAGTAACCGAAGTCAAAGGGTTTGGACGGCAAAAGAGCTATCTCGGAAGTTACGGCGCCAACGAATACAGCCAAGCCTTTCTTCCAAAGATTGAGCTGAACTGCTTCGTGGACGACCTCCGTGTCGAGGAGGTCGTGAAAACCATCCTTGATACCTGTCGCACCGGAAGGATGGGGGACGGCAAGATTCTCGTCTTGGACGTCCCAGAAATGGTTGCGATCGTCGACGACAGCGAATGATTACCGCGACTGTGTGCTCAGACGTCGCCGACCGCTGACAGGATTGCCTGAAATTTTCTTCGTCGATGCAGTCCGCACGCTCGAAGGTTCTTGCGAAATCGATATTTCGGCGC
>JBKDXO010000197.1:0-24567 GCA_046306195.1 Planctomycetota bacterium | reverse complement strand
TTTGCCCCATATCTCTCACATAGATCTCAGCACCAAAGTCAAGATCTAGTTTGCAGAGGTTGGTGGAATAGCTTGGAAAGGCGACCCGCATCCCATCGCCGCTGATCGTGGGATAATCCGAATTGCCGGTCCCTGCGGTCGCGTTATCGGATGCAATGCTCACGAGTAGAACTTCATTGATCACGCGATCGTATCGATAGACCTGCTGTATACCCTCGGGGAGAGTGACGCTGGAGACTAGATTCGGGGAATTGCTGACGAAGACGACGTATCGACCATCGGTGCTTTGCATGCGGTCAACAGCGTCTCCCTGCCTTCCACCTAGGATAGATCCAGCCATCGCGGTACTGCTCGGCGGAACGAGGGAACTGACCCGCGAGGCCAAGCTCATGCCCGTCAGAAGTCGCCGGGATTCTAGGCACTCAAAGATCAAAGAACGGAATTGTTTTTTCTGAAGCTTCCGCATGGTGCAATAAGCTCATGAACGACTTGAGTTCCTGGAACTTCATTGCATTATCATACTCTACAGCGGAGAAAAACGGCAGCGCGAGGCGAGCAAACCCGTGGCCAGATCGAGATCCAGGTCCGCCACAAGCAATCCCGCCTGTCCATATGGCTGGAAGCTGTGCAGCGTGCCATCGGGACGAGCGATCGCCGAAGTCGTTCCAGAGCCCTCACTGGCGCAGTTCACCGACGCGAAGTAGATCGCGTTTTCCGCCGCACGGCACAGGACCGCCTTTTCATGAAAACTGTTAGCGGGATCGGCAAATGTCGTTGGACGGTAACTCGCAGGCTCGGCCACATTCGCGTGCGGATGAAAGACGATTTGAGCCCCTCGACGCGCTGCCCAACGCACCGTCTCGGGATAGCGCCAGCCTTCATGACAGATTACGATACCAAAGGTGAGTGGCCCCGCATGAAAGACCCGGCGTTCATGACCGAACGCCGGATACACGCTTTCCTCGCCGGGATCGAGTTGCCCTTTGTCCTGCCATCCAGCGATCGATCCGTCCGAGTTGATGACGAGTGCTGTAATCTGCAAACCTTGATCGGTCACACGTTCGGTCCCTAAGACGACCGAAACGCCCGCCGCCCGTGCGGATTGCGCAATCTCGGCCCACGCTCGCTCCAGGAACTCGGGATCCGGAGCTAGTGCCGTCGTACCCGGCCAGCGATACCCTGGAATGAAGCATTCCGGAAAGCAGATGAGCTGAACGTTTTTCTCTCCAGCCTCCGCCACTGCGGAGGTCGCCGATTGCAGCGACGCCTCCCTTGTTGCAGGCACAGGTAGATTTGCGAGAGCGATTCGGACCCTACTCATCTTGCGTCCCCCTCCTATTCACGTCTTCCGTCCATAAATATGGGCTCATCCTGTTCATGTCCTACCAAGGGCAACAAGGCTGCGTCCACCGATCCGTCGTCAGCGAGGATAGCGATCGCGCCGCTTCCGGTGTCGACAAACGAACTCTGCTGTTCGAACTCCAAGCCGCGTTCCGCAAGCTGATCAACGATTTCTTTCGAAACCGACAGATCCAGCCACATTTTGCCAGAACTGGAATCAGGCTTTTCATCGTCGAATGAGAAAGTACCAAACCGCGGCAGGCTGGCCGCTTGCTTTGCCGGTAGCTTGAAATCGATTGCATTGACCAGGAGTTGAAAACCTCCCTCCAAGAGCGACGAGTTGAACGTCCCAGATACGATCTTCAGGCGTCCATCTCGAAATACCAAATGCGATGACATGGGAGTGAGTCGTCGCTCGCCAGGTCGAGTCTTGGTGCCAACATGGGATAGGGTGTTTGTTAGTGGAACGCCATCCACGAACACGCCGTCCCCCCACGGCAGCGAGTTGATGGTATTGGTTCCTGTGATGGCGTTGCCCTCCTCGTCCACCACAACAATATGATAGCTGTGATTGCCCCGCCGATGCGGCAAGTCGGCAGGAAGCTCTTGCCTGACACGTTCCCATACCGCAGCGGCATGGGGTGCAGTTAGGTACGATTCCACCTTGGCGTCATCGTCGAGATTCTCGGTTTCATAAAGCCACGCTTCATTCCATACGGTTTGGGCGACGCGCACCATCACTTCCAATCGATCCGTCGATTCGGAGAAATGAGGTCCGTTCGACAAATCGAAATGCTCGAGCGTCTTGAGTGCCAGCAGCGACCATGCCCCCCCAAACGATCGGCCCGAAGCGCCGTACACATCGCAATCTCGGTAGCGAATATGCCGCGGTGAGAGCCATCGGGATCGATAGTTGTAAAGATCTTGCAGGTCCATTCGCCCCACTCGCGACCGGACCGTTTCGACGCAGCGTTCTCCCCATGCGCCGCGATACATCGCGGCCGAGCCACGTTGAGCCACCTCCTCCAAGAACACGGCCAACTCCGCCTGCACGAGTCTCTCTCCGGACTGCAGCGGCTTGCCATTTTTGAAGAATGTTTTCGTTCCGTAAGGTGTAGATTTCAGCGTCTCTGCTCGGTACTCGATGGTTGCAGAATAGATCGGATCGATGGGAAAACCGTCGCGTGCCAGTGCGATCGCGGGCTGTACCAGTCGGGCCCAAGGGAGCTTGCCAAACCGCTGATGAATCGATTCCAGCCCGTGCAGCGCTCCGGGCACCATGACTCCCTTCCCCCCGACCTCTCCTTCGGACCACATCCCCTCGGGATCCGCGACATGATTCAATTCCGCGTCGAGGTAGAGTTTCTCGTCGGTCTCTTGGTGATAGACGAGTGCATTCAGCGGACCTGCCAAGCTCGTTACACCCGGCGCGACCACGTATTCTACCAACGTTGCAGCGACGAACGCATCGAACGCATTGCCTCCCTCCTCAAGGATCCGCTTGCCGGCATGTCGGGCTTCGCGGTTGTAAGATGCGATCACGGCGGTTGACCTCGTTGTTGTTTGTAATGAAGAATCATCGCTGGCAATCGCAGGCATCGCAAACAGGGAAATCGAAATGAAAAGAAGGGAAAGGTGAATCATTTAAATCTCGCGCAAGGCCGGTCTCCGTAACTCTTTCACTGTTTCGGTACAGCAAAGATCCTGCCTGCCATGCCATTCATGTTGGATATTTCGCATGAGCAGTGCACAATCGAAGCCTATCGTTCCTTGCGGAAAACGCGTTGTGTCGTCAAAAAAAGTTGACACGACCCGATCGATATGGAGTGGTTCGACATTCCAATTGGAACAGCATAACTCAAGGCCGTCGTAACGTCCCGCTGTGCGCGTTGCGGAATACCCCAAGGATCCGTTTGCGAAGAAACGAGAAGCCTCAGCAACGTTCGCAAAGACAGAAGAATTTGGTAGTCGATCGGATACTGTTCCAACAACATGAAGATGCATTGAGCCATCCCGGCTTTTTGCTTCCAAAGAATAGCGTTGTTCCGTTTCTGTAACCTCAAAATCAGCGCGGTGGTGTTCGCCTGGAAAGAATCTGCCACCCGCATAAGAGTTCAGGAAGGAACTGCTGTCTCGCCGAGGTATGTACACCCCAGTCCGGGTCTTGCCGTTTTCATTCCACTCGACCGCGATGCGATGCGCCGCATTCTCAGAGCGGATACCGATGGGCAAGGGAAAAAATCTGGGGCGAACACGACTCAAGCGAATCAGGCAAATTCCAGCGATTGCATACCCATTGACCAATTGAGGTCGAAAGGGCTCCGGCAGGATACGCGAAATCGCTTCGGGGACCACATGGAAATTAGCCAAGATCCGTCGTTCGATGACACCCCTCATGACCGGGATTCGCATTCGTTTCCTACATCGCGATCGTTTGCTGCATTTACTCTCTTGCAGAATCCTTGCAGTATTTCGGCTGCTCGCTGGGGAGATACCTGCAGCACCAAGTGTGGACCGGGCAGGGTCGCGACGTCGACATCCGGGCGCAACGACTGAATTAACTTGCAGCACTTCGAATGAATGACCATGTCGCTTGCTGCTCGCAAGTACAACACGGGCACCGAGCACGCTTGCAACTCTTGGCTTGCGTCGACGTTAGCGACCGATAACGCACGAGCGGCAAAAGCGACCGGAGATACCGTGCGAACGGCCGATCGAAGCATGCGTCCCAACGTGCCAAACCCATGCCGACCCAGCAAAACAATGCAAAGCAACCATAACGGTTGAAATCGAAACATCCACGGACGCACCGCGCTCCGCCACCGTTTAGGAACAGGCAAGGGAAATTTCACAAACGAAGCACAGAGTACGACGCCTCTGAGATTAGGTGGCCGTCTCGCAGCGAGCATCAACGCCAACGGTCCAGAAAAAGACTCTCCAACCACCACAAATGGATCGCTCGGAAGTGAGGTCTCGATCAATGCAAGCAATTCGTTGTAACCGAGGGGCTGATCCGTCGGGTAGGAGACAGCGACAGGCTTGATCGTAGGTGCGAGAGCCTTGGCAAGCGGCCCAAACAACCTTCCAGTGCCATCCATTCCCGGCAGCAACAGCAAATGCATTTCATGGATGTCCATGTGATTCTATTCTTCGACGCTTGCACGCTCTGGAAATTCCACAAGCGGACCGCAGCACCATCCCAAGTATACCCGTCTGTATCCCAAGCGGAGCTCACCGCCCGGTTTCTGAGGGAACTGCGTAGATATCCTGTCGAAAAACTTCCATGTACCCTTCCGGCCGCGCCAGTGGACGAAATCCAAATTGTTCATAGAGTCCATGCGCATCGCGCGTGACCAGTACGAATCGCCGCAAGCCCTGAAGATCCGGGTGGCTGACGATCGCCTCCATTAACCAGCGGCCCAATCCTTTCCCTCGATATGCCTCGAGGACGAAGACGTCGCAAAGATAAGCGAAGGTTGCCTTGTCCGTGATGACCCGTGCAAATCCAACTTGAGCGTCGCCGCAATAAAGCCCAAAGCATAGCGACCCCTGGATAGAGCGATTCAAGACTTCATGCGGCAGCCCAAGTGACCAGTACGCCGTCGACAGAAAACCGTGGACCACTGCCAAGTCGAGTTTACTGGTATCACACGAAATCAAGTACTCGTCCCGAGCGCGTTCAAAATCAGAGTGCATGGAGTTGGGTCCTTTCGCTCGTAACAAGCAATCTGTGTTTTTCTCAGTCGACGATGAACAGCTTTGCCCCCGTCACCGTCCTGGATCGATGAGGCTCGCCTTGATCCGAAACCTGGTAACTCATACCGGGTCGCAATGTGAAGACGCGCCCATCCTGTAGCTCTGTGAGAAGCTCCCCCTCGATGCACAGCAGGATGTGCCCTTTGACGCACCAATGGTCGGCGAGATAGTTCGGCGTGTACTCGACCATCCGGACTCGAATCGGTCCGAATTGGCATGTCTGCCAGAAAGCGGTGCCCGTCTCGCCGGGATGCAAAGTTTTGGGGATCGCCGACCAGTCCGTAACGCCGAAGGGAATATCGTGGATGTTCAAGTGGATCGCTCGCTGTTGGTTGTTGGTGAATTTCTTGGTAATGTCCGGCGCAGTTCTGGTAGCAACGTCACTTGGAGGCTTCGTGATCCAGAGTCCATTGCAGGGCGTCGGCTGCTCGACGGTCGGTGGCCTGACCTCGATCCCGGAGGTGCTGGATGATCTTAACGCGGGTTTCGCGGTCGCGGTTTTGGGCTAGCTTCCACTTCACCTTGCATTCGCGAATGGTCAGAGTAATCGCCGCGATCGTATTGAGTGAGCCGTGGTACATGGCGTGTTGGGCGCTCAATGCTTCATATCCGCCATCGGGCTGGTAGTGCTGCATCAGACGCTGTTGATGCTCTGCGATCATTTGCGGATCCTCGGAAATTGCGGCATCGCATTCAAAAATCACGATTCGATAGTAGGCTGTCGCAAACGCGGCGTTGGATGGGTGAATCCAATACGAGGGGATGGTGCCGAGCATCTCGTCCACTTCGAAGGCGCATTTCGGATTGTCCCTCAAATCGGCCAATTGCTCATCCTGACGATTCAGGTGCATCTCGAGGGTCGAACCAAGAAATTGAAACGGGTACAGTCCGATGTGAGGTTGGCTGCTCGTGCTCGCCGTGATTAGCCTGCCAAGCTGCTGCTCGGTGACGAATTGTTGAATTATTTCCCTGGGGACATCGGAATATTCTTCGTAGAAGATCATCGCACTTGACAAAGATTCGAAAAGAGGAGCTGGGCGGCAATCGAGGAGACGCTAGTCCCTTCGGATAGGTTCGCGGAAAATGCCAATGACTTCCAAAAAACTAGTGAGCCAGGATGACCGGAACGCAGCGGACTTCGGTCTTCACCGAATTGGCGATGAAGCATTCGTCATGTGCCTCGTGGTGCATTTCATGGATCTCTTCCGAGGTCGGCAAAACATCTCCGGAAAACTGAACTTCCGGATTCAACGTGACGGTCAGCATGCACATCCTGCCTTCCGCATTCTTGTTCATGACTCCCACGGCGACATCCCTGTAACGGTCGATGCGAAATTTGCGTTTTGCTGCGATCGATAGGAACCACAACATATGGCAACTGGAGAGTGAGGCGACGAACGCTTCCTCGGGGTCGACGGCGCTCGCATCGGACATCGGCAACGGAACGATATGGGGAGATGATGAGCCGGGGACTTCCGCACCGCCATCAAAACGAAGTGCATGGCGTCGACTGTAACGATTGTTGAGGAAATCCTCACCATTGCGTAGCCAGAGAACTTCCGCCGTATACTGCCCCATCGATGAACTCCTGAAAGTCGAATCCGAGTCAAGCGAAGCCAACCATCCCCCATGCATCGTGTCTGCATGAGGGAGTCGGGTATTCTAGCGAAATGAGAACAAGTCGCCGAGCATAGCAACCGCGGGTCACGCTGCTTTGGTCACCGGGAGATTTTCACAAACTCCGGTTGCAGAAACCACCGCTTGGCAGCGGTAGCTACGCGTAGCGTGTCACATTCACGGATTTCTCGCGACGCGGAAACCGGAGAGGCCAAAATCAGACGACTGGATGCTGTACCTCAACGTCGCGCGGCAATATCCCGGTTCATTGAAGTAGCCGCCGCGAATGATCCGTCGGGTTCCCTCCTCAGGTCCCGCAGGTCCCGCAGGATCGGTCTTGGGCGTTCGCGTGTATTCGGAGTACCAATCGTTCACCCACTCCCAGGCATTGCCGATCATGTCATGAAATCCCAGAGCATTCGCGACCTTGCCGCCGACGGGATGGTTTTCACCGTCCGAGTTTCCACGATGCCATGAAATCTGATCGAGGTCGCCATAACGAGGCTTGTCAACACCCGCGCGGCACGCGAATTCCCATTCGGCTTCCGTTGGGAGACGCAATCCAGCCTTTTCGCAAAATGCATTGCACGGGGTCCATCCTGCCAAAATCGGAAGTTTCGGATCATTCCCCTTCGCGGTGGGTTGCCCTTGCAGCACTGGCGTCGCAGTAACCGTGATGGAACCGTTTTCGTCACGCTTCGATTGCGTCTCGACCTTCAACCGATTGCCTTGCTGATCCCTCAATTCCACCGACGGCTGAATCTGAAAGGTGATTCCATTCGCCCCTTGGATGACGATACCCGAAGAACCTTGGCGCGGTGCCGACTCCGGATTCGATTTCATCACCTTCATCCACTGCTCTCGGGTCACCTCGTATCGGCCGAGATAGAACGCCTTCGTCAAGGTGACCGGATGTGCAGGAACTTCATTCGCCATGGCTTCGGTATCACCGGGAATCTTGCCCATAACGAATTGTCCAGGCGGCACGAGAAGCATCTCAATTCCTGTCGCTTTGTCGCGTACCCGCCACGGAAGCCCCGTCGCTGTGATTGCGCTTCGTAGTACCGGATCGGTAACAACGCTGCTGTCTACGTCTTGTTCGAGAACTTCGCACCACGACAAGTTTGCACTGGCAGGGCTCGTTGCGACCTTCGACGGACTGGGCTGCAAATCCTTAGTCGACAGCGGCCCCTCGGCTGGTGCTCGATCCACACCCTTTTGCGCTACCGTTGCGGAGATGCCCGCATTCGTTACCGGAGCCATCGTCGTCGGCATTTTGTTGGTGCGCATCGCAGAAAGATCTTTCGGGAGCGGACCCGCGAGCGTTGTTGCAGCCGGGGAATTCCTCAGAAACATTCCGTACCATACGCGATCCAAATCCGCGGTTCTATCGCGAAGCCGAGCCCGAAGGATTGAAGGGTCGTTCGTTTCGTTCACTTCCATCATCATCACTCCGGTGCGAGAGACCGGCACGACTTCCTCGAGAAATCTTAATCCGAATCGCATCATGGCAATCGACGCATCTTCGTCGAGCGTCTCAGCTTTCGCCAGCAGGTCAGCCATCACCAAGCTCGCATTGAACTGGGCGTCGGCCCCCGCTGCTAGCTCCTCAACGTCCTTTTGGCGATGGGCCTGCGATGCGACGATTTTCCCTTCCAACTCTCTGGGGACAATCACGCGATCCACGATGTTTACCAGGCAGCCTCCAACAGGAATATCTCCAGCCAGGATGCGCGCCTTGAACGGCTCGGTCCGATTCCCGATCGTTCGATTGAGTTCGTAGACAAAAACCATCCCGTTCGGAATGACATCCAACACGAAGCGATCATTCTCTTGAGAAACCATTACCGGACCTCGCTCACCGTCCTCAAACTCGAAGCTCCACGGTTGAAGTTTTGGGAGAGCGTGCCAGGCGAGCAATGTTCGAAGTCCTTCACGATTCTTAGGGTCGCTAAGGGCACTGCGCTCTGTGTCGCTCAGACGCTGGAAAGCGTCATTCGTGGGCACGAACAGCGTCCAGTTTCCGGCAGGTTCAGCCTGAGCCCAGTCTTGATCGCCACCGCTCGCCTCAACAGCAGCCACGAACGTCGAGAACCGTCCATCGGGAACGGAACGCAGCGCTTCGATCAGGCTCACCGGTGCGGCCTCCTTCACCCCCATCTTGATCGACTCCTCCGATCGAGGATCCGGCGGCAGGAGCACCTTGTCGATGATATGAATCATGCCATTGCGGCACTGAATATCGGGCCGTAGAACTTTAGCATCACCGACTTGAAATTCTTGGTCGAAGATACCAACCGACAGGCGTTGGCCGTTGGCGGTGCGGGCCCATTGAGGAACGTCAATGTTCGCGATCCCCATTCCTGTGAGTCGCCCCGGGACAACGTGATACGCGAGAATTCGCGACAATTTCTCCTTGTTCTCGGGTTTCATTAACGATTCCACGGTTCCCTCAGGCAAAGCTGCAAAGGCTTCATCCGTGGGAGCGAAGACGGTAAATGGCCCTTCGCGCTTGAGCGTGTCCTCCAAGTCGGCAGCTTGAAGCGCAGCGACCAACGTTTTGAAACGACCTGCACCCACCGCCGTTTCCACGATATCGCCCGCGTCGCAAGCGGCCGACCATACGGCGATTGTCATTAAGGCCAACGAATGAATTCCTTTGAATCTCATGATCTCTCCTCTGCTTTTGTTCAAATAGTGTTTCGTTTTTCGCCAATCGAGCAGTTGGCTGTCGTATCAAGCAGCCCCGCGTCTGCCATGGATCGAGTTACTTCGTCGCTTTCAAACGAATCAAAAGTTCGTTGCGTCGCACAGGACCAGGGGTAAACGGGGAATCGTAAACTGCGGTTTCAACACCGTCCCCTTCGGACGAATCATCCGCCACGAGACCTTTCGATTCCATCCAGGACCGTAACTTGGACTCCGATTCTTCGACCGATTCATCGGTCATCTGGCCGGAGAATCGCACCACAGCGAATCGTCCCCCAGTTCGCTTCCGTACTTGCACTCGACCAACGGTGGGTTTTGGAACTCCCTGGCTGGCAATCTGCTTGGGCATGACGAACCCCATCTGAAGCTTCGCGCCATCCCCCTGGCTTTCCATGAACACCGGGGTCGTCATGGCGATCTTCTGTTTCTTTTCGTTGGCCCCACTAATGTAACGGAACAGCTGCATGAAGCTGTTGCCGGAATCTGGCGAATCCATTTTGGTCGTCGTCGCCGCCAGCATCAGGTCGGGATACTCGCGGACCTCCAGCTTTCCTTCGGACTCGATGACCTTGTATTCCGCGGACTCATAGTCCTCCTGGGCTTTGACAAAGCCTACCGTTTGGAAGACGATCGACCACGCGGCTGCCGTCGCCAATACCAATGCACGCAATGTTTTGAACTTCATCATTTCTCCTTCGTCTTTTTTCTTGATGCGAGACAATCATTCGCCACTCGAACACCACGGCGGGATCAAGCAGCCGTAACGAGAAAACGGTTCGCTTAGAAACACGGATTGGATGCAAAAAAATCACGAATTGCACGAATCCCTGTCCGCGGACAGGTCGCTATACGGTCGCTATACTTAGTGCCTCAGAGGAAAAAACCAACCTAAGGGATACCAGCCATGAGTCGAGGAATTAGCAATTTTCTCCGGACGATTCTTTTTGGTGCGATTGGGATTGCAGCCTGGAGCATATTGGATTGCAGCCAATCGTTCGGCCAGAAAGCCACCGCCGACAAACCACCCGAGCGTCCGTCCCCGACCGTGGCGGATTACAAATACGGCAACGACTCGGAGAGGCAGCGATTTGATTTTTGGAAGGCCGAGTCCGACGCTCCTACCCCCGTCGTGCTTCTGATCCACGGCGGAGGCTGGAGGAATGGGGACAAGACTGGGTTTGGCAACAATCCCATTCGGCGATTTCTCAAGGAGGGGATTTCGGTCGCAGCCATCAACTATCGCTTCATCGACCAGGCAATGGAGCAAAGAGTCGAGCCTCCTGTGAAAGCTCCGCTCATGGACGCAGCAAGGGCTTTGCAAACCATCCGCGTCCATGCCAAGGAATGGAATATCGACCCTAAGCGAATCGGAGCCACGGGTGGGTCGGCCGGGGCATGCACGTCGTTGTGGCTAGCGCGGCACGACGATCTGGCGGACCCCACCAGTAGCGATCCGATCGCTAGAGAGTCTTCCCGACTTGCTTGCGCTGCGGTTTCGGGCGCGCAGACTTCCCTCGACCCTAAGCAGCTTCGGGAATGGATCGGCAACAGTATCTATGGAGGGCACGCGTTTGGATTCGCAGCGCAAGGTCGATCGCGCGAGCAGGAGTTTGACTTGCTTCTCGAGAATCGCGAAAAGGTCCTTCCGTGGATTCGCGAGTATTCGCCGATCGAATGGGTTTCCAAGGACGATCCACCGATTTTCCTGGAGTACCCGAAACAAGCCGCTCAACCAGTGCTTGGGGGTAAAGAGCCAGACCCGACGCATTCCGCCATGTACGGGGTGCAACTTCAAAAAGCATGCAAGTCTGCGGGTGTGAGATGCGACTTGGTCTTCCCCGAAAACAAGGATTCCGAGTTCAGCAACTCGAACGAGTTTCTGATCTATCATCTCAAAAACTAATCGGTCAGTCTCCTGTCCCAGAGGCTTTCGGTCTCCACACTTATTTTGCGCAACTCGACTATACTCAGACCGAATTCACGCAAGTCATGTCCAAAAAATCCACGAATAGTGAACGAGGGTGTGCAATGAGTCATACGGGTTCCCTGAGAGTCGGTGTTGCGTTGTTGATGGGATTGGCAGTGGGAGCGTATCTCACGCCAATGGGCGTTGCCCAACAACCGAATGCCCAAACCATCGATCGGTCCGTATTGCCTATTCCGGAGCCCGCTCCCCCGGTGTACAAGGAACTCGATGCACGGAATGCGAAAGCTCCCCCGCGTTGGGACGTGAAAGCGCCGGCGAAAGCGCCGAACGTTGTCGTGGTTCTGATCGACGATATCGGATTTGGACACTCCAGTGCGTTCGGTGGCCCATGCGTCATGCCAACCCTGGAAAAGCTGTTGAAGAACGGCCTCAAATACAACCGCTTTCACACGACCGCTCTGTGCAGTCCAACGCGAACCGCCTTGCTCACCGGATACAATCATCACAGCAACAACGCTGGCGCCATCATGGAAATCGCTACTGCGTTTCCAGGGAACACAGGCGTTCGCCCACAGACCATCACCCCGATGGCCGAAGTCCTCAGGATGAATGGCTACTCCACATCGGCATGGGGCAAATACCATGAAACGCCGCCGTGGGAAGTGAGCGTCAGTGGTCCATTCGATCGCTGGCCGACTCGCTCCGGATTCGACGAGTTCTACGGCTTCATCGGCGGTGAGACCAATCAATGGGATCCCATGATCGTTCATGGAACAACACCCATGCGGAAACCTGAGGGTGAAGAGGATTACCATTTCACGACCGACATGACGACGCGAGCGATCGCGTGGATGCAATCGCAGCAAGCGTTAACTCCCGAGAAACCTTTTTTCATGTATTTCGCCACCGGCGCAACCCATGCACCTCACCATGCGCCCAAGGATTGGATCGAGAAGTACAAAGGCAAGTTCGATATGGGGTGGGACAAGTTGCGTGAACAGACCCTCGCTCGCCAGATCGAGCTCGGAGTCGTTCCAAAGGGAACCAAGTTGGCTCCCAAGCCGGAAGCGATCAAGGATTGGAAAGATCTGAGCAGCGATGAAAAGCGATTGTTCGCAAAGCAGATGGAAGTCTTCGCCGCTTTCGCTTCGCATACCGACCACGAAGTGGGACGGCTCGTTCAGGGGATCGAAGACCTCGGCGAACTCGACAACACCTTGATCATCTACATCGTGGGTGACAACGGCGCCAGTGCCGAAGGGGGGATGCTCGGCATGTTCAACGAGAGCACCTACTTCAATGGAGTCCCTGAGACCACCAGCTTCATGCTCGAAAAGCTGGAGCAGTGGGGAGGCCCTGAATGCTTTAACCACTTCGCTGCCGGCTGGGCGGTCGCAGGGAACACTCCCTTTACTTGGACCAAGCAAGTTGCGAGCAACTTCGGCGGAACCCGAAACGGAATGGTCTTCCATTGGCCTGCCGGCATCAAATCCAAAGGGCAAGTTCGAGACCAATTCCACCACATTATCGATATTGCACCCACCGTGTTCGAAGCGGCCGGAGTTCCGGCGCCGAAGGAAGTCAACGGGATCAAACAAAGGCCAATCGAAGGGGTCAGTATGGCTTACAGTTTCGATGCACCCGACGCAGCCGATCGCCGCAAGACGCAGTACTTCGAGATGGGTGGTAACCGTGCGGTGTATCACGATGGCTGGTTCGCCGGAACCATCCACAAAGCTCCGTGGGAGGCTCAGCCTCGTCATGTCCTGACCGAAGATGTCTGGGAACTGTATCATGTCGATGACGACTTCAGCATGAGTCGAAACCTCGCTGCGGAAAACCCCAGCAAGCTTAAGGAATTGCAAGGACTATTCCTGAAGGAAGCGATCGACCATAAGGTCCTGCCTATCGATGACAGGACCATCGAACGGTTCGATGCGAAAGTCGCAGGACGTCCCGACTTGATGGACGGCAAAACGAAACTCACGGTCTATCCTGGCATGATCTACATCGCGGAAAATGCATTCATCAATGTCAAGAACTCATCGCTCGATGTCGAAGCGAAGGTCGAAGTGCAGGGTGACAAAAACCATGGGGTCCTATTCGCGCAAGGAGGTCGCTTTGGCGGTTGGGCTCTTTGGGTTGATCATGGACGACCGATGTACACCTACAACTACCTCGGGCTGGAGGTTTTTCGGGTGACGACCAACGAAGCGATGAGCGACGGCAAGCACACGATCAAGATGGCATTCGATTACGATGCGGCGCAGGGGCGTGGGGCTGGCGGTACCGCGTCGATTTTCGTTGACGGCAAGAAGGTTGGCGAAGGGATGATCGGCAAGACGCAGGCGAACGTGTTCTCGCTCGACGACACCGCGGACACGGGAGCCGATACGGGTACGCCTGTGGATGAAGCGTATGGCGAAGGCCGAAAAAATGCCTTCAACGGTAAATTGCAGCAGGTGCGTATCGAATTGCGATGAGCAGGCAAGCCCCTAGGTAGCTACCGCTACCAAACTACCCGTGGTGCCTCGCCGCGTGAAAACCAGCGCACGACCACCATCTGGCGATGGTAGCTACGGCCTAAGTCAACGATCCCGGAGGGCTGGAATCTGGATTTCCAATATCGCCACTTTCCGAACCCAGTATTGCGTTTTGCCCGCTGGAGGAAGTGCTTCCCACCGTGTCTCGATACCCAGCCACGACGACGGCTGCGAATCCACCGATGACGGCACCGATCGGCCCACCAACAATCGCCCCAACAATCCCGATCAAGACGCAAATGACAGACTTAAAACCATAATCTGGGAACGATCCGCCAGCAGCGCTGGGACTCATTGGGGGAGTCATGGTCAATTCGCTACCGATATAGCCGATGCAACCACCGAGTAGGAACCCAAGGAAGAAACCCGCAGTAATATAATTGAAAAAAGGCCATCAACCCATCGCTCGCTCAGTCCTAGCTAACGGTTGGTTTTTCCTGCGCGGAAAGGCATCAGGAACAGCGATCGCACGCTAGATGCCTCGGCGGCATCCGGATGGCTATCGATCCCGTAGACCAACGACTCTTTGGGAGCGGCTGCGTACGTTCCAAAGAGCCGATCCCAGATCGAAAAGATGTTGCCGAAATTCCGATCGGTCAGCGGCTGCTCGTGATGATGGTGAACATGGTGCATGTCGGGCGTCACGATGACCAGGCTCAACCAGCGATCAACGCTCGGAGGTAGTCCGATGTTGGAGTGATTGAATTGCGAAAGCAATACCGACAAACTCTGATAGAGCATCACCATCCAAATCGGTGCGCCAGCAACCACCACGGCCAAAGTGGTGAACGCAAACCGAATCACGCTCTCGCCGGGATGGTGTCGATTCGCGGTCGTGGTATCGACGAAGGGATCGCTGTGATGCACCGCATGAAACCGCCATAGCAGGTCGATCTTGTGCTCCACCCAGTGCGCTAAATAGGCACCGATGAGATCGAGCAGAAGCAGGCCTATCACCAGTTGCAGGAAAATCGGCAGGGTTCCCAACCAGCCGAGGAGTCCGAAGTGGTTTGCTTGGGCCCATTCGGTGGCTCGCAGGAGCAAGAAGGCCAGGGAGAAATTGATGGCGATGGTGGTGAGCGTGAAGATCAGATTGACGCCTGCATGCCGCCACTTGTTGTACCGAAATCGGAACAGCGGCACGGCGCTCTCGAGGCACCAGAAGAAAGCGATCCCGCCCACCAGCATCAAACTGCGATGGCTCGAGGGTATGTTTGCGAAATAGTCGGCGATCGCCTCAATCACAGGTAGTATATTTCTTACATTGGAGAACGGGGCTGCGCCTTGGTGTCAGCATATGTGACAGTATAGCGAAAATCATGGGCCGCAATCAACCGAGAGAAATGTCCCCCAAGGTTTTGCGGAATGGGATATGGGGCCCAATGGCATTATGCTGTTGCATGCATTTTCGTGTTTTTGCGAACCCGAGTAGGCTACTAACTCACGGAAGTTCAGCGTGAGTCCTCATCGATCATTTGGACGCTAAAAGAAATCGGGACTATCTCGTTCGATCGCTCTTTCCAAAATGTTGATCGGTATCAAATCGGAATGGTTGGGTGCAATACGCCTGGCAGCCTGGATGCATCGCCACGCGGTATAGGGATCCCAGGCCTGCATGTACCTGCGGGAAAGATCGACGTATGCTCCGACAATCAACTCATCTTCCTCCAAGCACTTGATTAAGCTTTCGTAGATGAGATCGTCGTCGCGATGCTGGGCCAACGCCAGGTCGCCGAGATAATAATTTAAGAGATAGGCCATCGGACTGCCCTTGGATTGCAGTTTGTCCCTCAAATTCGCGACTTCTCGGATGTCTCCAAGGCTGTAACCCAAACGGCGGACATACCGGTCAGACATGCCGCCGCCTAGCGTCAGCAGTTCTCTGAGTCCCGGATCGCTTTCGGTGATGCCATAAAAACGATACGCCGCAAGGACAGCATTCTCCGTGCTGCCATCCGCGAGAAATCCCTCAATTTGACTCTTGGTCTGGATCATCAGCTCTTCCGGCTTAGGAATGGTCCTGGACTCGAGCTTGCTGAGGATCGTTTCAAGACGAGCGTCGTTCGATCGAGGCTTGTACTCCGCAGGTATCTCGATGGACAGGGGGCCGCGTTCCTTTCTGATATTTTCGAATCGGTACTCCACCGTCGCCTCGGTAGCCCCTTCTCGCGTACGGTAGGACATCGTGGAAGGCAGGAAACCTAAATCGATGATTTCACGTCGTATTTCTGGATGGATCTTGCACAAATGAGCAAGGAAACGACGAAACATTCGGCCGTGATCGCGATCCATGGAGAATGCCGAAGGCACAAAACGGACAGCGATCTTGTTCTTGTTTTCGAACACATGTTCCTTATCTTTTTGGTAATGCGCGATCTTGATCGCTTCGTCATTGAAAAGTTTCGGGGCCTGAGGATGGGCAAAGCTGAATAGACTCTCTAGGTCGAATCGCGAACAGGGCTCCATTTCGACGAGGCTTAATTCGGCGGATTGGGATGCTTGGCACAAAGCATTTCGATGGACCGTCTCGGAATTCAAGAACCAGATATTTGCGTGCATGGGCATTTGGGTATGCTCCTTTCGCAAATGGTCCAGTGTGACCAATGTTTTTGTCTCGGTTGAGTATGCTTCGGTGGTGTTTGGCAATCGTAGTTCATAGTGCTGAGCACCTATCCATAGGGAGCCATTTTCCTCGATGAGCGGAGGCGATTCGAGATGAGGATTGGTGATTTGCGTCCGTCGTTGGAAATCGAGATGCCAGATCTCCTCGGTCATCTCTTGAGCACCGAGCGGGCTGCTGCAGAGTGCCACTAGGATTACCAACAACTTCCGTAGTTGGATGGTGTGTCGGGCTAGGCTCAGCGAAGCGAGCCTTCTTGCCTTGAGTATCGATGAAACGAATGCTATCACGATGGCGTTCCTCGTAGCATGAGTGATCGAAGTGTACCTATTCCTCGCATCGAGACGCGGGTTGTCATCGTCCATGACCAGGATGTCTGGAGCGGAACTGCGACAGGGAGAAGCGATGGTTGTGACGAGTGCGAATGGAGGTGCCTAGACACTTTTTCGCCCTTCGTTCACGATACAAGAATTCGGTCCAGAAACAACAACCCCGTTCGGAATAGATTCTCCTGCCGGGATAACCGGCACAGCGGGGGGGTTTAAAAAAGAGAGATCGAAGTTCTGGTTCAATCCTCGCCATCGAGAAACCGTAGTAGTAGAAAACCGTGCGATTCCTGGTTCGAGGTGCCCAATCGATGAATCCTTCCGCCATCAGCAGCAGTCCTGCCATGCAGTTAGTCAACGCGCAACTTTCCGGGGAGGCTGCTCGGGTGAATATTGCCAATGCCGTAGCGGTCAAGCAGGCGAAAATCAGCAAGGACGTTGCCCAGGCTGCAATCCAGTTACTCGAGTCGGCGGCCCAAATTGGTTCGGGGCAGACGCCCGGTCGAGGGATCGACGTCAAGGCTTAGAGGGCGGAACCACCGCTTGGCAGCGGTAGCTACGGTTGCTTGCCCCTCGACGGCAATCGACCGATTCGTTCCGTCCCATATCCCGTTTCAACGTTGCTCAAGCACCGTGGTGCGAAGCTGCGGGAAGACTTTGCTGACTTTGCCCAGGACGTATTCACCGTACGTTCCCTCGAACAGGTGCACATTTGCGAGATCCCATCGCTCCTTGGAATCATCCCTTGCAAGGGATGGATTAGGCAAGTCGATAGGCTTCACCTTCCAAAAGAAGTTTGGATCAAAGAACAGCGGAAACGACAGTCGACCGGCTCCGGACGTGTTCTTCACACGATGCGGCGTCGAACGATAAACGCCTCGTGTCATGCGATCGAGCATATCGCCGATGTTGCAGACAAAGGAACCTGGAACCGGAGGGGCAGCGATCCAGCCTCGCGATGTCTTGACTTCCAAACCTCCCACGGAATCTTGCAGCAGGATGGTCAGCAGCCCGTAATCGGTATGCTCCCCAACCCCCCACAGTTCCGGATGGGCAACCGAGGGATAATGGAAGATCCGAAAAAGAACCAGCGGGTCGGCCGTCCCGTTTTTCTCAAAATAATCCTCGTCGATGCCGAGCGCTAAGGCGATACCTCGCATCAAGCGATGACCTAACCGAGTCACTTCCGAAATGTACTCGAGGACGGTCTGTCGCATTTCCGCGGGTATGTCAGGAAACAAATTCGGACCGTGCATCGGTGTCTGCGACTGGACCAAGGGATGATCCTCTTCGAGTTCCTGCCCAAAGTACAATCCTTCCTTCTGGTCGGGGCGACCCGAGGTGAGTTCGTCGCCAACACGAAAGTAACCTCGCCAGGCTCGCCCTCCTTTGTCCATCGAGATCCGATCTTTTTCAACCTGCGGCAACGCAAAGAATTCACGGCTAACCTGGTCCAATCGAGCGATCAGATCAGGGGAAACCCCATGCTCGACCACATAAAAAAACCCGAAATCGCGGCAAGCAAGGTCTATGGCTTGTGCAACGGCATTTCCATCTCCATCGCCGTCAACAAGTGGCCGGATGTTTACGATCGGTAGTGACATAAAGTAGCTTCTTTCGCGCGTGCGTGAGAGCAAAAAGGTCGGCCACTGATTCTAACGCAACGCCGATCGATTTGAGATGCAGGGAAGAATGCGAAGCTCATCGTATGACTTCGAGCTACCGAGCGTCACGCTTTGTTAGATTTTCGATGAAGACATCAGCTTTTTGTCCGGAGTAAAGGTTGCTCAGATCGCCGTCGACTTCGTACACGACGAACAGTACGCGCGTGTCGATGCGTTCGGTGGCAGCGCCGGTCAACGATGCTTTCGGAATCACGCGAGGCTCGATTCTCAGGAATTTGAGTGGTATTCGTCGCCGGACTTGGCCGCGTAGAAAACCCTCGGCTTGGGCTTTGGGAGTGAAGCAACCGATATCCTCCTCGTCGAGTTGTACGCGGACATGCAAGGGACCGTCGGGGCCGACTTGGACGAGCGGCACGGCGGTCCTTCCCGTGTCTGCGTATTCCCCAACTCGAACGTTCACATGCAGGACAGTTCCTGCGACCGGAGCCCGCACGGTAAGTCTTTCCAGATCCAAAAGGATCCGGTCCACTTCCGCTTGCGCAGTCTCGACTTCCAATTCCGCAATCGCCAGGTCTGGCCTCCATGTCCCTGCCCGAAGACGCGTCAGCTCCGTCTGGAAGAGCCTGAGTTCCGCTTGAGCGAGATCGTGCGCGTAGCGTCGGCTTGTGAATTCCTCGTTACTGATCGCGGAACCGCTGGTCAAAACCGAAACTCGTTGAAATTGGTCTTCGGTCCTACGTGCACTCACGGTGGCAGCGTCGACTCGAGCTTCAGCAGTTGCGATCTCTTCAGGTCGAGTACCCAATTGCAATTTTGCTAGTTTCGCTTTCGCCGTGGCGAGCTCTCCCTCGCGGCTCTTCAATGCAGCTAACAACTCGCGATCGTCGATGCGAAAGAGTGGGTCTCCAGTCGCGACCTTGGCATCGGCGACAACATCAACATGGCTGACGATCCCCGATAAGGGCGTCGCGACGGCAACCGGTGCACCGGCAGGTTGAAACTCACCCAAGCCCGCGATGATAGGACCCTCGAGTGTGGTCATCGGGGGAGGATGGGACGCTTCACCAAGCTGCTCCTGCGGCGTCAGGATCGAGACGGTGCTGATTGCGAACCCCAGGCCTGCCGATGCCAAGAGAGGGATGCCGTACTTGATGAACATACTCGAACCTGTGAGGAGTAGGGTTAGTGATTTTCGATCGAAACGTTCGCGTTCCGTTCTTGAGAAATCATCTTGCCGTCTTCCATCTGGGCAACACGATCGGAGAATGCGTAGACTCGCGGATCATGGGTCACCACGATGGCGACGCGATCGGGTTTGACCGCGATCTCTCGGAGCAACTTCATAACGGCCTTGCCCGCTTGTCCGTCGAGGGCCGAGGTCGGTTCGTCGCACAGCAGGAGTTTGGGATCGTGGACCAGCGCCCTGGCGATCGCCACGCGCTGCTGTTGGCCGCCCGACAATTGGCTCGGCAGCTTGTCCCGATGGGCCGTCATGCCGAGCAGATCGAGTTGCACATCCGCCCGTTGCAGTGCCTGCTCCCATGGCAGTCCCTTCGCGATCAGCGGCACCGCCACGTTTTCTCGGCCTGAGAGACCGGTGAGCAAATTGTACTGTTGAAAAACGAAGCCGACATTTTCGAGACGAAACGGCAGAAGGTCTCGGGGTTCCATTCGGGTCATGTCGTTGCCGAACACATTCAGGACACCGCGCGCCCCGCGCAGCAGTCCCGCGATCAAAGAGATCAACGTCGTCTTGCCGCATCCGCTGGGCCCTACCAGCATCGTCAATTCCCCCGGTTCCGCTGTGAAGTCAACTCCCTTGAGCACACGAAGAGCGCCTGCGGGAGTCTGAAACTCCATCACCAAATCTCTGCATTCGATCCGATTCATTTCGAACACTCTCCAGGTGACTGGTTTAGCCGCGAAAGACGATCGCAGGATCGACCACCAAGACTTTTCGAACGCTGATGAGGCAGGCAAACAGCGTCACGATCACAATAAAAATTCCGGAGCCGATCAAGATGTAGGGGGGCATGAACATGCCTCGCAAACCGCCGGTCAACTGCGGGCTGGAGACAGCGAAGAATACATTCGCCACGCCGATCCCTAAACAGTAGCCGACCAGCGACACAAAGATCGCTTGTGTCGCCAACATGCCGAGGATCGTTCCGTTCCCAATACCTATCGCCTTGAGGGTTGCGAATTGTTTGAGATTCTCCAGGCTGAACATGTAGAAGGTCTGCCCAACGATCGCGACGCCAATGACGACTCCCATCAGGATGGTGATACCAAAGTTCTCGGCGATGCCGGAGAACTTCAGGATCCAGTTGCGAGTATCGGATTCGAACTCCTCACGCGTGCGGGCCTTGAGTCCGGTGGTTGCGGAGATTCGCTCTGCCACTTCCTTGGCCGAATGGTCGGGCAAACTGCGTGCCAGCACATAACTGATCGGATGGATCGTTTCTCGCGCCATTCGAAGGGCGCGGCTGCGCGGAGTGTAAACCCGTGGCAAACCGCTCCAGGATGCACCGATGTGGCACAACCCCGCCACCACCGCGCGCTCCTGGCCGATTTCCACCACCATCCCGACGCTCGCGGGCGTAACTGGAAAGATCTTGTGAAATCCGGATATATCCAAAATCACCCCGTCCGGTTGATCGAGGCTCGATAGATCCCCGACCAGCATCGATTCGGGGGCGCCGATCAGCGATAAATCGTCGACGCCGATGACTTGGACCAGTTTCATTCCGCCATCCTCAGTCCGCAGTTGCGCTGTCGACTGGTAATAGGGGACCGCCCATGCGACTCCCTCGACCGAGCGAACGCGGTTCACCGCAAGTTCTGGAAGAGGATACGGTTGGTCCAATGTTTCCACGCTGGGTTTCATGACCCAGATGTCCGCCTGATTGGCTTCCTTGATCTCGCGCAGGGAGGCATCGAGCACCGAGTGGAAGATTGCCGACTGCTGGCTGATCAGCAGGGTTGCAAAGGCGATACCGAGAATCAAGGCCAGGTACTTGGCTTTGTCATGCAACAGGATCTTGAACGCCACGGTGTTCATGGTCGTTTCCTTTTGGAGGACTGCCGACGCGACTTCGTCGGGAGAGACACGAATTGAGACCGGTGTTGCTCGACCGCTTCGATGGTCAAGGCTGCCAGGATTCGAGACAGGCCTTGAAGATCGGTCGTTCGTTTTGAAAACGAAGGCGCGAGTTGCTGGATCAAGGGACCATAGGTCACGAGAGTCGCTGCAAGCGTGAACATCGTGACCACGCCGAACAGAACAGGTTCTGAGTTAGCAGGTTGACCAACCGCCTTGCCCAGGATGCTACACAACCAGTCCCAATCGGGCTGCAGTTTGAGGCGCACGACTTCGCGAAAGGATTCCGAGGGATCGAGGAACTCACGTTCGATCAGTTTGACATGCCAGGACACTTCGGAGGCAGAGTATTCCTGCAGGGTCCAGAGGACCGCCAACCGGAGCGCTTCGTGCGGCTCTGCCCGTTCGGCTTGCTCGGCCAGAGAACCGGCATTGGGGGATGCCTTGCAGGCTTCGAACAAGGTTTCGCGGTAGAGGTTCTCCATGCTGCCGAAGTGGTAGGGGATTGCACCGAGCGAAACGCCAGCCTTGGCCACAATTTGTCGGGCCGTGACGCCGTTGAAACCTCGTTCCGCGAACAGTTCTCCTGCCGCATCGATCAGCAATCCCCGCGTCTGCTCCGAATCCCCGCTGTTTCCCATCTGCGTCTCCCCATGCCGTGTGATACATTTGTATAATACATCTGTACTACATGGTTTCAAGAGGGGAAAGGTCTTTTTTTGCTAGCCGAGATGCGAGAGCGTCCGGGTTGAAGATTACGGCACAGCGCAACGTTTGCTGCCGATCCATGCCGTTAACCCGCGAGTGAACCAGAGCAAATCGCTGCGTTAAGTTTTTTGCCAATCAGCAACCACCACCGTCTGGCGACGGTAGCTACGGGCACCCACTCAAGAGATACAGGTGTATCAAAGGTGTGATTCTTATCGATCCAAAGTTTCCAAGGGTTCTTTTCTAGGGTTGATCTCCGACTCGGTCTGCGCCTTGGTTGACGGTCTGAAGGAAAGCAATAAAACTCTTTGCTCTGTGGTAGTTTCCTTTGTTGTCTTTCGAGAGGTGCGATCGCGTGGATACGAAAACAAAACGTCCATCCCACGCCCCATCCACGGGAGGCTGGAAGAGTCTTCTCGGCGGACTCCTGTTTGGTGGCCTTTTCGGCGCTCTCATGGTGCTAGTAGCTTGGAGGGCGATCCCACAAATCGACCTGGGGTTGTCGGAAAGCAGACTGATCCAGCAGTTGTCAAAGGCCCGCGAGATTCTGACGTCCTGGGACGTTCTAGCGTTTCCCGTGTTGATGCTCATCGTCCTTGGCACCCACGAAATCGGACATGTTCTCGGCGGACTCTCGCAGGGGATGCGATTCCTTCTGTTGATCGTCGGACCGTTCGGATGGCACGCCTCGTCGTCAGGCCCGAAATTCCAGTGGAATACCAACCTGGCGCTTATGGGAGGCCTCGCTGCCATGTTGCCAAAGAATGGTGGGGCCACTCGTCGACAGTTACTGGTAATGGTCGCTGGAGGTCCGCTCGCCAGCCTCTTGCTCGCGATTTTCGCCTTCGCACCGGCATCGGTATCCGACCCACGCTTCGCGGCATATTTCACGATCGTCGCGGGCACATCGTTTGGGATTTTTCTTGTCACTCTCATCCCTGTGCGATCGGGTGGCTTCATGAGCGATGGCTTGCAGATCATCGATGTGCTACGGGGAGGCAGGTCGGTCATCGAACGAAACACGCTCATGCATGTTTTCGCGCAAAGTCTAGATGGCGTTCGCCCTCGCGATTGGGATTCGGCGACGATAGACGAGCTGGCAAGATTGGATAGCCAAGATCCGCTGCAGCGTACCGGCGGCTTGATGTATCTGCTCGCCAGGGCAATGGATTGCCAAAATGATGCCGACATCGCGCGTTACCGGTCATTACTGGAGGATAGCGTCGAGGGATACCCATCGGGTTTCAAGCAATCCATCTATGTTGAGCTAGCCGTCTGTGCGTGGCTGACTGGGGACACTGACGCAGTTCGTCGGTACCTCAAGTTGAGTAAAGGGGGGATCGTCGAGAAATCCCGCCGGCTTCTGGCACAGGCTGCCCTTGCGAAACTCGAGGGGCGGGATAGGGATTGCGAGCGAGATCGCCAGCTTGCAATCGATGCACTGGCAAACGAATCCGATGCCGGGCAGAGAAAACTGACGGAAGATCAGCTTGCGATGTTGCAAGGATCTTGAGTGTCGATCGCCTGAGGATGAAAGCAAGCGATACCAAGAAGCTCACTCCAGCCGCGACTGGCAGCTTGGCTCAACCAATCCCATTCGAAGGGTATGCCACCCAATTTAGGCCTGGTGGGATTTCCGTTCATTCGCTTCGAAGTGAGCGAAGTTCGCGTAGGACATCCGCGCGGAGTGATGCCGGTGCTCCCCAATAGTCGAAGATTCCGCCTCGGTCCGAGTTCTGGCCGCAGACCACAAATACCCCGGTACCTAGCGAACGCTTGAGGTGGGTCGCCAGCCAGCCGACGAATCCTGAGTTGTCGAGGCCCCTTTCGAAGTGGAAACGGAAGACAACAAACCGTTCGACGGTTATTTCTTGAGCGGGCACCAACGCACTCCAAACGTCGCGATCTCGCACCAACGCGAGCGCCTGAGAAGCGAGGTCCGCAGGGAAGGACTCGATATCTCGTTCGACAAACGTGTAATCGTCGGGGAACACGTACAGGTCTGCGGTAGCGATCACACGCCTCAGTCGCTGCTCCGTTTCGTTTGGGGATTCGTGGCTGATATCCATGGTCTGCCTTCTCTTCGTTGCTACCTATCGGACTCGGGTAATCCCATGCCGCGACGATCGGGGCCCTTCGGCTTGCCAACAGGCTTGTACGGGTTGGTCTCGAGTTCCTTGAGCAACACTTCGACGGCCTTCTCCAACTGCGGGTCGCCATCGTCCTTCATTTTGGCGGGGTCGTCGATCACTTCGATGTCCGGATCGATGCCGTGGCCTTCCACGCCCCAGGTGC
>JBKDXO010000196.1:0-84681 GCA_046306195.1 Planctomycetota bacterium | reverse complement strand
TTGCCGTCCGAGGAGGATCGCGGCAAGCTCGATTTCTTTGAGTCGCGGATTCGGCCTGTGCTGATCGAGCATTGCTACGAGTGCCACGGCCCCGATGCGGTCATCGCGCAAGGGAATCTGAGACTTGATGCCCGAGACTTTTGGCTGCAGGGCGGGGATTCCGGACCGGCCGTCGCGCCGGGGGATCCTCAAGCGAGTTTGTTGCTGCAGGCGATCCGATACGACGGGCTTGAAATGCCTCCCAAAGGGAAACTCAGCGACGCGATCGCTACCGATTTTGAGCGGTGGATTTCCGATGGAGCGGTCGACCCGCGGGAATCCTCGGCGCGGCCCCGAGGATCGCCGATCGATCCGGTCGCCGCCCAAACGCATTGGGCGTTTCAATCGCTCCCACCGCAGTCCCCAACACCATCGATCGACTTTTGGATCCGCGATGCGCTCGAGAGCGAAGGGCTGCCGATGGCACCCCCTGCCGATCCGCTCGTCCTGTTGCGCCGCGCGACTTTGGATTTGACCGGATTGCCTCCCACAATCGACGAGATCGATTCCTTTCTCGCCGACGGTTCGCCCGATCGCTATGAGCGGCTGGTCGATCGATTGCTGGCGTCGCCCCAGTACGGCGTCCGGTGGGGACGGCACTGGCTCGATACGGTTCGCTACGCCGACAGCAACGGGGCTGACGAGAATCACGATATGCCGAATGCCTGGCGCTACCGGGACTGGGTCGTCGAAGCACTCAACGAGGATTTGCCATTCGATGCCTTTGTGGTGCAGCAACTGGCGGGCGATCTGTTGCCGATGCCTGAAGGGGAGCGAGAGCGGGGGCGATTGCTGACCGCGACCGGATACTGGGTCCTCGGGCCCAAGATGCTCGCCGAGCAAGACAAGGAGAAAATGCGCATCGATATTGTCGATGAGCAGATCGATACCTTGTCGCGGGGACTGATGGGAATCACCCTCTCGTGCGCGCGATGCCACGACCACAAATTCGATCCCTTCACCCAAGAGGATTACTACGCCGTCGCTGGGATTTTGATGAGCACGCGCGCCATGGAAAACGAGAAATTCGTTTCCCAGTGGATGGAACGCCCGCTCCCTTCCGCGGCCATCGAAGCCAAGCGGGCAGCGCATCAAGCCCAGGTCGCTGAAGCGAGCGGGCGATTGGCGCAAGCGAAAGCCGAAATCCCGGAGGGCAAGGAGCCATCCGCTGAGCAGAAGCAAGCCATCGACCAACTCGCGAAAGAAGTCGAATCGCTCGAAAAAAGTATGCCGTCGTTCGAAATGGTCATGGCAGTCGAAGAAGGGAAGATCGCCAACCTCCCGATTCACATCCGAGGCAATCATCTTCGTCCGGGCGAACAGCCGCTGCCGCGCGGTGTCCCGAGGATCCTCGTGCGCCACCGAGCGATGGAATCGATTCCGGATCATGCGAGCGGACGGCTGCAGTTGGCGCGTTGGATGACCCATCCCGACCATCCCTTGCTCGCTCGCGTCATGGTCAATCGCATCTGGGCATGGCACTTCGGCCAAGGGCTCGTGGCATCTCCCTCCAACTTCGGGCTTCGAGGGGATCCCCCCAGTCACCCCGAACTTCTCGATGGTTTGTCCCGCGCGTGGATCGACCAGGGTTGGTCCATGAAATGGTTGCATCGACAGATCATGCTGTCCGATACCTATCGCATGCAGTCGAGCTATGGGGCGGTATCCCCGCGCGATCCGGAGAATCGTTTTCTCTCGCAGCGCCGTCCGAGGCGCATGGAAGTCGAAGCCCTGCGCGATGCGATCCTCTCCACGAGCGGTCTGCTCGATCTGCGATTGGGAGGCCCGGGCCAACCCCTGGCCAGCAACAAGCGATCGATCTACTTAACCATCAATCGAGCGGCCCTCGCCGATTTGTTCTCCGTCTTCGATTACGTGGATCCAGCCAGCCATATGGAACAGCGACCCGTGACTCAGGTTCCCAGCCAGGCTCTGTTCCTGATGAACAGCCAGTGGGTGCAGCAGGCAGGCCAAGCGATCGCGCGCGACGTCGCCGCCCAAACCCAGGATCAATCAGGACAGATCGAACGATCGTACCTGCAGATGCTCGGCAGGAGACCATCGCCGTTTGAACGCGAACGATCCGCGTCTCTGTTGGAACTCATCGGCAAGCACGATCCGCAACCCGAAGCGCCGCTGGCGGCGCTGGTGCGAAGCTTGATCGCTACCCAGGAATTCGTCAGCATTGAATGAACGGGACCTTCGGATGACAAAGATTCCTTCTCACCGTCGAGCCTGGATGCAGAGCCTGTGCCGCGGCCTCGCAGGCATCGCCATGAGCGACCTGCTGATGCGAACGGCTGCGGTCGGCGATACGGCAGGAACTCGGGATGGGTTGCGGGGGATCCTTCCCCAACTCCACTTTCCCCCGAAGGCCAAGCGAGTCATCTTCCTGTTCATGCATGGCGGGCCATCCCATGTCGACACGTTCGACTACAAACCGGAGCTCGAGCGTCTCAACGGCCAACCACTTCCGATCCCCAAACCCCGCATTCAGTTCGCGCAAACCGGAAACTTGATGCAAAGCCCGTGGGGCTTCCGGCAGTATGGAGAAAGCGGGGCTTGGGTCAGCGACCTGTTCCCCGAAGTAGCGCAGCACGTCGATCGCTTGACGATCATCAAATCGCTGCACGGGTCCAACGAAGCCCATGGCGGAGCCCTTCTCAAAATCCACACCGGAAGCGATACGTTTGTCCGGCCAAGCATGGGAGCGTGGATCAGCTACGGGCTGGGAACAGAGAATGAAAACCTTCCCAGCTTTGTCACCATCAATCCAACCCTGGGCCACGGAGGTGTCCGCAATTTCGGTTCCGCATTCCTTCCCCCGATCCATCAAGGGACGCGCATCGCCGGTGGCAACGGGCAATCCAAGATCGAAAATCTGGTGCCGAGCATCTCCAACGCGACCCAGCGCCTGCAACTCGATTTTTTGCATGACATCGATCGCCATCACATGCAGCGACCCGATCGAGACGACGCAGCAGCCACTGCAATCGACGCCCGTGAACAAATGTTCGAACTCGCGTTCCGCATGCAGAGCGAAGCCATGGAGCGATTCCGAACCGAGGACGAAACCAAAGAAACCCTGGCCCTGTACGGCATCAACGGAGGACCTACCGACGCGTTCGGACGCCAATGCCTGCTGGCCCGGCGACTGAGTGAGGCCGGAGTCCGCTTTGTTCAGGTGTCCCATGCTTACTGGGACCAGCACGCGGAACTCAAAGAGAAACACGCCGAGCTGGCGGGGCAAGTCGATCGGCCCATCGCAGGTCTCCTCAGCGATCTGCAGCGCCGTGGTTTGCTCGAGGACACCCTCGTCCTCTGGGGAGGGGAGTTTGGACGCACACCCACCGCGCAGGGTGACAACGGTCGCGACCACAATCCCCATGCCTTCACCTGGTGGCTGGCCGGCGCAGGGGTTCGCCCCGGATTCAGCTACGGCGCCTCGGACCCATTCGGCTTCTATGCCCAAGAGAACAAAGTCCATGTGCATGATCTGCATGCCACGCTCCTGCACTTGCTCGGGATCGATCACGAACGACTGACGTACCGCTACGGCGGACGGGACTTTCGTCTGACCGATGTTCACGGCACCGTCGCGCGCGAAATCCTGCAGGGGTAGGCGAGGGACGCACGAGAAGATCTTCCGAAACTTTTTTTCAAAATTTCGAACGGGTGACCAAAGGTGTCCGGGGAACCCTTCATATTTCCTTAACCGCAAGAACGACCAGGGTTTAAGTGGTCGCGCATGGGGTCGAAACCACAAAAGAAGGATTCCTTCCCTTGCTCACAAATCCCGATCAGAGCGGGTTTTGCGCGCGGGCGAAACCAAAATTTGACATGGAGGATGGAAACGATACACTGCTCCCCACTGACGCAACATGTAGTGCAGTCTTTGAGAATTAACTACTATAGGTAGTAGGAATGCCCGATAAGTACTGTATGAGTGATCCTCGACAAGTGCCACCACGGCGACCGGGTGGAGATGCTAGCGAGCAGCGTCGGATGCTGGTTGGTCCGGGGTAAGAATCCCGTAGGTCGCAAGGAATCTTCTTCTTATCCACTTTTTCATCGAGGTGCAGCGTACGAAGGGAACTCATCCGAATTCCACGGATGGTTACCGTTTTGTTATCTGCGCTTTGCCTTTTTCCACTAACGCATGGAGTCGCACGAGCGTATGGCAACGGTTGAACTGGGACGTGAGCATCGGGCTCGAACACAAACAACGCATGAAGCACGAGGGAATCGCAACGGGTTGAGGATCGAGACACGATTCTGCCCCAGCCAGGTGGCGAGTCCGTTCGATACCACGGAATGGGAGGTTCGGAGTGCGGCGATCAAGGATGAGAACGGCAAGGTTCTCTTCGAGCAGACCAACTGCGAGATTCCAGCCTCATGGACCCAGCTTGCAACCAACGTCGTGGTCAGCAAATATTTTTACGGCGATCCGAACAACCCCAAGGAGCGCGAGCATTCGGTTCGCCAACTGATTCATCGGGTGACGCGAACGATCGCCGATTGGGGTGTGGCTGATGGATATTTCGACACGCCGGAGGATGGGGAGCGTTTCTACCGCGACCTGACTTGGTTGTGTCTGCACCAGTACGGTTCGTTCAATTCGCCCGTCTGGTTCAACGTCGGGTTGTACCATCAGTACGGCGTGGTCGGAACCAAGTGCAACTGGCACTACAACGTCAGCACGGGGGAATTGGAGCAACCCGAGAACCCTTACGAGTACCCGCAAGCGTCCGCATGTTTCATCCAGAGCGTGGATGACAACATGGAGGACATCATGCGTCTGGCGACGAGCGAGGCGATGCTCTTCAAATTCGGTTCCGGAACCGGAACGGACTTGTCGACCATTCGTTCGAGCCGCGAGAAGCTCTCCGGTGGCGGCAAGCCGAGCGGTCCGCTTTCGTTCATGCGAGTCTATGACCAGATCGCGGCAGTGGTGAAGTCGGGTGGCAAGACCCGGCGAGCAGCCAAGATGCAATCGATCAAGGTCTGGCACCCGGACGTGATGGAGTTCATCGAGTGCAAGTGGAAGGAAGAGCAGAAGGCCCACGCGTTGATTCGCGAAGGCTACGAATCGAATTTCAACGGCGAAGCCTATTCGTCGGTGATGTTCCAAAACGCCAATCTTTCCGTCCGCGTTACCGACGAGTTCATGGAAGCGGTCTCCGAGGACAAGGTGTGGAAGACACGTTGGATTTCCGAAAAGTGCGCCGTGGAGCCTCCGACCTACCAGGCTCGCGATGTGCTCAACCGAATGGCCGATTGCGCATGGCATTGCGGCGACCCGGGCGTTCAGTACGACACGACGATCAACAAGTGGCACACGTGCCCCAACAGTGGACGCATCAATGCGAGCAACCCGTGCTCGGAATACATGTTCCTCGACAACACGGCTTGCAATCTGGCGTCGATCAACTTGATGAAGTTCCGTCGCGACGACGGTTCGTTCGATTACCAAGGCTTCATGTCTGCGTGCCGATTGTTCTTTATCGCCCAGGAAATCCTGGTCGATCATGCAGCGTATCCCACCGATCGGATCGCTTACAACAGTCACCTGTACCGACCTTTGGGCTTGGGGTATTCGAACTTGGGCTCGTTGATCATGACGGCTGGGGTTCCCTACGATTCCGCCACAGCGCATGGCATCTGCGGCTCGTTGACATCATTGCTGCATGGCGCCGCAAACCTCGCCAGTGCGGAAATGGCTGGGGTGGTAGGTACGTTCGCCGCCTACGAAGAGAACTCCGAGCCGATGATGCGGGTTATGCAGATGCACCGCAACGCGGTCGAGCAGATCGACAACTCGGGCCCGCAATACCTGAAGGATGCGGCTCGCGAAGTTTGGGATCGTGTTCTGGATTTGGGACGACGCAATGGTTTCCGCAACGCGCAGGCAACCGTGCTCGCACCTACCGGCACGATCAGCTTCATGATGGATTGCGATACGACGGGTATCGAACCGGACATCGCCCTGGTGAAATACAAACAACTCGCTGGCGGCGGCATGCTCAAGATCGTCAACCAGTCGGTACCGATGGGACTTCGCAACTTGGGCTACAGCCCCGAGCAAGTGGTCGATATCGAGAAGTACATCGACGACCGCGATACAATCGAAGGGGCGCCGCACCTCAAAGATGAGCATCTCGCGGTCTTCGATTGTGCGTTTACGCCTGCCAACGGCACCCGGAGCATTCGGTGGCAAGCCCACGTCGAGATGATGGCTGCTGCCCAGCCATTCCTCTCGGGAGCCATCAGCAAGACGGTCAATATGCCCAAGGACACCACGGTCCAGGACATTGCCGATGCCTACTTCTGGGGATGGAAACTCGGCCTCAAAGCGATCGCCATCTACCGCGACGGTTCGAAGCAGAGCCAGCCTCTGTCGACCAAGTCCGAAGGAAAGAAAGCGGAGGAAGCGGCTACCCAAAACGTGGTGATCAAGCCGCGGCGAGAACGGCTTCCCGATACCCGAAACTCGGTCACCCATAAGTTCAGTATCGCTGGCCACGAAGGTTACATCAACGTCGGTCTCTATCCGGATGGACGACCAGGAGAGGTCTTCATCACGATGGCGAAGGAAGGAAGCACCATCGGTGGCCTCATGGACTCCTTTGGCACCGCGATCTCCATCGCGCTGCAGTACGGCGTGCCGCTCGAAGTCCTGGTCAACAAGTTCAGCCACACGCGATTCGAACCGATGGGGCATACCAACAACCCCGAGATTCGGTTCGCCAAGAGTGTCGTCGACTATATCTTCCGATG
The DNA here is from genome assembly GCA_046306195.1 of Planctomycetota bacterium. GTDB lineage: Bacteria > Planctomycetota > Planctomycetia > Pirellulales > Pirellulaceae > JBKCUI01. The sequence continues at coordinate 77,865 of JBKDXO010000196.1, read as the reverse complement.
GTTGGGGCTGACTTTCCTGGCCAGCTATCGTGAAGAACATAGAGCGAAAGCAGAGCTGTTGGCGAATTCCGCAGGAGAAATCGCGGCCACGACATCGACGACTCCTTCGACCAAACCGACAACGCCGGCCGCGAAGCCCAATGGGAACGGTGCAGAAATGCCAGCCGTTGCGAACTACACCAAGGCGAAATTCGTCGGCTTGTCCGACGCTCCACCGGTATGGAATGTCACGACGACGCCAGCCAGGGAGGATTCGCGCGATGCCCAGTTCGCCAAGTTCCAGGGAGATGCCCCCGCGTGCGACAGTTGTGGTTCCGTGACGGTTCGCAACGGCAATTGCTACCTGTGCCACAACTGCGGCAACAGCCTCGGTTGCAGCTAAAACCAACGGATCGCGGACCGGAAGGTTTCCGCCCTATCACGGAGGACGCACCAAGAGCTCGGGCGCAAGCCCGGGCTCTTGGCTTTTCTGGCTGGCTTTCGCCACCGGTCATGGGTGCACCGGTCATGGGTGCACCGGCCCATGGGTGCACCGGCCCATTCCCAAAGGGAAGAAGACCTCCCAGGGTGGCGATGGCAAAGAGTGTTATACTCGGCGACCCGGATTCCGATTCTTTTCTTCCAACACCAGGCCGCTACGGTGAGCGACATTCTTCCCAAGAAAACCGGATCCTGGCAGGCGTGGGTGGGCCCGCTGCTGTGCGCTGCGGCAGCGGTGCTGTGGAGCACCAGCGCCCTGTTCGCGAGGTCCCACCAGTTCGATGCTTGGCCCGTCGAGTATCGCGGGGCCGCGATCGGGCTCTGGCGAGCGATCTTTGCCCTCGTGATTCTCGCTCCCTTGGTCCGACGCGTCAGTTGGGATTGGCGCATGATCCCGATGGCAGCTTGCTTTGCCTTGATGAATTGGACCTATCTGACTGCCTTGGTCGGCGGCCCTCCGGAAAACGCCATTTGGCTGCAAAACCTAGCTCCCGCCTGGGTGATGCTCGTCACCGTACTGGTCCTGCGCGAACCGACCATCCCTCGGGACTGGTGGATGCTGAGTCTGTGTATCGGAGGTGTCCTGTTTATCCTCGTCCTGCAAAATGTGGCTGCGGCACCCTCGGAGAAAAACTATTGGTGGGCACCTTGGCTCGCCATCGCGTCTGGGGTTTGCTACGCAGGAGTGATCCTCAGCTTGAGATCCCTGCGTTCGCATGATCCAGCATGGTTGATTGCACTCAACCATGCCGTGACGGCACTGCTCCTGTGGCCGATCGTGTGGCAAAGCGGTGTCAGTTGGCCGGAGGGGGGGATGTGGCTTCTTCTGGCGGGGGTCGGCATGCTGCAAATGGGGACACCCTACCTCCTTTTCGCGCGCGGGCTCAAGACGACCCCCGGCCACGTGGCGTCGTTGATCACGTTGCTCGAACCGGTCCTCCTTCCGGTCTGGGTATTTCTCGTCCGGGGAGGGGAGCCGGACTACGAACCGGCTCCGTGGTGGACTTGGGTCGGTGGGGGAATGATCCTGCTGGGGCTGGTTTTGCGGTATATGCCGGTCCGGGCCGTTCGATCGATCGATTCGGAATAAAGCAAGGGTTGATTCGGCGGCATTTTTCGGTTCAATAGAAACCCGCCGCGCATGCTTTCCGATATCCCTATCGCCAAGTCGGACGGTCCCATCATGACGCACTCGATCAACTCACACTCGATCAACTCACACTCGATCAGCTCCCAGTCGATCACGACATCGGTCCCAACATCGGTCCCAACATCGGTCCCGCGTCAGGGTGCCGATCGCGCTGACCGCACCGCGTCGCTCGCGCGAGTTTTGGTAACTGGAGGTACCGGTTTTATCGGTAAAAATTTGCTCAACCGACTGAGCCTGTCGGAGTCCGAGGTGCGGGTTGCCGTTCGGACTGGAGGACGAAGCCGTCTGCCTGCATCGTCCGGCATGCAGATCCATGAGTGCTCGATGCATCGGCTCGAAGATTGGCTTCCCCTCGTCGATGGGGTCGACACCGTGATCCACCTGGTCGGTGCGACGGCAGGCACGCGCGAAGAACTTCTCGACGTCAATCGCGACATCACGCTCGGTCTGGCTCGGGCATGCAGCCAAGTTTCTAATCCCCCGCGGTTGATCTATGTGAGTTCGTTGTCGGCGGCGGGCCCAAGCCGACGCTTCGAGCCGCGCACTCCGGGTGAGCCCTCGCGACCGATCTCTGACTACGGCCGTTCCAAGTACGAAGGAGAATTGGCGGCTCTTTCGGTTGCGAATCGAGTTCCTACAACCATCCTGCGACCTGGGATCGTGTTTGGGCCGGGAGACAAAGAGGTGGTTCGTCTGCTGGATCCGATCGCGCGGTTGGGGATCAATCCGATGGCGGGCTTCCATGATCCGCGGATCGCTTTCGTGCATGTCGAGGATTTGATCGATGCGATTTTGGCCGCCGCGGTCCGTGGTCGCACGTGCCAGGGATTGGAACCTCACGATCATGCAGGCCAAGGCGTCTACTTTGTCGCGGACCGGGAGTTCATCACCTTCTCGCAATTCGCGCGGTTCGCAGCTTCCGGCCTCAATTGCAAGCGGGTGTGGGACCTGCGCATCCCCCTGGGTATCGTTCAAAGCGTGGCTTGGGCCAATGAGCTCCTGGGTCGATTGTTCGGACTTCGCAGCACGTTCAACCCGGACAAGATTCGCGAAGCTCGCTGCGCCGAGTGGACGTGCGATGGAGAGTCAGCCGAGAATGAACTCGGGTGGAGTCCCGCGTTCCGACTCGAACAACGCGTGCATCAATTCGCATCGATGTACAGATCGACGTGATCGCCCCGCGTCCGATCGATTCCCCGGATCAGCGGAGACGCACAACGCGTTCGGCGACGATCTGTCGGGCAGCGAGATTGGGGATGTACCCGGGTGCACCATACACGGTCACCGGTTGCTGCACATAGCGACGAAGATTGAGACCGGTCGTTGGACGCACATAGGCGAGGACTTTGCCCGCATCATCGGTGAGTGCGAATTCCGGTTGGCCCGGAAGGGAGGTTACGACACTGACAAGCCAACCCGATGCCTCCGAGCCGGAGCCGGCGACGCGAGGCGGGACCGCTTCGGTCAACGGAGGAGCCGTCAGCGGAGGAGGGGATTGGATCGACATCGATCGGGTACGCAGCGATTCGAATTCCTCGATGCGGTCGAGCAGTAACCGCGCTTCGCCGCGGACCAAGGGGGTATCCCCAAGTTCGACCCAAGACTTGGCCGAGACGCGAAAGACTTCCAGATTCCATTGCTCCGTCGGTTTGGCCACCATGGTGGTCAGTTGCAGAAACGCGTCTTGAATCGCTGCTGTTTGGAATCGTTCGGGCGTACCGACATCGATGCGCGGTTCTTCCATGCGTTGGTTTCGATAGCTCGCGCTCGCGACCGGAATTCGGTCGAGTGGCTGCGTCGGCTCCGACGAGAACGTATCTTCCTCCGGAGGTGCGGCATTCTGCACGTCGGAACCGAAGAGCGGCCCCTCCGACTGCAGAGCCGACCACCAGGAACCATCCGCATAGCGACGCGTAGGTCGAGGAAGGCGATCGAGTCGGTTTTCCATGATAGAAGACTGAGGAGTGTACGGGCCACGTCGTGACAACGCGCCGCCAAACTGGCTGGCACCGAGATGAGTAGCACTGGGTTGATGGGCGCCGCGATGGGCTGGAGTGGGAGCACCGTCTTCCACAACGCTGATTCCAAGCCAACCCAGAACGCCGCCGATGGGGCCGACTCGGAGAGGTTGACCGCCAGGACTCTGCAAGGAGCTCCAATACTTTTGATCTTGTTCGTAAGCCGAGATGCGGGTGCCTTTCTTGCGCACAGCGTGCGATGGCGCTGCACCCTCGAGTTCTCCCGACATACCGCTGGCCGATTGCGATTGTTCGCGTTCGATCTCCCGTTCGATTTTCGCGAGTTGGTCGGCTTCATCCGACCAGACGACTTCGCCGTCGACAAGTTCGCTGTCGACGAGTTCGCTGTCGACGACTTCTTGGCTGTTGGCAAAGACGACTGAGCTGTCGGGCTTCGAATCGGGTGGGGCCGCAGTCGTGCCTCCGGCAGTGTTGCTCGTGGCAGCGACGGTAGCGATCGCTTGCGTGACTTGTGGCACCGGTTGGCTTGATAGCTGCGAGGATCGAATCCATCGAAATTCGCCCGGGGGTGGAGCGATGCGGAACCACAGCGCTTGTTTGCCTTCTTCTTCGCGCATTGCTTCGCCGAGGATGGCAACCTTTTGGGATTGGGCCAGTTCCGTTTGGAACAGGAGGGAATCGATATCATCCGATTCGCTGCCGATGAAGGCGGCGACTTTGGTTACCGAGATCTCGGCGGACTTTCCGCCGGGAAGGAGATACACCGACGTGGAGGGAATCCAGTTGTGGCTTCCTTCGGGAGGACGAATGCCCGACCAGCCGTCGGAGGTTTCCACGTACACATCGACCGGCGCGCCGATTTCCAGGACTGCGGTTGCATAGAACTGGCTGCCCGGTCCGCATCGCACGCTCGCCTTGGCGGTCTGCACGAAGCAGTTCTTCGGTTGCGTGAAGGCTTTGTGGGAGGCGGTTTGACGGGTGGGTTCATCCGCGGCGAGCGGGCCCGCGATAAGGAGGAATCCGAAGATCATCCAGGATGCCGCGAGCCCTGTGTTGGATCTGTTTGTTCGGCGGATGGCGCTCTGTTTGTTTGTCACGATTCAGAACTCCTGTTCATTCAACTCGGGCTTATCTCGTTTTGGGCGATGCGGCCTGCGTAGCGACCAGTGCTTGGCGAATCTGGGCCGCGATGCGGGGATCGGATTCACGCTGTTGGATGCGTTGCAGATGGCGGATCGCTTCGGCATCGGCCATCGAACCCAGCATGGCGATGGCTTTCATCCGAGCGGCTTGATCTCGGGATTCCGCCACCCAGACCAACCATGCAATGGGTTGGATTGCGGCGTCTTGCGCCACGGTTTCGAGGGCGCTGAGGCGATCGGTTGTCGAGCCGCGCGCGAGGGCCATCGCCAGCTCGACATGCGTTTCGCGGAAACCTTTGGCCTGAAGTTCCTCGACGATTCCTGCGACTTGGTCATCCGAGTCATTTTCGAGGGCGTTCAACAGTTCTTCGATGCTTCGCTCCAGTCGGGCTTGGATATGGAAGGTCGCTTGGTCGCCGTCGGAGAGTCGCGCGGACTGGGGGGAGGAAATCGTTCGAATGTTGGTTTCGCTCGCGATCCGAATCCGGGTCGGTTCGCGGGAGGGGCCTGCCGGCTGCGTTGGGAGTGTTTCGGTCTTCGGTTGGGAGATGGGTTCTTGGCGGAGTTCATTGGGAAGGAGTGGCTGGGCATCTCTTTCAGCGACTTGAGGGGGCGCAGGCAACAGGGGGGCGCGCGATGGGAGGGGAGGAGTGACGGGTTTGGCAACCATGGTTTGAGCTTGGTCAGGTTTCGCGAGATTGGACCCGCGCAGCAGGACGCTCGTTCGGTTGGCCAGGGTTGGACTCTGATCGGCATCTCCATCGGCGCTGAGCAATACGGAGAGGCGATCGCGCAGGGCAACGTTCGCGGTAGGGCTCGTGGCGAGCAAACCCATGACGCGCGCGGCGATCCAGGATCGCATGCGGATGCCGTCGGGGTCTTTCGGATCCAGTTGTTCGATGGCGGCTACGATCTGCTGTTGCTGATGGTCTTCCATGTTCCGAAACGAGAGAGTTTCGCAGCGAGTCTTGAGGACTTGGAACGCAACCGCTTGGCGCGTGGGATGGTTGGACTGCAACTGCTGGATCAGCAAGACCGTCGAATTGTCGACCAAATCTCCCAGCGATACCAATGCGGCGAGCGTGTTCTCATCGGTCTCCTCGGAGGCCAGCCAACGTTCCCACTGCCAGCGAAGGACTTGTTGGCTCCATGTTTCCCAGAAGCAGGCAATCGCACCGACGCAGGAGCATAATGCCAGGAATGCCACGAACGATTTCCAGGAGCGAGATCGGGGCGCGGTGGCGATGGGTTCGGGTCCCAGCAGCCAATCGGCATCGATCTGCACCTTGGATTTCGCGGTTTTTCGAGTGTTCGGCATCAGTGGTTTTGCAAAACGACAATCCATGGCCTGGGTCGGCAACGACGTCGTTCACCAACCATTGTGCCCTTGGCTATAGAGAGCTGCGCGGCAGGAATCAAGCCGAAGTTGGCTGGCTTGGCAATTTGGGGAAGAGAGGGAGCCTGAGGCGATCGATCGATGGGGTGGTTTTGCTAGGAGTTGGGCCCAAGCATTTTCTTCAGCTTTCGATCGAGGGTAGATCGCTCGATCCCGAGGATGGATGCAGCTCGATTCTTTTGGCCGCCGGTGTGTTCCAGGGTGGCTTCGATGTGCTCGCGTTCGACTTCGTCAAGCGTCCGTTCGCGGTAGGTTTGGATGGGGGGTGGCTGGGTTTGGGTCGATCCTGGGACCTGGAGATAAGAGAGGGCGAGGTCTTCGGGTTCCGCCGATTCGCCCGCAGCCAGAACGTGGGCGCGTTCGACGGAGTTTCTCAGCTCGCGCACGTTTCCTGGCCAGTGATAGGCTTTCATGGCGGCTTGGGCGCGCGGGCTGAAGTCGACGGGGCCATGCCCGGAGCGTTGGCGGAATTGTTTGAGGAAGTAGGTTGCCAGCGGGAGGATGTCTTCCGGGCGATCCCGAAGCGGCGGTATTCTGAGCTCGATCACGCGCAATCGGAAATAGAGGTCGGATCGGAAGGTCCCTTCCTGGACCGCTTTTTCGAGATCGCGGTTCGTGGCAGCGATGACGCGAACATCGACTTGAATCGGTGTGTTGCCGCCGACGCGTTCAAAGACTTTGGCTTCGAGATCCCGGAGAAATTTGGCTTGGATTTCCAGGCTCATTTCTCCGAGTTCATCGAGCATCAGGGTCCCGGTGTGGGCCAATTCGAATTTCCCCAACTTGCGTTCGGTGGCGCCGGTGAATGCTCCTTTTTCGTGGCCGAACAGCTCGCTCTCAAGGAGAGTGGGGGTGAGGGCCGCGCAGTTGAGCGCGATGAAGGGTCCCGACGCCCTTGGGCTGCCGTCGTGAATTGCTCGGGCCACGAGTTCCTTACCCGTGCCGCTCTCGCCGCGAATGAGCACGGTGGCTAAGGTCGGAGCGACGCGCGCGATCTGGTCGCGAACGCGCTGCATGGATGTCGATTGCACCACCCAATCGGAATGGCCGAGTTGTTTCTCGAGTTCATGGATCCGCTCGCTGGAGGAGCGAAGCTTCGATTCCAGATGTTGGGCGCGCATCAGGTTGTGGATCGATACCGCCAAGACCTCTGCAATCGCCAAGGTGACCTCAAGATCATCCGGAGTCAGTTCCGGTTCCCCGGTGCGCGAATAGAGATGAATCATTCCGAGCAGTTTCTGATCGGAGCGAATGGGAGCCGCGATGATGCTGGTGGTGCTCAGCACATGGCTGGTTGCCTGCCCCTCTCCGCTGAGCAAGTGTGTATCGGCAGCGACGTTGCGAGCGAGAATGGCTGATGGATCCTTGAGCAAGGTCGAGACCAAACCGTCGGAGGGCGGATGATAAGCCCGTCCCTCGCCGACGCGAGCCGCAAGGATCGCGATCCCAAACGATGGCGATTCATTCGATAGACCATGCGTTGCGGTCTCAGAGGATGTCTGGGCATCGACGCGAATGATTCCTCCAGCGCTGCAGCCAATGGTTTGCATCAAGCGGGTTAACGCGAGATCGCACGCGCCTGCAATCGATGTCTGTTGAGCGATCTCGAATGCCAAAGGAAGAAGAGCTACCGCCACCCCTTCCGTTGTTTGTTGCGCAGGTTGCTCGGCCTCACGGCCGGTGCGCAATCCCAAATCGCTCGGATCGATTGCTCTGGATTCCAGCAAACTCGCATTGGACTTGCGGTGAGTGATCGCAGGTGGCAAAGCGCTTTGGGTCATCGAGGGGGAACCCCCGCCCTCGGACTCTCCGAGCAGGGGTGGCGGGATGAACTCTTCCAGGGAATGGACAAAGGTCATTTGGCAGGAAGCGACGGCAATCAGGTTGCCCGGGACCAGGGGTGCTGCGGCGTCGATCCGGCGACCGTCGACCAGGGTGCCATTGCGGGAGCCCAGGTCGCGAACCCACCAGCCTCCCTCCTGAAAAAAGATTTCCGCGTGCCTTCGGCTGGCCCGTTCGTCAGCGACCGGGATCGCATTGGAGGAGGCGCGTCCCACGACCAAACTCCCACCCTTTTCCAGTCGAAATACGTCCGACCAGCGATTTCCCTGGCGAATAATCAGGTAAGCCGACGAGCTGTTTGGTTGCATCGGATAATGGGTCGAAATACACTGAATAAGACGGTCGCGTTCCTAACCTCCATCCTACCACAAACTTTTGTCTTTCAACGGAGCACCCACCATGCGTGTTTTCGCTTCACTTTTTCCGAGTTCTATGCAGATCCGGATCGGGGTCGTGGTGCTCGCCGTCTGCGCCCTGCATTCCCTGAATGCTCAGGCCCAGTTCTTTCCAGGGTTCGGAGGCTTCAACGTGGTCGGTGGTATTCGCATCGATACCGATGGCGTGATGCGAAACATGACCCTCGAGGAACAACAGCAACAACTCGAGCTGGTGCGCCGCAACGCGGTCGCTCCGAGTGGTCCCCTCACGGAACCCGCTTCCATGCGATGCATTTCGCTGAGGAAGATTCAAGAGGCCATTCTGGAATCCGCGAAGACCCAGAAACCCCTTTCGGCAGAAATGCTCTATTTGGCTGGTTTGACACGGATTGAGTACGTCTTCGTTTACCCCGATCGCCAGGATATTGTCCTCGCTGGTCCTGCGGAACCGTGGACTGTCGGACCCTATGGAACGATGGTCGGTGTCAAAAGCGGTCGCCCAATTGTTTATCTCGAAGATCTCCTCACCGCGTTCCGCTACGTATCCAACGCCCGTCAAGGTGGCGTGTCGATTTCGATCGAACCGACCGAGCGAGGAGTGGTTCAACTCCAACAGATGATTTCGCGCATCGGCCCGAATCCCAATCCTTCGCAACTCGTTCCAATGCTCGCGGACGCGTTCGGACTGCAAAAAGTGATCCTGCAAGGAATCCCCTCCGAGAGCCACATGGCCCGCGTTCTGCTGGCTGCCGACTACCGCATGAAGCTCTACGGAATGAATCTCGCTGAGGCCCCGGTTCGCGGGCTTCCCAGCTACCTGGAAATGATCCGCAACCGGACCAACGCATCCACTCAAGTTCAATCTCGCTGGTGGATGGCATGCGATTACGAAGCCATCTCTCACACCGGAAACAGGCTCGCTTGGCAAATCCGCGGCCCCGGGATCAAAACCCTCACGGAGCAGGAAGTCTACGATGCCAATGGGACGGCCAAGCAGACCGGCAATGTCGACGCGGCCGCCAAGAAGTGGGCCGACCTGTTCACCCAAAAATTGGATGAACTGTCCACCAAGGATACCGCCTTTGGCGACCTCAGAAACGTGATGGACCTATGCGTCGTTGCGGCCCTCATCGAGGCCCAAAACCTGGAGTCCCTCGCCGCTTGCGACCTGTCGGGAATCCTCGGAGATGAGGCGATGACCGAAACTCCCAAACTCGACTTCCCCCAATCCCTCTCCCCCCAAATCAGCTTGGTCCAAAGCGTCCAAGGCATTCTGGTTTCCGCCAGTGGCGGGGTGATGATCGAATCCTGGCAAGCAGCGACTCATACCACCGAGGACAACCGGGTCGCACAAGCCCACGCCAAAGCGGCGGTATGGACCTCCGAGTCCTGGTACCAGTAGGCCCAGCCTCCCCGTCTTCCCAGCGATCCAAACCATCTTCCTCGAGGCGGCCCTTCTTCGGCCGCCTGGTTTTTTTCCGACCCGCCGTCATCAACACCCCCGAAATAGGGGGTTGTTGGCTAAATCAAAGGGGGGTTTTTCGAATTTTTCTCCACATGCAAAGCCGTTGCGATACCGTGACTTAGGGCTTTCCGCGTGGGCAAATGGAGAAAATGGGTAAATTATAAGGGTTGTTTATCCCTAGGCCTTGTGTTTCAATCCGGGGCAGTATGGGTGCTTCGGGACTGGCTCGCTCAGGTCCGAGCACCGAAACGTTTCAAACTCGTTTTTGGAGGTTAGGGATGCGTATTCGCTCTCGAATTGCGTGGTTTGCGATGGCAGTTTTCTTTGGGTTGCCGGTCTTTGGACAAGACGTCAGCGGCATCAAACTCAACCCGGGAGAGCGGATCGTCGCGATCAATGGAGTGCCGGTCGAACAACTCGGCATCAATCCCGATGGAACGCGAAAGGGAACGATTCCCAGCGATAGCAGCGCCGTGATCACGGCGTCCGCGACGTCATCGAGCGTCGGGACGGTGAGTCCGGCGGTCGCGACCAACATTGTTGGAAACCTGGTGCCGAACGGACTGCCGTTCAGCCATACGCCAGGGGAGACGGCCATGGACAAGGCGAACCATGAGCGTCGGCTCAACGGAATGGGGGCGTTGATCCCTGATCCGGAACTGCAGGAACTGGCGTTGCGCAAAGCGACGATCGCGGCCCAGCGACGGTACAAGAACCACATTGGGGGTTCGTTGGGGAGCGCTCGGGCGGAAGGGGTGGGTCACACCCAAGGCCGTTTCCTGTCTTGCTGCCTCGATATGCCCGCGACCTATGGTGGAGCAGCCATGGTTCAAGGGGCGGATGGTTGGTACTGCTGCCTCTTGGTGCGCTAAAGCTTGCCAGGTGCAAACCAAAAAGCCGACGGAGAATCCTTCGTCGGCTTTTTTCATGAAGAGATCCGCGGATTCGAGAACCCGTATCCACAGGCCCAAACCTTTACTGGTTCTTGAGCCCGTCGATCATCGCCAGGAATCCTTTTTTCTCGTCGGCGACCACATTCTTGGGGCCGGTCATCTTGATGAAGACCGTCGAGCCATCGGCCAATTCGAGGATGGCGCCTAGCATGGCGTAATTCTCCAGTTTCTTCGTGGGTCCGCCTGGAGCGAATGGCCCGCCCATCGATTCCTTGAAGGTCCCTTCCAGTTCGACGATGTGTGCGGTGGTTTTATCGATTTCCTTCTTGACGACATCTGCATCGGATTCGGTGAGTCCGTCGAATTGGCCGATCCAGCGCTTGATGTTGGCGTCGATCCCACCGGATGCGGACATGATGGTGACGCGGGCGGTCTCCTTGGCATCCAGGGGAGCTTGAAACTCGTACTGAATGATCGTGGACTTCGGTTTGACGGTCCGCCAGCTGGGAGGCTTGGTCAAGAAAATTCGGCCATCCGCCAGCTTTAATTTTTCCCCGTCTTTGGTCGCCGGGGTGTCCTTGGTGGCCGCTTCCTGCCCATGCAAGGGGCCCGGGGCTCTGCCCAAAAGAGCACACACGGCAGCTATTGAGCAAAACAAGACAATTCGACGCATCGGCATTTCTCCCCTAGGATAATGACTTGGTGGGAACATTTGGTTCCGGTTCAACGATCCATCGTTACACTATACGTCTCCAGCCTAGACTCACAACCCGCTATGAAACACGACTACCCGCCTCAGACCATTGATCCTCCCCTGCTCGATGATCTCTCGCAGCTGATTCGTCTGGCAATCCGCGAGGATCTCGATCGAGGCATGGACATAACGACCATGGCGTTGGTTCCTGCGGATTTGCGCGGTTCGGCTTCTCTGATTGCTCGCAAGCCCGGGATTATCGCTGGCATCGATCTTGTGGAAGCGATGCTCCAGGAGATGGACACTGGCATTGAGTGGTCGCAATTGGTCGGTGACGGCCAGGAAGTGCAAGCTGGTCAAAACTTGGCGAATTTGACTGGCGAAGCGCGCGAGTTGCTGACGTGCGAACGGACGATCTTGAACTTTATCTGTCGTCTCAGCGGAATCGCCACGTTGACCCGTCAATATGTCGATGCGGTTCAAGGCACCGAAGCTCGCGTCTACGATACTCGCAAAACGACACCGGGTTGGCGACGGCTCGACAAGTACGCGGTTCGTTGCGGCGGAGGGCACAATCATCGCCGCGGTTTGTACGACGGCATTCTGATCAAGGACAATCACCTCGCCTGTCGCGCGATCGTCGAGGATCGGCTCTTCGACCCTGGGGCTGCCGTTCAGTTGGCTCGAACATTTATCGCAGCGGGTGGAATCCGGTTCGATCACCCGCCCATGATCGAAGTGGAGATCGATCGGATCGAGCAATTGGAATCAGCCCTCGCCGCTGCACCGGACATCGTCTTGTTGGACAATATGTCCAATATCCAGCTCACCGAATGCGTTGCCGTCCGAAACCGAAAGGCACCTCATGTCGAACTGGAAGCGTCCGGCGGAGTGAATTTGAAGACCATCGCGGGAATCGCAGCCACGGGAGTTGATCGCATCAGCGTCGGTGCGCTCACCCATTCCGCACCGATCCTTGACATCGCACTCGACTGGAGTCTCACGTAGTCGCTCATGCAAAATCATCGATTCAACGCTAAAAAATTCTTCGTCGAAGGCAACTCGAAGATCAAGCTCGGCAAGATTGCGACCCAATCGGGGAATGAACTCGCTGGCAAATCTCAAGGAGCGGAAGCCCTCGAGGCGGACATCGAATCGCTCCAGTCGGCGCAAGAGCGGCTCTACGCATCCAATCAACGCTCGCTGTTGGTGATTCTCCAAGGGATGGATACCGCAGGAAAAGATGGCATCATCCGTCACGTTCTGCACGGGGTGAGCCCCATGGGATGCCGCGTTCACAGCTTCCGTGCCCCCAACACCGAGGAACTCGAACACCACTTCCTCTGGCGCCCCATGCGGTTCCTGCCCCCCAAGGGGATGATCGCGATCTTCAATCGCTCGTACTACGAGGAGGTGCTCGTCGTCCGAGTCCATCCGAAATTTCTTGGACCGCAGAATCTGCTTCCCTACAAAAGTCTCGGCGATCTTTGGGAACGCCGATACCGCGAGATCCGCTCCTTCGAGAAGACCCTCGTGGACAGCGGTACGAGCGTCCTGAAATTTTATCTGCACATCTCCCGCAACGAGCAGCGAAAACGGCTGCTCGAACGATTGCAGGAGCCGAGCAAGCATTGGAAATTCAACCCAGGCGATCTCGAAGAGCGCGAGCTCTGGCCGCAATACATCGAAGCATTCGAAGACGCTCTCACCAACACGTCGACTCCCGAAGCTCCGTGGTATGTGATCCCCGCCGATGACAAGTGGTACGCTCGGGCCGCGGTGGCGGACATCATCGCCGCCCACCTCGAATCGCTCGATCTCGCGTTTCCCGAAGTCTCCCCGGAAGTCCTGAGCCAGTTTCAAAACTATTCCAAAGCCTTGCGCGATGAAAAAGATTGAACTGGTCGACGGCCCCATCGCCGTCGATGCGCTCGTCAAAGAATGCCATGACGAGCACTGCGGGGCGGTCTCGGTCTTTCTCGGTACAACGCGGCGTTGGACCCGAGGCGTGGAAACCGCCTACTTGCAATACGATGCTTACCGCGATATGGCGATCGCCAAGATGCACGAGCTGGCCGACGAAGCGGTGCAGCGTTGGAACCCGCAGTGCGTGGTGATCGTCCATCGCTTGGGGCGTGTCGATATCGGCGAAGCGAGCGTGTTGATCGCGGTCGCGTGCCCCCACCGGGCCGAAGCGATCGCGGCTTGCCATTGGTTGATCGAAGAACTCAAACACCAAGTGCCGATCTGGAAAAAGGAATGGTACGCTGTCCAAGCTCCCACATGGATCCATCCATAACGTTCGATAATCGATTCGTCCGCGAACTCCCGGGCGACCCCAGCACGGACCCACGCCCGCGCCAAGTCCTCGAGGCCTGCTACTCGCGCGTGCAACCGGTGAAGCCCTCCGGACCCCGGCTGTTGGCGGTCGCCGCAGAGGTGGCTGAACTTCTCGATTTCGATCCCGAGCTTCTCCGCTCGGAACCGTTCATCCTGGCCTTTTCCGGACACACACTGTTGCCGGGGATGGACCCGTTTGCCATGTGTTATGGAGGGCACCAGTTCGGGCATTGGGCGGGTCAATTGGGGGATGGTCGCGCGATCAATCTCGGAGAATTGGTCAATGGTCGCAACCAACGCTGGATGCTGCAGCTTAAGGGAGCTGGTCCGACTCCCTATTCTCGCCATGCCGATGGTTTTGCCGTCCTCCGCTCCAGCGTGCGCGAGTTTCTCTGCAGCGAAGCCATGCACCATCTCGGCGTACCGACCACGCGGGCGCTTTCCCTGATCGCTACCGGCGATCTCGTCGTTCGAGACATGTTCTACGACGGCCGGCCACGGCGCGAGCCGGGAGCCATCGTCTGCCGCGTCGCGCCGACCTTTGTTCGCTTCGGCAACTTTGAGATCTTTGCCGCACGGCGCGATAACGACAACCTGCGACGATTGATCGACTACGTCATCCGGACCGATTTCCCACATCTCGGAGAGCCTACCCCCGACGCGATCGGGGCTTGGTTCGAAGAGATTTGCAAACGGACCGCAACCATGATCGTTCACTGGATGCGCGTCGGTTTCGTGCACGGCGTCATGAACACCGATAACATGTCAATCCTGGGCCAAACGATCGACTACGGGCCCTACGGCTGGCTCGAGGATTACGACCCGACCTGGACTCCGAACACCACCGATGCAGAGGGTCGCCGCTATTGCTACGGCCAACAGCCTCAGATTGCCTACTGGAACCTGGGTCAGTTGGCAAACGCGATTTACCCGGTACTCCAAAACGAGGATTGGGTCGCGCTCGGTATGGAAGCCTACGTCCGCGACTTGCAATCCCAATGGAATGAAACGATGGCGGCCAAGCTCGGTTTCGAGCAATGGCGCGAAGAGGACTCCGAAATCGTTGATGCCCTCTTGGATGTGCTCCGGTCGGCCGAGATCGATATGACTTGGTTCTATCGACTGTTGGCGGAGTATCCGGTCGCGGCTGCGAATGCATCGGTCGATCCGATGGCGCATTTCGCCTATGCGTTCTATCGCTTCGAGGAACAAGCTGCCTCGTCGCGGGAAGCGTTCACGGCATGGCTCAAACGCTATCGCGATCGCATCGTACGCGATGGCACTCCGGATCCTATTCGCGGCGAGCGGATGCATCGAGTCAATCCCAAGGTTGTCCTTCGAAATTACCTGGCTCAGCAAGCGATCGATGCTGCCGAACAGGGAGACCCCAGCGAGATCGAGAAACTGCTCGATGCGCTGCGGCGTCCGTATGACGATCAACCCGAGTATCAACGCTTCGCGGAGCGGCGACCGGAATGGGCGAGGAATCGACCGGGGTGTTCGATGCTCTCGTGCAGTTCGTGATCGAGGGTGATTCAGCCTGCGGCTGTCCCGCAGCTACCGTCGCCAGATGGTGGATCACCTTACGCGATGATTTCCTCGATCGGATGGGCATCGATAACTCCGGTGAGCTTTTCGTCGAGGCCTCCGTGGAAATAGGTCAATCGCTTATGGTCCAGACCCATCAATCGCAGGATGGTCGCGTGCAAGTCGCGAAGATGGCGAGGGTTCTCAACGGCCGCTTCGCCAAGTTCATCGGTAGCTCCATAGCTGGTGCCTCCTCGGACCCCTGCACCGGCTAGCCAATAGGTGAACCCTTTCGGGTTGTGGTCCCGTCCTCCGGGTTTGCCGCCGGTATTGAAGGTCTCGGAGACCGGCATGCGTCCGAACTCGCCACCCCAGACAACGAGCGTCGATTCGAGCAGTCCTCGTTCCTCGAGATCCTGGAGCAAGGCAGCGATCGGGCGATCGACTTCGGGGCAGTGCAGTTTGAGATTCTCCTCGATTCCATGATGGCCATCCCAGGTGTTTTGACCTCCGGCATTTCCTCCTCCAGAATAAATCTGAATGAAGCGGACACCCCGTTCCACCATCCGGCGCGCGATCAAACATTGGCGACCGAAGGTGCTCGGGCCGAGGGCGAGAGGGTGCCAGTCGGGCTTGGGTTCATTCAGTCCATACCGCTCCAGGGTTAGTGCGGTCTCTTGGCTCAAGTCGAGGGCCTCCGGTGCAGCCATTTGCAATTGGAATGCCAATTCGTAGCTGGCGATCCGGGCATCGAGATCCGAGGCGACATCCGCGCGCAGCGCCCGGTGCTGAGCGTTGAGTTTCTGCACCAAATCGATTTCGCGGCGCTGCATATCCCGTGTGATATTGGGTGGCGGTTGCAGGTTGAGGATCGGCTCGCTCGACGTGCGGATGAGGGTTCCTTGGTAGGCTGCGGGCATGTAGCCGCTCGACCAGTTCGGCGCGCCGCTGGTCGGGCCGCCGCGCGGATCGAGCATCACCACGTAGCCTGGAAGATTTTGGTTGATGGAGCCCAGCCCGTACGTGACCCAGGAACCGAGCGACGGGTGCCCTTGCAAGATGCGACCGCTGTTGATCTGGAGCAACGCGCTGCCGTGGGCAAAGGAATCGCTCGTCAGGGACTTGATCATCGCCAGCTTGTCCATGTGTTTGGCGATATTGGGAAACGCGTCGGAGCACCAGAGCCCCGATTGGCCGTGTTGGGCAAACGAGCGGCGGCTGGCCTGCAGCACGGCCTTGGTAAGGGTGCCGCGCCGAAACTCGTTCTCGATCGACTGGCCATCGCGGGCTTGCAACTGCGGCTTGTAATCAAAGAGGTCGACCTGCGAAGGTCCGCCGAACATGAACAGGAAGATCACCGACTTGGCCTTGGTCTCTAGCATGGGAGGCTTGGGGGCCATCGGTTGCGAGAGCGAGTCCCCGGCGGTTGCGTCACCGTGTTCCCCGGAGAGAATGGACAGAAGCGCCAGCGAACCGAACCCTGCGCCCGAGGAAGCGAGGAATTGCCGTCGCGACGCAGAGGGTGAGTGGAATGGTCGATGGTCTTCGGGTCGCATAGCCGATCAATCGATGTAGAGAAATTCGTTGCTGTTGAGGACCGCGCGGCACAGACTGATCCAGGACGCGTCCTCATCCGAAGGCTCGGGCTCGCCGAGAAATTCCAACGCGAGTTTTATTTCATCGTCGCTCGGGGTGCGTTGATATGCCAGTTGCCACAAACGCACCACCATCGCCGGCGAATCGTTACCTGTGTCTGACCGCAATCGCGCCACGAGGGCCATCGACTGATCTCGGATCCATGGATCGTTGAGCAGAAGCAATGCCTGCGGCGCGGTGGTGGTGATGGGCCGAACACCTTCGGGGGAGGATCGGTTGGCGAAATCCATCGTTTCCAGAAACGGAACCTTCAACGATCGCTTGACGATCAGGTAAACGCTGCGGCACGATTGCTCCTGGAGTGGGCTTTCGATCCACTGGGAGATCGACACCGGGTTGGCCGCATCGCGGACTTCCTGCGAGAGTTTCGGGTAAACGCTGGGGCCCCCGCGTTTTTCCTGAAGTGTTCCAGCGATCGAGAGGATACTGTCCCGGATCCCTTCTCCATCCATACGACGCATTTGCTGACGCCATACGGCGCGGACCTCGGGATCGTGGAGTTGGCCAGCTTCGCTGTCGATGCGGGAGTTCATTGCATAGGCGTCGGTCGACAGGATCAATCGGTGCATGTGGTGGACCGACCAACCCGATCGGATGAATTCGCGAGCCAGGAAATCGAGAAGTTTCGGGTTGGAGGGCTCGATGCCGGTGCGACCGAAGTCATCCGTGGTGGGAACGATGCCGACTCCGAAATGCCGTTGCCAGATTCGATTGACCATGACCCTCGCTGTCAGCGGATGCTGCGAGCTTGCGATCCAGCGAGCCAACCCCAACCGCCGCCCAAGAGCGTCCGGACCGTTCCGGAGCGCGTCGTTCCACTTCGGCGCATCGACTTGTTCATAAAAAATTGCTGGGGCATCGGGGTTGACGGGGTCGCGTGGGGATCGGATATCGCCTCGGTGGAGAACGAAGGTTTGGGGAGTCTCGCCGGCTCGATTCGCGACGGCCAAGGTGGCATCGAAAGGCGGGACCGAATCCTGAACGCTTTTGATTTCACCTTCGATGGTAAGGCGCTCTGCGGGATCTTCGGTTTTGGCCAGTCTGTCTCGAAGGGTTGCAAGTTTCCGTTGGCGATCGCGTTCCCAGGCCGCGCTGACCGATTCGTCGACCAGGAAGCGTTGGATGCGCCCCGTCCCGCGACCTCCTCCTCCCCGTTTCGACAGTCCGTAGGGGTCGATGCCGCGAATGCAGCTGAGCATCGCGTAGTAATCGCGCTGGCTGATCGGATCGAATTTGTGATCGTGGCAGCGCGCGCAGCTGATCGTAAGACCGAGGAAGGCGGTCCCGATGGAGTTGAGGACATCGTCGGAATCATCGAACTCTGCTTGCTCCGTATCGTCCGGTTCGTCGTCCCATTGATGAAGGCGATAGAATCCGGTGGCGATGATCGCTCGACGCCATCGTTCGGGTTCCGTATTCGCGTCCCATCCTTGTTCGCGACACCATTCATCGCCGGCGAGTTGCTCGATGATGAACTGGTCGTACGGTTTATCGGTCGCAAACGCGTCGATCACGTAGTCGCGGTATCGCCATGCATGGGGTTTGAGACCATCCCGTTCGTAGCCGTTGGTCTCCGCGTAGCGCACCCAGTCCAGCCAATGCCTGCCCCATTGTTCGCCGTAGCGGCGCGAGGACAACAGCGAATCGATCAGCGGCTGCCAGGCTGCCTCGTCGAAATCTTGTTCGAATGCATGGACCATTTCTGGAGTGGGTACCATTCCCCACAGGTCGTAGACCGCGCGTCGAATAAGAGTGCGGGGATCGGCGCGGGAAACCGCGGCGAGGCCTGGGATCCGTGATCGTTGCTCGTCGAGCAAGGCATCGATGTGGGCCGCGGCTTGTTCGAGAGTAAGGTCCTGAGGCTCGTTCGTTGCATCGTGGTGGGTGCGATCAAAGGGTTGGAAGGCCCAGTAATTTCGGTCCTCGTCGGTGATTTCAAAAACGCGGCTTCGCTTCTTGGGGCCGATTGCGGATCGCGTATCGGCGGATGGGGGCGAGCGGGGGTCGAAGGCGCCGTCGGCGATCCATTTTTCCAGCGCGCGGATTTGTTCCGTCGTGAGGGGAGGTCCTGACTCGGGAGGGGGCATGCGTTGGTCCGGGTCGTCGGACTGGACGACTTGCAGGATGCGGCTCGCGGCTGGCTGACCGGGGACGACGATCGCCGCATCGCTCCAGCCACCGCGATGTTCGAGTGAGAGTCCCCCTTCGGGGTCGGATCCGCGGTGGCATCGGAGGCAATGCGTTTCGAAGAGCGGACGGATCTCCGATTCGAAGAAGCGAATTCTTTCATCGGCAACAAGAGGGCCGCTCATCGCAAGGAGCGAGACGGTCGCGCACCGTGCCAGAACGAGTTGCAAATGAAGTCGGTAGGGCATCTTGGGAAGGGACCGTGCGGTAGCAAATTTCGGCGACCTAAGCCCAACTCAATATAACCTTGCCCGAGTTCCCTTGCTGCATGACTTCGAATCCTTTTTCGAATTCCGTGTAGTGGAATCGATGGGTAATTACCGGCGAGATATCGAGACCGCTTTCGAGCATGACGGTCATCTTGTACCAGGTCTCGTACATTTCCCGGCCATAGATACCTTGAATGTTCAGCATGTTGAAGACCACGATGTTCCAGTCGATGGCGATCGGTTCCGAGGGGATCCCGAGGATGGCGATTTTGCCACCGTGGCACATGGCTTCGAGCATCGCGCGGAGGGCGGCCGGGGATCCTGACATTTCGAGGCCGACATCGAAGCCTTCCTTCATGCCGAGTTCGTGTTGCACATCGGCCATGCTGCGGGAACGGGGATCGAAAGCGATAGTGGCTCCCATCTTGCGAGCGAGATCCAGGCGGAACGGATTCAAGTCGGAGACCACGACATGCCGCGCGCCTGCATGGCGTACGACCGCGGCGGCCATGAGTCCGATGGGTCCTGCGCCGGTGATTAGGACGTCTTCGCCGAGGCAATCGAATCGCAATGCGGTGTGGACTGCGTTGCCGAAGGGATCGAAGATCGAGGCGATATCGCGATCGATGCCATCGTGATGATGCCAGACATTGGTCATCGGCAGGGAGATGTATTCCGCAAAGGCCCCGGTTCGATTGACGCCGACGCCCGAGGTATCCTTGCATAGATGCCGCCGACCGGCGAGGCAATTGCGGCAGCGGCCGCAGACGACGTGCCCTTCGCCCGAGACGATCTCGCCCGGGAAGAAATCCTTCACGTTGGAGCCGACCTCGACAATCTGGCCGACGAATTCGTGGCCGACCACCATGGGGACGGGAATGGTTTTTTGGGCCCAAGCATCCCAGTTGTAGATGTGCAGGTCGGTGCCGCAAATCCCGGTCTTTTCGATCCGGATCAAGACATCGTTGATACCGAGGGTGGGGAACGGAACATCTTGGAGTTCCAAGCCGCGAGCGCGATGATGCTTTACCAGAGCTTTCATAGGTGTTTCCGTAGGAAGGAGGGGATTCGACCGGTCCGGTCCTGGCCATCCTACAGTCTGCCTGACCGGTACAAGCGAAATCAAGGCTAAGACGATACGCTAGCGGAGCCAGTTCGTCGACGGTGCGGGCTCTCCCCGGTCGCTGTTTTCGATTATCATGAGGATCTTTCTGATGGGCGAGAAACAGACCCTGGCCCCCGATGGGCGACGTCATCCATGAGTGAGTTTCTCTTCTATTACGTGCGACCGGAACCACCGACGTGGGTTTTCCTGTCGTTCTTTGCGGTGATCGGCGTCTTCGTCGTTTTTCGCCGGTTTTGGTCGCTGCGCAATCTCGATATTCTGCTGGTTTTGGCGTTCACTCCCGGTTTCATGATGGTCTACGAGGGTCGCAAGGCCGAGCTTGCCAAGGCGGAGCCAGCAACCAAATCCGGGCTGTTGGAATCGGGGGGAACAGCGAGCCAGGAAGCAGCCCCTGGGGTTGCGGATACGCCCGCCATCGCAGAGGTTTTGCCAACGTTCGGGATGCAGGGCTGGACCCCCACTCGCCTGCGGTATTACGGGTTCTTGTGGTTGTTGGTGTGCGCCGGGCTTCTGACCTTGAGAATGCTCTTGGACACGGCAATTGTTCGTCGACCGTTGTTGGAGCCGAATCTCAATGGCGGAGGGATGCTCTTTATCGGGATCTCGCTGACAGCTTTCTTGTTGTTCAACGTTGCGATGAGTACTCGCAACGACAACCGCAAACAGGGTCCGGAACTCGGGCCGGGCTACGTTCTGTTGAGCAAGCTACCGCAGTTCTCCACCGTGTCAGAAAGCCCGCCGCCTGCCTCCGAGCCGGTGCCTGCGACCAACCGCAGTTCCAAGCTTGATACGATCGCGAGGTCGCTTGCGATCATGGCCAACGTGATGCTTGTCTTTTGCATTGTCGGGATCGGTTATTGGCATTTTGGCAGTTTCTCGACCGGCGTTGGTGCTGCCACGTTCTATTTGCTGTTGCCGTATGCAGCGCACACGATGGGAAGGGTGGATCATGTCGTGCCCGGGGCGCTGATGCTGTTGGCCTTGTTGTTGTACCGACAGCCCTTTGTGGCCGGCCTGTTTTTGGGATGCGCTGCGGGTGTGATGTATTATCCATTCTCGCTGCTTCCTCTCTGGTGCAGTTTCTATTGGCAGCGAGGCATTCGACGATTCGCAAGCGGCTTTGCCATATCCGTCGCGGCCTTGGTGCTGGCGATGGCGGTCATCTATCCCAACGATTTGGGACACCATCTGAGCTACATGTTCGGCATCAAGTGGGTCGCGATGAACGACATGGATGGCATGTGGGGTTTGGGGTGGCATCCCATTGCGCGCATCCCGATCATCGTGGTGTTTGTCTTGCTGAGTTTCTCGTTCATGTTTTGGCCAGCCCAGAAAAATCTTGCGACCTTGATGAGTTGCTCGGCCGCCTTGATGGCGGCAACTCAGTTCTGGCATGGATTCGGCGGAGGGTTGTACCTGGCCTGGTTCCTGCCTCTGGCAATCCTAACGATCTTCCGCCCCAATCTCGACTATTGCGTGGCGCTCGAGGTAGTGCGCCCCATGAAACGCAAGACCAAACCGGTTACCCAGCCCGAACCGGAGCCACCGATGGCTGCCGCAGGTTGAATGACCGCCATCGGAACGACGAGCGTTATTTCGGAGTCCAGGTCGATTGGCCTGGCGACGATTTTCTCAGATGAATCTGGCGATGATTGACCATCGTGATTCCTTGATCGTCCGTGAACCGAACGTAGACTTCGACGAGATTCGTTTTTGGAAGATTGTCCTGCCAAGGCAGTTGCAGATGGAGTCCCTGGCCGCTGCCGACTGGTTCGAGCGTTTCCGCAGTTTCCTCCGCTGAGAATTCCCATTTTCCAAGGCGATGGACTCGATCCTCGCTCGTCTCTTCGATCACGACCGAAACATTGCCGGGGACGGGAACAAAATCGCGGTTTTGGTTGCGTGGGATCAAGACGAGAACCACTCCGGTCTCGTTGGGATTCCCGTCGCGCTTCAAACCTCGGCACAGTCCCGGATGAAAATCGATTTCTCGCACGCGCCGCTCCATCGGGTTTTCGGATCCTGATCCGGGAGGAGAGGAAGCAACTGGAGTCGCTGGGGAAGGGAGTACCGGGGCTGCGATGCGACGCTCCACGTAACTGGCCCTTTCAACCGCGGATGGCAGACCGCGTGGCGCGGCGGAGGCTCGGTCAGGCAAAGCCGGCCGATCGGGCAACTGCGATGGCCCCGGGTTGCTGGGGGGCAAGGTTTCGGTCGGCGCGGCATCGGACTTGGGAGGCAACAGTTCATTGCCCGCGGGGTTCGAGGGAAGTTTGCGGGGCGGAGGGACGGGAGTCTCGACGTCCAGCTTGATTTCATCGCTCGGGGCAAGCTTCAACGACTCCTTGGGTTTCTCCGACCTCGATGGTTCCGGCTTGGGGGTGCGGACACGATCGGTTCGATCCAGCTGCGCGTCGCGCAACTTCGATTCGAGTCCTTCGTTGATCACTCGGAGATCCTCGAGTTCGCTCTCCAGAGCTCGATACTCCGCATCGTACTCATAGACCCGGTCTTCCAGGAGCCGAATCTCCGTGGCCATGTTCTCCACGTACAACTCGTTGTAGGCTCGCTGACGGCATCCACAAACTCCGAGAAGCGCACATGCCAACCATGCCTGCCAGAAGCGGGCTTGGGGTGGCGAGGTAAGGCGAAGAAGCGAACGAAGGGAGTTCATCGAAAGGCTGCTGGAGTGGTTCTCGGTACTCGTACGTCGATGGGGAGTAGTAGAAAACGAGCGGTGGCGTCAAGGTGGATCCGCCTGGGATCGCGCACTCCTGGAGCTGTGGGTGGTTTGGGGGGAATGGAGCGTCGCAGTCTGGGTGGAATGCGGAGAGTTTGCGGAAAAAATTGATTTTTCTGTCATGTCGATGCCGAGTCCACGTCGATGCTCGGTATTGGGGCGGGATCCTTTCACATCCTTCGATTGAGTCCACCGCATATGTCTCGATATTTCTCCGAAATCCAATCCGTCGTCGAAAACCATCGACGCCCTGACCGCGTCGCTTGGTTGCTGAGTTGCGCGGTTGCGGCCATGATCTGCAGCGGCTGCACCACGTTCATGGGAAAGAATCACTCGCCCGCCGACAAGATCGACATGACGCCGGTGAAGAAAGAAGGGTACACAGTGGGTCCCTACGGGGTGATGCAGCCGCTACCCCAGGCGGACGATTCCCCGTCCATCATTTTGGAAGTGAACCGGGGGAAGCGGACATTTGAAAAGGTTCCGTTGGTACCCAACCAACCGATGTTTGTGGCCGATTTGGTGCGAGATGCGGATCTTCAGCGCAAGATCGGAAGAATTCAGGTCACGATTCTTCGGCCCAACGGCAGCAACCCGCCAGTGCGCATGGATGTGGATTTCGATGCGGCCGGGAAGCGTGTCGAGGAAGGAATGAACTATTCGCTTCGTGCCGGGGATCATGTCATCGTGACCGCAGACAGCACCAATTTCATGAGTCGAGTGGCTAGCGGCACTGTATTCGGCAGGACGTCCAAGTAGAGGATTGATGCAGCCTGAAGCTCTGAGCGTTTTATCGACCGTTGGAAGCGTCTTTCTCGTGATCGCGGTCGGTGGATTGGCTCGCAAATGGAAGTGGATAGCGAGCGATGCCGATCGGTCTCTCGCGATCCTTACGAAATCGGTCTTGATGCCGGCTTTGTTTTTTCATCGCATCATGACGGATCCGAATTTGTCGATGCGGATGGATGCGTGGTTGCCCGCCGTGTATGGTTTTGGATGCACAGCGGGTGGCATCCTGATCGCAGGTTCGATTGCGAAAGGTATTGGAAGCGGCTTTGGTGTTCGAACGGATTCCCAGCGCCGCACGTTTGCTTTCTGTGCGGGGATCGACAACTACGGGTACATTCCGTTCCCGCTTGCCGAGGCTTTTTTTCCAGCGAGCGTCGTGACGCTGATGATCTACAACGTGGGGGTCGATACTGCCCTTTGGAGCGTTGGCTTGTATGTGATTTCTGGGCAGGGTCTTAACGCGTGTTGGAAACGGATTCTCCTGAGTCCTCCACTGCTGGCCGTGCTACTGGCCGTTTGTCTTCGTCAGACGCAGTTCGACGGTTGGTTTCCGGTGCCTATTCTGCAGGCATGTCAACAGCTTGGCAAATGTTCGATTCCGATGGGATTGATTCTCAGCGGTGCGATCATCTACGACTATGCGGAGAAGTTCCATTGGGGGCGCATTTGGCGCCCGTTCGTTCTTGCGATCGCAGTCCGGATGGTTCTCTTGCCGGCCGGCATCCTGTTGCTGACCATGAGCACCGACAGCATGCCGTTGAAAGAAGTATTGCTGGTGCAAGCAGCGATGCCGGCTGCTACGTTCCCGATGGTGATGACTCGCTTGTACGACCAGGACATCGAGATCGCATGGGCCGTAGTGGTCGGGACGTCGTTCTTGGCGATATTGACCATTCCGCTTTGGTTGGTCTTTGCTCCGGTCTATTGGTTGCCTCGATGATGCTCTCCGACGTGGCCGGACGATCGGTCAGCGAGGTCCCTTTTTCTTCGTCTGTTTTTCGTACAACTCGAGGACTTGATCGCGGTCTGCGATTTCATGTTCCCTGGCGAGCGAAGCAAGGTTCCATGCGGTTTTCTTGCCATAGCGTTTCCAGGCAAAGCTGATTTTTCGTCGCTTGCCTTTGCCGTCGACCCACGAGGCGCAGTACCCGAACGATTCCGCGTTCCTCCATCGATCGTCTCGATTGCGTACGACGTGCACTCCGACTTTGCCGGTGGAATTGCGTTGAGTGCGTATCCCTTTGGTGCTCGTGATCGGCGGAGCAGCAGCGAGCCATTGGTCGTATTGCGCCTGAGCGGCTTTCAGCGCCTTGGCTTTGCCTCCCAGCGCCTTATCGTTGAAGAACCTTTGTTGACGATTGCCCTGACGGGTTAATCGCACCATCCAACCTCGTGTCGAAACGCCATCGTATTCAATTCGTGTGATTCCCTTGAGCGATTTCGGTGGCATTTCAATTTCCAATCTTCGGGCGAAAGGAAGGGGTGCAAAAGGCCCTGGGCAGAGCGCATGACAAATAGGTGCTCCTAAAGATAATTCGTGGGATGCTCCGGGTCTACAGCGTCGCGTCGATGGCTGCGATGATCCCGGCGGCTTTTGTCCACGTTTCTTCTTCTTCCATGTCTGGTTGGCTGTGAGCGACGATGCCACCGCCAACCTGGAATTGCCACCAACCATGGGAACAAGTCAGCGTGCGGATCAAAATGTTCCAATCCATTTCGCCGTTGGTTCCGACATAACCCAGGCTTCCACAATAGGGACCTCGGACCGTGGGTTCGAGTTCGGAAATGATCTCCATGGCCCGCACTTTGGGGGCTCCGGTGATGCTGCCACCTGGAAAGACGGCGGCAATCAAATCGCTGAAGCCGGCATCGGTGCGCATTCGCGCCCGGATCGAACTGACCAGGTGGACAACATAGGGATAGTACTCGATGCCGCACAATTGATCGACGACCAAGGATTCCGGCTCGCAGATACGAGACAGGTCATTGCGAAGCAAGTCGACGATCATGATGTTTTCCGCCCGGTCCTTGGGGGAGGAAAGCAATTCCGATGCGATCTGTTCATCCAACGATCGGTCGATTCCGCCAGACGCATCGGCGGGGGGGCGGCGGCGCGTTCCCTTGATCGGGCGAGTTTCGATCCAGCCGTCCTGCACTTTCAGGAACCGTTCCGGTGAAGCGCTGACAATCTGGGCGGGCCCCATGTCGAAATAGGCTGCGAACGGTGCGGCATTCAATCGCCGCAATCGCTGGTACAACGTGCGCGAGTCGCAACGGGCTGGGCACAGCAAGCGTTGGGACAGATTCACTTGAAAAATATCGCCGGCCAGGATGTACTGGCGCGCACGCTGGACCGTTTGCTGATAACCCTGGCTGTCGAAATTACCAACCCACCCCCCTCCCAAACGGGTTTCGAACTGGGGGGCTGTCAATCCATGCGCCATGGCGTGCATGTTGATCGGTTGGATAGAAGCCGAGCTAGGCGTGGGCGCGAACAATCGACGACGAAATGGCTCCGCCCGGCGCTCGGCCAGCAACAATCTCTCCGCATCTCCTCCGTGTGGCGGCGCTCCATATCCCTGCGAGATCAACCAACCTCGACCCAAGGCGTGATCCCAAGCCAAGACCACGTCGTACATCCCGAGAACCGCCAGCGGTAGTCCAAACTCATCATGCTTGGCCGGTAGGATCCGTTCAAAGCAGCGTCCGAACTCATAAGCCATGTAGCCAGCGACACCTCCTTGAAACGGTGGCAACTCCGGACAGCGGCTGGATGGATGCTGGGCTAGCCAGCGATCGATCGTGGCCAAAGGATCGGAAATCGGACGATCGATCCGATGAACACGGCAGGGATCGGCCGCCAGATAGCTGTAGCGGCTTCGCGGATCATCCGCCAACGCGCTGTCGAGCCACAAGCAATACGGCAGAGAGTTCAGACGCTCAAAAGCGGCCTCGGGAGACAAATCCGGCGGCAGGAGCTCCACCACCGGAGGTCGAGTGTCAGAACCGATCTTAGTGGTGATGGTGGTCGTCTTTGAGAAGAACCGATTCCTGCTTGCCATCGATGACCGCGAACATCTTGGCTTGAACTCCCTTCGGATCATCGCCGCTGGCACCGACCAAGGTCAAAAGTTCTTGATCCTTGGCCTGGAACACGGAGCCGGCAATCTTGGCTCCCGCGTCTGCCGTCAGTGCAAACGTTTTCTCGGAACCATCGGAAGTGATGCGGACTTCCACCGATTCGATCTTGGAACCGCCACCAACCAACTCCTCGAAATAGACCGTAAGCGTGTGGGTGTCGTCATCGTGCGCCCATTCAAAATGCGTCGTGGGGCTGGTGTCGAAGTGAGCGATATGACCACCGTGCGGGCCGTGCTCGGCATGCTCATGGTCCTTGCCTTTATCGGCTCCTTTGTCGTGATCATGGTCGTGGTCGTGATCATGGTCGTGATCATGCGCTGCCGAAGTCGCTCCTTTGCCCGCGACAGGCTTGGGCGTCGGCTTCGCATCGCATCCGAACCACAGGGCCGTAGTGCCGATCAGAAGTGTCGCAAAAGAAAATCGAAAACTCATGGTTTCTCAAATCCTGTTCAAAAGTCAGCCGTCAAAGATTCCGCACACGCCGAACGAGGGAATCGACCCAAAAAAAATTGGAAATCATCTAGGGAGGTTACGCAAGCCGAATCTCAGGGTTCGCGGGAACTCCGTGGAAAGCCCGCGCTGATCCCTCCCCCGGGGAATGAGTGAGCTATAATAGAGATGGGTTTTTGGCGAGCAAGTTCTTGCCTCCCGTTTTTTACTTCCACCTGGATTTTCAAGGAGATTTGCCCCCTAGTGCAAACGCACGATCGTTCCCAAAGCTTGGTCAGCGAACATGGAGTGCTGGCCCGATTGATCTTGCCCGGCGATTTCACCACTGACGACCCGTTTGATGAACTGCGTGGACTGGCGCAAACGGCCGGAATTGAGGTGGTGGGGACGGTCTACCAAAAGCGGGAACACCCGGATCAGTCGACCTATCTCGGAAAAGGCAAAGTCGACGAACTCGCCCGTCTGTTGTCGGCCACCGACGCCGATGTGGTCGTGTTTGACAATGATCTGACGCCGGCGCAGACCAGGAATCTCGAGAAGGCCTTGGAGGTCAAGGTCATCGACCGGTCCGAACTGATCCTCGATATCTTCGCCACCAGCGCCCGAACGCACGAAGCTCGGTTGGCGGTTGAATTGGCCCAGCTCGAGTACTCTCTCCCCCGATTGAAGCGGATGTGGACCCACCTGTCTCGACAAACGATGGGAGTGGGAATGCGAGGCCCCGGGGAAAAGCAGTTGGAGGTCGACCGGCGACTGGCGGAAAAACGCATCCATGATCTTCGTTCCGATTTGAACAAGGTGGAGCAGCGGAAGGCCCGAGAAGTCGCCTCGCGCGAGGGAACGTTCTGTGTTTCGCTCGTCGGCTACACCAACGCCGGCAAAAGCACCCTGATGAATACGCTGACCTCGGCAGGGGTCGAAGCCGCAAACAAACTGTTCGCGACCTTGGATACGCGCACTCGCAAATGGATGCTCCCCGGTTGGGGGCCGGTCCTCCTGAGCGACACGGTCGGATTTATTCGCGATCTTCCCCACCATTTGATCGCCAGCTTCCGCGCTACGCTCGAAGAGGCCCGCCAAGCCGATTTGCTCCTGCATATCGCCGACGTCAGCAATCCCTCGGTCCTGCACCAGATTTCCTCGGTATACAAGGTTCTCAAGGAAATCGGGATCGAGGAGAAGGATACGCTGCTGGTGCTCAACAAGGCCGATTGCGAGGGGGCGGAGAACCGGATTCCCCTGGTCCTCGAACGCTACCCCAACGCCATCCCCATTTCCGCCAAGTCGGGGTTCGGTCTTCCGAACCTGGCGCAGTCGGTCAGCGACGCCCTGACCGCCAGCTTCGTTGAATTGGAAATCAAACTCCCCGTCTCCGACGGCAAAACCATCGCATGGTTGTCGGCGCATTCGGAGGTTCTCTCGAAACAATACCACGACGATCACACGCTTATTCACTGCCGACTCCCGAAAGGGGCGGCGGGCAAACTGGCCAGCCAGGGGTTGGAGCTGCGCGTGTTGTCCGGAAAACTGCCTGAGCCTTCCAAGCGGGGATATCCTGACCGAGCTACCTACCTCCCCACGGCCCAGCCCGGAGAGGAAGGAGACGGGCCAGTGCAATCCTCCGCCGAAGTCGCATGATCATCGCTCGGAAACGATCGTGGCAAAACGAAACTTGACCAACATGCGAGTCGTTGCGACCGGAGCGTCGAGCGGCATCGGCTACGCGCTGGCGAGCCGCATGGTCCAAGCAGGTGCGCATGTTCTCGCGACGGCCCGACGCGAAGAGCGATTGCAGCAGTTGCAGCGGGATAACTTCGGGGCACCCGGCAGCCTCGCTATCCTGCCCGGTGACCTGACCTCTCCCTCGCATCGCTCAGCCATTGCCGCATGGTGCCGGGAGCATTGGGGGGCTATCGATACGCTCGTCAACAATGCGGGCGCGGGCGCGATCGGTCCCTTTGCAGACGCCACGGGCGATCGGCTCCGCCAAGTCATGGAGATCGATTTTTTCGCACCGGCCGAGCTGACTCGCATCTGCATGCCCCTTCTGCTCTCAGGCAATCGACCGGCTATCCTCAATATCGGATCGGTCCTGGGCCATCGCGCGGTCCCGCTCAAGAGCGAATACTGCGCCGCCAAGTTCGCGATGCGAGGCTGGTCGGAATCCATTCGGGTCGAACTCAAGCGATCGGGGATCGATGTTCTGATGGTCAGTCCCAGCACCACGCGGACCGAGTTCTTCGATTCGCTCTTGGAAACGGAGAAGGGTACGTCAAGCACATCGATTGGGTGTATGGAACCCGATCACGTGGCGAAACTGGCGATCGCTTCCCTGATTCGATCCCAACGGGAACGGATTCTGAGTTGGGGTGGCAAGCTGTTGGTCTGGAGCGGGCGATGGATGCCATCGCTGACCGATGCCCTTCTCGGGCGAGCGATGCCGCGTTCTTGAATCGCCGAACCTCAACCGTCTAGATTTGCTTTCGCATGCAGCAGTTCTTGAATTTCTTGCCCGAGCCGCAGGGGCACGGATCGTTGCGTCCGGCTTTCTCGCCCCGGTTGCGAATCGTCTGAGGTTCGGGAGGCGTTGCTCCGGCCTGGTCGGCTGCGTCCAGATCGGCTTGCTTTTCCTCGAGGAGGGTTTGCGTGACATTGAATTCGTCGTGGCGAGCGCTGGTTTCCACCCACGAGCTCGCGACCAACTCATCATCGATGGCTTCCATGCGGAAGATCACATCGGTGATCCGTTCGCCGAGCGAGAGCCACATCTGATCAAACAGACGCATCCCCTCGCGCTTGTACTCGACTTTGGGGTCCATTTGCCCCATGCTTCGGAACGATACGCTGGAGCGGACATGGTCCATCGCCAGCAAGTGGTCTTTCCACGCCGAGTCGAGGGTGGTCAGAAGGACGGTCCGTTCCATCCGCCGGATTTCCGGGAAGTATCGATCGTCGAAGGCTTGCGCGAGTTTGGCGCGCATCTCGTCTTTCGTCCATTGAGCGACGTCCGCCGGTTCGCCTGACCATCCCAAGTCCTTGCGCATCCAATCGAGGAGCGACTCCATCGCACCGTTGGAGGTGCCCATGCAATCGGCCAATTTCTTTTGGGTCGACCGGCCATAGATCGATTCCAATTTTTCGAGTGCAGTCTGCCAAACACCGTCCGCTCTCTCGACACTGTTTCGGCTGGCTTCCTCGATTTGGTCCCAAATGCGCTCCGGGTTGTTTTGAATCTTTTCCAGGATGTCGGGAGCACCAAACCGGTGCTTGGCCCATTCGGCCAGCGCCCCGCCATCGACGTTGTATGTTTCGGGACCGACTTGAACTCGGAATCGACTCAGTCCGACGAGAATGGGATAGCGGATCTCGCGCAAGCGGTACGCCTCTTCCGCCATGCCGAGCATCGCTTTCTTGATCACTTCCGGGTCGGCACCCTGGATGTCGCTCAAGGGAACTTGGATGCTGAATTTGTTTTGCATCCAAGACTGCAGCATCTTCAGTCCATAATCGTGGTCGAGAAATCCGTCCCCTTCGGCCAGATCGATTTTGGCGATGTATTCATGGGCCTTGCCGATGAACTCTTCGTCGATGCGATCGCGGTCGATCTTTTTGAGCATGCTGACGGTGTAATGGGTTTCGAACTTGGAGTTGACCCATTTGGCCATGGCATCCCAATTCCATTCGGATTGCTCTTCTTCGGCGGGAAGATTTTCATCGATGGCGTCGAGGATCTGGGTTTCTGCAGCCCGTTCGGCCTGGTCCTTGGCGTACGCGACCGCGACGCTCGGTTCTACCGATCGGAAGTCTTTGGGGTCGAGTTGCATCCCGAGGCGCGTTCCTGCCCAACGAGCGTAGGATTCGGGGCCGAACATAGGGTCGCAGAATTGATCGACGTTGGATTGGATTTGGCGTTGGAGTTGGTCCCGGACCAACTCGCGGCAGCTCTTCCCTTCTAGAACTTGCTGGCGGTAGCTGTAGACCCGTTTGCGTTGGTGGTCCATGACCTCGTCGTACTCGAGGAGGCTTTTGCGGGCTTCGAAGTTGCGTTCTTCGACTTTCTTCTGGGCTCCCGAGATTTTCTTGGAGACGTAGGGACTCTCGATGGCTTCGCCATCTCCCCTCCCCAACCGCCGCATCATTTCTCGGACCCAGTCTCCGGCGAAGATTCGCATCAGATCGTCTTCGAGCGACAGGTAGAATCGGCTGGAGCCTGGATCCCCTTGGCGACCGCAACGACCGCGAAGCTGCAAGTCGATGCGCCGCGATTCGTGGCGCTCGGTGCCGATGACGTACAAGCCTCCGAACTCGCGGACCCGCTCTCCCTCCTCCTTCATCTTTTCGGTTTCTTCGATCTGCTTGACCAGCGAATCCCACTCTTCTTTGGGGACGTCCAAGCGGGTTTCGTATTTGTGCTGCAGTTGGGCCCAGGCCATGGTCTCGGGATTGCCGCCGAGGATGATGTCGGTACCGCGGCCTGCCATGTTCGTGGCGATGGTGACTGCGTTGACGCGTCCGGCTTGGGCGATGATGTCGGCCTCGCGCTTGTGGGCCTTGGCGTTGAGAACCTGGTGCTTGACGCCGCGTTGTTCGAGCAGCCTCGCCAGTTTTTCACTTTTCTCGATGCTGACGGTCCCGACAAGGATGGGGCGTCCTTCCCGCTCGATGCGATCGATCTCCTCGGGGGCAATCTCGACGATCTCGTGCGAATCGGCTTTGCGGACAACGATCCTATGCTCGTCTTCCGATTGGATGTGCCCGACCAACGAAACCTGCTTGCGATCCTTGAATTCAATCGTGTCGTGCTTGTGAACTCGGTCGATCTCATCGGCGACCGCAGCATATTTTTCTTTTTCCGTCAAGTAAATCGCGTCGGGATACTCGATCCGCTTGAGCCCGCGGTTGGGGGGCACGGCGATGACACCCAGATTGTAAATCTTGCTGAACTCCTGGGCTTCGGTCATCGCGGTCCCGGTCATCCCGGACAGCTTTTTGTAGAGCTTGAAGAAATTTTGCAATGTGATGGTGGCCAGCGTCTGCGTTTCTTCCTTGATGGTGACCTTTTCCTTCGCCTCGACCGCTTGGTGCAACCCGTCGCTCCACTGTCGGCCTTCCATCAATCGACCGGTGAACTCATCGACGATGATGATCTCGCCTTCCTTGACGACGTAGTTCACATCCCGCTTGTAAAGGTGATGCGCTTTGAGGGCGTTGTCCAAAAGGTGCGGCCATTCCATGTTGCCCACCGTATAGAAGCTCTCCACTCCCGCCAATCGCTCTGCTTCGCGCACTCCGGCATCCGTCAAGTTGACGGTGTGATCCTTTTCGTTGACGACGAAATGCTCTTCGCGTTTCAGTTGTTGTGCGATCCGGTCGGCGTCCATGTACTTGCCCGAATCGCGCATCGATGGACCCGAAATGATCAATGGCGTTCGCGCTTCGTCGATCAGAATGTTGTCGACTTCGTCGATGACGGCGTAGTGAAGCGGACCCTGGACTTGCTGCAGATGGCTCGGGAACCGGTCGTCTCCCCTCGCCGCCATCCGCATGTTGTCGCGCAGATAATCGAAGCCCAATTCGTTGTTGGTCGCATAGGTGATATCGGCCGAGTACGATTTCTGACGCTGACTGTTCTCCATGCCGCTTTGAATGTTGCCAATGGTCAGACCCAAGCCCATGTACAACGGAGCCATCCACTCCATGTCGCGGCGCGCCAAGTAGTCGTTCACGGTTACGACGTGAACTCCCTTCCCATCCAGCGCGTTGAGATACGCGGGAAGGGTCGCGACCAGCGTCTTCCCTTCCCCGGTGATCATTTCTGCGATGTTGCCATGATGGAGCACCATGCCGCCCAAGAGCTGGACGTCGTAATGACGCATTCGCATGAAACGTCGACCCGCCTCGCGGCAAGTCGCAAACGCCTCGACCAACAAGTCGTCGAGCGTTTCACCATCTGCACGGCGACGACGGAACTTGGCCGTCTGTTCTTTCAGTTCAGCGTCGGAAAGAGCCATCATCTTGGGCTCAAGTTCGCCGATCAGTTTCGCTAATTCGCCATAGCGTCGAAGTTGTCGGGCGTTGGCGGATCCGAACAGGACGGTCAACCCTCGATCAAGGCCGCTGAGAACGCCGTTGACCGCGGTGGTCGTCCCTTCCCAAATTTTTTCGAGTAATTCCATGAACAGATGACCCTAGGGTGGCTGGGCGAGACGCCTCGATTTTACGCAATTCGCCGACAAGAACGACCTTGGAGCGTATCGATTCAGCCCAGAACCGTCAATCGTTAAGGGGCCCCGGATCCGGAATCTCGATCCCATCGGAGTCGGTCTCCATCGGTTCGATCGATTCAGAGATGGTGGTTTCTGAGAGTGCTGGATCGCTAAAAATCGAGCCGACCCGGCCGTATCGCATATCGGCTCGGGGGGTTTTCGTGACGAATCCGCCGTAATCGTCGTCGTACGGGGATTGGCACAGGGTGCACCCGGAGAGGAGGACCATCAATCCGCAAGCTAGGATCGCTCCAGACAGTCGATGGCTTGGCGAGGGCGTCTTCGATAGTCGCATGGTGTTGTCCAGGGTGGAGACGGTAGGTTGGAGTCGAAACATCGAGTAAAGTATTCGGCTGGCTAGGGATAGGTAATTGAGAGAAAGTTTGACAAAAAGGAAGTCTGTAGTGAGCGAAACGATTTTTTCAAAGATCGTACGAAAAGAGATTCCTGCCACGATCCTCTTTGAGGACGACGTCGCGCTGGCGTTCCGGGACATCCATCCCCAGGCGCCGGTCCATTTCTTGGTGATCCCCAAAGAGCCGATCCCTTCTCTGGACGACATGGCCGAAGACCACAAGGGGCTCGTTGGGCACCTGCAATGGGTCGTGCGTCAGGTGGCTCGCCAGCAGGGCCTGTCCGAGGGGGGGTATCGGGTGGTGACAAACATCGGGGTCGATGGTGGCCAGTCGGTGCCGCATCTCCATTACCACGTTCTAGGTGGGCGCCATCTCGCGTGGCCACCTGGCTGATTGGGCGGTTTGGGTAAAACGGGTTGAATGATCCGCAAAGGTCGAGTCTTTCCTCGGACACAACGCGCATGATGCGTTCAGGCCCGGATATCCGATGCTACCCTCGTTGTCGATTTCGGTGACGGGACCCTCAAAACCCGATCCGGATCGAGCAATCGGTGATGGAATGATTACCCGAGCACGAATCCGGGCCCAGAATGAAATTGTCGCGTGTCTTTGCAAGGCAAAATTTCCTTCGTCTTGCATCCGTAGCATTCGGTTTGATTTTTTCGTTGGCCCATCCTCTCGCCACCTTTGCTGATCCTCCCCTCCGCGTGTCGCCGACCGTGCGTGCCATCCAGCGCGCAGAAGCAGCGGTCGTCAACATTCAGGGGAGCAAGACGGTGGTCAGCGCCTCGACCGCGAGTCCAAATGCCAAGCAGGAAGTCAATGGCATGGGGACCGGTGTGATCATCGATCCTCGCGGTTACATCATCACCAATTTGCATGTGGTGGAAGACGTTAGTCGTATTGAGGTGACTTTGGCCGACGGAGCCACGGCCGTTGCCAAGCTCCTCAATTACGACCCGGAAACCGATTTGGCGCTGATCAAAATTCCGACGAACAAGGACTTGCCGACGATCGAATTCGGGACCAGCGCCGATTTGATGAGGGGCGAGACGGTCATTGCAATCGGCAATCCATTCGGATACCAAAACACGGTCACGCAGGGCATCATCAGTGCCCTCAATCGAAACATTCCCGTCAACGGATCGCAAGAATACAAGAACCTCATCCAGACCAACGCCGACATCAACCCCGGCAATTCAGGAGGACCGCTTCTGAATCTCGATGGCGAGGTGATCGGCATCAACGTCGCGGTCCGCGTGGGAGCGCAGGGAATCGGGTTTGCGATTCCGATCGACTCCGCTCTGGAAGTGATGGCGAATTTGGTGGCGGCTTCGCATTCAGAACCGGTCTCGCATGGATTGGAACTGACCCGCAGTTATGAAAACGGTGTGTCGAAACTAATGGTGCGTTCCGAGCAAGGTGATGGATCCTCGAGTCGGAGCGTGAGGATGTGCGATGTTGTGGAGACGGTTAACGGTATTGCGGTCTCGAACCGACTGGAACTCGAACTTCTCCTGCTGGATAAACGTCCAGGCGGATCGGTGGAGCTAGGGATCGCTCGCGGAGATGGTCGCGTGACCGAATCGGTCGCCCTTCATTCTGCTCCCGTCGCGATCGACCAAAATCTGGCCAAGTCCGTATGGGAGCAACTCGGATTACGAGTTGTTGCGGTCCCAGCACAAGCCGTTTCGGGGACCGGCGAGGATTACCAAGGGGGATTGCGGATCACCGAAATTCGGCCGGGAAGCCCCGCGGCCAAGCAGCGACTTCAGGTGGGAGATATCATCGTCGGGGTGATGGAATGGCAAACCGCTAGCATGGCGGATCTCCAATGGATTCTCACCAGCCCGACATTCCGGTCGGCTCCGTCGGCGAAGTACTATGTAGTGCGCAAGCGACAGCAACTCATGGTGGCGATGACGCCGGAAACGGTTCGTTACCGGTAAGCCGTACTCTCCGAAGCCGTGCTGATCGCTGCCGGCGGCTCGATTTCTACTCCGGGGATTCCTGACCGCTGCCGGGTTCGGTGACAAATCGGTAACCGGCGTCGCGGATGGTGAGGAAGTGTCGGGGTTTGGCTGGATCGATTTCGAACATCTTTCGAAGCCGCATGACGAATTGGTCAACGCTTCGTGTTTGCATTTCGCCCGACATCCCCCAGACCTCGCTGAGCAATTCTTGTCGGCTGATCACTCGCCCCTCGTTCTCGACGAAGTACCTCAGCAATTGAAGTTCTTTGTGCGTGAGCTTGATCTCCTTCCCTTCGACCAAGACTTCGTAGGTGTCGAAGTTGATACTTGCATTTCCGAAAACGACCTCGGTCACTTTTGCGCTCAAGCTCGGCGTGGCTGATTTGGTTTGCTTGGGATACAGTCGCAGCAAGTTCTTCACGCGGGAAAGAAGTTCATCGAGATCAAAGGGCTTGGTCAGGTATTGATTGGCCCCGACATCGAAACCGCGTGCTCGGTCTTCTGCCAAACTTCGGGCGCTCAGGATCAGGATCGGTATAAGAATGTCTTGTTGCCGAATCGTATCGCATACGGCGTAGCCACTCATTCCGGGGAGCATCAAGTCGAGGATCAGCAGGTCGAAGGCGAAGTGGTCTGCTTCGATCAATCGCAATGCGGTCGGGCCATCGGAGACGAGGGTTGCCTTGTACCCCTCGGCTTCCAAGTTGTATTTCAACCCATTTCCCAGATGGGTTTCGTCCTCGACGATCAGGATTCTGGGTTTCATGATTTCGCCTGCATCGCAGCGCGGCAAGACAGGGGAAGATCGGGCTGTTGCCAGGCGCTCATGCCGCCGTCGATATAGATCGTTTGGCCGTGAATGTGCTGGGCCAAATCGCTCAGTAGGAATGCTGCCATAGGCCCGCAGACTTCCGCACCAGGGACCGTTTGATTCGGGGTGTGCAGCTCCATCCACTTCAGCGAGGCGCCGTCCTGCGAGAGGATTTGATCGGTCAGCGGGGTTCGTACGAGTCCCGGCGCGATAGCGTTGACCCGGATGCCATGGGGAGCGAGGCTGACGCACAGCGATCGAACCAGGCCGGCGACTGCTCCTTTGGAAGCATCGTAGGCGGTGTGGGTGGGTTCCGCCAACAGGCCGTTGATCGACCCTGTGAACAGGATGCGTCCCGAGACGGATCGCTCGACCCAATGGCGCGCGAAGGATTGGGCGAGGAAGTAGGGGGTTCGGACGTTGATATGAAAGGTGCGGTCAAAGGTTGCTCGATCCATGTCGAGAAACGGCCGGTCGATGAAGATCCCTGCGTTGTTGACGAGCAGATCGATGGTGGGATACCGCTCGAGAATCCGCCCTGCGAACTCCGCCTGAAGGGCCTCGACCTCGCGTGAGAGATCAAAGAAGAACAATTCGGTTTCGGGTTGCATGGCGCGGCAGCGAGAGAGGGTGGACTGGGCTGCTGCATCGTCCGCGAGACCATGCAAAATCACGCGAGCTCCCGCTCGGCACAAGGATTCCGCAATGGCAGCGCCAACACCTTGCGTGGAGCCAGTGACCAGGGCGATGTGTCCAGTCAGATCGATCATGGAGGTGTCAGCGCACTGGGCTCGTCGGTTTCTGCGCTGTTGGACGGAATCGGCCGCTGCTGCTTGCGACCGATACGTCGCTTCATGGCAGCGCCGACGAAGGCGGCGAATAGCGGATGCGCGCGAGTCGGTTTGCTCTTGAATTCAGGGTGGAATTGAACCGCGACGAAATGCGCATGGTTGGGCAATTCCAAGATCTCCACCAGGGCGCCATCGGGGCTGAGTCCCGAGAACCGCATCCCGTGCGCTTCGTACTGCTGGCGATACAGATTGTTGAATTCGTAGCGATGGCGATGCCGTTCGGAGATGACATCCGTCTGGTACGCAGCGTGGGCCACCGAGTCCTTTGCGAGTTGGCAGGGCTGAGCGCCGAGCCGCATTGTGCCTCCCAAGAGAGTCACCTTGCGTTGTTCATCGAGCAAGCAGATTACCGGATGGGGAGTGTCCTTATCGAACTCCGTCGAGTGCGCGCGCGCAAGACCGATGACGTTCCGACCGAATTCGATCGCGGCGCATTGCATTCCCAGACAAATTCCGAAGAAAGGGATATCGCGTTCGCGGGCGTAACGTATCGATTGCACCTTTCCTTCGACCCCTCGCTCACCGAAGCCACCCGGAATCAAGATGCCGTCGTAACCCGACAGCAGTCGTTCGGGTCCCTCCTCCTCGACGTCGCTGCTCTGAATCCGCGAGATCCGGATCTGGCATTGGTGATGGATCCCCGCGTGATCGAGCGACTCGTAGATCGACTTGTACGCATCCTTGTGTTCGGCGTACTTGCCGACCACCGCGATGCTGATCTCATGCTTCGGATTGCGAAGGGAGTACATGAGGTTGTCCCACGCCTCGAGGCGCGGAGGCTGGGCATTGAGTCCGAACTTTTTGATGATGAATTCATCCAGCTTGTGATCGCGCAGGGACATGGGCACCTCATAGATCGAGAAGTCCTTGTCCTTCTCCTCGATGACTGCTTCGACGGGAACATTGCAGAACAACGCGATCTTCTCGCGCTCTTCGCGCGAGATGCTCTGCTCGCATCGGCAGATCAACACGTCGGGCTGGATGCCGATCTGGCGCAATTGACCGACCGAGTGCTGTGTCGGCTTGGTTTTGATTTCCGCCGCTGCTTTCAAATAGGGAACCAGCGTCAAGTGAATGAACAGACAGTTCTCGCGACCAACATCCTGCGGGAACTGGCGGATCGCTTCGAGGAATGGCAGACCTTCGATGTCGCCGACCGTTCCGCCGATTTCGGTGATGACGATGTCGGTGGTGGGATCGGCCAGGCGCAGGATCGCTTCCTTGATTTCATTGGTGATGTGGGGAATCACTTGCACCGTCTTGCCCAAGAACTGGCCGCGCCGCTCCTTTTCAATGACCCGGAGATAGATTTGGCCGGTGGTGTAGTTGGAATCGCGGGTCAGGGCGCCGCCGGTGAATCGCTCGTAATGGCCCAAGTCGAGATCGGTCTCGCTCCCGTCGTCCAGAACGTAGACCTCGCCGTGTTGGTACGGGCTCATCGTTCCCGGGTCGACGTTGATGTAGGGGTCGAGCTTCTGCATCCGAACCCGCAAACCGCGGGCTTCCAACAGCATTCCGATCGAGGCGCTGGTCAGCCCCTTGCCGATCGAACTGACCACCCCGCCTGTGACAAAAATGTGCTTGGTCATGGAATCATTCGCCCGCGTTGGTTGCTGACTCGTTGTGTGGATGCACCCCCCCTTCGATCTTACCCGCGTCGCCAGGATGTGACAAACGGTCGAAGCGTCTTGTCCACCGCCCGCGTGGACTTCGGGGGATCGCGGCGAACCGGGAGCGGGAATTCCCTGGTTTCTTGCCGATTTTCCTCTGTTTTGACTCATGAGCCCGCCGGTTTCTGCCGAGCATCCTTACATGGAAACTGTAGCGGTTGCAATGATTGCACCGACCAAGGAATTGCCACCAAACGCTTAGCCGGGAAGTCTGGCGGGGGATGGAATCGATGAACGGAAAGCATTGCCTGTGCTCGCGCGCTGCATCCGCATGGGTTGTGGTTTGCATGTCGGTCTTATTCATGAGTGCTCCTGGATGCATCTCCAAGTCCGGTGCTCGCCCATCGATCTGGCCCACCGAAACGCTCAATGGTTCCGCAGGAGCGTCGGTCGGCCAGGCCCTCTCAAAGACCGCCACTTCGATGAAGGGTCAGTTTGCAAACGTCGGGTCTGCCATGTCCTCGGCCTACAGCAAAACGAAAACAGCCATCACGAGCCCCTTCTCCACGGCATCTGCCACTTCGTCGGTCGTCGCACCTTCCACGCCGAGCAAATCGGCCAGCGTCGCCCCCGAAATCCTCGTCGCTCAGGGAAGCTATTTCGAATCGCAAGGCAAT
The DNA here is from genome assembly GCA_046306195.1 of Planctomycetota bacterium. GTDB lineage: Bacteria > Planctomycetota > Planctomycetia > Pirellulales > Pirellulaceae > JBKCUI01. The sequence goes on along the minus strand of JBKDXO010000196.1, from coordinate 37,738 downwards.
TACGCGAAAGCCATCGACAGCTACAGCCGCGCTCTGGAGACCGATGCGAAAAATCCAATCGCGCTGCTTGCCATGGCACGATTGTACGATCACCAAAAAGATCCGGCCAAAGCCATGGAGTTCTATCGCAAGACGATCGAAGTTGCGCCCAACAGCGCCGATGCGTATTCCGAACTCGGGCAACTTCAGGCGCGATCGGGAAATCTCAAGGATGGCCGCGCCGAACTGCAGAAAGCGGTCAATCTACAGCCCAAGAATCGGGCGTATCGCGCGGCTCTCGCAGGTGTCCTCCTCGACTCCGGCGAGCCGGACGCAGCTCTCGAGGAACTACGCCAAGTCGAGTCGCCAGCCATGGCCCACTACCAGATGGCCTACCTGCACTTCAACCGCAAAAACATCCCCGGAACTCAGCAGCAACTCGCTGCCTCGCTGCAAATCGATCCCAATCTCAAGCCTGCTCGGGATTTGCTCAACAGCTTGGGAGGAGCCCAAAATGTCTCGAACATGATCCAGCAAGGTCAGCAGATCTATCAGCAAACCGGCTCCTTCGTGGGTGATGTCTCTCGCAGCGTTCAAGGTTTCGCGCCAGCACCGGGCCAGTTGGCACCGGCGCCGGTTGCACCGGGCCAGTTGGCACCGGGATACTCAGGTCATGCAAACCAGCGTTAGAGATCCTGCGATCGGCGTGCGGGAGGGTCAAGCCTTCGGGGGCTGCATGTGCAGATCCCGCTTCTTGGCGATGAACTTCAGATGGTGGTCGAGATGCTGGATGTACATTTCGACCATCTCAGCCAGGGTGATCTTGCCCCGTTCGTTGTGGATTCCGAAGCGATCCCAGGCGGTGGCGGGCAACTTGCGAAGGATCGTTCCGGTCATCAATCGATTCTTGTGGAACAGATCGCAAGCGGTGAAGGCGCTCAGATCCTCGACTCCGGGCAAGTTGACGAACGCGGTTTCGTCGTAGCCGACCAAAAGCGGCTTGTCCATGCAGGCGATTCGCTTCATGCGATCGGTAGCGATCAAGTCGCTGTCGAGCATGTGGACGACGATTTGGTGGATCGTCCAGGACCCGTCCGCGGGTTTCGCATGCAGTTGGTCCAAGGTCAAACCCCAGATCGACTGGGCGAGTTTCGCTCCGCCAGCGACATACAGTTCAATGCGATCGGCTTTCATGAATTTCCCTCTCCGTTCGAATACTTCGCCCCTACGAGAATACGCCTCGCCTCGAGGCTGTCAATTTGAGATTCCCCGCTAGGTACGGGCAACTTTGACCTTATCGTACCAGCCTAGCAGACAAACCTCTTGGATGTCTGCCCAATGGCAGGCTTCGTCCCACAGGGACAACCCACACTCCGGGCAGCAGGCCGTGTAGGAGTCCTCTTTTTCGACCGATCGTTGTTGCATGTCGGGATCGGTCCAAACCGATTCGCATTCGTCACAGATCACGCAACCGACCAAGTGATGGGACGCGGTGCAAACGCGCACTCGGCATAAACCTTCTTTGCATATGGGGCACGTTCGCACGTAAATCAGATAAGGTAACGACATGGTGTGCTGTCTGCTTTCGAGGGTTGCCGATGCGGCGTCAGGGGATCGGAAATGCAGTGATCAGGTTCTTGCCCCGAACGACGATCCGCATCCGCTTCAAGTCGGGATTTTTTTTCTCGCGTCCAGCAGCGCCGCCGAGGTAACCGATGGCTTGTTCGAAAGGAGCTTCGTAAATCGTCTCGGCCTCTTCGTTGCGGGTGCGCGTCCCTTTCGCATGGCCGCGAGCTCTTCGGTAGGTGTCGTCGATCGCGATGAGGAACTCGTCCATGGTCCCTCGAAAAACACCGTGCGATCCCGGGCGATCCGGGTCGTCGTTCAAGTGCCGCTCGATGTGCTGCAAGCGATGTCCCTCCTCGCTGCCAGGACCATAGACCAAACCCGCGGGAGACTCGTAACGGTCTCGGCCGAGCGATTTCAAGATGCCGTACTTCGACGAAGCGGATCCGGTTTTGGGTTTCCCGGTCCCGACCGGCGCGGTTTTGGCCGGGGCGGTCTCTTGCCCCAGCATGGCGGGGATGCTGGGCAATCGCCAACCGAACCATTCGTTCAGCCGCGGTTGGAGCAGGGCGTAAGCGATCAAAACCGCCAAGATCGTGATTGCCCAACGCGCAGGCAAAACACGCAACAAATTTGCCATCGGCTCGGTCGAGGGGCGATTGGTGCGCGGCATGGGCTACCAGTTCTGAAAAGTTGGCTTGCGTGTTGGTTGGGGGGGGACTACGTTCATATTTCAAAGACCAGCAAATATACGTCGACCTCGCGATGGAATCCATGAGTACCGAATCGATGGACTTGGCCAATCTTCCGGACCAACTGCGGCGAAAGCTGGAGCCGCGATCGCCGGACTACGTCGCACATCGAGCCTTCGCGCCCCAATACGCATTCGGTCGCCATCGAGGACCTGCTCCGCGCTACGCGCACCGAGCTTCGGTCATGATCGCGCTGATTCCTGGAAAATCCGGGGAATGGAACATCCCGCTTACCTTGCGCCCTTCGCAAATGTCCGACCACGGTGGACAGATCTCTCTCCCAGGCGGACGCGCGGAGTCCAACGAGACCGTGTGGAGAACCGCTTGCCGGGAATTTGGCGAGGAACTCGGATGCACCACCGAATACCTGCAGCCGCTGGGACTTCTTACTCCGCTCTTTGTGTTTGCGAGCAACCACTTGGTGACTCCGAATATCAGCGTCTGCTCCCTGCGACCCACGCTGCGGCCGAACGCCAAAGAAGTCGCCCAAGTCATCCAGCTCTCCGTGACGGAACTCATCTCGGATACAATCCACAGTGTTGGTACCATGCGACGAGGAAACGCGGAATTCGAAGCCGCCGGATTCCGTTTGGGAGACCATTTTGTCTGGGGCGCCACCGCCATGATCCTGGCGGAACTTCGAGACCTGATTCTAGAAATCCAAAAGGACAACCAGTTCGAACCTTGGTTGCAATAGCGAACAAACGACTCACCACAACAAGGAAGGAAGAACGATGATTCGAGTGGCAATCGTAGGAGCATCCGGATACACCGCGGTCGAAGCGATCCAATGGCTGCTCAACCACCCTCAAGCCCAAATCGTGGCAGCCACGAGCCGACAAGCCGATGGCAGCATGATCGCCGATATGCATCCCTCGCTCGTTCGTCGCTTGCGGCTGCCGGTCGAGGATCTCTCGCCAACGCAAATCGCGGAACGCTGCGATGTCGCGATGACCTGCTTGCCCCACGGTGCCTCGGCGGCCATCTGCCAAGAATTGCTCGCCGCCGGTTGCCGAGTGATTGATCTATCGGCAGACTACCGACTCGGGACACCGGAACTCTACGAGAAGTGGTACGGCGAAAAACATCCCGACCCATCCCGACTTGGGACCACGCCGTACGGTCTCCCAGAACTCTTCGCCGAACAACTCCCCAAGGCATCGCTGGTCGCCAATCCAGGCTGCTATCCGACGTCGGCGATCCTGCCGCTCGCTCCCTTGCTCAAGGAAGGACTCATCAGCCCCAAAGATATCGTCGTCGACAGCAAATCCGGTGTCAGCGGCGCGGGGCGAACACCCAAGCTGGGAAATCTCTACTGCGAAGTCAACGAGAGTATCTCCGCCTACTCGGTCGGCAACCATCGACATCAACCGGAGATCGTCGACATCTGCAAACGATTCTCAGGCGTCGAACCCGAAATCGTCTTCACTCCCCACTTGGTGCCGATGGAGCGAGGGATCTTGTCGACGATCTACGCTCATGCGAATTCCGGTGCCACGCCGAACCAAATCCGCGAGTGCCTCAACAGCTACTACCCGCTCCACGGGTTTGTACGAGTCGTCTCGCATTTGCCAGCGACGCGGTATGTAGCCCGTTCCAACTTCGTCGATATCACGGTTCGCGAAAATGGACCGCGGATCATCCTGGTCAGCGCGATCGATAATCTGGTCAAAGGCGCCAGTGGCGCCGCCGTCCAAAACATGAACCACATGTTCGGGCTCGATCCGCATTTGGGGCTGCATCCTGCATGAGGGATCGGATCCGAACGGCACCCCTGTTGCGGAAGTGGCTGTCCTGCTGCGCTTACGGTTTTGTCGCATTCCTGGTACGATGACGGGGTCTTCACGCGACCGATTTTCGGGACGCATGTTTCGAATCCTCCCCAACCAGCAACCACGGCATGAACGCACAATTCCTCGAATGCATCGCCGCCGCGAACCAGTCGATGCGCGATGCAGGCACCTTCAAGACCGAACGCGTGATCGATTCTCCCCAAGGGACGATGATCACCCTGGCCGATGGTCGGCAATACCTCAATCTGTGCGCGAATAATTATCTTGGACTCGCGCAACATCCGAGCGTTCGCCAGGCGGCTGCCGATGCGCTCACCCGCTGGGGATATGGCTTGGCATCCGTACGCTTTATCTGCGGCACCCAAACGATTCACAAGGATCTCGAAGCGAAGATCAGCCAATTCGTGGGCAAGGAAGACACGATCCTCTACAACTCCTGCTGGGACGCCAACGGTGGACTGTTCGAGACCATCCTCACCGCCGAAGATGCGATCATCTCCGACGAACTCAACCACGCCAGCATCATCGATGGCATTCGCCTGTGCAAAGCCCAGCGGCTGCGCTACAGGAACAACTCCATGGACGATCTGCGCACCAAACTCGAAGAGGCCAAGGGAGCTCGTTTCCGATTGATTGCGACCGACGGTGTCTTCTCCATGGATGGAACCATCGCCGATCTAGCGACCGTCTGCCAGTTGGCCGACCAGTACGATGCGTTGGTCATGGTCGACGACTCGCATGCCGTCGGGTTCATCGGATCGCGAGGGCGGGGCACCCATGAACTATGCGGTGTGCTCGACCGAGTCGACATCATGACCGGCACGCTGGGCAAAGCGCTTGGCGGCGCGAGTGGCGGATACACGTCGGGGCCCAAGGAGATGATCGAACTGCTGCGTCAACGATCGAGAACGTACCTGTTTTCCAATACGATCGCCCCACCCGTAGCGGCAGGTGCGATTTCCGCCCTGGAACTCGTGATGTCCTCCACCGAGCTGCGCGATCGACTCGAATCGAATACCCGTTTCTTCCGCGACGCAATGACCAAGCGAGGATTGAATATCCTGCCCGGCACTCACCCGATCGTTCCGGTCATGGTTGGCGATGCAGCTCTCGCGGGCCGCGTGGCCAAGGCGATGCTCGACGAAGGAGTGTATGTCATCGGCTTCTCCTACCCGGTCGTACCCCAGGGCAAAGCCCGAATTCGAACTCAAGTCTCGGCGGCGCATTCCGAAGAGCAACTGCTTCACGCAGCCAATGCCTTCGAACGAGCGATCCATGCGGCCAGCTAATCAGGAGTCGAACATGGACGGGGTCGATTGGTCCAGCGCTGCCGAACAATTGCTTCGCCATTGGAAGCGATCTGGAATCACGCACCTGCCCTTAGCTCACCATACGCTGCCCGAGGAAATTGCGTCGTGGCCCACGCTTCTGCGATCCCAACCCACTGCGGCGCCGAGACCTCAGCCGCCAGCGGCTTCGCCGATTCAGCCTCCGCCGTCCGCCCCACAGCCTCCGACGGTGAAGGCTCCTGCAACTCCGCTCGCTCCCGTCTCGTTCACGCCGTGGTTGACGGAATCTCTCAGTGACAACGGACGAGCCGACGCGCTGCAAGAACTCAACGAAGAGGTGAAAGCGTGCCGCAAATGCACGGACATCGTCTGCCGAAGGATACAAACGGTATTCGGTATCGGCCCCTTGCGACCTCGGTTGGTGATGGTCGGTGAAGCCCCCGGGGCGGAAGAGGATCGCGCAGGGGAACCGTTTGTAGGAGCCGCAGGCAATCTGCTCGACAAAATTCTGGTCGCTTCAAGCTTGGCCCGAGACCAGGTTTACATCATGAACACTCTCAAATGCCGACCCCCAGGAAACCGAAATCCGGTGGATGCGGAGATCGAAAATTGCCGACCTTTCTTCGAACGTCAACTCGAGATCCTGCAACCCGAATACATCATCTGTTGGGGATCCATCGCCGCGCGGGCGGTGCTGCGGCGCAATGATGGCGTCGGGCGACTGAGAGGAAGGTTCCATTCCTACAAGAATGCGAAAGTCCTCGTCACCTACCACCCAGCTTACCTGCTGCGAAACCCCGAAGCAAAACACCAAACGTGGGACGACATGAAAATGCTGATGCGAGAATTGGGGATCACGCCACCACCGCGCTGATCAGTCCGATCGGTCTACGATGCCTGCTGAGCGGTCGGTTTGTCGTAGCGCGCCGATAGTCGGTGGAACAAAACCGCCGCAGCCGCCGACGCGCCCGCATAAACCAGCGGGAGATACGTGTAATCCTCCCCCTTGGGATTGATGTATACCAGGAAGAACAGGGCCGTCGCCATGATCGAGGTCAACGATAGGCCCAGGAACGCGACCTGTTTCGCCTGGTTCGCGGTGCATGCTCGAAGGGATTGGGTGGAATCGGATGATTCGCTCATAACAAACTCCTCAAAGGAAAAGGGTGTGCGGCCCATGACGCGACGGAGCGTCAGGGTCAAACTGGTTTTGATGGACGACAGCATCGATCGAGCGGCAACCCAGACAAGCCGACCCTTGCTGAGGATGGTTCGACCGAGCATGACGGAGCAACCGTTCCGCTCGATCTCGCGCCCGATCTCGCGGTAGACCTCGAGAGCCATTCGAATCGCGATCCGGCATCGCCAGGGCAAATAGGGAAGACCTTCGATCGCGAGGTTGTAGCGTTTTTCGGCGAGGGCGAGGATCTCCGCAACCTTGCTGCGGATTTGGTCCGGGTCCGCTTCGAATACGTTGGCGATACCTGGCAAGTACGATCGCCCTCGCTGTGCATCCTCGTGCACATCGCGAGCGATGTTCGTCATCTGCATGGCAACTCCCAAGGCGATGGCATGCCGTTCCGCGGATCGATCGGTGACTCCCATCAGGGACGTCATCATCAACCCTACGGTTCCCGCGGCATGATAGCAGTAGCGCTCCAAGTCTTCCTGGGTGTTGACCCGATATCCCTCGAGATCCATGCGCATCCCTTCGATCAGCTCCCGGGCATGGCGAGCATCGATCTGTCCACTGGCGATCAATGGTCGAATCCATTCCGAGGCGGGGTGCGACAATGGTTCGCCGGTCTGGCATCGCGCAAGATCCTTTTCGAACGTTCGCAGCGCCTCATCGGCCTGGACCGGGCTGGTCGCATGATCGACGGCGTCATCGACACTGCGGCACCATGCGTACAGGGCCCATACCTTGGTCCGAAACTCGTAGGGAAGAAACGACGAGGCGAGCGAAAACGAGCGGCTCGATCGCTGAATGACGGTCGCTGCAGTGACGTCGCTCATTGCAGCACCTTGGCAAAGTCTTGAGCGATGATGCCGAGAGTGGCTTTGGCTGTGTTCACCACTCCGGGGACACCTGCCCCGGGGTGCGTGCCTCCGCCGACGATGTACAGATGAGGGATCGTTTCCGACTTGTTGTGCGGCCGAAAGTAAGCGCTTTGGGTCAGTTTCGGTGCCACGGAAAAGGCCGAGCCTTGGTACGCGTTGAGTTGGTCGCGGAAATCAAAGGGGGTGAAGTGCCGGCGCGTGACGATCGATTCGCGCAAGCCTGGCAAATGCTGCTCGAGCGATTCCAGGATCGCATCGCCATACCGCTCCGCAGTCGTCTCCCAGTCAACCTCCGCGCGCCCCAGGTGCGGAACCGGACTCAAGACATAAAACGCTTCCCCTCCCGGCGGGGCCATCCCAGGGTCGGAGACCGTGGGGGCGTGCAGGTACAAACTGAAGTCTTCGGGGAGCGAATGACCGTGGAAGATATCCTTCAGCAAGCCCTGGTATCGCTGTCCGAACAGGATTGTGTGATGGGCTAGGTCCGGATACCGTCGCTTGGTTCCAAAATACATCACGAACAGCGACATCGACCAATCCATTCGCTCCAACTTGCGGCGCATCGTTTTTCCGCCGGCGCTGTCGCCGTAGAGTTTTGCATAGGTGTGGTGGATGTCCGCATTGGAGACAACCAGATCGAATCGTTCGGTCACTCCATTGGCATCTCGAACGCTATGAACCGTCCCGCCACGCGCATCGGTCTGAACGGTGATCCGCTCGACAGGGTTCGACAATCGCAATTCTCCGCCGTGCCGCTCGAAGAGTGCCACCAGCGCGTCGACCAAGGCCCCCGTACCGCCGCGTGGGAAGAAGACTCCCCATTGGCGCTCGATCCAGTGGATCAGCGTGTAGATGGCGCTGGTCTCCATCGGGTTTCCACCGACCAGGAGCGGATGAAAACTGAACGCCTGCCGAAGTTGTTCGTGCTGGATGAATCGCGAGACGGTCGCGTAGACACTGCGATCGGCCCGAAGTCGCATCAGATCGGGGGCGCAGCGAATCATGTCGCGAAAATTCAGGAAGGGCGTCGCTCCGAGTTCGAGATATCCCTTTTCGAACACGCGCCGCGTGTACTCGGCAAAGCGATAGTAGCCATCGACATCACCTGGCGAACACTTCCGTATCTGCTCGACCAACCGCGACTCGTCGCTGCTGTAGTCAAACCGCATGCCATCGGGCCACTGCAAGCGGTACATCGGATCGACCGAGATCAGGTCGACGTGGTCTGACATCGACTCGCCCGAGAGTTGGAACAATTCTTCGAGGCAGTGCGGCGCAGTGATGACGGTCGGGCCTGCATCAAACGTGAAGCCCGCATCGCGATAGACATAGGCTCGCCCCCCAGCCCGGTCGCGCGACTCGTAGCAGACCGTCTCAAAACCCATCGCCTGCAAACGGATCGCAGCAGCTAGGCCTCCGAACCCACTACCGATCACGGCGGCGCGACCGCGACGCGGTCCACGGTGTGATCCTTCGCGGGGTCCCGCCTCGGCATTCGTGTTCGAATTAGGCGCAGCCGCTTGGATCATCGGGAAACCTCGGACACAGTTTCAATGCGCAGCCCTTCGAGGAGCGAGATCGGATAACTCGGCCGCTCGATCGAATGAAGAATCTCCCGGATCCCATCGAGCAAGCGTTGATCGAGGATGTGTTCTGCCACCAACTGCATCTGTTCAGAAATGAGTGTTGCAATGACCTGATCACCGTGTTGTCCAATACGCTCAAACAATTCCCTCGCAACCTGCCGTCGATCTTCGGGAGATCGGACGAGCCGCAGCGCCCAGTCTCGGCATTTGGTGTATTCGTTTCGTTGGCATGCCCAGACCCATGGCCATGTCATCCGCGCATTGCGAAGATCGTCGTCGCGAATCGTATCCTCGGAGTTGTCGCCAGGTCGCCACTGAGCGATCGATGCCAATTCGTCGAGATCATTCCGCATTTGGAGAGCGATCCCGATCCGGCGGCCGAGCGTCGGCAGTACCGACAGCAGTCGATCGGGAGCGTCAGCCGCGATGCAACCCATCCGTACCGCCAGTTCCACCAGAGAACCTGTTTTCATCAGGCTGATGGCGTTGGCGGTCGCTTCCCAATGCTCGACGGGGACCTCGTCGACCCTCGCATGGATGTCGATCGCTTGCCCTTCATGGCATCGCCGCGCGGTGTGGATCATGGCTTCGATCAATCGCGACCGCATCTCGGACGAAAGCGGGGAATTGCTCAAGCATTCGAGCGCTTGGAAGTACATCCAATTGCCGGCGTTGATGGCCAGTGGAACACCGATACCGTGATGCATGGTCGCGTGACCGCGTCGCGAGCGCGAATCGTCTTGCACATCGTCGATCACCAAGGAGCCCGCATGCAGGCTCTCGATCGCATCGCTGACCGAGGTGGGAACGCAACCGATGCCGCCAGCCATTTCGTAACTGATTTGAAGCAGGGAACTGCGAATCCGCTTTCCTTGCCGGCATTTAAAATCGCGTACCGGTGCGAACAAGGAATTTTCCAAGAGTTCTTTTACGTGAGGATTCATCCCGGCACCTTGAGCGGTTGGGTGGATGGTGGAGTGACAACCTGACGGGCAGGACGTCTCAGGTACGATCGAACGAATTGAAGCGGTCGGAGTCCCATCGGTGGGATTCCGACCACGATGCGAAAGGCATCGACGGCTGTGAATCGATGACCGTAGAAACGAGCGATGGCTGGCTCGCCGAGGACCCGATAAAACCGCCGAAAAATTTGGTAGCGTGTCTGAGGTTTGACGAGTTCAAACAGCAGCCGGTTCAAGAAACGCGCAAACCGTGCGCGACCCGCATGTTCTCGGCTCAATTGATGCAAGGCCTGTGGCAATTGATCTGCTGCATGCGTTGCGACCACTTCCGCCACTCGCACCGCCATCGGAAACGAATAGCCGGTCGCCGCGTGAAACCAGCCTCCTCGGTAACCACCCGCGAGCATCGGCAGACCGCTTCCGGGCATCGCACCGCCAGTCGGCATCGGCAACACCCCATGCTCCTCGCGCATGATTTTCCAGTCGTGACAGCCTCGCGAAATCACGTAGTCTCGCACCTTGTCCCAGCATTCGTCGCGGTCGAGTGTCGGGGTGTTCGAAAATCGCGTATCCTCCACCAGGACTCGGCGGCGATCCATCGGCAGCGTGTAGAGGAATCGAAATCCGTCCTGCTGGTCGACACAATCGTCCATGACGATCGGGTTGGCGTGGGGCCAATCGGATTGGAGCTCGAGTTCGAATCCCCAAAATTTCTGGAAGCCACCAGTGAATTGGGCGAAGTTCACCGGTGCGGGACCTCGATTGTCGATCACCACCGTTGCGTCCAAGCGACGTCCGTCGCTGAGCGTCACGCTCGTGGATCCGATCTCTGCGACAGTAGAACCGGTGAGGATGCAGCGGTGAGGCTGCTGGGCTGATGCCGTCAGCATCTTGGCAAAGTGGGCCGATGAGCAGGTGCGGTAGGGGATGTCCACCGTTCGCACTCGGCCGCCCACGCGGATCTGGTAACGCGGCCAAGCGTACTCTGCCACAGGCTCCGCCCATGCTCTGCACGATTCGGAAATGTCGGTGGCGTGAAATGACCAGGTGTGGTTGCCGGCCAGTTTTGGTTGTTGTTCGATGAGAATCCAACGGGCTTGAGGTTGGTGATGGGAAATCGCCAACGCCATCAGGCCGCTTTGCAGTCCACCTCCTACGAGGATGTAATCCACGCGATCGATCGACGATTCCGTTTGCGGGTTCATCGGGTGGAGATCCGCATTCACGATGGCACCTCCTCCCGATGCAGCAAGCGCCCTTTCGCATCCGCCCATTCGTGCAGCAGCAGATGCGGTACTGCTATGGCCGACAAACCGATGAATAGCGTTTGGAGAGACGCAGGGATCGCGTCGATCGAGGATGCTCCAAGCGATTGCCGAAACAACCATCCGATAGCCACCACGCCCAAGACGGCCATCACCGACAACGGCGCTGTTGCTGCGATGAATTGGCGACTTGAGAGACCCTCTTGGCTTCGCAAACGGGTTAACCCGAGAATGGAATGCCACAAGCAGAAATAGGCAGTGAACGAGACCAAAATCGGTGTGTATGCCGCCAAGCCAGCGGTCGCAACGGGAACCCAATCATTCACATCCTGACGTTGCCCCATGAGTCGGTACAAGCAAGTCACGTAGGCAATCGGGAATAGGACCATGGCGAGGGATCGCGTGATCCAAACGATCTGAGCCGCTTGGTCCCCGTCGCTCGTCGGGATGATCAGGGTCAAGAGCGATTGCATCTCACTGGGACGGACTAAGGCAGGAACCCAAATGACCAACCCACCCAACGCGATGGCCAAAACATGGGTCAGTAAATGGGCCGTCCAATGCCCTCCCGAGACTTGGTTCACGCGATGCTGTTCCTCGCGTCCAAAGTGCCAGGCCGACAGGAGAAAGAATCCAATCACGGTCGCAACTGGGAATGCAAACCAGGAAACAGCTACTGCAAGACCCACAGCGAGATAGCCCGGGAAAAACATCAGCCACCAGGAGTTGCGGAATCGAGATGCCAGGAGTCGATGCCCTGTCCAATGGTCCAGTCCACCATGAGGGACTCCGAGAATCGCGACCAAGAAGGCCGCAGAGTAAACCAAAACCGAAAACTCGGGCGCTCCCCATAGCGGCAAGGCTGCCGTCACGGCAACGCAAATCGCAATGTAGAGCACGGAAAGCAGCACGAGAGCACCCGAAAGCGATGAACTTGTCCAGGCGACCGCACGTCAACGCTCGGGTGCGGTCGCCCTGGATCGATCCTCTACGAACTAGGCTGGCTGCAGGGCAGCGCTGCCGTAACCCTTGCTCTTGGCGCGAGCAATGAAGTAAATCAGCAGACCGAAACCGGCCTTGGCAGTCATGTCCGCAATCGCGTATCCGACTTGCAGACCGACGATCCCGGTCGCATCCCCAGTACCGCTAGCTTTGGCGGTCAAGGCGCTCGGTGTACCCCCCAACGCGTATGCGATCGGGTAAACCGCCCAAGTGATCAAGATCACCAAGCGAGCGATTTCAATCAGCTTGCGAGCGGCTGCTGGTTGTGTATCCAGCGAAGCGGTCAGTTCAGTCCAGAGGACATAAAGGATGTAGAAGAAAGGTACGGAGGACAGGGCACCCCAGACCACGCGCTCGGTCCATCGGCTTGGATCGGAGATCACTTCTCCGGGGTAACCCAGAGCGATCATGAGGGCGGCGGCGACGACCAGGCGGGTCAGCAGCGATCGGGACTTGCTCGCTTCCAAACGCAAGACGGCCACCAGTTCGACCATCAACAACGGCACCGTCAGAATCCAGTCCGCATAGCGGTAGAAGTCGTTGAAGGCGGCTCCCGAGCTCGTATAGCCGTCTCCTGCGAGCTTGTACGCATCCTGCCACGAGTGGCGGATCATGAAGTAGTGGTAGCAAGCGATCGTGACCACCAAGCCGCTGATCATCAACGCGGGACGATACGCTTCGTCCACCGAAGATCGAGACAAAAACAAGAAAAGAGCTGCGGCACCCATGGTGGCGACCGTCATGGAGAAAATGTTATCCACGATCGAATACTGAAAGATCGACAGATCCGGCATCTTTGCCGCAAGCAACAACATCGTATCAAGCATAGCGATAACCCTCAAAAAACAGGCACGAAAGAACCTTCGCTCCCCAGACAAAGATGGTCTCCCACCGTGGGAGCCGGATAGTTTCTAGGTTGCAACGGAGGACTATAGAACCGCGTCAATGTCGACTGGATTCCCGTTGCGTAGAATTTTTTCGAAGGGGTCTCCTCCGCGTCATTCCGGTAGAAAACGGATCGCGTCTGCAATGACAGTAATGATAGCACCTCGTCAACCCCTCATCGTGGGAAAGCGCAAAACGCGTTGGGAAAGCGCAAAACGCGATTTTCCCCGCTTCTCTGGATCGGACCGAGGGGACCGATCGGTCCGATCGCTTTTCCCCATCGAATCGATCGCTTGACTTCCCGACGTCTCCGACTAAACTGCATTAGTGCACTAGTGCGAAAGGCCACGACAGGAGAGTTTTCATGTTGATCGACCCTAAGAGTTCCACGCCGATTTTCCGCCAAATCGCGGACCAACTTCGGCAAGCGATCGAGTCCAAGGTCTACAAGCCCGGCGAGATGCTGCCGTCGCTGCGGGCCATGGCGATCGAAATCAACGTCAATCCCAACACCGTTCAGCGCGCCTACGAAGCCCTCGAACGCGAAGGGGTGGTCGAGACGCGGCGGGGGGTGGGGATCTTTGTCACGGCGTTGAACCGCAGCCAGCTCAATGCGGCCGAGCAGCGGTTGAGCGATCATTTTTCGGCAGCGATCCGGCGAGGGGTCAAGGCGCGATTGACTCCCGACACGGTCCGATCAGTGTTCGAAGATGCGTTGCGGAAAATTTTGACGGAGGCCAAGCCATGCTGAATCATCCCGAAGCCACTGCAGCGATCGAGTTGCGTGGCGTGACCAAACGCTATGGCCAGAAACTGGCAATCGACGCCGTGGATCTTACGATCCCGCAAGGAACAACCTTTGGCTTGCTTGGTCCCAACGGAGCTGGCAAGAGCAGTCTGATTCGGGTATTGATGGGGTTGTCCCCGGCCGATTCGGGCGAGATCCGGATCTTTGGCGAGGACGCGCGTGTCCACAACCCAGCCTTGCGTCAGCGCATCGGTTACGTGCCCGAGGTCCACAGCATCTATCGCTGGATGACCGTTGCGGAAGTGCTTCGTTTCGTAAGCAGACTCTACCCGCGTTGGGATCACGATCTGGTTAACCAAATGCTATCCGCCCTCGAGTTACCGCTGAAAAAAAGAGTGGCATCGCTCTCGAAAGGGATGACGACCAAACTGAGTTTGATCCTCGCGTTGGGACATAACCCCGACATTCTGATCTTGGACGAGCCAACTTCGGGACTCGATCCGATCATTCGCGAGGAGTTTCTCGAGAGCGTTCTGCAGCGTCATTTGTGCAAAGGCCGAACGGTCCTTTTCTCGAGCCATCACTTCGATGACGTGGAACGGGTTGCCGACGAAGTGGGGATCTTCGTCGATGGTAGGTTCATCGCTCGCGGCAGCATTGAGGATTTGCGCAGCAACATCAAGCGAGTTCAGATCGTGCTTCCGGACGGTAAACTGCCAACACATATTCCGGAGCAGGCGGTGTTCCAGCGTTTATCTCGGCGCGATTGGACGGTCACGGTCAGCCCGTTCTCCGAGGATCTTTTCGCGCAATTGCTGTCCGAGAATCACGCGATCGGAGGCAATGTGGTCGATTTAAGTTTGGAGGATATTTTTAAGGATGTGATTCGAGGTCGCAAACGTCAGCTTGAGGAGATTGAATCATGATTGGGGCACTCATCCGAAAAGATTTGAGTTCATTGCGCCTGTATCTGCGCAGTTTGGTCGTTGCATTGATTGCATGTTTTGCTGGTACTGCGATCCCGATCTACTTCGATGCTCGCGAGGCGGGTCTATCGTTCGCGGATTCCCGAATCATGATTGCCTCGATCCTTGCGGGCGGAAGCCTGCTGGGGCTCATCGTGGTTTCGATTTTCAGTGCCTTGCTGTCAGGTAGCATAATCACACTGGAGCGGAGCGATCGCTCGTCGCAGTTCCTTGCGTGCCTGCCTCCGACGCGATTCCAGAATTATCTGAGCAAGCTGATCGTTGTCGCCAGTGCCGTTCTGCTTTCTCTAGGTATCTGTCTGCTTGCTTGGTTTGTGGCCTATCAGCTAAACCATTCCGGAGAGACGCCTTTGGGGTCCAGCGAGCTAACGAAGAACAAGCCGTTATTTTTCGTGCGGGGTTTTCTCAGATTCGCTGATTCATGGAGCGACGCGACTGTGTATACGCTTTTCGCACTTCTTGCTTCGATCGCCGGGGGATCGCTGCTCGTCTCGCTGGGGTCGAAATCCAATGCTATTCCAGCTATTGGCGGCATACTGACTCCCATCGGGCTTTGGCTTGCGATGATAAGCACCCTATGGCTGTTAAATCTCAAATTGTCACCGGAAGAAATGTTCAACCTGTTCTTCTGCGTCACTGCCGGCTCCGGTTTGTGTTGCGTTCTTGCGAGCGGGTGGGTGTATCTGGTGCAGCGGGAATTTTGAATCGAGTTTCGAGAATCCAAGGCGTCTTGATCCATCTCATGCCTACTGCGTGTACGCAGTTCAACGAGAGTTCTGAATCGGTGGAGTAGAGTCCTACTGTTCGGAGCATCCTGGGTGTTTTCGTCGATTCAACAACCGATCCCTTTGGCTCTGGTTTGTCGCATGTGAGACTCTTTTGGCGTCCTCCGCGGGAATTTCCGCAGCAAAGCCCGAACATCTCCCGCACGCCGTTCGCTGTGTTTGGGCTTGTGCTGCATCGTCGCTAGCTGGGCGTATTTGGGCACATCAAAAGTGTATTGAGCTATATCGAGGAGATGTCCGTATTGATCCAACGATTCGTCCGAACTTTGTTTCATTGCATCGCAGCATGTTTGATTCTTTTCGCTGCGTCCCCCCGGGTTCTCAACGCGGCAATTCAAACGTAGCCCAATGGGAATTGTCGCGCAAGACGATCTCTGAACTGATGGGGGAGAGCGATATCGAAGCCGATCATTACATGCAACGGGGTCAGGCGAGCTGTCGCCGAGGCTGATCCGAGCAATACTGCGGACGGAGAGAGCCTCACGTGGTACACTGACCAAATCAAAGCTGCGAAGACCAACCCGTAGTCGGAGAGCACCCAACCCTCTTGGTCCTTGCCGTGCCTGGTCCCTTTCGTCCTTGCTGTCCTTTCCGTCTTTTACCCTCGAACCCAGGAGACCCTCCATGCGTTTCCCTCCATTCGCCTTGATCCCCTTGGGCGGTCTCCTCCTGCTCTGCCCGATCGCGATATTGCCGTCGGCCCTCGGCCAGAACCCGAATGCTTCGAGCCCCGCGAAACTATCGGACGATGAACTCCGAACGCAGTTGGTCGGTTCCTGGCGCATTGTCTCCGCTTCGTTCGGCGGGGTGCCGAGCGAACTGCACAAAAACTCCATCACCATCAAACACATCACCCCGGTCCATCTCATCTGGATCGGATACCAGCCCGACGATCGGCGGATCTTTCGGTCGGCTGGCGGCAGCTGGAAAGTCGTCGATGGCAAGTACATCGAGACCATGCGCTATGGGCTCGATGAGAAGTTCAAGCAAAACATCTTCGGCAAGGATTTCGCTTTCGATTGCCGTTTCGAAGGGGATCTGTGGATCCAAAGCGCGAAGCTGCCCGATGGATCGGAGATGATTGAGACATGGCAACGGATCAAGCCCGACGAAGACGTCTCCATGCGCCCTGCGGACATCAAGCCCTAGGATACCCTTCTCTACGATTCGAGTCGCTGCGATGATCGTCTTCATCCGTCTATTGGCTTTATGGGTTGGCGTGTTACCCGCGGTATTATCGGCTCAAGAGCCATCGACTCCGTTTTGGAAACTTGTCCCAACGGGCTCGACCGCCTCGTTTCGCGGCCTGCATGCGCTCGATCGGCAGCGAGCATGGGCTTGTGGTAGCCAAGGGACGGTGGTGCGAACGCTCGACGGTGGCGAAACTTGGACCCGACACGCCATCGATGGTCTGGAGCAGACTGAACTCCGGTCGATCCATGCATGGTCGACGACCGAGATCGTGGTCGCAACCGCCGGGACTCCGTGCCGGATCTACCGGAGTGAGGATGCCGGCGCATCCTGGGCGATCGTTTTCGAGGACGTCGATCCCAAAGCATTCCTCGATGGCTTGCGATTCTGGAACGATGACCACGGGTTTGTGTTTGGCGACCCGGTGGGGAATCAACTCGCGGCCTGGATCAGCCGCGATCGCGGCAGGACATGGCGGGCATCCAGCGATGCGCCGTTCCGCATGCGCGATGGGGAAGCGGGCTTCGCCGCCAGCAACAGCAGTCTACTCGTCTATGGCGATCGGTCGGTATGGATCGCTCTTGGGGGTGCGGAGGGGATCGCGCACGTATTGATGAGCGGCGATGCGGGAAAAACCTGGCGGCGCAGTCCGGTGGCACCGATCGCAAGCGGAAAGTCGGCCGGGATCTTTTCCCTCGCGCGGAGTCCCGATGGGAAAGCGATTGCCGTTGGGGGAGACTACTTGAAACCCGACTGGGCGGATGGAAACATCGCGATCTTGGACCCAGGGAGCGCAACGTGGCGCATGCCCCGCGAGCGACCGCCGCGAGGCTATCGTTCGAGCGTGGTTCATCTACCAACCCCGTTCCGGGAGCATTCGGGAACGACCGATCGCCGACGCGAGGTGCGATCCCTGCGTTGGATTGCCGTAGGTCCGAGCGGGAGCGAAGGAAGTTCGGATGGGGAGGACTGGTATCCTCTCTCGGACGAGCCTTTCCATGCGCTCAGTGTCGCTTTGGATGGGAGCGTATGGGCCAGCGGCGGATCGGGCCGAATCGCCATCGGCGGGTTCAACTAATCCAATACTCTCGGGGCCCGCAGCGCCGACCTCTCCAAGCAGGTTTTTTTGCAACCTTTTGTGTTGCTCCGAATCTTCAAAGCATTCCGGCGGGAGATAATTTTCGGCATGGAGGTAACGAAGATTCGTTTTCGGGAGGGTTTCGTGCTACTATAAATCTTCTGAGGCGAGTGGCAAGATTCTCGTGTAGGTATCACGTATGCGATCTGACCGAACAACGCGATACGGTTTTACCCTTGTCGAACTCCTGGTGGTGATCGCTTGCATCGGTATTCTTGTTGCTTTGCTGTTGTCCGCTGTTCAGGCAGCACGGGAATCTGCCCGCCGCATCCATTGCGCCAACAACCTCAAGCAAATCGGCCTTGCATCGCTTCATTTTGAGAGCGCCATTCGCTATCTGCCGCCAGCATTTATTGGGGACAATTCCGATGCGCTCAACGGCTGGGCGACTTGGCCAGCGATGCTTCTGCCTTACCTGGAGGGAGCCAATCAATTCAACCTGATCGATATTCACTACGCAGTCGCCGACCAGCCTGCCGCTGCCTATCAAACACAGGTTACCACCTATCTTTGCCCATCGCGGCCCCCCGCTGTGTTGAGCATTGGCGATTTCGCAACGCCGGGAGGCGCCTTGACGGACTATG
This sequence comes from Planctomycetota bacterium, assembly GCA_046306195.1. Lineage (GTDB taxonomy): Bacteria > Planctomycetota > Planctomycetia > Pirellulales > Pirellulaceae > JBKCUI01. The sequence continues at coordinate 19,166 of JBKDXO010000196.1, read as the reverse complement.
CCGCATGTTTCGGCACCGCTGCTCAATTTGTCAGATCGCGAGGGGCGGTGATCCCTGCCGTGCCGGTCGAAATCATTCTTGATTCAGCCGGTCGCCGCTACTTGAAAAAGTGGAGATACCAAGTTCGTTTCGCAAACATCACCGACGGCAAATCAAGCACCGTTCTATTCGGCGAGAAACACATTCGTCCCAAATCGTTGCGAGGAAGGAATGAGGATCGAAGCGCGTTCAGTGCGGTTCGCAACACGCATCGCCGGATGATGGGCATTCATCGAAACGGAGCATCGGTGATTGCATCGCGCCCGTTGCTCCCGCCTGACGCGCAAACCCTGCCTCGCGCCAACTCCAGTTTTGGCTCGGCGCATCCAGGCATTTGTCAATTTGTATTCGCGGATGGCAGTGTTCAGGTTCTTGGCAATACGACTGACCTGAATGTTCTGACGAATCTCGCCATCCGCGATGACGGAAACATTACTGTCCTAGATCCCTAGATGAAGCGAACTCGAGGGATGCGTCATTATCTACTATTCGTAATGCTTGTTCTCGGCGTTGCTCACGGATGTTCCGGTCGATCACAACCGATGCTTCATGGCAAGGTGATTCATCGAGAGTTACCCAATCTCAAGTTTTTGGAGGACTCGATTGAGTTGCAGTCTGTTTCGGACCCAACTTTGTTTGCTTTTGGGCAACTAAACGATCGAGGAGAGTTCGTGGTCGAGTCCTTGTCCGAAGGCAAAATCGTACGCGGAGCACCTGCCGGGAAATACCGAGTACGTTTCATCATCGCCGAGGACGATATCGACCACAAACGCACACTCGGCTCCATGATCGACGAGAAATTCCTCTCTTTTGATTCCTCAGGCTGGAGTGTTGAAGTGCCTGGAGACGGTGTGATCTTGGAGCTAACGGGAAGGCCTATCGACTAGATTGGATCACAAGTTTTTCAGGGAATCGCGATGCTCGCGAGATCGAAGCACAGTTGCAATTGCCCTGCTTCTCAGTACTCGGCGGTCAGCGAATCCTCTTCCTCACGGAAGAATACATAGCCTGGCAAAATCTCCGGAACATCCTCTTCCAAGACTTCCTCCAACTCGTCGACCACAAGCCTTGGAGGATCTGTTTTCGCATTGAGGATCAGTCCCTCGAGTTTATCCTCGGAACTGACCGCAGCGATTGCGGACTTGACCGCTTCTTCCTCTGTCTCCTCGGTGACAAACCGGGTGACGTAAAAACCGATGTAGCGAATCGAGCCTCCCCAATCCAACTGGAAGTGCTCACCAAGGACCAAAGCTCGAAAATATATCATGGATTTCACCGGCGTGATGATGAAAGGGTGCGGAAAACAAAAGATGTCGATCAACCATAGGCGTACTCGGCGAACAAATACACCAAGCCATCCTTGGTGACAACAAGGTAAAAGTATTCGAGTTGCCCTCCGTTTTGGAGCTTGAATTCTTTGGGGCGACCGTTGAGTCCCCAGGCAGCTACCCATGGAGCGAGCTTTGATTTTGAATTGGTAGACAACAGGAACTTGAGCGCTCTCTCCTGGTCGGAATCCGGCACGATCGCAGCAAGCTGGAAATGGTCGACCATGCTCGCAACTTGTTCCGGAGAGTGCTTCGCCACGACATAACCGCTTCGCGACCAGGTCTCTGCGTGTACCTCCAGGGGCTCGATGCGGATGCCCTTGCGTTCGAAATGACGGGCGATATCTGCCGATAACCCATGACGTTCCTCACAGCCTGTCAGCGTAATGAGGACGTAAACCAAGAGAATCATCAAAGCGATCGGGCGATGGAATTTCTTCATGGGAAAGTAATTCTCGAGGCGGGTTATGGAGCAGGCTGCTTACTCGGACACAAAAGGCAGTTGTAGAGTCGGCTCGCTCCGAGCGATGCGAACGCAGCGACGAACAGGACCAGAGGAGAAAACGTGAAAGTGAACAGAATCACCATCAGGATACCTTCCGCTAGCCCGTTGGTTCCATCGCCGTTATCCTGACCCATATAGAGCGGTGTCATGGCCAAACATGCCAGTACCGCCAAGGCGACGATCCATGCGAGAGCCGTGCTCATCATGAGACCGTGGAAGAGTTTTTGGCGAGGCGATTCATCGCCAATTCGATAGCACACGGTGCTTCCGAAAAGAAAACTGACTGCGAGAAATACGGAACCCACCAACGCTAATAGGACCTGATAATTATCCTGTCTGGAAAGCAGGGTCATAAATATCAGGAAGAGGATAGCCGGCAACGCGTTGACGCTGCAGACCAAAAGGTTGGAGACCAGATTGGAGCTTTGAGGCATGCCGCAACTCTGCGGCACGCCGTAGGCATGGTTCATATTTGTGTTTCCAAGCAGACTCTTGACGTAATTCTTCGCTGTAATTGCAACGTAGCATACTCCGCCTCGGGAGATGGAAAAACGAAACGATTTTTCCGTTTCGTACGATTAGGAGGGGCGATCGATGGCCGGGCATGGTGGCAACAAGCTCCGAATTTCAAACTCGGGGAAATGGCTCGTTGCCCATGGATCCCCTGGATGGTTGTCAGCGCCCAAGCGACCCAGTTTCATCGCTATAATCGTCTGCTCGTCTATTCCAGGAACTTGTTTACCTATTCCGCACGCAAGGGGAGATCCAGCTCCATGTCCAACTCGTACGAATCGACAAACCCTTACTCAGCATCTCCGACCGCTTGGTCGGATCCGAACACAATGAGCGGTGCCGACCTCATCGAGCGGGTTCGTACGAGAGTCACGGTTCCAGCCGTCTTTCTCATCGTGGTCGGTTCCCTAGGGTTGCTTGCCAGTATCTTTTCGTGCGTCAATGCAATCGTCTCGCCTCCTCCCCCGGTGGATCCAAATGCGCCGGAAATCGTGCAGCAATTTACTCAAGGGACGGTTGGACCGCTGGCGGCCGGGTTGCAATCCGCCTTCATTGCGCTCAATGCGTTCATTATCTTCGGTGCCGTGCAGATGTACCGCCTCAAGGCATGGCCCTTGGCCCTGACCGCCAGCATCGCAGCCACGATCAATTGCGGTAGCTGCTGTTTCATCCTCGGAGCCCCGGTCGGTATCTGGGCGATCGTGATCTTGAGCATGACGGACGTCAAGAACGCGTTCCAAGCGAATTCTTAGCGCCGTTCGAGAACAGGCCTAGATTCGGAGCATCGAGACGATCAGCAGGATCAAACCGAAGATCCCTAGCAGTCCAGACACAATACCCTGGTTCGAGCGGGGGAGCGATGGTTCGAGCTGCCGAAGCGTCTTGAGATCCCGACTGTATTCCAACCACCCAAACAGCAGAGACAGAAGCCCGATCACGATCATCAGGATCCCGAATTCGTAGGGCCCAATCCAATGGTGGTTTACAGGTTTACCATTGGCATCGAACTGAAAAAATTTCTGGACGGTGAACCCCAATGCAATCAGGGAAGTAGCGGTCCGTGTCGATGCCATGACCGTCCGCTCATACGCCACGCGCGTCCGCGCGATCGCCAACTTGGTCGCCGTATCGAGCGGGGGACTCGGGTCCGAAGGGTTCGCAGATTCCGGCATGGCCAGTTTTCTCAGTATTCGAGGCGGGGTGGATTAGGGTAAAGCTCGATCTCGGACCAGATGACGATAGCGAACCGGCCAGCGCAACGGGTCGCTCAACTCAGCTTCCAGCAGAATTCCTTCGCGCAGCGGCAAATCCTCAAACAGAAACGTCGACTGCTCCATCCCGAGCACGCACAGCGCGGTCGCTCCGGCATCCGCATCGAGGGCCGTCGCAGCGATCGCCGTCACACTCTGGCGACGCCGCACGGGATCCCCGCTGCGAGGATCGACAATATGGCTGTAGCGCTCTCCATCGATCTCCACAAACTGATTCAAATCCCCCGACGTGGTGATTGCACAATCGATCAGTCTGCGCTGACTCAATCGCGGCGACTCTTTGCCCAATCCCGCGATGTCGATTCGCCAACCTTCGGACTCCGGCGGCGCCTTGCCGACGCGGATATCGCCGCCGACGTCGATCAGGAGCGATTCGATTCCCTCGTGACGGATCGCTTCAAAGGCGCGATCGATGATGTAGCCGGTTGCCATCCCGGAAATATCGATGCGCATGCCATCCAACAGCAGTTCCACCGAACCCGTGCCGGCCTCCGAAGCGTCTCCATCGATCCAGCGAAGATGTTGCCATCCCATCCGCGAGCGAGCTGCATCGCGTATCTCACTTGTCGGCAGCCGTCGATCGCGGCGCGCTTGGGACCACAAACGCGTCAACGGACCGATCGTAACATCGAAGGCTCCGTCGGTGATTTCGTGCCAACGTCGAGCATGACGAAAGACCTCGCTGAGATCGGGACTCAATCGCACCCTCTGACGGACCTGGCTCGAGAGCCGCGAAATCTCGCTGTCGGGATCGTAGTTGTTGACGATCGGGATCAATCGCTCGATTTCGGCAAGCCCGGCGTCGATGGCTCTCTGAGCTTTTTGTTCGCTTTCGGCATAGACCGCGAGCTTGAGGATCGTCCCCATCGACGGAGCGGAGTATTCATAGCGATCGAGCTGGCTCATGGTTTTTCGAATCGCGCTCGGTAAACAGGAAGTCCATTGAGCCGTGTGCGCCGTTCGAAGTGCGTTCGATAATCCATCGCGTGCGTTGCTGTTGGCTCCGGAACATAGAAAGGGCCTCGGAATCGGGTCAAGTCCATGATCCGCGCGACCGCTTCCTCGTAGTAGTCGAGCACATCGGTCCAGAAGTGAAGCTGGCCTCCGGGGAGCAGAGTCCGTTCGATGTTGGTCATGGTCTCATCGCTCAGGACTCGCCGCTTCTTGTGCTTCGATTTCCACCACGGGTCGGGAAAATAGACATGCACTGCGGCAAGCGAGGTATCCGGAACGTCGCGATCGATCACGGCAACGGCATCGCAAGCGATGAAGCTGGCATTCATGATCCCGAGTCGCTCGAGTTTTGACTGGGCCTCCCGCGCGTACTTGGTCGCCAACTCCAAACCGATGAACCTGCGCTGGGGCTGCTGCAGCGCGGCTTGGGTGAGAAACAGCCCTTTGCCCGATCCAATCTCCAGCTCGATCGGCAGGTCTGTGGCTATGGCAGTGGCGAAACGCGATTCATCCACCGGGTCGCAGAAACGCGAACGAGGAGAGAATTGCGGATTTCGATCCGAGACTTGGGGTGGCCTGTGTTGCATGTCTTTCCGCTTGAGTTATAACCGATTTTGCTTCTGAATCGCGCATCCGCGCGGCCCCACGGTCCCGCTGCGGCTCGTGGAATGTCAGGATACGCTTTCCCTCCCAAAACGATACCCGTACAAGGTCCCTCCTTCATGTCTTCCCCGATCCAGCATTCTGATTCAAACACCCAAGACAGCCCATCGTCTCGGAGGAATTTTCTCAAGACGGCGACCGCGGCCGGTGCAGTCACCACTGCTGCCACCGGGGTGACCGCCAGTTTCCTGCAACGCTCGGTCCATGCCCAAGGGACCGACATTATCAAAGTGGGGCTGGTCGGAGCGGGCGGTCGCGGCACGGGGGCGGCCAAAGATGCCATGGATGCCGATTCCGGGTGTCGTCTGACAGCCATCGCAGAGATCACCGACGACCGCTTGGACGGAGCCAAAAAGAATCTGAAGCGATCTCTCGGCGATAAATTCGCGGTGCCAGACGAGCAATGCTTCTCCGGCTGGGATGCGATGCAGCGACTGTTGGAAACCGACATCAACGTCGTTCTCCTGGCGACCCCGCCTGGTTTTCGTCCGATGCAGATGGAAGCCGCAGTGGCTGCGGGCAAGCATGTCTTCTGCGAAAAGCCGGTGGCGGTTGATCCTGTCGGTGTGCGACGAGTCATGGCCGCCTCCGAAGCAGCCAAGGCAAAGGGGCTCTCGGTCGTGTCCGGTTTGTGCTGGCGATACGACTACGGGGTGAAGGCGACCATCGACAAGATTCTCAACGGAGCGATCGGCGACCTGATCTCGATCCAGGAGAACTATCTCGCTGGCACCCTTTGGATTCGCGAACCGAAGGATTGGTGGTCACCCATGCACAACCAAGTCATGAATTGGCTCTACTACCGTTGGCTGAGCGGCGACCACATCGTCGAGCAGTTCATCCACTCGCTCGATAAATCCTTGTGGTTGCACAACGATACGCCACCTGTCCAGTGCTATGGACTCGGTGGACGCCAGGTCCGGACCGAACCCGAGTATGGCGACATCTACGATCACTTCTATGTCGTGTATCAGTGGGCCGATGGAACCCGAACCTACGCCGCCACTCGGCAAATGCCCGGCTGTTTCAACGAAACCGAGGACTATGTCTTTGGCACCAAGGGGACCGCTCGCGTCCTGGCCAATGAGATCACGGGAGAGAATCCTTGGAAATTCACCGGCGAGAAACCGAGCATGTACTACCTCGAACACGTCGCTTTGATGAAGTCGATCCGCGAGGGGACTCCGATCAACAACGGCGATTACATGTGCAAGAGCACGCTGATGGCTATCATGGGACGCGAGGCCGCCTACTCGGGCGAAGTCATTCGCTGGGACGACATCAAGGATAGCAAGTTGTCGTTGGTACCCGACACGCTGGCATGGGGCGATGCTCCCGCCGTCGAAATCCATCAGCCTGGCTCGTATTCCTTCAACCAGCGTGGTTAGAAGACCATCGATCCCCTTTTCGCGCAGGAGGTAGCCCCGCATGAGCCGCAAAGAGAAGATTCTGGAAATGTTGAACGAGGATCCGCATGATGCATTCCTCCGTTATTCGCTGGCGATGGAACTGCGCAAGGAGGGGAACCACGACGAGAGTATCCGGATGCTCCGTGCGCTGGCCTACGATCCCGAAGAGAAATACGTCGCAGCGTATTTCATGGCCGCCCAGCAATTGGCAGAACTTGATCAGGTCGAAGAAGCTCGCACCGTGCTGCGGGACGGTATCGAAGAAGCCCGCAAGCAAGACAACGTTCACGCTGCGGCGGAAATGAGCGAACTGCTGGCCGACTTGGGCAAGTGACCCGTAGCCTGAAGATCACCGAGGATCAGAAAACTCGATCGTGGTCTTCACGGTATTTTTTTGAACCGACTCTCCGCTCTCGTCCTTTTTCTTCATTTCAAACAGCTGGCTGGACAGAGCGCGCGACAGATAGCCTCGTTCCCGATCGAACCAGAGGGTGCTGTCCCCTTCCTGCCGGACCAGGGCTCGCGCTGTTTCATTGATTTGGAAAGCGGGAGTGACCTTGAATTTGCTGAGCTTCGCTCCATCGATCGTATCGTCCCCCACATATTGATAAGTCGTGGTGGTGGTAATCTCGCCAATGCCCTCGATCGGGGTCACTGCGGTCGATGACCAGGTAGCGCCGACATCGAGCGGGCGACCAGGAAACAGCAGTGATTCCTGGGTAAACGTTTGTCGCACGGTCGTCTCGTTCAATCCGAGTTGATCGCGCAATCGATCGAGAACCTCGGGATCGAATTGCACGTCGATGATTTCTCCGCGCGGCGTCGTTTCGGCGATGAAGCGGACTCGCATCAAAGAGCGCAGGCGAGCCGCGATCGGTGTGTCGTTTTCCTGGGGTTCCGGGTCGTCGGTGTCGATCACGACTTGGCTGTCGACCGCCATTTTCATCCGGCGGACCGACTGCTCCACGTCGGCGAGCCCTTTCTCGTCGACCTTCTTGACGTGCCATCGAAGCCACAAGGTCTGCGCGGTCTCCGTCCGTTTGCCGTTGAGCTCATGGACGATTTCCTGCGTCATTTCCATATTCTTCGTGTCGCCCTCGCGGAACTTCCAACGAAATTCCACTTGCGAAAAAGCGGGGGCGGCGAGGGAAAGCCCGACGGCGACGACGGTGATCCCGAGACGAAACATCAATCCATGAACTCCTTGGACGCGAACGATTCCGTTGCCTTTGCAATGTACACGCCGTCGGCGGTCGGGGGGAAGGCGAATCCGTGATGCCTGCAAAGATTCGCAGCCAGGATTCCATCTGGTACAATAAAGGGTCGGGAGAATTGTGTGATGGAATGGGTCATTGTTTCCGTGATCGTCGTCATGTGCGCGTTGCTAGCGGTTCGCGCGCTGGTCCTGGGACTTCGAGATTGGTTTGGTTCCAACCCGGCCGACTCCGGCAGCCGGTCTCCCTGCGGGAATTGCGGTGGGTGCAAGACTGGTTCGAGTACGAAGGAGATCCCGATTGTGACACTCGAGTCCAAGGTCCGCAGATGAGCAGTCAATTCGGGGTCCGCAATTTGTTGGTCGCGACGGGAGTCGTGGCCGCGTGCATGCTGTTGATCGTGTACACCATCCGCAACCAGGACAGCACCCTCGCTTTTGCGATGACCGCATGCCTGGCGATGGTCGCGTCGGTGTTTCTTCTGTTCGCGCTTGCTTTTGTTCTGTTGCTCCCCTGGGGTGTGGTCCATGACTTTGCCCGCGAAGCGACCGAGCCGGCGGTGAGCCCGTTTGCCAACGATCGACTGCCCGAGCAGCAAATCACACCCAAAGACATCGAACCCGCTCGCTAGGTTGGAGGCTCCTGTCTTATGATCGTCCATGCCGCCACCCAACATCCGATGATCGAGCTGCGGCGGGTCCACCGATTCTTCGGTTCGACCCGTGCGGTCGATGACGTATCGTTTGATGTTTATCGGGGTCAAGTCTTCGGGTTCATCGGTCCCAACGGAGCGGGCAAAACGACCAGCATGCGGATCTTGGCGACGCTCGAGATGCCCACTTATGGGGATGCCTTCGTCGATGGTTTCTCGGTGGTCAACGATCCGGACCTGGTCCGTCGTCGACTCGGATTCATGCCTGACGGCTGTTCGTTGTATCCGAACATGAACTGCGTCGAGTATTTGGATTTCTTCGCTCGCTCGTACGGTTTGGTAGGGAAGGATCGCAACGCGGCGCTTCGACGCACGCTGTCCTTCACAGGCTTGGACAAAATCGCCTCCAAAAGCATCACCGGTCTATCCAAAGGGATGCGCCAGCGATTGAGTTTGGGCCGCGCCATGATCCATCGTCCCTCGGTCCTCATTTTGGATGAGCCCGCCAACGGGCTGGACCCGCGAGCCCGAATCGAGCTTCGGCATTTGATTCGACAGCTGGCATCCGAGGGGACGACTGTCCTGGTCTCTTCGCACATCCTGACCGAATTGGCCGAGATGTGCGATCAAGTAGGGATCATCGAGCGCGGCAAGTTGTTGGCGGTCGGAAGCGTGGAGGAGATCTATCGCTCGATGCGGACTGCGACACGGGTGCGGATCCGCGCGGCGGGCCGACAGGACGAATTGATCGAATCGCTTCGGGTTCGCGGCGAAGTTTCCAACGTCCAAGGCCACGGGGAATGGATCCATCTGGATTTGAATGGCGACGAGGCCGCGCAGGCCAGCCTCGTCCGGTTGATCATCGAGTCCGGTTTCGATCTGCTCGAATTCGCCGCGCATCGTGAATCGCTCGAAGATGTCTTCATGAAGATTACGACCGGAGCGGTGCAATGAGCGGGCCACAGACCGGTTTGGCGATGCCCGATCCGAGCCAGCAGTCCCATGAGGATGCGATTCGGCTTTTGATCGATGGCGAATCGGTATGGGATCAGCGGTTGATTCGAGCCAGCCATTGGCTCAATCCGATTTTGGTCAAGGAAACGCGCCAGGCCCTGAAGAGCAAGCAGTTTACATGGACGTTCATGTTGCTGATCATCTTTACGATCGGCTGGACATTGCTGGCGGTGTTGTCGAGTATTCCGAATGTTTACTACGACTCCGATGGCTCCATCTTTCTCGTTGGCTACCTGATCATCCTGCTCTTGCCATCGATGATTGTGATTCCGCAGGCTGCTTTTCGCTCGATGTCGTCGGAACTGGAGGATGGCACGTTTGAAACGTTGTCGTTATCGATGCTGAGGGCAGGCCAAGTTGTGTACGGCAAACTGAGTGTCGCTGCATTGCAGTTGGTTGTTTATTTGTCGATTCTCGCCCCATGCATCGCGCTGACCTACCTGTTGCGCGGGGTGACGTTGGAGTCCATCCTCTTTTTGTTGATGATGATCTGCGTGGTATGTATCTTTCTGTCAGCGACGGCGATTTTTTTGGCGTCGGCGTCCAGGACCCGCACGGTTCAAATTCTTTTCTCGGTAATTTTGATCGGCTTGCAGTTTCTCGCAGCGATTATCTGTTTTGCAATCATCATGACCATCGTCAGCCAGACGAGCCTCGCGGCTGGGGGCTGGAAAAGTTTCCTGGTCGTCTGTCTGATTCTCTCGGCGTATTCCTGGTTGTGGTTGCGGTGCGCTGCCAGCCTGATCGATCTCGCGAGCGCGAATCGTTCGACACCGGTTCGAGTCGCGGTTTTTGCGGTTGGTTTGTGCCTCGCGCTCACCTGCGCGTTTTTCTATTTGACCGAGCAAAACGGCAACCCCCCAGGTCTAGGTATTGCAATTCGATCATGGGCCGTTTTTTGTTGGCTCCACTGGGGGATCGCAGGCGCCTGGATGATGGGGGAGAGCGGGATTATCACGCAGCGCGCTCGCAGGACCATTCCCGACACGTATTTTGGCCGGGTATTCTTGACATGGTTCAATCCCGGTGCGGGCCCTGCGTACATTCTGGTCGTGCTCGGCTTTCTCGGGCCCTGGCTCGGTTTTTTCGCGGTGACCGACCTGATGATGGGTGTCGGTCGCTTCTTTGGGACGCGGGAAGTCGCCTACGGCGTTTGGATCTTCACGGCTGCCCTGGCCGCGTATTTGGCGCTCTATTTGGGAATCGTGCGATTGGCGTTGCTGGCGATTTATCGAAAGTCCAAAGCTTCGAGGATCATGACGTCCTTCGCGATGACAGGAGTGTTCGTCATGCTGGGGATTCTCTTCTCGGTGACGATCAACTTCTCGATGAATGGTTTTCAAGGCACCAGTTATGCGTGGTACTGTTTCGTCAATCCGATCTGGACGCTGAGCGAGTTATCCGACAATCCGACCACCTCCGTGATTGGTGGATCGGTTTTGTTGTTTCCAGGTAGTGACGTGTTTCTGGGTTGGGTGGCTTTGATGGCTTCCGCCTCCCTGGTATTCTTCATCAACTGGATGTTGTCGGCTCGCGATCTGATGCTGACCCGCACGGAGCTTCCTCCGCGCGTCCTGGCCGAATCGTCCAAGAAAACGCGAAGCGATGAGGGAGACCCGTGGAACGAAGCATGATCCTGCAACGCGCTCTTTGGGCAACCGTTTTTTTTCTCGTGTTCTCTCCGGATGCTATGTCCCAAATTCGTCCGCCCAATTACGACGAATCGCTCGTGCCGAAATTCGATCTGCCGCATGTCCTGGAGGGCCCGGATGGTAAACGTATCGCATCTCCCGAAGCATGGCCTGGGCAGCGCGAGTACCTGGTAACGATTTTGGCGACCCAGGAATACGGTATCGCGCCGCGAGAGCCCGTCGACGTAACTCTCGAAAAGATCGACGATGGCGATTACGCATCTGGCGATGGGGTCGACCAATCGATTCGCCGCCGACAGTACGCGGTGACATTGGCTCGCAATGGCCGGTCGGTGCGCATCGACTTGCTGGTTTGGTCTCCGCGCGCACCCGCCAAGCAGGTCGGTTGCTTCCTCGGACTGAACTTTCGCGGAAATCAATCGACCAGCGACGATCCGAACGTGCGGATCACGACCAGCTGGTGCGATGCCCGGCACCCCGGGGTCGTCAACAACCGAGCCACCGAAGCCAGCCGCGGTAGCCAAGAGGAGCGATGGCCGATCCGCGAGATCGTGGGATCGGGCTACGCAGTCGCCACCGCCCACTATGGCGATATCGATCCCGATTATGACGACGGATTCGAGAACGGGGTCCATGCCCTGTTCCCCGAGTTTCGTTGTTCCATCGAGCATCCGGACCGTTGGGGAACCATCGCAACCTGGGCGTGGGGATTGTCTCGGTTGGCCGATGCCTTGGAGCAGATTGAGCATATCGATGCCGCGCGATTGATGGTCGTCGGACATTCGCGGCTCGGCAAAACCGCCTTGTGGGCGGGAGCCAGCGATGCCCGTTTCAAACTCGTCGTCTCGAACAACTCCGGATGCGGTGGGGCGGCGCTGAGCAAGCGTTGTTATGGGGAGTCGGTCGCTGCCATCAATCGTTCCTTCCCGCACTGGTTCAATCGAAACTTTCGAGCCTACAACGATGCCGAGGAGACCATGCCCTTCGATCAGCATCAATTGATCGCCGCCATCGCTCCCCGTCCGGTCTACATCGCCAGCGCCAGCCTCGACCGCTGGGCGGATCCCCGCGGGGAGTTGCTCTCGGGCCATCATGCCTCCCCTGCGTACGAGCTGTTTGGCAAGGAGGGGCTTGCAGCGACGAGTCTGCCGGAAGTCAACCGCTCCATCGGTGGATCGATCGGTTACCATCTCCGGGAGGGAGAGCATGATTTGCTCTCCTACGACTGGCAGCAGTTCATCGCGTTCGCGCGCAAGCACGGTCTCTAGACGAGGTTTCCATGAGCCTGAGGCGCTAGCCGATTTTTGCACTGCGAAAGAACTCGGCTAGCGCCTCAGGCTCACTTTTGCCGGCTGTGTCGCGCTAAGGATCGTCCATACGGCAACGCGTCCGTCGTACACAACCTCGCGGCCGATTACGAAAAAAGGGGACCCGTTTCGGAGTCCCCTTTTGCTTTCGTTGGAATCGACCATCCGCGATTTCGCGGCTGGCGTTGCTAGCTGACGGCGTTGCTAGCTGACGGTGCGGATCGTTTTCACCAGTCGCGAAACGATCTTGTACGGATCGGCTTGCGAGTTGGGGCGACGGTCTTCGAGGTATCCCTTGTAGCCGCTGTTGACGAAGCTGTGGGGGATGCGGATCGACGCGCCGCGGTCGGCGACACCGTAGTTGAACTTGTCGATCGACTGGGTTTCGTGCAGGCCGGTCAAGCGCAGGTGGTTGTCGGGACCGTAAGCGGCGATGTGTTCGTCGCGATACTTCTCAAAGGCTCCCATCAGCTTGTCGAAGTAATCCTTGCCACCGACCGACCGCATGTGTTCGGTCGAGAAGTTGGTGTGCATCCCAGAGCCGTTCCAGTCGCCCTTGATCGGCTTGCAGTAGAACTCGATATCGAGTCCATACTTCTCAGCCAGGCGGATCATCAGGTAGCGGGCGACCCACATGTCGTCTCCGGCCTTCTTGGAACCTTTGGAGAAGATTTGGAATTCCCATTGGCCCTTGGCGACTTCGGCGTTGATCCCTTCGATTTCGATGCCGGCATCGAGGGTGATGTCGATGTGCTCGTCCACAATCTGACGGGCGATATCGCCGACGTTCTTGTAGCCGACGCCGGTGTAGTAGGGACCTTGAGGACCTGGATAACCGTCTGCGGGGAACCCGAGAGGTCGACCATCTTCGAAGAAGAAGTATTCCTGTTCGAACCCGATCCAGAGGTCCGACATGTCATCGACCAGGGCTCGGAAGTTCGATGGATGCGGTTCGCCGTTGGGGAGCAACACTTCGCACATCACCAGGAAGGCGTTCGTGCGGGTGCTGTCCGGGTAAAGCGCCACGGGCTTGAGCAAGCAGTCGGAGCTCTTGCCTTCGGCCTGTTGGGTAGAACTGCCGTCGAATCCCCACATCGGAAGATCCGCGAGACCGGTGGGTTCTTTCCCCACGATCTTCGTCTTGCTGCGCAAATTGGGTTCGGGTAGATACCCGTCCAACCAAATGTACTCGAGTTTGAATTTGTTTTCCGAAGACATTCAGCTAACACTCTCTAAACAAAGGAACGATAACAACCGGGTACCGCCTACCCCTCTGGCTTCCATGTCGAAGGTACACGGGGCCGAGCGCACACTCGATGCTCCCCACGCACAACTCGCATCGGCATCCACGAGCCGGGGGGCCAGGACCACAAACGTCTACCCTTCGTTTGCAAGACCTTGGTCTCGACTCCCTCGTCGCGGTGAGGAGTTGCCGAATTCGCAAAGGAATCCTGCGGAAACACCCCCAACGACGGGAACGCAAATGCTAAGCTGATAAGCGCGTCACAGGATGCATACTGTAGCGTCCAATGAGGCTCGGGCAAAGCGTCCGCGCCGTTTATTTCACCCTCCGGCTCAAGGATCAACCCGCTCCATGCATGCGATGCCGTTGCTGTTGGGAGTCTTGGCGCTCATGGCGATTGCGTACCGCTACTACAGCGCGTTTCTCGCTGCCCGCGTGGCGGTGTTGGATGCCACGCGAATCACCCCGGCGCATCGGCTTAATGACGGACAAAATTACCATCCGACCAATCGATGGATCTTGTTCGGCCATCACTTTGCCGCAATCTCCGGCGCCGGGCCGCTGATCGGGCCGGTTCTGGCGATCCAGTTCGGGTACATGCCAGGGCTTATCTGGCTGGTGATCGGGGTCTGCCTGGCGGGTGCCGTTCAGGATTTTCTGGTCCTGTCCGCCAGCGTCCGGCACGACGGGAAATCCCTCGCACAAATCGCGCGGGACATGCTGGGCCCGAAACTCGGGGCGCTGATTTCGATCGCGATCCTGTTCATCGTCGTGATCGCCCTGGCGGGTCTGGGAGTGGTGGTGGTGAAAGCTCTCGGCGGCGAACGGATCCCGATGGCCCCCGGATCGGTGATCGAATACTCCGGCGATCTGCGGCGTGGGAGCGTCGCCAACGGGGTCGAGCGAATCGAAGTTTCGCGCGGCGCGACCGTACGGTTTCCCAGCGGCGCGACCGTGACGCGGTCCGAGCCATTCACCATTGAGATTCCATCGGGCGCGAACCCATCGGGTGAATCAAAACCTTCGGAGGATTTCGGCCAGTCGCTGCGGATCCCACCCAAGTCGATGGAGATTGTTCGCGGAAGTTCCTGGGGCACGTTTACGATCGCTTGCACGATCCCGATCGCGCTCCTGGTCGGTTTCTACATGTACCGATTTCGCAAAGGTCGCGTGGTGGAGGCGTCCCTGCTCGGGGCGGCGGGAGTGTTGCTGGCGACCTTCATCGGTGGTTCGGTGCCAGGCTCCTGGGCCGAGCCCTATTTCCTGTTCTCGCGAGAAGGGATCATTCTCGCGATCTGCCTGTACGGGTTCATCGCGTCGGTGTTGCCGGTGTGGTTGCTGCTGTGCCCGCGCGATTACCTGTCGAGCTTCCTGAAGATCGGAACGATCGTCGTCTTGATGCTGGGGATCGTGCTGGCAAATCCGCGGCTCAATGCACCTGCGGTCAATGAATACTTTGCATGGGGAGGTGGTCCGTACTTTGTCGGAGGTATCTTTCCGTTCGTGTTCATCTGCATCATGTGCGGCGCGGTGTCGGGATTCCATGCCCTCGTCTCGTCGGGCACCACGCCCAAGATGGCCAACTCGGAATCCGATTTGCGCATGATCGGCTATGGCTCGATGCTGATGGAGGGCATGGTCGCGGTGTGCGCCTTGATCGCCGCGGCTGCGTTGCCCGCCGGGGATTACTGGGCGATCAATATCGATTTGTCCAAAGTGGAGAAATACGCGGATACGTTGACCAAAATGCATGCCGACATCGATCATCTGGATCGGATCGAAGGGCAAGTCGGCGGAGAAACCCTGCGCGGTCGAACAGGAGGTGCGGTCACGCTCGCGGTCGGCATGGCGCAGATCATGTCGGAAGCCACCGCCAAAATCACCAGCGCCGTGTCGATCGATGGATTGATCAAGTATTGGTTTCATTTCGCGATCATGTTCGAGGCGCTGTTCATTCTGACTACGATCGATACCGGGACTCGCATCGCCCGATTCCTGCTGCAGGAAGTTCTCGGGACCGTCGCTCCCTCGTTTCAGCGAATGGACTGGTGGCCGGGAGTGTGGTTGACTTCCGCGTTGGTGACACTGGGTTGGGGTGGTTTGATTTGGACGGGGTCGATCAACACGATCTGGCCGATGTTCGGGATCGCCAATCAAATCTTGGCCGGGATCGCGTTGTGCGTTGTAACGACCTGGCTGTTCCGGCAAGGGAGAGGGCGATATGCGTGGGTGACGATTCTGCCGATGCTGTTCATTGTCATGACGACGTTCACGGCCGGCGGTCAATTGATTCACTCCACCCTGTGGCCGGATCTGGTGCAAGGGATACGAACCAATACGATGGCGCTGATCTTGAAGGGTGGTCTGTGCTGCGCCGCGATCGTGTTCCTGATCACGTCGTTCACGATCCTGCTCGGTTGCTCAATCAGCGAATGGCTGAAACGCCCGCCGGCAAGAACCAACCCGTAGCTACCGTCGCCAGACGGTGGGGACTCACCCCTCAAATATGCGATATCAACCGCGGTGGCCAGGCGGCCCGAAGTGCGTTGAGAACCGCAAGCACGTCGATGATCTCCTGCGCGACGGCGCCGCCGACCGGAGTCAGCCAACCGGCTGCGGCGACGGTCATGCCGATCGCGCTCAAGGCCATGCCTCCCAGCGCGCTTTGCAGCGCGATCGATCGCATCCGCCGACCGATGTGCAGAAACTCGTCCACGCGCTTGAGCGTATTGTCCATCACCACCACATCCGCCGCCTCGGCCGTGACGTCGCTGGTTCCGCCGATCGCAATCCCAACCGTCGCCGCCATCATCGCAGGTGCATCGTTGATTCCGTCCCCCACGTAGATCGATCGCGCTAGAGCGGTCGCCTCGCGCACAATAGCTAACTTCTGCTCCGGGGATTGCTGGGCGAGGACCTCGTGAATCCCGACTTGCTCGGCCAAATAACGGACCTCGGTTTCCCGATCGCCGGACAAGATCATGACCCGATCGATGCCATGATGCTGCGATAGATGCTCCACAAACGCGCGGCTGTCGGAACGGGGGGCGTCGTGCATCCGGTAACTGGCGGCAAACTCTCCATCGATCACGATGATGCATTCCAATCCATCGGCCGAGGGAGGCAGATGTTCCAGCCCTTGCACTTTCTCCGCATCGACCTTGCGACGGCTGGTGACCCACACCGATTGACCCTCGACCGTTCCAATCAAACCCATTCCGGGCGCTTCGCTCACCTTGTCGACCAGCAGGCCTTGGATTCCTTCCTGCTCCGCGGCCGAAACGATCGCCCTCGCCAGCGGATGCTTGGAATACCGCTCCATACTCGCTGTCAACTCCAACACGCGCCGCCGCGAAAACTTCGGTGCAACGACTTGTTCGGTCAATGTCGGTTCGCCGTAGGTCAGCGTGCCGGTCTTGTCGAAGATGGCGGTGCGGCATTGAACGATTTGTTCGAGTGCGACTGGACTCTTGACGATGATCGCGCGGCTGGCGCAAAGCGAGATGGAACCGAGGATGGCGATCGGGATAGCCAACAGCAACGGGCACGGTGTGGCAACGACCAAGACCGAGAGGAATCGGGTCGCTTCTCCGGACCACCACCATGCCAACCCCGCAATCGCCAAGGCGATGGGGGTAAACCAAGTGCCGATCTCGTCACCCAATCGCCGCATGGCAGGTCGCGTCCGCTCCGATTCTCGCATCACCGCCATGATCTTGGCGTACCGTGAGTCGGAGGGAGGGCGGACCGCTTGGACCGTCAGCGCGGTATCCCCATTGATCGCTCCGGAGATCACCTCCGAGCCGACCGTTTTGGTGATCCGAAACGGTTCCCCAGTCAAATAGGATTCGTCCATGACTCCATGGCCGGAGGTGACGCGGCCGTCGACCGGACAGACTTCATGCGGAAAGATCACCAGTTCGTCCCCTTGCGCGATCGATTCCAAAGGGACGGTCTCCAAACTCGAGCCGCGTTGCCGATGGGCGGTGCTGGGCATGCGTTTCGCGAGCGCAGCCAGCACGCTCTTCGCATTCGCCATCGCATATGCCTCGAGCGCTTCGCCACCCGAGAGCATCAGCACGATGATGGTGCCCGCCAAGTACTCACCCAACAGAATCGACGTGACGACCGAGATCCCACCGAGAAAATCGGCGCCGAACTCCCGCTTGAAAATCTTGCACACCAGTTCCCACACCATCGGGATTCCTCCCAGCACCAGCGCAATCCACAAGGGAATATTTTGCACAAGCACCGAGGCCGATCCCGAGAATTGCAAAAGCAAATGAACGGCGATGGCCAAGACCGCGATTCCCGCGATCAACGTGGTTTGATAGCGGCGCAGAAGGATCTCCCAGGTCGGGGACGATCGTGTGGATTGGGTCGAGGGTTCTGTAAACATCGAGGGTCGCCTAAACGATTACGAGCAAGCGTTTCATATCGGCCACAGCCTGTTGCATGCCGACCAATACGGCACGCGAGACGATGCTGTGACCGATATTGAGTTCGAGCATGCTCGGAATGGAAGCGACCGGCAGCACATTGGAGTAGGTCAGGCCATGGCCCGCATGAAGTCGGAGCCCGAGGTCCACCGCGAATTGACCGGCGTGAACGAGCCGGTCCAATTCGCGACGTTGTTCCTCCCCGTGGGACGATGCGTATTGGCCCGTGTGCAACTCGATCGCGTCGGCACCGAGTTCCTTAGCGATCTCGACTTGTTCGCGGTCGGGGTCGATGAACAGGCTGATGGCCGCTCCGCAATCGCGGAGACGCGCGATCGCCGTGCGGAGAGGTTCCGATCGCGGTCGCAGGTCGAGTCCTCCCTCGGTGGTGACCTCTTCTCGTTTCTCGGGGACGAGGGTGGCTTGATGAGGCCGGACTTCGCATGCGATGCCGACGATTTCCGAGGCGACCGACAATTCGAAGTTCATTTTGGTGCGAATGGTCTGGGCCAGTAGCCGGACATCGCGGTCTTGGATATGGCGCCGGTCCTCGCGCAAGTGGACGGTAATGCTATCGGCGCCTCCCAACTCTGCGAAAACGGCGGCGGCGACGGGGTCGGGCTCGACGGTCCGCCGCGCTTGCCGCACTGTGGCCACATGATCGATGTTTACTCCGAGTTCTACCCAGCCCATGAATCCTCCCCCTTGTGCAGCAAGCAATTTTCCAGCTTGAACGATAGTGGACGCGGGGATATTCGCCAAGCGGAGGGCTGGCGGTTCGTTCGATCGGCGATTCGTGGCATGACGAAACCCACCCGGGGGATTAAACTTTGGGAATCATGAAATTACGCCGGAACAAATTGCGCGGCTTGTTGCTCGCCCCAACCCTCGTTGCTCCCCTGGTCACAGGATCGACGGCTTTGGTGGTTTCCACGGGGATCGGCTGCCAACCGGTCAAGAAGG
>JBKDXO010000195.1:0-35310 GCA_046306195.1 Planctomycetota bacterium | reverse complement strand
CGCCATCCGATCGCGTCCTGGCCGTGCGCGCTGCCGATGCCGATTACGGCGGTCCTGTCTGTGCGGCTCGATGCCGGACTCACGTTCGCTCAATGTGCAGTTTGAGGAAATGGGTCGAGCAGCTGATGCACGGATCGTACGTTCGAACCAGACGCTCGCAATCGATCGCGATCTTTGCATCCTCGAAGGCGATCAGCCGTGGCAACAACGATCGCAGGTCGGCTTCGATTTGGGCTTGGTTTTGCGACGTGGGAGGCACGATCTTGGCAAACTCGATCTTCCCATGGTGATCGACTCGGTACCGATGGAAGATCAATCCCCGGGGCGCTTCGGTCGCGGATACACTTTCGCCTGCTCGCACTTCGTACGGCACCCGCGATCGCGCAGGAAACGAGAGCGATTTCAGGATCTCGAGTCCTTCCTCGAACGCGAATACCGTTTCGACCGCGCGGGCCAGAATGCTCTTGTGAGGATTATGGCATGGAGGTGTCATGCCGATCATTTCCGCAGTCCGTTTGGCGAGCGGCGTCAGGGTTTCGTAGTTGAGATAGATCCGCGCCAAAGGGCCAACGAAATAGGTGGAATCCGTCGGCCGTTTGCGAGCCTGAAGCGCGGTCGAATGAGGAACCTGCATCTCGTAGAAGAAGTCTTCGTACGCTTCGACCGGAATCGCGGCATGTTTCGAGGAAGCGATCGATCCCGATTCGATGGCGTACCGATCAGGTCGGCTCAGGGCGACGAATTCGTAGGAGCCTTCGAAGTCCGGAAACGTCAACCCTCCGAGCCAGTTCGCGGCTTCGATGCTGTGCTGCAATCCCCATTCGAAATCCGCGATCAGCGAGGTCAGTTCGTCGCGACGCGGCAAACGATAATACCCACCGATCGCGAGATTGACTGGATGGATGGCACGGCCACCGAGAACCTCCAAGAGCCGATTGCCGATCTGCTTGAGTTTCAAACCTCGCTTGACCTCGGCAGGAAATCGTTTCGCAAGTTCGATCGCACTGGGGCAATCAAAAAAATCGGGGGCATGCAGCATGTGAATATGGAGCACGTGACTCTCGATCCATTCGCCACAGTACATCAAACGCCGCAGGCTTGCGATCTCGGGATCGATCGCGATCCCCTGGATCGTTTCGAGAGCCTGGACTGCGGTCATCTGGTAGGCGATCGGGCAAATTCCACAAATGCGCGACGTGATATCGGCAACGTCGTCCATCGGCTTGCCGCGCAGCAGCGCCTCGAAGAAGCGCGGCGGCTCGTAGATCTTCAACTGCACGTCTTCGATCTTGTTGCCATGCAATCGGACATGCAGCGCACCCTCACCCTCGACCCGGGTCAGGATCGGGACGTTGATCAATCGAGACGTGGGGTCGGATTCGGACATGACGCGAGCCTCGTGGTCGTTAGGGACGTTGGGTGATTTGCCACAGTCGCTGGCTTTCCTGCGCAAAGGCAGGGGCTGCGACGTTGAAGTTGCTGAGGAGATTGGCCAACTGCGCCGGGTCCGATTTGCCGGCCAGGATCCCATCGCTCCAAGCGCGAACATTCGGGTCCCTCGACGGGCCGAAGCATCCGTAGCAACCTCGATCGTACGCTGGGCAGATCGATCCGCAGCCGGCTTGAGTTACCGGCCCGAGACAGGCTTTCCCCTGCGCGACCACCACGCAGACGGTCCCGCGCCGTTTGCACGGTTGGCACACGCTCTCCGAGGAGGTGCGCGGTCGATGCCCCGCGATCAGCGACATGAGAACTTCGATCAACTGATGCTTGTCGATCGGGCAACCCCGAAGCTCGAAATCGACCGTCACATGGTCGGCGATCGGAGTCGACGTCGCAAGGGTGTGAATGTATTCGGGATGCGCGTAGACGGCGCGCAGAAAATCGTCATGATCGGCAAAATTCCGTAGGGCCTGGACGCCGCCTGCTGTCGCACAAGCGCCGATGGTGACCAGATAACGGCTCTCCGCCCTCAGACGAAGCAACCGTTCCCGATCTTCATGCGTCGTGATCGAGCCTTCGACGAGCGTCACATCGTAGGGGCCGGGCTCCAGATGGCTGGAGGCTTCCGCGAAGTGGGCAATATGCAACGATTCGGCCAAGGGTAGCAGCTCATCCTCGGCATCCAGCAAGGTCAACTGGCAACCATCGCACGACGCGAACTTGACTACGGCGACTTTGGGTTTGCGGGCTGTCATAGGTCTCTTACCTTGAGGAACGGTTCCGCGGTATCGTATCGCAAAACCGGGCCGTTGCGGCAGACGAAGTGGGATCCCCACTGGCAATGACCGCACATGCCGAACGCGCACTGCATGTTGCGCTCCATCGACAGCCAGATCGACTCGCGCGGCAACCCGCGTGCCAGTCCGCTCTTGGCTGAAAAATGCATCATCACCTCAGGTCCGCAGACCAGCATCGCGGTCCGTGCGGGATCGACGCCCGCAAGTCGATCGATCAGGAGCGGCACGGTCCCGACATGGCCATGCCAATCGTCGTCGGCCCGATCCACGGTGAGATGAACATCGATCCCCGATGCACGCCACGAGTCGATCTCATCGGCGTAGAGAATCAGATCGGGGCTTCGCGCACCGTAGAGCAACGTCCGTCGACCGTAGCGTTCGGGGTCCGCCATCAGCGAGTAGATCACCGGTCGCAAGGGAGCCATCCCGAGTCCGCCTGTGACCACGACGACATCCTTGCCATCAAGGGATTCGATCGGCCATGGCGTTCCCATCGGGCCTCGGACACCGATGACTTCTCCAACGCCGAGTTGCTCGATGGCTTGCGTGACCCGACCGACGCTCCGGATGGTGTGGACAATGCGGTGCCCGTTGTCGGTGGCGGGGCCGCTCATGCTGATAGCCACTTCGCCGCAACCCGGGACGTAGAGCATGTTGAACTGGCCGGGTGCAAAGCGATAGCGGGCCGCGAGTTCTCGATTCTCGAGTCGGAGAACGAGGGTCGAAACCGACGCGATCTCGGGCCGGATCTCTTCGATCACTGCAGGGTGGGATAGCCAGGGATTCGCGGCAACGTTCATGGCGTATTCTCCGCGCACAGCTTGGCTACTTCCTGAGTCAGATCGATTCCGACAGGGCACCATGCAATACAGCGTCCGCATCCCACGCAGCCGGAGGTTCCGAACTGATCGATCCAGGTAGCGAGCTTGTGGGTCAGCCACTGACGGTACCTGGCGCGGGTTGTGTCGCGCACGCTTCCGCCAGCGACATGGCTGAAGTCGACATTGAAACACGAATCCCAGCGCCGATTGCGCACGATCTCGTCATCGGTCAGATGGTGCACTTCATCGACCGAGTGGCAGAAGCAAGTCGGGCAAACGAGGGTGCAATTGGCACAGCTCAGGCAACGGGAGGCTACATCATCCCAGTGGGGGTGATCGAGCCGGTCGAGCAATCGATCACGGATCCCTTCGGTATCGAGTCTGCGTGTGATTTGATCAGCCGCACGCTGGCGCCGCTGGACACCGGACTGCGATTCCTCAGGGACCGCGATTCGCTTTGCAATCGCATCGACCGCCTTGCGCCCCGCTTCGGACCCGACTTGCATCAGGAATCCGTCCTCGATCTCCGTCAGAGCCAGATCGAATCCGCTACTGCATTCCGGCCCAGTCCCCATCGAGGTGCAGAAACATGTCGCTGCCGCTTGAGTGCAATGGACCGCAATAATGAACAACTGGCTGCGCCGAAGTTGATACAGCGGATCTTGGACTTGGCCGTTGAGGAAGACTCGGTCTTGGACAGCGATCGCAGCCAATTCGCAGGCGCGCACACCGAGGAACGCATAGCGCCGATTCTCGGGTTCCGGCGACTCCATCGACCATCCGTCGGGAGTGCGCCGCGAGCGCATGACTTCGGTCAGGGGAGGGAACAGATATTTTTTCCAGGAGTGGGGTCCTACGTTGAACCCGAAGTGTTCGTTGTCGTTGCGAGGATGGATCCGGTAGACGCCCGGTTGCGAATCGTCCGTCCAGCCGCGAGGCAACTCATCAACGTGGTGAATCGAATCGTAGACGATCGCACCTTGGTCGATGCGAGGTCCGACAATGTCATGCCCCAGAGCCGCGAGATGTTCGAGCAGTTGTTGCAATCCATTTCGGTCGATCCACCACAGGTTGTTCGCCTCGTTTGCCATGGGTTGTCCTTGGAAGATCAGAGGCTAAGCGGGGCAGCGGGAGCGAACAGGTCAAGCAGTTGCAATCGCGTGGCGGTCAGTCGGTGGGCGAGGGCCATCGACAGCAGCCGCATGAAGTGGTATCCGAACTCGTGATCTTTTTCCATGCGATCGAGGATCATTCTCGCATCGATGGCTGCGAGCCGCGCGGGGCGAACGCAGAGTGCCGAGCAAGTCATCGCGCCGCTCCCGAGCAGGGCGGACCAGGCGACGAGATCTCCCTGGCCGAGGGATAGAATCCGCTGGGAACCGCGGTTTCGGACCTGCATCACCAGATCGACTTGTCCCTCGAGCATGACATAGAGGTAGGGATTGGCTTGGCCTTCGCGGAACAAAAATTGACCCGCATCGATTTGGATAATTTGGGCCGCGTCGACGATCTTTTGGATCTGGTCTTCGGAGAGGTACTTGCCGATGACGGTCCCCGCGAGTTGATGGGCAATCGTTTGCGGTTGAGAAATATTCGTCATAGTCCCCATAGTAGACCGCGTGGCGGGACCGTTTTCAATCGGATACGAAAAAGCAATGCTTATTTGCTCGCGATCTTGGCCCAGGAGTCGCGCAGGGTCACGATCCGATTGAAGACCGGCTTGCCTGGCGCGGAGTCGACCTCGTCCGCAATGAAATACCCGTTCCGTTCGAACTGAACGCGCGTACCAGGAGCCAGCCGCGCCAGTTCGGGCTCCACCACCGCGACGATGTTCGTGACGCTGTTGGGATTGATGTTGTCGAGAAAGGTTTTTCCTTCGACCGCTTCCTCTGGGTTCTCGGACTGAAACAACCGATCGTACAAGCGGACTTCGCAACAAGCCGCCGTCGGCGCGCTGACCCAGTGGATCGTCCCCTTGACCTTCCGCTCGCTCGACGCCCCGCTCCCGCTCCGGGTCTCGGGATCGTAGGAACAGCGAAGCTCGGTTACTTTGCCTGATGCATCTTTGACCACTTCATCACATCGGATAATGTATGCGTAGCGCAAGCGGACTTCGCCCCCGGGCTTCAAACGGAAGTATTTCGACGGGGGATTCTCCATGAAATCGTCGCGCTCGATGAACAACGTGCGTGAGAACGGCAATTGGCGAGTCCCCGCCGACGGGTCCTCGGGATTGTTGACGGCTTCCAACTCCTCGGTTTGCCCCTCGGGATAATTGGTCAACACCACCTTGATCGGATCCAGGATGGCCATGTACCGGTTTGCGACTTGGTTCAGATGCTCGCGCACGGCGTTCTCGAGAACCAAGACATCGATCGTGCTGTTAAAACGCGCCACACCGATGGTCTCGCAGAAGCTGCGGATGCTCTCGGGGGTATAGCCGCGACGTCGCAGACCGCTGATGGTCGGCATGCGCGGGTCGTCCCAACCGGCGACGCGCCCCTCGGTCACCAGTTGCAGCAGTTTGCGCTTGCTCATCACGGTGTACGAAAGATTCAGCCGCGCGAACTCCATCTGGCGAGGATGATAGATCCTCAGCGTCTTGCAAAACCAATCGTACAGCGGCCGATGGTTCTCGAACTCGAGCGTGCAGATCGAATGGGTGATCCCTTCGATAGAATCGGATTGGCCATGGGCCCAGTCGTACATGGCGTAAATGCACCACGTGTCGCCTGTCCGATGGTGGTGCGAGTGAAGGATGCGGTACAGGACCGGGTCGCGCAGGTTCAAGTTGGGGGAGGCCATGTCGATCTTGGCGCGCAGCGTTCGAGCTCCGTCGGGAAACTCACCTCGCTTCATCCGTTCAAACAAATCGAGATTCTCCGCCGCCGATCGATCGCGATAGGGGCTGTTGCGCCCGGGTTCGGTCAATGTCCCTCGGTATTGACGCATGGCCTCCGCGTCCAAATCGCAGACGTAGGCATGCCCCTCGCGAATCAATTGAACCGCCCAGGCGTATAGTTGGTCGAAATAATCGGACGCGTAGAACAGACCATCCCACTGAAAGCCAAGCCACTGGACGTCGCGCATGATCGAGTCGACGTACTCCTGGTCTTCCTTGGTAGGGTTCGTGTCGTCGAAGCGCAGATTGCATTTGCCACCGTATCGCTGGGCCAATCCAAAATTCAGGCAGATGCTTTTGGCGTGGCCGATGTGCAAATACCCGTTGGGTTCCGGAGGGAAGCGGGTCATCAGGCTTCGGTCGCGAAGCGATTCCTTGGTGGCGAAATCCTTCTCGATTTCAACTTCGATAAAGTTTTTGTGCGTCCCTTCGGACGGGTTTTCGGTTGGTAAGGTCACCGGGATCTCTCAGCTTCCGCGCGAACAAAAGGTCAGGTTTCGGCCAGCCGATCGCTCGCCGATCGCCCCATTATGCCGTTTCCCAGGAAAAATACAGCCGCACCGGTTACACTAGAGAGCATGATGCATCCTCCTACCGACGATATTCCTGAAAATGTACCGGCTCCTGCCACCCCCTATCGCGGCACTCCCGAGGCGCTCGCCGAAGAACTGCGGACCATCTCGCAGTCGATCCGCATCGAGCAGGTTCCCGACCAGGCATGGCTCCCTCTGGCCAAGTACTGCCTGCTGGTCTGGGATTGGAACGCCAAAATCAATCTCACCCGACACACCGATCCCGACCGGTTCGTCAAACGGGATTTGCTCGACAGCGTCATGCTGGCACAGCATTTGGCCCCCAACGAAGAGATCCTCGACATCGGAACCGGAGGCGGCGTCCCCGGCATCCTGATCGCTATCCTGCGGCCTGACGTGCAGGTCACCCTCTGCGACAACGTCGCCAAAAAGGCCCGGGTGGCGCAGCAAATCGTCGACGACTTGGGTTTGCAGGTACCGGTTTATCCGCAAAGTGTTACCAAAGTTCTGGAGGATTTCCGCTACGATTCCCTGGTGGCTCGAGCCGTCGGTCCTTTGGCGAGGCTGTGCACCTGGCTAAAAGAAGATTGGCACAAATTCGGGCGGCTCCTGGCAATCAAGGGACCCAAGTGGGTGGAAGAGCGAGGCGAGGCCCGTCATCGCGGCCTGCTCAAAGGGGTCGATCTGCGTCGCCTCATCTCCTATCGCATGCCCGATACGGACTCGGAAAGCACGATCCTGCAGCTGTCCAGACAACGTGGGGCCCAAGCCGTCGACGAAACATGACAGCCCCGTTCCGCGCGTTACAATAGAATGTCCGTCGATCCCACCCCCTGAACGTTTCGCGTTGACCGGTCCTAGCCATTGCTTGACTGGGTCGCACCTACCCTCCAGCACGTTCCTATCCCCATGCCTCGACCTTCACTCCCACGCTCAAGCCCTTGGCGTCGTCCAGCGCCGAGTCCTCGCGGGCTCGCGATCGGCGCGATGCGGGCGTGGATCATCGCGATCGGGATCGCTGTGGGAACCGGCACTGCGATTCCTCAAACTGCGATTCCTCAAGCTGCGATTCTTCAAGACAGTGCAACCGCCCCCGCATCCGAGGCCGCAGAGGAAGAATTCTTCGAAAAGAAGATCCGGCCGATCCTGGTCGAACGATGCTACGAATGCCACTCGGGCTCGGAATCGAACGGCGGATTGAGGCTCGACGATCGAGAACGCGTTCGTCGCGGAGGTGATACCGGACCGGTTCTCGTCCACGGCCTACCCGACGCGAGTTTGATGATCCAGGCCGTCCGCTACACCAACGCGGATTTGCAGATGCCCCCCTCGGGCCGGTTGCCGGACGACGAAATTGCGGCCTTAACCCAATGGGTCGCATCGGGCGCCTTTGATCCTCGCGAACCAGCGACCGAGGCCGCCGCTCCGTTAATCGGCATGAGCATTGACGAGGGGCGTGTTTTCTGGTCAATGCAACCCCTGAGCGATCCGATCATCCCCTCGGTGAAACAAAGCGAGTGGGTTCAGAATCCGATCGATGCGTTCGTGCTGTCGAAACTGGAAAACCATGGGCTCGCACCCGCCCCGCCTGCCTCGCGCCGCGATTGGCTGCGCCGACTGTGGTTGAACCTGACGGGCTTGCCTCCGACCGTCGAGGAATGGCATCTCTTTGAACAAGACGCTGCACCGGGGGCTTTTGAGCGAGCGATCGATCGCTGCATGAGTTCGCCTCAGTATGGAGTGCGATTCGGCAGGCACTGGCTGGATGTGGCTCGGTATGCCGATTCCAATGGACTCGATGAGAATATCGCATATGGCAACGCATGGCGCTACCGTGATTATGTGATCCAGTCTTTCAATGACGACAAACCGTTCGATCGGTTCGTCGAGGAGCAGATCGCTGGTGATTTACTGCCGGACACCGATCGGGAATCAACGACCGGAACCGGGTTCCTGGTGTTGGGTGCCAAGGTCTTGGCCGAACCCGATCGCGAGAAACTGGTCATGGACACGATCGATGAACAGCTCGATGCGATCGGCAAATCATTCATGGGGATGACGCTCGGCTGCGCCCGATGCCACGATCACAAATTCGATCCGATCAAGCAGCGCGATTACTACGCGCTGGCGGCGATTTTTAAAGGGACCAAAACGTTCGGCGATACGAACTTTGGCGCGATCAAGCACTGGAACGAAGTCTCGTATGCCAGCAGCGATGAGCGATCGCGTCTCAAGGAAGTCGACGCAGAGATCGCCAAACGACAAGGTGCATTCAACTCGGCCAAGGGAGCCGCGATGCAGCAGCTGCGCGATCGCGTGCGTTCGCAAGCGGCCTCGTACCTCGCGGTCGCGTCGCTGTTGCCCCCCGAGGCGACGTTGACCCAGTGGAGCGAAGCGGGGCAAGCCGAAGGGCTCCATCCGCGTGTCTTGAGCCATTGCCGTCGCCATCTCGAATTCCATCGCGAAGATCCGATGTTTGCACCGTGGCATGCGATGGCTGCGCAAGGAGATATCGAAGGTATTCGCCGTCACTACGAAGGGCTTTTCACCGCCGTGCAAACGGCTTGGGACGAGGCCAAGAAAGCGGACCCAAACACGGCGAAATTGCAGGATGCCAGCATGGAGGGAACGCGTTTGGCGCTGCAGGATCCCAGCGGTTTCCTGGCGATCCCGGCCAAGATGGAGCATGCGCTCGACGACGAAACGATCACCAAGCTCCACGCCTTGGCCGACGAAGCTCGAATCTACGAGAGCGCGGCTCCTGATGAAACGTCGGTCATGGCCGTTTGTGATCGGGATGTCGTCGATGGGATCGCGCTCCACATCCGAGGCAATCATCGCCAGCTCGGCGAACGGATCGAAAAAGGTTTTCCCGAAGTGATGCGCGATCCGCACCGCAAACCGATCTTTTCGCGGCGAGGCAGCGGTCGACTCGAATTGGCGCGCTGGATGGCTAGCCCGGAACATCCGCTCACCGCCCGCGTGATCGTCAACCGCGTTTGGCGATGGCATTTCGGACGCGGATTGGTTGGTACGACCGAGAACTTCGGCAAACTCGGGGATCGACCCTCGCACCCGGAGTTGCTCGATTACCTGGCCCGCTGGTTCATCGAATCGGGTTGGTCGATCAAGGAACTCAATCGATTGATCCTCAGTTCCAGCACCTACCAGATGCAATCGCATCACGAAGGTGCTGAGCAAGCCCTGTTGATCGATCCCGAGAACACGCTGCTATGGCGGTTTCGGTTGCAGCGCATGGAAGCCGAACAGGCCCGGGACTCGATCCTGGCTTGCGCTGGATTGCTGGACTCGCAGTTGCAAGGCAAGTCGGTGCCACTGCGCAATCGCCAGTTCGTATTCGATCACACCTCGATCGATCATACGCGCTACGACAGCGTCCGTCGCACCGTCTTTCTGCCGGTGATCCGCAACCACTTGTTCACGATGCTCGAGCAGTTCGATTTCCCCGATCCCACCATGCCCGGTGGAGATCGCCAATCGACGACGGTAGCACCTCAGTCATTGTTGCTCATGAATGCGGATTGGATCCTGGATGCGGCTGGCGACCTGGCGCGGCGAAGCGAACAAACTGCGAGTCAGCCGATCGATCGGATCGATTGGTTGATGATGCAGATCCTGGGTCGTTCAGCGACGGATCGCGAGCGGGAAATCTATTTGCAATTCGTGAGCGAGCCGTCGCGTTGGGAGATGCTCTCGCATAATTTACTGATCTGCAATGAGTTCTTTTATATCCGATGAGCGATCGCATGTTGGAAAACGGCAACGAGATCGAAATGCATCAAATCGCGGCCAGGCGACGATGGCTCCGAAACACCGCGCTGGGGTTTGGAGGACTTGCCTTTCACGCAATGCTGCAGGGCGTGTCGGCGCAGGAAGGACACCGGATCGCGCATCCGCTGGCCCCGCGAGAGCCTCATTTTCCCGCTCGAGCCAAGCGCATCGTGTTCATGTTCATGAAGGGTGGGCCATCGCACGTCGATACGTTTGATCCCAAGCCGTTGCTGCAACGCGACGATGGCAAGCCACCTCCGTTCGAGTTGCCGCGCGTCGTCTTTGCCGCGCAAGGGAACCTTCTCAAGTCGCCTTGGAAATTCCATCAGTACGGGCAGAGCGGCCTGAGCGTCAGCGAACTGTTCCCGAACGTTGCCAAGCATGCCGATCGGTTGTGCGTGCTCCGCTCGCTCTATGGCAGCAACCCCGCGCACGGCGGGGCGCTGCTGAAAATTCATACCGGCAGCGACCAGTTCGTGCGTCCGAGCCTGGGTGCATGGGTCACCTACGGATTGGGGACCGAGAACCAGGACTTGCCCGCGTTCGTCACGATCTGCCCTACGCTAGCGCACGGGGGCGTCAACAACTGGGGTGCCGCGTTCTTGCCCACGTATTGCCAAGGGACACCGATCGGCAACGCCAGTCTGCCAGCCGCACAAGCCACGGTCAATCACATCGTGTCCAAGCGACGGAGCAGGACCGACCAACGCTTGCAGATGGATTTGCTCGCCCGCATGAACGACGAGTACGCGCGGGCCAATCCGCTCGAGGCATCGCTCGAGGGGCGGCTCGGGGCGTTCGAACTCGCATACCGCATGCAGTCGTCGATGCCTGAGATCCAGGACATCTCTGGAGAGAGCGAGGCGACGTTGCGTTTGTATGGCATCGACGATCCGATCACCGAGAATTTCGGTCGCCAGTGCTTGATGGCCCGACGGTTTCTCGAGCGAGGAGTGCGATTCGTGCAGGTCACGCACAGCGACAGCGAAGTGCAGTGGGATCAGCACAGCGACTTGTATCAAGGGCACACCAAGAACGCCGCTGAAGTCGACAAACCCATCGCGGGATTCCTGTCCGATTTAGCAGCCAGCGGATTGTTGGACGACACGCTCGTGCTGTGGGGTGGCGAGTTTGGACGCACACCGACATCGCAAGGGAACGGTCGCGATCACAACCCGCATGGTTTCTGCATGTGGATGGCGGGAGCGGGAGTGAAGGGTGGTTACACCTATGGAGCGACCGACGATTACGGGTACTACGCCGTCGAGAACAAGATGCACGTC
This sequence comes from Planctomycetota bacterium, assembly GCA_046306195.1. Taxonomy (GTDB): domain Bacteria; phylum Planctomycetota; class Planctomycetia; order Pirellulales; family Pirellulaceae; genus JBKCUI01. The sequence continues at coordinate 23,739 of JBKDXO010000195.1, read as the reverse complement.
AACGATCTGCACGCCACGATCCTGCATTTGCTGGGTCTGGATCATGAGCGATTGACGTATCGCTATGCAGGCCGCGATTTCCGATTGACGGATGTCGCCGGTAAACCCGCGCTCGACATTTTGGCGTAACGCGTTGCATCTAGGGAACGCAACCACCGCTTGGCAGCGTTAGCTACGGTCTCCGGAAGCTGAATCAACCTCGCGTATCGAGTACAATAAATTCGCTGATTGGTTGTCGTGTTTTAAAATAAGTAATACGAGGCAACATCTTGGATCCCGACTCCCTGACCGGTCCAGCTTCGATGACGGACAGTACACTGAGCGTCTATAACGGCAATGAACCTTTCTTCACGTTCTTTAGCTCTGCGGAAGTCGCGCTTGCCACCCTGCGTTTGTCCTTGGAGGATCGCTGTCTCTTCCAAGCATCGGACTTGGCAGCCCAAATGGGAACGTTGCGAAGAGAATTCCAACATGACGGCAAAGTTCCGGAAGCGCTGCAAGATGTCTTGCGAATCACCAATCAACTCCAGGCGAGGGTCCAAAATTGGGAACGCGAAGTTCAGAATCGAGAGCGCGCGAAACTGGAGATGACAGGTACGCGTTTGCAACGACTCCGGGTCGAAGCCTCCCAGGTGCGCGGCAAAATCCAAATGACCGATCGCGTGCTCGCAAAACTTCAAATTGCCCTCCATCAAATCCAAGCAGAGGAAGCAGAGCGACGGGCTAGCGAGGACGACGAAAACGAATCGGTGGTTGCTCAGTTTCATGAAGCGATCAACGCGTTTCTCGGTCATGGCCTCGCGGTCGAGTCCGAACTCGACCACGAGGAAAGCCCAGGGTCGGGGTTCCGAGCCCAGGTCTGGGATCAGCCTTTCTTTCTTGCCGTGGCTCAGTGGCATCGCGAGGAATCCACCAACGGCCCAGAGAATCAACGACTTGTCGTTTGCTTGATTCCGAAGTTCAAAGATATCGCGCAGCGTGCCGCAAGAATTGCGAGTTCCGTTTCTCTCCGGGCGATCGGAAGTGGATTGCAAGAATCCATCGCATTCGACACTTCCCATCCGTTCGCGGATGGAGATTCGAATCAGGCCTCCTCACCTCACACCAAGTGGACGAACTTCTCTCGCTCGCCATCGGTATTGCAGGAATTAGATCGCTTGATCGCCAAGCGTTTCGATCAGGATCGCAGCCAACTGGTGGTGCTCCATGCGGAAATTCCTCACGAGCTTGCGAGGGACGGGAAGGTGGTTCTCATCCCAGCCGCTGGGTGTTAGCCGCAAATTGCAATGGTGGCAACAATCGCCACGCTCACCCCCGCTCCAAAAATCGTTGCAAACGCGTTTCGCCTCATGATCGCCGTCGATCGGGGCAGACAGTTTCCCGGCATCTGGCAGGAAACCCAGCAAAGCGGAGGACATGGGATTCGAACCCACAACCGGTTTCCCGGCGCCTGATTTCGAGTCAGGTTCCTAACCATTCGGCTATCCTCCAAAACATGCGGTCGAAACCGCGAAATGCATTATCGGACACCCCAAAGAAATCTTCAAGCCGTATCGCCATGGGATATGATGATTCGTATGCATTCCCACCTCGATCGATCCCCCCGGTCCATCCATCGCCGCCACGCACTCGCCCTGGTTGCCTCCACGTTTTTTTATGGATGCGTTCCTAATCGCTCGAATAATCCTGGTCCGTCCGAACTGATCATCGGGCAGCGTGGGCTGGCCGACGGCCGTTTTCAGAAACCCAGGGCCATGGCGATCAGTCCCTCCGACGAAATCTATGTCATCGACAAAACGGCCCGAATTCAAGTTTTTAACGCCGCCGGCGAATTCCTCCGGGGATGGAAGACCCCCGAAGGAGCGAACGGCAAACCGACCGGCGCTTCGATCGATCCCGCCACCGGAAACCTCCTCGTGGCCGACACCCACTACTTTCGATTCCTCACCTACACCCCCAAGGGCGAACTCCTTACCGACAAGACCATCGGCGGCGTCAATGGTTCGGAGCCCGGCCAATTCGGCTGGGTCACCGACATCGCTCGCGCGCCCGATGGAACCCTGTACTTGGCTGAATATGGCGAATTCGATCGGATCTACAAATACTCCCCCGACGGCCAGTACATCGATCGCTTTGGCGAACATGGAGACGCGCCGCTGCAATTCAGCCGGCCTCAAACTCTCGCCGTCGACGAGGCGGGCTTGCTCTGGATCTCCGATGCGTGCAACCATCGCATCCAAGTCGTGGATTGGCGCGACAAGGAACCAAAATCCATCGCAGTCCTCGGGGGTGAAGGGACCGAGCCGGGTCAAGTGATGTACCCGTACGGCATGAAGCTCATCTCGGGCGACCGACTCCTGGTCAGTGAATTCGGAGGACACCGGGTTCAATGCTGGCGTCGCGATGGTACACCGATCTCCTCGTGGGGAACTGCCGGCAGCGCCGCCGGGGAACTGAATCAACCCTGGGCAGTCGACACCGACTCCCGCGGTCGCGTGTACGTTGTCGACTCCGGCAACAACCGTGTCCAACGTTTCTCTCTCACTTGAAGTCAGGCAGCCGCGCGACCATGTTTCGAACGCTCTATGTCGGACAACTCCAAGGTGCGAAGATCTACATCCATTGGTCCTTTTGGATCCTGGCGATCTTCGTTTTCCTCAGTGGCTTGAGCCAGGGAGTTTACCAGGCTATCGCCCTCGTCGGTTTCGTGTTCGCGGTTTTCGGCTGCGTGTTTTTGCATGAACTGGGCCATGCCGTGGCCGCCAAGGGATTCGGCAAGAAGACGCACGACATCACCCTGCTGCCGATCGGCGGAGTTGCTCGGATCGAGGGAGGCAATTTGAACGCCGTCGCCGAAGGATGGATCGCGATCGCCGGTCCCGCTGTGAATTTCGTGATCGCGCTGGCGCTGCTGATCGGATCCTCGCTCTCGGGGGCCTCGCTCGCGATCGATCCGAACCAAGTGGTCAAGCTGACCGTTGTGCAGCAATTGATCGTGGCCAACCTCGCCTTGGCCATCTTCAATTTACTACCCGCTTTTCCGCTCGACGGCGGACGGTTGCTGCGGAGCATCCTGTGCTACTGGTTCGACCGCCCAGTCGCCTTGCGTCTCGCGGCGAGAATCGGACAGTGGACCTCCGGCCTGCTCCTCCTGTCTTCGATCGTCTGGTGGAACGGCATGGGCGTACTTTTTGGTATCGTGTTGCTCCTGATCAATACTTTTCAGCGATTCCAGGCCCAACTGACGATCGCTGCATCAGAAGGTACGATCTTTGAGCAGACATGGCCCCCCGAGACTGGCTTCGACCATTCCAAGACAATCGACGCGGTAGAGGTCCGCGAGGTCGGCTCGTCATCCACACGACGCAGCCTGGGTCCTTGAAATTCACGGAAAGGCTGCGACCGCCGCGATCGCTTGTTCGGCGAATTCCAAGCTCTGAAAATCAGCGAATTGCAACTGGTCGACATAATAGCGATCGATCCAAGTGCGAAGCTGTTCTCCCCGCTCAGGTGTCCAACGCCAAACCGCCAAGTCGTGGTCGACGACCGACTCGGGCAGAGTCCAACGGAGCCGCAAACACGCCGGCCCGCCCCCGTTGGCCATGCTCTCACCCAACGGAACATAGGCTACGTCCACAATGGGATTTCCGGAGTCCGCGATCCATCCATCGATCAACGACCTGGTCGCCAGAGATTCGCGGCACTGACTCGGACAAATCAAATGCGTCGAACCGTCCGAACCCGTCACGATTTGGCTATTAAAGAGATAGGTTCGCACCGCTTCATCGAGAGGTAGTGTATCCCGCGATACCTCGATCACCTGGAGCGACTCCCCTGTGCATCGCCCGAAGGTCTCACCAATTCGCTTGAGATTCTCCGACTGATCGACGAATGCATCCTCATGGCACAGCAACAGGTTTCGATGGCTGGTGGCGATCACATCGTTGTGAAAGACTCCCGCATCGATCGCCGTTTGGGTCTGCTGCAAAAAAATCCTTCGCTCTTCCGGCAACTGCAGCAGGTCGGCAACTCGCTTCGATGCAAGCCGTCCCTGGCGAGACCAGAACTTCGGTGCACCTACTTGTTCAGGAATTGAATTTGGTTCATGCACGAAGAGGTGCAATCCAGGTCCGGTACCCGAAGCGCTGCACAGACGCATATGGTTCGCCGCACCTTCGTCGCGCAGGGGCGGCACAGGGTCGAGCGGCTCGTGGATGTCGATACCCGGGGTACTTGCTGTCCACGATTGGAATTGCGACCATCGGCCGCGCGCCTCGATACCGCGGTGGATCGATGCGCACAAGTTTGCGATCACCGCGCGGGAACGGCCGTCGACCGTTTCCAGGCCCGAGGCAGTCGTCGCGGCATTGGCGGTCCACATGAAGGACGAACTGTAAGCGGCCGAAAGCAGCCGCGGATTCTCGTCACCGCAACGCTTAAGGATATCGCCCCGATCGCCGCGATAGCCATGATGCTCGAGAAATCCCCAATCCGGTCGAGACAGCGGAGGAAGAAAAAACTGCGGAACGCCGAGCGAGGCCACGCGCTCCATCTTTGCAATCCCCTCCAGAGCCGCTCCCTTCGGATGGGAGGGACGCCACCGGCTTTTCTGGCTAGCAACATTGCCAACTCCCAAGCCACCGAAGTGATGCGTCGGACCGATCAATCCATCGATCTGAATCTCGATCCAACGATCGCTCATGATGCATCCCAAATCTGTTCCAGGCCGACCGGTGTTTTCGAGGCTTGCATCACCTGCGGGCGCACCAACGAGGCGGAGGGGTCGCTGCAGTAATCGCAGGCAAAATAACCGCTGGATCGGTGGTTGCCGCTCCACCCGAGGCCTCCGAATGGAAGGGTGCCGGTTGCACCCGTGGTCGGATGGTTCCAGTTGAGGACCCCCGCATCGACCTCTCGTTGAAACACTCGCCATGCTTCGGGGTCGTCGCTCAGAAGCGATGCAGACAATCCATAGCGCGTTCGCTGCGCCGTTGCGATAGCCGTTTCGAGATCACTGACCCACTGCAGTACCAATAACGGCCCGAACACTTCATCGTCATCTGGTTCAACGCCATTGGCATCGAGCAGACCAGGACTCAATTGCGTTGGGAGCGAATCCCGGACTTTGGCTTCCTGCATTGCGATCATGCCGCGATCGAGGTACTGACGCTGCTTGTCGAGGACCGACTGCACGGCGGAATCATCGATCATGGTTCCCAGAAATGAACCGATCTCCGCCATCGGATCCCCGATACGAATCTTTGGCAAGATGCCTGTGAGTTGTTCGATGAGTCGACGATTGTCCGGCGTGTCGATGACGATCAAACGCCGTGCGCAGGTGCAACGTTGCCCGCTGGTGATGTATGCCGATTGCAGGATGATCTCCACCGCTGCGCGGGTATTTCGTAAGCGATCGACAACCAACGGATTGTTGCCACCCATCTCCAGGGCGAGCAAAACTTCGGGACGGCCAGCCAGTTGGCGGTGAATTGCAACTCCTGCATTCCTCGAGCCGGTGAAGAAAACACCGCCGAGTTGTGCCGATTGCAGCGCTTCGATCGCTACCGAGGCCCCCCCTTGCAACAGTTGAAACACGCCGTCAGGAAGCCCCGATGCCGCCATCGCACAGGCGATATGCTCACCGACCATCGGTGTTTTTTCGCTGCTCTTGAAGACCACGGTATTGCCCGCCGCAAGGGCCGGCACGATATGCGCGCCCGGCAAATGGAGCGGCAAATTGAACGGCCCCAAGACCAGGACTGGCCCGATCGGTCGATACCTGACTTCCGAACCTTCATTCGATGAGTTCCCGTTCCCAGCGGAATGCACCGTCAGATCCCGACGTTCCCGGATCGCCTCGATGGCAAGGTCGACTTTTGCAATGGAAGTGCCGACTTCTATGCGGCTTTCCCAAAGTGGCTTTCCCGATTCGAGCGTGATGGCGGTCGCGATGGCATCGCGATGCTGGGCCAAGTAACCGGCGTAATTGCGAATGCATGCGATCCGTTCCGCGGGCTCGATTCGTCTCCAAACCGGAAACGCGTTGGCCGCTAAATCGACAGCGCTTCGAACCTGAGCTGGACTGGATGCGGGTCCAACCCAAGTTGGCTCGCCGGTCACCGGGCTGATGCGCTGGAACCGTTGCTCAGTCGGCGACATCGACATAAACCTTCAACGCCGAATTGTCTTCGACCAGAAGCCGCATCATTTCCTGATACTGATCGAGACCGGCAACCGGATGGGTCAAAATCTTTTCGAGGACGCCGGGGAACATGACTTCGCCCAGAGCCAGATCGCGAATCCCCATTTCGAAGTGTTCCCGGTTGGCATTGACGCTTCCCAAGAGCAATTTGTTTCCGAGTACCCATTCGATATTGATCTTGTCGCTCGGGACGGTGGTTGTCTTCTTGCCTCCGGTGATGCTGGTCCAAACCAGCACCCCATTATGACCGAGGCATTCCATCGCGCTGAATGCGAGCTGCGAGGAACCGGTCGCGTCGATGATCAAGTCGGCTTTTCCGACCTTGGCAGTCAATTGTTCGAGACTCACTTCCGAGGTCGGCACGTAGGTCGATTCCAGCCCTTCGACGATGGAACTCTTGAGATGCGGTCCTTTGGCGCGGGCGAGGGTAAAGACATCCAGGCCGCGCAGTCTCAACACGAGCGTCGAAAGCAATCCGATCTGGCCGGCTCCCAGCACAAAAGCTCGACGAGGGCTCCACACCTTCATGCGCCGCTGGGCTTCGAAGGCTTGATGAATCGCCTTGGCGGCGCAACTGATCGGTTCCATCAAGACGTGTAGGTGCTTCAATCCTTTGGGGACACGAACGATGTAATCTTCGTGGTCGACAAAGTACTCCGTCAGATAACCATGGAGCAGATTGATGCCTCGCTCGTAGTAAGTTTCCTCGCTGGTCATGTCGTACGTCCCGATCTTGTCGTAGATCGATCCGCCGGGACGGCGCACGGTGGCCGTGACATAGTCGCCTGGGCGGATGTTGCGAACGTTGGGGCCAACTTGCTCGACGATCCCAAACGATTCGTGACCGAGCACGAGGTAATCATCCCCCGGGGGTGGATTCCCATAGAGTGCGTCGTTGATCTCCCGATCCGTGGCGTCGACTCCTACCTTGAGAACTTTGACGAGAATCCCCTTGCCGTCCTGGATCCGTGCGATGTCGGGCATTGGGATATCTCGCAGGTGCACACTGTTGGGGGTCCCAGGACGAACGGCGATGGCTTTCATGACGGAACGATCGTTGGCAGTAGAAGGTTGAGAAAGTTTGTCGCAGTAGTATAGCGGCGCGGAGGAAACTCTCCCATGCCCGGGCAGGTCCGCCTACAATGTCCGTATGAATAAAAAACGTGTTGTCTTGGCTATGAGCGGTGGGGTGGACTCGAGTGTCGCTGCCCATCTTTTGCTGGAACAAGGTTACGACCTTGTCGGCGTCTTCATGCGCCACGGCGAGCAGTCGAGCCAAGCCTGCGACCTCGGTTCCGATCGGCCGAATCCGTTGCTCCCGATTCTGGAAGGGCGACTCGATCACAAGCAAGGGTGCTGCAGCGCCAGCGATGCGGCCGATGCGCGGCGGGTCGCGGATAAACTCGGTATCCCGTTCTATGCCCTGGACCTCGAATCGGATTTCCGACGGATCGTCGATTACTTCGTCGACGAATACCATCACGGCCGAACCCCCAACCCATGTGTCCAGTGCAACAATTGGATCAAATTCGGACGCTTGTTCGATTACGCAGAAGCGGTCGGGGCCGAGTACGTCGCGACCGGGCACTATGCTCGCATGCTCGAGACCGGCGATCCCGAGACCCCCTACGCCTTGCATCGGGGATTGGACGATGATAAAGACCAGGCTTACGTGCTGACCGGGATCGCGAAATCGCTGTTGCCGAGGATGCTCCTGCCGGTCGGCGGCTATCGCAAGTCCGAGATCCGACGCCTGGCGGGCGAGATCGGCCTGCGCGTCGCTGACAAAAAAGACAGTCAAGAGATCTGCTTCGTCACCAGCGGACTTCACGCGCAATTCGTACGAGACCGAAGCGGCGTCGACACTTCGGGCGAGATCGTGACGACCGACGGCAAGGTGGTCGGCCATCATCCGGGTATCGAAGGCTTTACCATCGGTCAACGCAAAGGGATCGGCGTTGCGATGGGTTCACCCTACTTCGTGACCGCGATCGATCCGGAAACACATCGCGTCGTGATCGGTCCACCGGAGGCGCTCGGGCGATCATGGCTCGAAGCCGATTCATCGAACTGGTTGGTCGACTTCCCGATCGATTCCCCTCACGAATGCGAAGTCCAAATTCGGTACAACTCCGCGCCGGAGAAAGCGATTGTCGTCCGCGGTGCGGATGATCGATTCCGAGTCGATTTCGCGGTGCCGATGAACGGCGTATCGCCGGGACAACTGGCAGCGGTCTTTGAAGGAAGCCGTGCGCTGGGCTGTGGCTGGATCGCACGCACAGGTTGAGAGGCGACGGGAGCGGAGGGTGATCGAAGGCCAGAGGAGTGGAGGATGAACGATGACGTATTCGATCACCCGGATGCTCGCGCATCTCAGCTAACATTTGCAGGGAGAGAGCGATTGCGCGAAAAAATGGCTGCTCCCCCTTGCCCCGCCCCTTCATCCCCAACCTTTCTCCCCTGCGGGAAGAAGAGAGGAATAAGCTGATCGCGTTCTGGTTGCGATCAGGTCTCCACGTTGCCGAGTCGCGCGGCAGCCTGTCAACACCTCGGTTGGTCACCTTTATAGCGGCTCAAGATCGGTACCTCTGGCACACCACAAAACAAGCCTTTACGTGCCGTCGTTGAGCGGCTGCGAACTGCGCAGGTAGGCCATTAGGTCGCGTAGTTGCGCGGGCTGCAGTTTGTCGAGCAGCCCCTCCGGCATCAACGATAGAACCTGCGGTTGCAGCGACTCGATCGATTCCCGCTCCAAGGTGTGCAACTGGCCATCGATGTTGCGCAACAGCACTTGCTCTTCGGTCTGACTCTCAACAAACCCGCTCAACACCGTGGCATCGTCCGTCATGACTCGCACCATCTGGTAACCCTCGCGAATCTCGAGACTCGGCGCGATGATGTTGCGGAGCAACGTCTCGAGCTGGTCTCGCTGATATCCAGTCAACTCCGGGCCCACCGCTCCGCCGTCATCAAACAACCGGTGACATCGACTACACAATTCACGATACAACTTCTTCCCCTGATACGGGTCGCCGCTTCCGTCGAGAATCATGGAGGCGATCTCGCGGCTCCGCGTGTTGGCAGCTGCCAAATCGATCGATGCAAAGGCTGGATAAAGCTCCGCAATCTGAGCTTGCAATGCTTCATTCGGATGCAGACGCATTGCGCGAACGGACTCCGGCGGCATCTGATCCGCAACGGATGGGTTGTTTGAACAACGATGGAGCCACTGCAGGGTCCACGAAGCACGCGAAGCGAGGACCGCACCGGCGGCAGGCCGCAACTCCTGCGGCAACTCGCCCCAAAATCCCAGGATCTCCGTCGCAACGCGATCGTCATCGTAGCCCGAAAGAGCGCTGAGAGCCGCGCCGCGTACGGCTGTCTTCGAACCGCCATCTTTCGCGATTCCTACCAGAGCCTCGCACATGCCGGGAGCCTTGCGCACATGGGCAAGCTCCCCGGCCAGACGCGACAACTGAGCCCGCATCGCATCCGGACTCTTGGAATCCTGCAGTGTCGCAACCGCTTGCGATAACGCGGCGGTATCACCACGCCGCACCAACAGGGTCAGCGACGGTTGCCCCAATCGCACCATCGCATCGATGATCGCGTCGGGGACTCCCGCCAGCGAGCGACCCACGAACGCTTGCTCGAACGTATCCTGCGCGGCTTTGCCCGCCTCATTCCGCGGAAGCTCCGGCAAGCTCGCGATCTGTTGAAAGACTTCGGCAACTCCTTGATACGAGGCAACCGTTCCCATCGAGGACCAACGACGAACCAAATTCGGATACAGGATGCGGCGCGCGATCGCTGATTCCCAAGTCCCCTTTTCTCGGACCAAAGAATCCAAAATCGTATCGCGATCCGCAGCGTGACGCTCGAGTGCCCACCATGTTAACAACGGAAGGAACGGGTCATCGCCAACGTTTGCATTCATCGTAATCGCGCGAACAATCGACGTGGCATCGCCTGCCGGCAATCGTTTGGCAGAGCAAACGATCTGGCACAAGACGCTCGGGTCTTTTTCCGCGCGAGCCCATGAGGCGATCGCGGAAACACTCTCGCTCGATGCAGCACGATCATCGCAAACCAATCGCACGGTCCAGGCCCGGACCATGGGGTGGGGATGCTGCAACAAACGCGCTACTTGCCACGGCGCATTCGAGGTATCGGCCGTCGATCGGCTGCTGCCAGACTCCTGAATCGCAAACGGGATCGTATCGGGGATCCAACCCAAGGCATGAGCAGTCCACAGGAGTTCGAGTGCCCGATGCGACGAAGGATCCTGGGCTTGAGCCAAATCTTTCGCAATGCCTTCACGCAGCGTATCGCGATCGGGATGGCTCTGGAGTAGTTGACGGGCTTGCCAACGCTGCCAGCGGTAAGGGTGTTTCAGTGTCGCATACAGATACTCGAGCGATGCCAAATCGTTGCGATGCGCGAGATCCGCATCCCACGGCGCCACCTTCGCAGAGGACTGCGGACCCAAGCGATAGACTCGCCCGCGATCGCGATCCAGTTTCCCCTCGAACGCGGATAGATGTGCAACCACCGAGTCGTACCAATCACAAACATATGCCGCTCCATCGGGACCATCGCTGATTGCGACAGGGCGAAACCATTTGTCGGAACTCGATACGGTGTCGGCGATATCCTTGGTGGCATAGGTCGAGCCGGTTTTTTCAAGCTGGGTTTGAATCAGCTTGCCATGCAACGGGTCGACGGCGAGCATCGATCGCGGGGCCAAAGACTCCAGGGCAGTCGATTCCGTGAACAGCATCGTATGCGTGAATCGGGGAATCGGGTCATGCACCATCGGATTGAGATATCCGTAGCTATGGGGATTGGATAAATCGCCGTGCTTCTGGAACCCCTTGCGGTAGTAGCCCCCTTGATAGTAATGGAACCCGCGAGTGTCTCCCCCATTGTGACCTGAAAAGACTTCGCCGCGATCATTGAAGGCAACCCCAAAAGCGTTCCCACCACCTTCGGCAAAGATCTCATACTCGCGCGACACCGGATGATAACGCCATAGGGCTTGACCCATGCTGGCGATCGGTGTCGCGGAACTACCGTAGGGCTTAATCGACGCGCTCACCGTGCTGCCTTGCGCGGCGTAAAGCCAACCGTCGGGGCCAAAACATAAGCTGTTGACGACCGAGTGGGTGTCTTCCATCCCAAAACCTGCAAGGTGGATCTCCGGGTCGCCGTCCGCTCGCAGATCATGATCTGCATCTGCATAGTACAGAAGATACGGCGGATTCAAGACCCACGCTCCGTTGGAATCGGGCGCAACTGCCGTGGCGATATTCAGACCATCGACAAAGACGCCATGCGTTTCAAACGCACCGTCGCCGTCTCGATCTTCATGGACCGAGATTCGATCCTTGCCCGACAAGCCACCTCGCCCCGGAGGCAACGGCGTCGAATCGTAAACGATCCGCCAATGTTTATCGCGGCTGAGCGGCTTGAGACCTTCGGGGTTGGGATACTGACGATATTCCACCACCCACAAGCGCCCGTGCGAGTCAAATACCGATTGGAGAGGTTGCGTGATGGTTGGCTCCGCCAAGAGGCTGGTCCATCGCAGCCCGTCGCCAACGCGAAAGGTCGACACCGCCTGGTCGGGCGCAACGGCCGGTTCGGTCGCGGTATCCTCCGGTGTCTGACCGATGACAGAACCTGCCAAGAATGTCATGCAACAGAGAACCGTTACGGCAAGCGGTTGCATTGCCGTTATCAAAGATTGTGCCATGCCTATTTCCCAGTTCATGGTAAGTTCGTCCGGTTTTCTTCCATTGGCTTCTCGGCAACTTGAAGCATCCGAACCACTTGCAGTCTGGCCGAAGACGCCAGTTGCCGCAGCGATTTAGCAATCTCGACATCGCCGAGTTGTTCCAATGAATCCGCATCCCGTTCCATGAAACGGGCTTGTCGCAACAGTCGTTCTGCGATCCGCCATCGGTCAGGGGTTTTGCGTGACGCTGCCGGACGCGTTTCCGCGACAAGCGATGAATTCGCGGGCACGATCCCGGCTCGTTCGCGAATGGCTCGCATGATCGGGTCATCGGGCGGGATGGTGTCGAGAATCGACGGAGGTGTTGGTGGCTGTTGATTCGGATCCTGAGCCAATGCCAGGTTGGCAACGATCCCCAGGATGCCGTACATGAAGGCCCAATGGCGAATTCGACTCGCGACACAATGCATTCGATACTGTCCTTTCTAAGCCACGAGGGCTCGGATCACATTGCCTTGCACATCGGTCAATCGGTAATCGCGTCCTTGGAACCGATATGTGAGCCGGGTGTGATCAAAGCCCAGCAGATGCATCCAGGTTGCCTGCAGGTCGTGGATATGGACCGGGTTTTCCGCGACAGAGAATCCGAGTTCGTCGGTTTGACCGTACTCGGTTCCGCCGCGAGTTCCCCCGCCGGACATCCACATGGTGAAGCACTCGGGGTAATGGTCGCGACCCAACAGAGCGCTGGCAGCCGTGCGTCCCTCGCGAAAGGGAGTGCGTCCGAATTCGCCGCCCCAGATGATCAGGGTTTCCTCGAGCAAACCCCGCTGTTTGAGATCCTTGATCAAGGCCGCGACCGGTTTGTCCATGGTCGCGCATTTGTTGGTCAATCCTTCGCGAATGTCGGCCTCAGGGCTCGTCCCATGAAAATCCCAACCCCAATCGAATAGCTGAACATACCGGACGCCCGCTTCGACTAACCGTCTCGCGAGTAGACAGTTGTTGGCCAGGCTCGATACCCCAGGATTCGCGCCGTAGGCATCGAGAGTCTCCTGGCTTTCGCGCGAGATATCCATCACCTCTGGTACACTGGTTTGCATGCGGTAGGCGAGTTCGTATTGAGCGATGCGGGTCATGGTTTCGGGATGTCCAAACGCTTCGGCTTGCATGGCATTCAATTCGCCCAGCGTATCGAGGCTCTTGCGACGGACCGTTCGATCCATGCCGGGGGGATCCGAGACGTACAAAACCGGTTCCCCTTGCGATCGGCATTGGACTCCTTGAAAGACGCTCGGAAGAAAACCGCTACCGAACGAACTTTTACCACCGTTGGGTTGAACGCCGCTGCTGATCAAGACGACAAACGCGGGCAGATTTTCGTTTTCGCTCCCAAGTCCATAGGTCAACCAGGAGCCAAACGAAGGACGACCACTTCGGGGTGATCCGGTGTAGATCAGAAGCTCCGCAGGCGCATGATTGAATTGATCGGAATGCATGCTGTGGACAACGCACAACTCATCAGCTACTTGTTTCAGATGGGGCAAGCAGTCGGACAGGAGCATTCCGCACTGGCCGGACGGCTCGAATTGATGTCGGGTGCCCAGCAGCTTCGGTACACCAGTCGTGAACGCGAACTCGCGCCCCTTGATGACCGAGTCCGGCGCATCCCGGCCGTCGAGTTCGATCAGCTTGGGTTTGTGGTCGAACAAGTCGAGGTTCGGCGGCGAGCCGGTCATGTGCAGATAGATGACCCGCTTGGCCTTTGCTGGGAAATGCGAGCCGCGCGGGGCGAGGGGATTCTTGTTGGTCGGATCATTGGCCATGCCGGTCAATTGATTCAAGGCCAACGCGCCCAGACCCGTCCCCGCAGCCCCTAGGAAATATCGTCGGGTCCGTTGGGTCAGAAAATCATGCAGGGGTCGTTCCACGGCGATCGCTCCTCGGTATCACACGAGCTCTAGGGAGTCATCAGGAATTCGTCCAAGTTCAAAACGATATTGCACAGCGTTGTCCACGCTGCCATCTCGACCGGGCTGACGCTGGCTGGCAACGGACCGATCGGATCGCTGGCGAATTGCTTGGCTTGGTCGACTTTGCCCGTGTACTCGGTGCGCGATTCCTGCAGCAGTTGCACGAGGGCTGCCGTCTCTCTCGAATTCGGCTTTCTAGAAATCGCATGCTGGAAAATGCGTTCGATTCGCTGCTCGTCCAGCCCATCGGGCAGCTCATGGTTCACGACGCGGCGAGCGAGCCCTTGGGCTGCTTCGATGTAGACCGGGTCGTTGAGCATCACGAGGGCTTGCAGAGGCGTGTTGGTTCGATCTCGCTTCAGCACACAGACTTCGCGATTGGGGGCATCGAATGTCGCCATCGATGGGTACGGGTTGGAGCGTCGCCACTGGGTGTAGATCGCTCTTCGATAACGATCCTCTCCTTTGCTTGTATCCCAGTCCGTTTTGGATCCGAATGCTGCCTTCAGCCCCATGGTCGGTTGCTGTGGGCGAGTCGGAGGACCATAGAGCCGGTTCGACAGTAATCCTGCAGCGGACAAAGCCATGTCGCGAACCTGCTCTGCGGCGACTCGAAGCCGAGGACCACGCGAGACGAATATGTTTTCCGGGTCTTCTTCGAAGCGTTTGCGATCAACGCTCGAGCTCTGTTTGTATGTTTCCGATAGAACAATCGATCGCAGGAATCTCTTCAAATCCCAATTGCTTTGCATCAGATCGATCGCTAGATAGTCCAACAGTGCCCCATTCACGGGCAGATCCCCTTGCGAGCCGAATTCCTCGCTCGAACGCACGATGCCGACACCGAACAGGTATTCCCACATGCGATTGGCGATGACCCGCGCAGTGAGCGGATTGCGGTTGGAGACCAACCACTGCGCGAGCTCGAGTCGCGAAGGGTTCTCGCCGATGTCGCTCCCATGCGACCGGAAAATCTCCGGAATGTTGGGGGAGACGGTGTCGCCGGTCACCCGGTAATTGCCTCGGAGTTGGATTCTGGTTTCACGCCGCTTTTCCACAGGCAAGTCGCGCATCACGGGGACCGTCGTGATGGGCTTGATGCCATCGAGCGCGCGCTGAAGGGCATCCCGTTCCTTACGAAGCGGATCGCGCGAGGGCGCCACGGTAGAGATATAGTGGCGATGAATCGCTTCTTCGTCTTCCACGGTACGGTCGTTCGTACGTATTCGGTTGAGGACGTCCACGGGAATAGCCAACATCGCGTCAGACCGAGCGTCGCTCGACACATCGATGCGAAAGCTCGCCAACAGCAACCCGGCATGTTTGGATTGAAACGCTAGCTTCAATCGCAAAACGCGATTCGCCGAAGCGGTGGACTCCGACGGTGCCGACGCGAATGCGCCGGAGAGATCAAGCGTGTGCGGTTGGTCGATGGAGCCGCCTACTGCCCAGCCGGTCTTGGCATCGCTATCGATCGCTTGGGACGCCGCAAAACCCGGCTGCTCATGATCCGCGCGCGAACGCGAAGCTTTCCAAGCGTCGATCCTTTGCACGCTCCATCGATTCTCCACTTGGGCAGTTTGCAAGGTTTCTCGCCAAACCTCGGATCGATCGGATCGGAGCAGCGAGAGTTTGGCACCCGCTAGCCGCGAGCCGACGTCACCATCGGTCCGGTTCCAGACTGCGACAGTCTCGGCAGGGAATTCCGCGCCGAGATCGACCTCCCACCAAGGGTTCTCGGTGGCCTTGGTATGCGTTACGGAATTTTGAGCATAGTTCCCCGACGTGTTGCCATCGACCGCGCGCGGAGCTGAACCCGCATACGATTCGCTGCTTTGGGTCGCGGCCCCCTTGAGGGCAATGTTCTCTCCTTTGGAAAAGATCTGCACTTCGGCAAGAGACAGGATCCGTTCCGGGCCGGGCAATTCAATCCGCAGGAATCGCCCCATCGATGCGGACGCCTCATCGGGGTCCAAAGCGCTGAGCGATACATCGGTCAGAACAAAATTTCCGTCGCCAAAACCCGCACCACCATGAGGCAGATCCGATTGCGGAACACTCCGAATGCGAAGCCCGCGAATGTCCTCCAGCTTCATGGCAGCCGGCAAGTCAAACTCGAGCGTGTAGTCATCGGTGTCGGCGGGAGTTACGGCTCGAACCAGTCCGGTCTCATCGATGTTCAATGCGCCGCCGGATTTCGTCCGGCCGGACGTCGGTACCACCGAACTCCACGTTATCGGTTCTCGGAACTGCTTCTCCCAGGCTTGCTGTTCCGCGACCAAGTTTGGATCGGGGGTAACGATGGCTTTCTCTATTGATTCAAGTTCGCGCTGCAAACGCTCGCGCAGGGCCCGGTGGTCTGCACTGAACCAATCGTATACGGGGGATTCATCCCTTCGATCCGCGTCCTCGGACTGGTTGAATATCGCGAAGACCTGAAAATAATCCTTCTGCGAGATCGGATCGTATTTGTGGTTGTGGCACTGGGCACATGCCATCGTCATCCCCATCCACACAGACATGGTGGTATTCACCCGATCGACGATCGCGACGTTGCGGAACTCTTCGTCGTTGGTCCCGCCTTCGTTGTTGGTCAACGTGTTGCGGTGGAATGCGGTCGCGACCAACTGCTCCGGGGTCGGATCGGGGAGCATGTCCCCCGCGAGTTGCTCCAAGGTGAACTGGTCAAAAGGCATGTTCTCGTTGTGGGCTCGAATGACCCAATCGCGATATCCCCAAATCGTTCGCATCGGATCGTCCGCGTAGCCTGCGGAGTCGGCATAACGCGCCAGGTCGAGCCAGCGCCGTCCCCAGTGCTCGCCGTAGGCAGGAGAAGCGAGCAGCGTGTCGACCACGCGTTCGTAGGCGTCGCTCGAAGGCTCGCGGAGAAAGGCTTGCTGCTCCTCAAGTGTGGGAGGCAACCCGGTCAAATCCAACGTCACGCGCCGCAGGAGGGTCAATGCATCCGCTCGCGGCGATGGCGTCCAATCTTTTTCAGCAAGCTTGGCCAGGACGAGCCGATCGATCGGCCCATGGTTCCAGGGCAACAGGGCTGGTTCGTCGGGTTCAACCATCGGAATGACGGGCAAGACCGGCGGTTCAAACGACCAGTGCATGGCGTACTCCGCCCCCTGGGTGACCCAACGCTTGATCAAATCGATTTCATGATCGGTCAATCGTTGGCCAAAGTGAGGCGGGGGCATGCGAATATCTTCATCGTCGGACAGAATCCTTCGCACAACTTCGGATTGGCTCAGATCGCCAGGCACCACCGCAACGTTGCTGGACTCGAGCGCCTGGGTCGCCCGCTCTCGCGTGTCGAGCCGCAGGCCAGCTTCGACCGTGTTCTCATCGGGGCCATGACACGCGAAACATCGGTTCGACAAGATGGGACGGATCTCGGTTTTGAAGTCGACCCGAGTTGTGCCCTCTTGGGCCCAACCCCATGACAAGGGCAATAACGACAACGCGAAAACGAGTTGGACAAGTCGTCGAGACTTGGACATACGCACTGGGAAGGGAAAAAGGAGGGAGGGGGGTTGGTGGATCACGAACCCCGCACGGTTCTATTGTATTCGAAGATCGGATTCGATTGGATACGCTTTTCAAACCCGGGTTCGTGGGGAATCTCTCGAATCCCACAATAATTCGCCAATCGATTTCACTCCGACGGGACGGGAGAAACTCCTGAATGGATCGGTCCCTGTCCCTGGCGATGGATGCCTACGGATTTACAGTCTGTGCCAACTCGCTGCCCGAACGCAGCGCGACGATATGATCGACCGTACGCACAAAGAGAGTCCCCTCAGAAATCGACGGGGTCGACAGAACCTTGCTCCCGACTCCGTTGACGTGCAACTGCTTGAACACGCCCCCCGCCTGCACGACGTACACGTGCCCTGACTCCGAGGTGAAATAAAGATGCCCGTCGGCGGCAATGGGGGATGCAGTGAAACTGAGGGTTTCTCCCCCCTTAAGTCGCTTCTTGTAAACCTCCTCGCCGGTCTTTGCTCGATAGCAGGTCAAGATCCCTTGATTGGAGCAGACGTAGAGAAAATCGCCATAGATGATCGGGCTGGGCATGTAGGGGCCACCGCGCTGGGTACTCCACGCCACGCCGGGGTCGCTCTCGGGTGCTTCGCCACCCCCCTTGGGAACTCGCCCGGGCAACTTCAATTCTCCACGCGCCTCCGGCCGAATCGCGACGATCGGTTGGATCGGGGCGTAGCCGCTGGCGATATAGATCAAATCATGCGCCACGTTCGGGGTCGGCACGACGATCTCTGAGTGGTCGGCCATCCACCAGAGCAGCTTGCCATCCCGCGCATCGTAAGCGCGCGCCGCACGTGTGCCGTGCGTCAATAACAGAGGCAAATCTCCAAACGGGTACACGATCGGCGACGACCACGTCGGGATCTCATCCCGCTCGGTCCGCCAAACATCCCGGCCCGTCGCTAAATCCAACGCCGCAACGTACGAACCTTTCTGGATATCGCATTGCAGGAACAACCGATCGCCGTAAATGGTCGGGGAACTGCCGAACCCCCACTGGTAGCTCGGATCAAAGAACCATCCGCTGTCGAGCACTCCGAGATCGCGGTTCCAAAGCGGATTCCCATCGATATCAAAGGCATACAATCCCTCGGAACCAAACCATGCGATGACATGCACCCCGTCGGTCGCCACCGTCGGATTGGCGTGGGACGATTTCGAATGCCGTTTGACCGCCGGCTTTGCGGTGTTGCAGGTGCGCTGCCACAGGATCTCTCCCGTCCGCTTATCCAAACAGTACAGAATGAACTCGTAGATGCTGTCGTCTTGGACCGAGTCGACATCGCCATAGTGTCCGATCTTGACGTCGGTGTTGCCATCGCGGCTCGAGGCCGTCGTGACGAACAAACGATCTCCCCACACGACCGGGCACGAATTGCCAAAACCAGGGATTGGAGTTTTCCACGCGACATTCTCTCCCTGTTCAACGTCCCACGAAATCGGCGGATGCTGGCCGTCCGCTACCCCACGCGCATGGGTCCCGCGAAAACCTGGACAATTCACGTTCGATGCACGCAAGTCCCAATCGCTCGAGACATGCGCGAGCTCCGGGGCAATTTCTTGTTTCGAATCGGAGGCAGAGTCGTCGGCATCCATCGGCTTGGGCTCGGGGGGCTTGGGCGTCGAGGAATCCTCACTCGACGCGCTGGGGGCGAGTTCGTATTTAGCACCGTTCGACTCCATCAACACCTTGACCACCTTGCTGTCCTGACATTCGAAGACGAGGCGGCTGCCACCACGATGAAATTCCATCGGTCCAAACGCGAACCATGGACGAAACAAATCGTTTCCAAAGTCGATCTCCAAGCCTTTCTCGCCGACCTTGACCACCATGATGAAATTCCCTTTGCTTTCCGAGTACCTGCCCGCGAAGGAAGCAAGCTCCTCAGCGGTCAGTTTCGGAAACTCTCGAGCGGGAGCATTCGCACGAGCGAGCAGTTCCAACAACTCGGAGGGCTCCGTACCCGTCGCTTGGAGAGTTGCAGAGGCGAGTGCGTCGGCATCGACGGTCCCCGCCTTGAGAACGGCCTCGACCAGCGCCTTGTCTCCCTGCGCAACCCCATCGAGCAGGAGTTGCCGTGCACCCTCGGCACCTTTCTCGAGCAACAGAGTGACCAACTCATAACGCTTTCGCATCTGAGCCCCGGTGAGGGGGCTCATGCCGTAGAACGAATCCTTGACATTGGGATTGGCACCCCGCTCGAGAAGCAGGCGGACGACATCGGTATGCCCGCGGTCACTTGCAAAGCTGAGCGCCGTGGTTTGATAAGCGGTCGCGGCATTGACGTCGACCCCGGCATCCAGTTCCTTTGCAACAGCAACCAAATCTCCTGCCTTCGCGGCGGCCCACAATCGCTCGGCACCCTCGGACACGCGCGGTTCCTGGACCTGGGCGAGTGCGGTTGCGCTGCACATAGAGATTCCGAAAAATAATAAACCCAACTGCCAAGAAACTCTGATCCACGGAGCCACTGCACCCTCCTCGTCCGCGATTGGATCGACCCTGTTTCGAATTCCGCAAATCATGAGTACCGACCTGTTCGAACTTCCGGACGCGTGCCTTGCCCCCAACGCTACGGGACGATCATGCATTCATTTTAAAGAATGCCGGGCGACTTTTCCATTCCAAAACAATGCGTATTTTTGAATGACAAAAATTTCGAGAGAAAACAATTCAGGAATGCGGCCCGCTGCGATGGTCTGCGATCCGCATCCGAAAGGCTAGCGCGATTGATTCCTCGATATTTCATGGATCAGTCGAACGAACGGGCCACTCTCCGGAAGATTCTTTCGAAAATTCCAAAGCGGCGTGAACCGCGTGATACTGCGGAATTACGTGGCCATCACGGTATCCGTGTGCTCGTACCCCGGGGCGCACGCGCACAGAAACACGAGATCATCCAAAGCGTCGTTCTCGATCCAGTGGACCGCGCCGGGGGGGATGGCGACCGCATCCCCGCGAGACACTCGCCGCGATTCGGTCCCCAAGTGCATCGTCCCCGATCCGGACAGGACGTAGTAAATCTCTTCGGTCTTGGGGTGATGATGTGCGGTGGTGCGAGTTCCCGGCGGTACCGTCGCTTCGGCTAGGCTCTGATTCCGAATGCATGAATTGCGATGGGCGAGCAGCTCGCGGATCACCGATCCGTCCTTGGTCACAAATGCGGTACAATCATCCCGTTGAACGATATCCATTTTTGTTTTGCCTCGATCGAAAACTTGTTGCTCTGTGATGGCTGATCGCCCGGTTCGAATCCTATTGTGCTCCTCGTCCATGGAACCAGGCGGCAGCGAACGTCAATTGTTGTATCTGCTTCGAGGCTTGGATAGAGCCCGGTTCGAGCCGATGCTGTATCTGCTCTACGACCAGGGATCGCTCCTGGCCGATATTCCCAGCGATGTGCAGCGCATGGCGTTCTGGAACGAACACCGCGCACCCAAACTGTCCTGGCCGGGTCGGATCCACCATTGGCAGATCGCGCACCTGCGACACATCTTGGAAAGAGAGAAAATCGATGTCACCTACGATCGGCTCTTTCACATGACGATGATCGCGGGACCGGCGACGCGCGCGGCGCATGTTCCGCGCGTCTCGACGATCGTCTCCCCTCCCCAATTCGACGTCGAGCGATCGGAGAACAAATGGCGCTGGATCAAGCGCCGACGCTTGGCGCGTGCATACCGCGAGAGCGCGGCGCTCTTGACCGTCGCCCCAGGCACCGCCGACAGCGCGTCGCGCTACTACGACATTCCCCGCGATCGATTTCGCGTCGTCCCCAGCCCCATCGATTTGCCGCGCATCCAGTCGCTCGCCAACGGCGATATCCCTGCCCCAGGATTTCGGAGCGATCGCGTCCATGTCTTGGCCGCCGGTCGATTAAGCGCTGAAAAAGGGCATCGTTACCTGGTCGATGCGGTCGCCCAATACCTGCGCGAGCGGGAATCGCAGTCCCTTCCCGAACTCGATCTCCATCTCGCGGGCGACGGTCCGCTGCGCGGTGCGTTGGCGGAACAAGCCCGATCCTTGAACATTCAAGACCACGTCCACCTCTACGGCCACGTCGCGAATCCCTACGCGATGATGAAGCGTTGCGATTTGTTTTGCATGCCGTCGCTCTATGAAGGGATGCCCAACGCGATGCTGGAAGCCATGGCCTGCCGAGCTCCGGTCGTGGCATCCAACACCGAACAAGGGCCCGGCGAACTGCTGCGCGAGCATCCGCTCGGTGTTCTTGTCCCCCCGGCGGATCCGTCCGCCCTGTGCCGCGCGATTCAGGATCGATTTCGAGCCCCCGACGCGTGGCTCGAGCGAACCCGCGCCGCAGAAAACTATGTGGTCACCCATCATGACATGGACCGCTGGCTTGCTACGATGAGCGACATCTTTCTATCCGTCTTCCCTGCACCCACCCCATGACCAAGCACCGCATACGCAACGAGGAACTCGCGGCCCTCTTCGAGGAGATGGCCGATCTGCTGGAATTGTCCGGGGAGAATCCCTTCCGCATCCGAGCCTATCGCCACGGTGCGATGGCGATCGCTGGGCTCGCTCAGCCCGTCGCGGACTTGATCGCCGAAGGGTTCGACCTGACCACCATCGAAGGGATCGGCGACACGCTCGCGGAGAAATCAAAAGTGATCATCGAGACGGGGCACTTGCCGCAGCTCGAGAAACTGCGCGGTGAGATCCCGCCCACGTTGCGGGATATCATGCGAGTTCCCGGCCTCGGCGCAAAAAAGGCGATGGCCCTGTTTCGGGAACTGCAGGTGCATGATCTGAATTCGCTGAGATCTGCCTGCGAAAGCGGCGCGGTCGCGGCCATCAAAGGTTTTGGTGAAAAAACGCAGGCCTCGATCCTCAAGAACCTGGAGATTGTCGAGAAGGCCGCGAAACGACTCTCCATCGACGCCGCCGACGCAATCGTGGCTCGCTTGCGCGAGCATTTCGAAAACGACCCCGAAGTCGAGCAACTCGAATTCGCGGGGAGCTACCGTCGACGCAAAGAGACTGTCGGCGACCTCGATATCCTGGTCACGAGCCACGCGCCCACAAAGGTCATGGACCGTTTCGCGGAGTTTCCCGCGATCCAGGAAGTTCTCGTTCGAGGCGATACCAAGATGAGCGTCCGCGTCTCGGACTCGTTTCAGATCGACCTGCGCGTGGTCGAGCCCGAAGCGTGGGGCGCGGCCCTTCAATACTTCACCGGCAGCAAGGAACACAACGTCCACGTCCGTTCGCTGGCCAAGGCCAAAGGCTTGAAAGTCAACGAGTACGGGGTCTTCGATGCGGACGACGAAACGCGCCGCGTGGCTGGCAAAGACGAACACGAAGTTTACCGCGCGATCGGCTTGCCATGGATTCCTCCGGAGCTGCGCGAGAACCGATTGGAGTTTGGCCCCGATATCCAGCAGCGGATCAAGCACTTGATCGAGCTGTCCGATATCCGCGGCGATTTGCATATGCATACGACCGCCACCGACGGCGAGAAATCGATTGAAGAGATGGCCGCCCGCGCTCAGGAGATGGGACTGGCCTACATCGCGATCACCGACCATTCCAAACGGGTCACCGTCGCGCGCGGGCTTGATGACGCGCGAGCCCTCGCGCAATGGCGCGAGATCGATGCCATCAACAGGAAGCTCGATGGCTCGTTTCATATCTTCAAAGGAATCGAATGCGATATCCTCGAGGATGGCTCGCTCGATCTGAGCGATGAGTGCCTGAAGCAAGCCGACTGGGTGACCGCCAGCGTCCACTTTGGGACCCGGCAAACGCGAGAGCAGATCACCGACCGCATCATCGGGGCAATTCGGCATCCGAGCGTCCACTCGATCTCCCATCCGACGGGGCGATTGATCAGTCGCCGAGATCCGTATGAAATCGATCTCACAGCGATCCTTCAAGCGGCCAAGGAGTTCGACAAGTGCCTCGAGATCAACGCCAACCCCGAGCGGCTCGACCTGAACGATGTGATGGCATCCGCCGCAGCGGAGGCGGGGGTGATGTTGGTGATCAACACCGACGCCCACTCGCTGTCGAATCTGGCTCTGATGCAGTACGGCGTCGCCGTCGCACGCCGCGCGGGGCTGACCAAGGAGCAGGTCCTCAACACCCGCGACCTCAAATCGATCCGTTCGTGGCTCAAAAACGCGAATAAATTCGCTGAATAAATCGAATTCTTCTGTGATTTTTTCAGGTTGGCTTGCGAATCATTTGGCATGAGCCAAGACGAATTCAACAGCTTTCTAAAACGCCACGCTGGACTGATCTCTAC
>JBKDXO010000194.1:0-42608 GCA_046306195.1 Planctomycetota bacterium | reverse complement strand
GAACACGTTCACCAGCTGAAACAAATGCCAAAGTAGACCGTTTTTCTTCGTTAACTTGAACATTTAAATCGATTCCTCCATACCAGATGGATGGAGGAATCGCTCGTCGAGGCCATGGTGTGCCTTCACACGATAATAGTCTTGGGTGTTCTCCAGATCGTCCTTCAATAAGACGGCGGTGTTCACTACGCTGTACTTTTCGCGGACGACAGCCATGAACGTTTCGAGGAGTTGTCTCAGGTTGAGAATGTTGCTGAACCCCTTGCCGGATTGCAGCAACGCTCGCATTTCGAAAATCTCAACGTCCTGCTGGAAGGCCTTTTTCTTGTAGTAGTCCAATTGCTGCAGCGACTTGGCGTTTTCGACCTTCGAATCGTCGGCGTTCGGCCTCAATCTTTTCCGCGAACCGACTCCCGGTGTGGCCGCGACCGGAAGAGAAACACTCAGAGACAGGTCCGGATCCGGATCCGCGTCGGCAACTGGCAGACTCGATTCGGTGTTCAAAAGCTCGGGCTCCACAACGGGACTCAGGTTCAAAATCTCGAAGTTCGAGAGGAACGAGTTCGGCTGAGCAGTTTCCACAGACTGGGTCATTTTCAAGTTGTTTCGTAGAGGAGTGGGGCTGGGCATTCGCACCCTACGGCGGGTTTCTGTCCCGGCAAATCGCCCATCTCGGCTCGCGCGGGAAACAAAACCGTCCCATTCCCCTAGGTCAACAGTAGGTCGGAAACCGCGGTTTTTTCCCTTGCTGGGCCTCGGCTGCTCCTTTCCGGCGGCAGGATGTTCCGATCATGCCGGTTGCGAGGCCGGCTCGCTCGGCTCTCGCCCCTCCCATTTGCCGTTGCCTCCAGCGGGCAATTCGCTATGATCTTCCCCTCGCAGGAGTTGTATCCTGACCAACTCCCACTACCCAACGAGAGACTGATCATGAAAGACGGAATCCACCCGAAATACTTCGAAACGCAGGTCACCTGCGGTTGCGGCAACAGTTTCAAAACGCGAAGCACCCGCAAGGAGCTGAAAGTCGACATTTGCAATGTCTGTCACCCGTTTTACACCGGGAAATTGAAGTTCGTGGACACCGCGGGCCGGATCGAGAAATTCCAGAACAAATTCGCAGCGGGAACCTACGCCAGTCTTCAAAACCCGAAGAAACCCGCCGCGAAAAAGAAGTAGCTGGGTCATCGCGTTCGGCTGGCGTTTCACCACAGCCCGGCGCCGATGGCGAAGCCAAAACCAATCGATCGCTGCATGAAGCCCCCGGGCAACCATGCAGCGTTTTTTTTTGAACTCATCCTATGAAAATCCGCGAACAACTCGAACAATCCCTCGCCCGGTTCACCGAACTGGAATCGATGATGTCCGACCCTGCAATCCTCGCCGGCGAAGGGAGCAAAATGGCTGCCATCATGCGGGAGCACGGCGCGCTCTCCAAAGTGTCGTCCAAGTATCGACGTTACAAGAAACTAGGGGATGACCTGCGCGAGCTGGCTCCGATGCTCGATGCCGCTGACCCAGACGAACAAGCCATGGCCGCCGACGAAGCTGCGGTGATCAAAACCGAGCGGAATCAAATCTGGGACGAGTTGCTCGAGCTGTCGGTCGGTGGCGAAGATGCCAATCGAACCCGCTGCGTTCTCGAAATCCGCGCTGGAACCGGTGGCGAAGAAGCCGCCTTGTTCGCACGAGACCTTTTCGAGATGTACCGGCGCTACGCGGAAACCCAAGGCTGGAAAGTCGAAGTCATGGACTCGAGCGTCAGCGAGCGGGGTGGCTTCAAGGAAATCATCCTCTCGATCGAAGGAGACGGCGCGTACCGCGCGTTGCAATTCGAAAGCGGTGGACACCGAGTGCAACGGGTTCCCGAAACCGAAGCCCAAGGCCGGGTTCATACCTCTGCGGCGACCGTTGCCGTGATGCCCGAACCCGAAGATATCGAAATCGATCTTAAGCCTGAGGATTACCGACTCGATAAATTCTGCGCCTCCGGCCCGGGCGGCCAGCACGTCAACAAAACCGAATCCGCCATCCGCTTGACCCACCTCGAAACCGGCATCGTCGTCCAATGCCAGGATGAAAAGAGCCAGCACAAGAACTTGGCCAAAGCGATCCGTGTCTTGAAAACACGCCTGTACGAAGCCAAACGCGAAGCCGAACGGCAGGAAAGATCCAAAGAACGCATGAGCCTCATCGGATCTGGGGACCGAAGCGAACGAATTCGTACCTATAATTTCCCACAGAACCGCCTCACCGACCATCGCATCAACTTGACTCTTTATAAACTGGATCAAATCATCGCAGGCGATCTGCAGCCCGTAGCCAATGCCCTCATGGAGTACGAACGCTCCATGCTGCGCGACGACGACAACAACTAATGGATGACCCCACCAGCGACCATGAGTGGAACCAGCACGACGCAATCCGAACCATGGACTATCCAGCGCCTGCTGCAATGGACCAGTGAGTACTTCAAGAAATGCGGCTCGACCTCCCCTCGCCTCGATGCCGAAGTATTGCTCGCCGACGCGTGCGGGTACCAGCGCATCGATTTGTACGCCAAGTTCAACGAGGAACCGACCGAGGAGATCAAAAGCAAATTTCGGGAACTGGTCCGGCGACGCGCGGCCCATGAGCCGGTCGCCTACCTCGTCGGAAAAAAGGAGTTCTATTCCCTCCCATTCCAGGTCGATGCCTCGTGCTTGATCCCGCGCGGCGAAACCGAGCATGTCGTCATCGAAGCGATCGATCGAATCCGAAAGCTCGAACCGACCGCCATGCCCCAAATCGCCGACGTATGCACCGGAAGCGGTTGCATCGCCGTGGCTGTCGCGAAACATGCACCCAATTGCCGAGTCATCGCGATCGATGTTTCCCCGGCGGCCTTGCAAGTCGCCCAGCGCAACGTCGCACTCCATGCGGTACAAGATCGCGTCCAGCTGGTCCATGGCGACTTGATCGCGTCCCTTCCCGACCAAAGTCTCGACTTCGTACTCAGCAATCCTCCGTACGTCTCCGATGCGGAATTCGATGCACTCGATCGCACCGTTCGGGAACACGAACCCAGGATAGCCTTGGTCGCGGGACCCACCGGCCGCGAGATCATCGATCCACTCATCCAGCAGTCCGCAGCCAAACTCAAGGACGACGGGTGGCTGATCTGCGAATTGTCCCCGATGATCGCCCAGGCTGTTCATGATACGTTGGTAGCGGATCATCGCTGGACTCGCGTCGGCTTGGTTCGCGATCTGGCTGGCAAGCAACGGGTGATCGTCGCGCAGCGATCTTCCCGGACCACATCCAACTCATAGTCTCGATTCCATAACACTCCCCACTCTAACCCTACGACCCTAGCATGCAGATGGAAAAATTGGTGTCGCTCTGCAAGCGACGAGGATTTCTCTTTCAATCCAGTGAGATCTACGGTGGTCTCAACGGATTCTGGGACTACGGACCACTTGGCGTCGAGCTCAAGCGCAATATTAAGGACGCGTGGTGGCGCGATATGTGCCAAAACCACAATGAACTTGTTCAACCCCCGGGTGCACCGAGTTCCTACGACATGGTTGGGCTCGATTGCACCATCATCATGCACCCCCAGGTTTGGAAATGCTCGGGTCACTACGACCTGTTCCACGACTTCATGGTCGACTGCCGCGCCAGCAAAAAACGCTACCGATTCGACCAGGTGCGCGGCAAATGGGTCGCGCGCGATCACCAACGGGTCTTTGTCACCACCATGGCCGAACCCGACCACGAGGACGAGGAACTCCAGCGCCGCGCCCTGAAGTTCTTCAACCTGCGAGCCAAGGATCTCGAAAAATTGGTCTTCGATTCGAAGATGATGACACTCGACAAACTCAGCCCCGAAGATCGCCCTTTTGTCCTCGGCCCCGACTCAAGCGAACTGGGCACCCTGACCGATCCTCGCGAATTCAACCTGATGTTCAAGACCTATGTCGGCGCTCTCAGCGGCGAAGAGGGGGCCGCCTTCCTTCGACCTGAAACGGCGCAAGGGATCTTCGTCAACTTCAAGAACGTCGTCGACTCGACTCGCATCCGCGTCCCGTTCGGTGTCGCCCAAGTCGGAAAATCGTTCCGCAACGAAATCACTCCTCGCAATTTCACGTTCCGCTCGCGCGAGTTCGAACAGATGGAGATCGAGTTCTTCTGCCACCCCAACGAATCGGCAGCGTGGTACCAATACTGGCGCAATCGCCGACTGCAGTGGTACAAAGACCTGGGACTCGCCGGAGAGAGACTCCGTCTTCGAGAGCATGACGCGGACGAACTGAGCCACTACTCGTGCGGAACCGCCGATATCGAATACGCATTCCCCTTCCTCCCGGAAGGAGAATACGGCGAACTCGAAGGGATCGCCCACCGCGGCGATTTCGATTTGCGATCCCATTCCGAAGGCAAACTCGATCCGAAAACGCGGCCCCTGCAAGTTGAGCTCAATGAACATGGTCAACCTCGCCATCGCGGAAGTGGCAAGGATCTTTCCTATCGCGATGACCTTTCCAACGAACGCTTCATCCCGCATGTTATCGAACCTTCGGCCGGTGCCGACCGGGCCACCTTGGCCTTTCTGTGTCAGGCCTACGACGAGGACGAGGCGCCGGATGAGGATGGGAAATTGCAGTCGCGAGTCGTCATGCGACTCAACCCGCGCATCGCGCCGATCAAGGCCGCAGTGCTCCCGCTCGTCAAAAAAGACGGTATGCCTGAAATGGCGACCGAGCTGTACGGCAGCCTGAAGAAGAAGTTCAATGTCTTCTATGACGAAAAAGCTGCTATCGGTCGACGGTATCGTCGCCAAGACGAGATCGGAACCCCCTACTGCATCACCATCGATTCCCAGTCCCTTCAAGATCGAACAGTCACCATTCGCGATCGCGACAGCCTGGAACAATGGCGCGTCAAAATCGACGATTGCGTGTCCGAGATCGAACGACGCGTCACGTAACCAAAACTCGCATGTCCGAACACCGACAAGGGGAGTTGTTCTCTAGCGAGTTGGCTCCCTGGGAAATCGATGCCCGATCGGCAACCCTCGCCGCCCATGTGGTGTTTCCGGAAACTCCGTTCGGCCCCTACTCCTACCGAATCCCCGATGAGTTCGCATCGAACCTGCGGGCCAGCATGCGCGTCGTTGTGCCGCTCGGCCGCGGAGACCGCGAGGTCACCGGATACGTTCTCAAGGTGGAGTCGATCCCCAAACCACCCTCGGCCCTCAAACCGGTCCTCCGAGTGTGCGACTCCGAACCGCTGTGCAGCCCCAGACTGCTCGAGTTGATCGAGTGGATGAGCATGTATTATTTGGTCCCGGCAGGACAAGTCTTCGAAGCCGTCATTCCGGCCGGCGTTCGGGCTGGTGCTGGTACCCGCAATCAAACGCTTCTCCGACCCGGCGAAAAGGCGAGCGACGAGACCCTGGTTGCAAAGTTACCTACGAAACAGCGGCAGACGCTCCAGCAATTGATCCTGGCCGATGAGCCTCTGTCGATCGAGCAGCTTCGCTCCCTTTCGCAATGCTCGGAGGGAGTGATCAAGAAGCTGCGAGACGACGAGTTTATCGTTGCCTTCCAACAGCGGGTCATGCAGTTTGAGCAGTCCGATGGCGAAGCGGACAAGCGATTCGGAATGCCGCCCGCGCTGACCAGTGACCAACGGCTCGCGCTGCAGACGATTTTTCGCGCGATCGACTCGGAAACGCACCAAACGATCCTACTGCACGGTGTGACCGGTAGCGGCAAGACCGAAGTCTACATGCAAGCCATCGAAAAGGTGATTTCATTTGGACGCCAATCGATTGTGCTCGTGCCTGAGATCAGTTTGACCCCCCAGACTCGCAGTCGATTCGAGCATCGCTTTCGGAGCGTGGCGGTCCTCCATTCGAACATGAGCGGTCCCGAGCGACACTACCAATGGCGCCGCATCGCGAGTGGCGAGGCCCAGGTCGTGGTCGGACCGCGCAGCGCGATCTTTGCTCCAGTCCCACACTTGGGATTGGTCATCCTCGACGAAGAACACGAGACAACATTCAAGCAAGAGACGCTCCCGCGTTACCACGCCCGCGATGTGGCTCTCCATCGCACCAGCCTCGAGAAGGTACCGCTGGTGCTCGGATCAGCAACCCCGTCGCTGGAATCGTTCCATCGCGCCAAGACCGGCGCGTATCATTTGGTCTCCCTGCCGCGACGGATACTCAACCGGCCGATGCCCGAGGTGCGAACGATCGATCTGCGATCCCACCGCATCGATCCGGAGCGAGGCAGCATTTCGCGACCGCTCGAACAAGCCATCGCGCAAACGCTGGCTTCTGACGGACAAATCATTCTTCTGCTCAACCGACGAGGCTTCTCAACATCGATCCAGTGCCCGGCATGCGGATTTGTGCTGATGTGCCCTGATTGCGATCTGGCCCTCACGTTCCATCGCGAAGGGAACAAAGCGGTATGCCATTACTGCGATCACACGGTCGCTGCCCCGTCCCATTGCCCGAAATGTACGTTTGACGGGATCCGATTCGCCGGATTGGGGACACAGCGTCTGGAAATGGAAGTGCAAGCCAAATTTCCGTCGGCTCGTATCGCGCGCATGGACTCCGATACGATGCGCAAGCCGGGAAGCCATGAACTGACGCTCGCCGAGTTTCGGGCTGGTCGCACGCAGATCTTGCTCGGAACGCAAATGATCGCCAAAGGGCTCGATTTCCCAAACGTCTTGTTGGTCGGGGTCATTCATGCCGACTCGGCCCTCCACTTTCCCGATTTCCGCGCCGCCGAAAAGACCTTTCAATTGGTCACGCAAGTCGCCGGACGGACCGGCCGTGGCGACCGGGCTGGCGAAGTCCTCGTGCAAACCTTTTCTCCCGAGCATCCTGCGATCGTGGCTGCCTGCAAGCACGATTATTTGAGCTTTGCCGAAATGGAGTTCGAACATCGACGCCCTTTCGGCTACCCACCCTTCGGTCGCCTGGCTCGCATCATCTTCCGCGGGGTGGTTCGCGAGGTGGTGGAACAATTTGCCGAGTCGGTCGTGTCGAGTTTGCGAGTCGAGTCGCAACGCCATGGAGGTACGGTTCGCGTTCTCGGTCCTGCGCTACCCCCGATTCCCAAACTGAGAGGCCAATATCGCTACCATGCCATGCTGGCCTGTCCGGACGCGGCCGCGCTCCAC
Source organism: Planctomycetota bacterium (assembly GCA_046306195.1). Classification (GTDB taxonomy): domain Bacteria; phylum Planctomycetota; class Planctomycetia; order Pirellulales; family Pirellulaceae; genus JBKCUI01. Next base: position 35,426 of record JBKDXO010000194.1, on the reverse strand, counting down.
GCGGTGCTCTCCAAGGTACAATCGACGGTGAAACCTCCCGAAGATACTCTCTACCTGATCGATATCGACCCGATCGACATGTTGTAACCCCAGGAGAAACTGCGATGCCCCGTTGGCAAATTTCCGTTGGAACTCGATCGATGATCCATTTCGTGTTGGCAAGTTGCTTGCCCCTGGTCGTCTTCGGTGGCGTGGCGCCCGGGATCGACCCGGTTCGCGACGTTCCCCGACAGCCGTTGGAGGCTTCGGTACAACGGTTGGTAGAGGCGATGAAGTTCCTCGGTGAGCCATTGCCCGATTCGGTCATCAGCGAGTTGCAGTTCCTCCGGAACGAAACGGACGACGCGCGCGTGGTGGCATCGATACAAACCGCATTGGATACACGCTGCCTGGCAGTCGTGTCGATCAATCCCGAGAGCCGCGTCAAGGTCGCCGCTGGTCCACTCACGCCGCAACTGATCGAGAAAGGGTGGCGCAATTTCTTGGTCAAGGTTGTCAATGAAGCCGGGGTCACTGCGCCGTTGCGATGCAACAGTCCCCAAGCCAACAAGATGGTGCGCGGCAGTTCGAGCGCTGCCGAGCCGAAAATGGAGATCTCACCCGCCGAATCCAATCGCCGATGGCTCGACATTGCGATGCCCGTGCAGGAGCCGATGCTCCCAAATCTCTCGGGGCTCGAGGTGGAATACCGCGTCGTCCAACTCTACAGCCGCGATGCTGGCCCTCGCGAAGCGACGCTGCAATTCGATGTCGGTCAAGGAACCCAAGACCTGGGATTCCGCAGTGAGTTGCCCGTGTTATTTCGAGCCCTGCCTAGCCAGTCGGTCGCCCTGAGCATTCGCGATCACGACGGAAAACCAACCACGTGTGCGCTGCTGATCCAGGATCCCCAGGGCCGCGTATATCCGAACCCAGCACGGCGTCTGGCCCCCGATTTCTTCTTCCACCCGCAAATCTATCGCGCCGACGGCGAAACCGTCACGCTGCCGGCCGGAACGTATCGCATCACGGCAACCCGCGGCCCAGAATATCTGCCTGTCTCCTTCGAGTATGCTGTGTCTGAACAAGACGATGCGCCGAAGTTGCAAATTCAATTGCAGCGGTGGGTGCATATGGCGAACCTGGGTTGGTTCTCTGGGGATCATCACGTCCATGCGGCAGGTTGTGCCCACTACGAAAATCCGACGCAAGGAGTGACGCCCGAGGATATGATGCGCCACATCATCGGCGAAGATCTCAACATCGGCTGCGTTTTAAGCTGGGGGCCATGCTGGTACCATCAGAAGCAGTTCTTCGATGGCAAGGTATCCAAGCTGTCGCGATCCGATTACCTGATGCGCTACGATGTCGAAGTGAGCGGATTCCCGTCATCGCACGCGGGACATTTGTGTTTGCTCAATCTGGTGGAAGATGATTATCCGAATACGCAGCGCATCGAGGATTGGCCATCCTGGACCGTTCCCATCCTGAAATGGGGGCAATCGCAGGGAGGGATTGTGGGATATAGCCATAGCGGTTGGGGGTTGGCGCTGCCCGATTATCTTCCGGACGGCTCGCGCGGCGCGCTTCCCGGAACGTGGGGTGGAGCCAACAACAAACAATCGGGCCGCGCTGCAGACCGGTTGCCCGATTACGCGATGCCGCCGTTCGATGGGATCGGAGCAAACGAATACATCGTGGCATCCCCTCTCGGGGCATGCGACTTCATCAGCACCGTCGATACTCCAGCCGTGTGGGAATTGAATATCTGGTACCACACCCTCAACTGCGGACTCCGCTCGCGCATCAGCGGCGAAACCGATTTCCCATGCATCTATGGCGAACGGGTGGGGTTAGGCCGCATCTATGTAGAACTCGATCCCAAATTATCCCTGTCCTACAACCATTGGGTGCAGGGCTTGCTCGATGGACGAAGTTTTGTCGGAGACGGCCTCAGCCAATTGACGCACTTCCGCGTCAACGATGTTGCGATGGGGCATCCCGGTTCCGGAGAGGAGATCAGTCAACTCGATCTTGCCAAGCCAGGAAAGGTAACCGTTACGACGCGTGTGGCTGCAATGCTTCCTGAAAAGCAGAGTGACGCAGGAGCGGCTATCCAAGCGCGGCGGCTCGATGAGAAACCATACTGGCATTTGGAGCGCAGCCGAATCCAAGGGACACGCGATGTTCCGGTCGAATTGATCGTCAATGGCGAGGTCGCTGCGAAGCAAACAATCGCTGCCGATGGCAACTGGAAGGATCTGCAATGGGAGATCGATCTGGATCGCTCCAGTTGGATCGCGATCCGCATCTTCCCGTCTCTGCACACCAACCCGATATTTGTGGAAGTCGCCGATCGACCGATCCGCGTTAACCGCCGCAGTGCGGAATGGTGTCGCAGGGCGGTAGACGTTTGTTGGGAAAAGAAACGCCCACAAATCCGTGAAGCCGAGCGTGACGAGGCTGAGCAGGCGTATGATCAAGCCCGCGGGTATTACGACCGCATTCTCGCAGAAATCGACAGCGACACGCCGTAATCGGTGAGGAACAGCGAACGGCGATCTTCGGCTCGGGGTTGCGAATGGATGGCAGGGCGATTCCAATCGAGAGGATGAATATCGAAGGACTGACCGCGGCCAAAGCACTGGAGTCGGCCGGGTCAACCGAAGGCGGGTTGACTTCGCTCGTTGCCGATCAGCGTTTGCTCGAACATGCACCGCGACGCCAAGTGCGCGAGACCGATCTCGGATTGCTTCTTCGCCAGTTTCGAAGTCCCTTGGTCCTCATCCTATTGGTCGCACTCGTCATTTCATGGGCGATAGGCGAACGTTTGGATGCGGCAATCGTTTTCGTCGTCATTGCGATGAGCACGCTGTTGGGTTTCTGGCAGGAGCGACGCGCTTCCAAGGCATTGCAAGAGTTGCTCGCGATCATTCAAGTGCGGGCGTCCGTTTTGCGCGATGGTATCGAGACGGAAGTGCCGAGCGATCGCGTCGTTCCCGGCGACATCCTGGTGTTGCGAGCTGGGGATACGATTCCTGGCGATGGCGTACTGATCGAGTCCAAGGATCTCTTCGTCGATGAATCAACGTTGACGGGGGAAAGCTATCCGGCGGAGAAGCATGCCATGTCGGCGGGGGTGGCGGAACCGACGGAGGCGCGTATGGGGGTTATCTACGACGGTACTCACGTCGTCAGCGGAACGTCGCGCGCGGTCCTTTTGCGAACGGGTGCCGATACGCAATTCGGTCAGCTTTCGGATCGTCTTCGATTGCAAGCTCCTGAAACGGAATTCGAACGAGGTCTTCGAAACTTTGGCGAGATGCTGATCCGAGTAACAATCGTTCTGGTGGTCGCAATCCTTGCCATCCATTTATTGGCCAAACAGCACTCCCAACCCTTGGAGGTGTTTACCTTCGCCCTCGCCCCGGCGGTTGGCATCACTCCCGAGTTGCTTCCTGTCATCGTCAGTGTGACCCTGGCCCGCGGCGCCCAGCAACTGGCTCGCGAACAAGTGATTGTGCGACGGTTGTCTTCGATTGAGAATTTGGGGAGCATGAGTGTTTTATGCTCCGACAAGACCGGAACCCTCACCGAAGGAGTCGTCCATTTGCATGCGGCTCTGTGCCCGCAGGGCGAACCTAGTTCCGAAGTATTGCTCTAGGCAGTACTCAATGCATCGTTTCAAACAGGATTCATCAATCCAATCGATCAAGCGTTGTCGGCCGAATCGGTTGCCGATAAATCGCGATTCCACAAATTCGATGAGGTGCCGTACGATTTTATTCGCAAGCGTCTAAGCGTCGTGGTGGAATGCGAGGATTCGAAGCATCTGATGATCACCAAGGGGGCTTTCGCCAATGTGCTCGATTGCTGTACGCAGGTAGCGTATTCGCGAGGTGTCGAATCGATCGATGCCGTACGGGAAGAACTCATTGAGCGTTTTGAGCGCTACAGCAACGATGGGTTTCGGGTTCTGGGGGTGGCGTATCGTGATCGGACCGACGACCCTCGCATTGACAAGGATGACGAGGTCGAGATGACGTTTGCCGGTTTCTTTTTGTTCGAAGATCCACCAAAGATTGGTGCGGCGGATGTCGGGATTTCGGTGGATAGCGCGGTCGATGTTGCCAAGCAAGCTGCCGATATGGTCCTCTTGCGACATGATCTCGGGGTAATTGCCCGAGGGGTGGTGACAGGACGAGGGACGTTTGCCAACTCCATCAAGTATGTCCTCATCACCACCAGCGCTAATTTCGGGAATATGGTAAGCATGGTGGGGGCTTCGCTCTTTCTCCCGTTCCTGCCGTTGCTCCCCAAGCAAATTCTGCTCAATAACTTCCTTTCGGATTTACCCTCTCTCGCTATTTCCACTGACAGTGTCGACCCGGAGCAAATTGCGCAGGCTCACCGATGGGACCAGCGGATGATCCGTCGCTTCATGATCGTGTTCGGCGCGATCAGTTCGCTGTTCGATTTTCTAACATTCGGCACTCTATTATGGGTGCTCAAGGCGTCCGAAGCGCCGTTCCAGACCGGTTGGTTCCTCGAGTCGTTGATTACGGAGTTGACCATTGTGATGATCATCCGAACGCGTCGATCGTTTTATCAATCGAGGCCTGGGAAGTGGCTAGCGCTGGCGACGTCTGTGACGCTGTGCGCTGCATTTGTCCTGCCGTACACGGAGCTTGGCGGCCTCTTCGGCTTGGTTCCGCTGCCCTGGTGGTGGCTGTTTGTCTTGGTTGGGATCACTGGAATATACTTGGCCGTGAACGAGCAACTCAAGCATTTGTTGTACGTTTGGCTCGATCGTTCATCCTCGCGGAAGCGTTAATTCTCTGGCGCTCGGGAAAGCGGAAGGCGAATTCTTTGGACGCCTTGACGGGGCATCGAGCATCCGACGATCATCACGCAAACTGCGGGGGCTGGCCGAGCAGGTTTCCGAGATCCTCAAAGAACTTCGGATACGTTTTGCCCGTGCATGCAGGGTCGAGGATCCGAACCTCTGGGACTCTCAGTCCTGCGAGCGTCAGGCTCATTGCCATGCGATGGTCTCGATACGTCGTCAATTCGCAGCCTCGCAATGGACGCGGGTGAATAATCAACCCATCGTCCTGCTCATCAATGTCCGCTCCCAATCGCCTCAACTCGGTAGCCAGGTCGCCGATGCGATCGGTTTCTTTGTGCCGATTGTGCGAAACTCCGCGAATGCGAGTCGATCCCTCGGCGAACAGGGCGACTACCGATAGGGTTTGAACGGTGTCGCTGATGGCATTCATGTTGATGTCGATGCCGCGAGCCGCTCGCCCCGATACTTCGATAAAATCGCTACCCCAAGTTACCGAGCAGCCCATTTGCTCGAGCACATCCGCGAAGCCAACATCTCCTTGCAGCGAGTTGCGGGACAATCCGAGTACTCGCACTTTCCCTCCGGTGATGGCGGCTGTCGCGAGAAAGTAACTAGCGGCCGAGGCATCGGGCTCGATGGCATAGTCGATGCCATGGTATTGCTGGGGAGCGGGGATACGAAATCGTTGGTAGCCCTCTGCGTCGAGTTGTACTCCAAAGGAATGCATGACCGCCAAGGTCATAGCCACGTAAGGTTTGGACACCAGGTCTCCATCGACCGTCAGTACGACATCGCTTGCCGAGTAAGGAGCCGCCAACAGCATTCCGCTGAGGAATTGGCTGGAGACCTCGCCTCGCACACTTGCTCGACCGCCTCGCAGGCCTGCGGCACGAAGCAAAACTGGGGGGCAATCGTTTCGGGATACGTTGGTGCTCCGCACATCCACTCCCCAGGCTCGCAGGCCATCGAGGAGGTCACCGATAGGGCGCTCTCGCATCCTCGGGACGCCATCCAGCGAGTACTCGCCCTGGGTTGCGGCCAACGCGGCCGTGAGAAATCGTACCGACGTTCCGCTGTTCGCGATGTGAATTTCCGCATGGCGGTTGGGAGGATGGCCCGCGCAGCCCGCGATACGCAACTCGCACGTCGCCCGATTCCAATCGAGTTGCAATCCGAGCATCTGCCATGCCCGAACCATGACCTCCGTGTCTTCGCTTTCCAAGACTCCGCTCAAGTGCGATTGGCCAACTGCCATGGCCGCGCAAACCAAGGCGCGATTGGTGATGCTTTTGGAACCCGGGACACGAACGCTACCGATTACCGGAACGCGAACCGGTTCAAAACGAACCGATTTAGCTCCCTCCATGATTATTGGACCGCGATCTTCCAGAGATGATTGGCGCCGCGAACGTACATCGCGTTTCCAGCGATGGCAGGAGAACCCAAAACCTCATCCTCGATCTTGTTGGTTTGCACGATTTTCCCTTCCTCGCCGTCCAAAGCGACCACGAAGCACAACCCCTCCATGGAAAACAAATACAACCGATCCCCTGCGACCACGGGGGACGACCAGATCTGTTTGGCATCGGGAAGTCGGAGTTGCCAAAGCACTTTGCCGGTGTACACATCCCCGCACACGAGGATGGTCCGATTGACGACGTACACGTTCTTGCCCGCCACAACGGGTGAGCTGGCATTCGGATTGAGTTTATTCTCTTTCCACAGGGGACTTGGTTCCCCAGCGCTCGAAAGATCCAAGGCAGTCAAACCACCCGAGGGTACGATCAATCGGTTGCCATCGGCGACAGTGGAAGGGATCGAGGAGCAGGGGAGATTCAATCGCCACAGTTGCTTCCCGTCTTTGGGTTGTACGGCTTGCAGATCGTCGCCTGACTGAAAAACTACGGCTTGTTTGCCGGTGGGGAGTTGGACGACCGAGGGGGACGACCAGTTGGCTTTCTTAGGTCGCTCCTGTTTCCAAGCGATCGAGCCATCCTCGGCGTTGAGGCCGGCGACGAACGAGTCCCCTTGGCATTCCACCTGGACGATCACAACACCGTCGACCACGACGGGTGAGCTACTCATGCCGACATCGTTCCCCGCCTTGGGAAAGTCGCTTGCCAGCGAGCGGTACCAGAGAGGGTTCCCTTGCAGGTCGACGCATGCCAAATCGTTGGAGCTGTAGAATGCAAAGACCCGCTGGCCATCGGAGACCGGAGTGGGAGCTGCGTTGGCGCTGACCGGATGGCAGTAAGGGCGACCGCGTGCAATCCACTGCTGTTCCCACAGCATCTGGCCGTTGGCGGCGCTGTAGCTGGACAGTCGAATCCGGCGTTGATCCATGGCATCGCTGCTGGTGGTGATCACCTGGTCGCCGACGATGATCGCTCCTCCGGCACTGCGCCCGGGAATCTTGACTTTCCATGCGATATTCTTCGAAGCATCGCCGCCGAATTCCTCGGGAAGGCGTGCGGTTGCCGAAGCGCCTGTTGCACCGGGGCCGCGAAATTGGCGCCAATCCTCCGCTTGGACTTGAACGGAGGATACCGAGGCCGCAAAGCTGATGCACGCGCTGCGAACCAGGACGGAGAACGTTTGCTTCATGATACTCGTTGCTTTCGAATGTCGCGTGGGAGAATGGATGTGAGAGAGTGCGCCTGAGGCTCTATTGCTTCAGCGCGATCGCTTTGCCGGTTTCGTCGCATAGTCGGAGTTGGAACGCGTAGGTCTGTGCCCACGCTTCCTTTTGTTCGTTCTGGCAGATCTTAACCAGGATCCGATTCTCACCTGGCTTCAGTTGGATCGGGGCGGAATACTGATCGATCTGCATGCCGGTATGGTAAACCTCGTTCGAGATTACCTCGGCGCCATTGACCCAAACTTTCTGTGCATTGATACATCCCGCACGAACCTCACACGGTATCGCGGACGGGGATTGGACGATCGCCATCGCGTAGACGACGCATCCTTTTTCGTTGTTGAACAGTTTGGCGAGGTCGACTTGCCCGTCCTCCTTGTCGGTGGTGTGTTCGATCCATGCAACCTCACCGTTTTTACCCGCATAACGATCGCTGACTTTCCCCGCAACCCAATCGGGTTCGACCGCGTAGACGACATCGAATTTATCACTGCCGACGTTGTCGAACGGGCCGATCAATTTCCAGCTACGTACGAATCCCATATGCTCTGCCATATCGATGGTGACACCGATCCCTTTGAGCTTTTCGATGATGCTCGAGGTTTGCTCGGGGTGCCGAGCGGAGTCCAGCACGCGCCGCCATTGTTTTTCGTCTGCGCCTTCGCTTTTCAGAATCGCCTCGGCGACGGCATCGAATCGAATTTCGAGGCTGGGGTCATCGAGCATCGATGCCAAAAGTTTGGACCGCAGTTCCTGGTTCCCATCGGTCAACCAGCGAAAGACGGTGTATCGGGCTTCGGGATCTTGCGTAACGTCGGCGAGGAACGCAGAGAGTTCTTCCGTATTACGAGCGCTCGGACCGCGGTGGAGGGAATTGGCCAGACCGTGAAGCCAATTCTTCCCCAAAGGGCTGGCCCCTTTCATGGCCCGCAGCACACCGAGCAAATTGACATCTTTGGCGGACGACAATTGCTTGACGGCTTTCGCGGCCGCTTGTTGAGCCTTCTCGTCCCCGGGCTGAATCGTGCGGAGCGTCGCTAGTTGCTCTGCAGAGCCATCAGCCAGCGAACTGGGAGCCAACACGGAGGCCAAGAGTGTCGCGGCGTACACGACACGCACGGAATACGTCCATACCATGAGTCACACACCTTCATTTCGAGACGTTGTCGATCGAATGAGAACCAACCCGATTGACCGGTATTATGACGGGATTCGAGTCGACGTGCTAGGTGTGAGAAAGACTCGGTCGATGTGGAGTTTTCGGTTCAGCAACAGGATATCCGCCCGTTTCCCTGGTTCCAGACTCCCTACCTCGTCATCGATCCCGGTCAATGTTGCCGGGGTCAGCGATGCCATCCGCACAATGTCGTGCAGCGGGACTTCGGTATGTTTGGCCATTACTCGAATACAGTGGTCCATGCCTTGGATCGCGCTTGCCAAACCGCCGTCGGGTGCCCGTCCAACTTGGCCGTCACTTTCGATCCAAACGTGTTCGCTAGGATTTCCAAAGAGATATCTTCCCGGCGGCATATCGAGAGCTCGATTGGAATCGGTTACGAGGCATAACCGCTGCGGTCCCTTGATCTGCCAAGCGAATTGCAGAAGCTCGGGTGCCAGATGGTAACCATCGGCGATGACTTCTGTGCTCATGGTGGAATGTGCGAGTACGAACTCGAGCATACTCCCCTGCATCGGAGTGCCGAATCGGCTGCGAACCGACGCAACATTCGACATCGCGCACCAAAAATGATCGACGTGGGACATACCAGCCCGGTGCGCTACCTTCATTTCGTTCCAAGAGGAATTCGAGTGCCCACAGGTGACCAGGCACTTTCGCCGCTTCGCATAGCGATAGAAGTCGAGGCAACCTTCGAGTTCAGCGGCGCAGGTCGCGATTCGAATCAATCCAGTCTTGAAATACGATTGGTATTCGGACAATTCAGGTGCACGGCAGCCCGCTTTACTGTGGCAACCGGATTTCGCCGACGCAAAGTAAGGACCATACAAGTGAACTCCCGGAATCCAAGGTAGCGATACCGTCGGTTGTTGTCTTACGAGCGCCACGGCATCCAACGTCGCATGGATGCTTTCGGCGGATCCGGTCGTTGTCGTCGGAAAGATCGTAGTCGTTCCGTGCTTCAAGTGGGCGAGCGCCGCTTGTGCGATCGCTTCGGGAGTCCCATCCATGAAATCAGCCCCAGCACCTCCATGGACATGGATATCCACAAACCCAGGGGCAAGCAACTTGCCCGTGGCATCGATCACGGTCAGCGATTTCGGAATCCGCTGGGGAGGTTTTCCCACTCTTTGGATACGTCCACCACTCACTTCGACCCAAGCGTCCTCAAGAACGCGGTCCGGAAGAATGGCTCGGGCGCCAGCCAACGCCCAACGATCCGGCATGGTGTCGACTAATTGCATGGCGAGAACGATGCGACGAGAGAAGAGAAACGCAAATATCTAGCCACGCAGGACGACGAAAAGAGTGGCCAACAAACCGGCTGCGATTGCGAGAAGAAGGCCGAGCACGATCCACGTTTGCTTGGTCTTCTTTTTTCGGCGTTGTTCCAAGTTCGCTTTCGCTTTGGAAAGGGCTGGGTTGGGAAATTTGTCGTCCGAGGAAACCTGCGGTAATTCGATCGGCGACGAGACAGGAGGTGGCACCGCGTCGGTCGTTGTGGATGCAGCCGCAGCAGCGAATGCGGCGGGCATCAGTTCAATGGCCAAAGACCAAAGCTCCATCCCTTCACGCCAGATGTAGGAATCGGATGTCACACGCCGCTGAGCGATCCACGACTCCAGGGTGCGTATGTCAGCGGGACCGTAGACTCCGCCGCTCGGAGGCCGAACGAACCAGCGGGCATTTGCAGGATGCACTGAGCTTGCAGGGGGACTGATTTGTTGAGGTTCGGCTGGAGGAGCTTCCAAGGTCGCGACGGCATGATTCGACGATTCGCCAGGAGGAGAATTGGTCTCACCCGCGATTGCAGCAACCGCATTGGATTCCCTGGACTCCTGTTGCGTTGCGTTCAAAGGAGTCGAGAAATCGCTGTCCTCGTTGGGGATCCGAAAACGGCTCTGGCAATGGGGACAACGCCCCCGTTTCCCCGCCTGGAAAAATTTCACATGGAGAGGTTCATGGCAAACATGGCATTGGAACCGAATACCCATAGATTCCGTTTCTTACTGAGAAAATCGCCTGTCGACTAACGGTATGTTTCGTGGCACTTGTTGCATGACTGGTCGATGCGACTGACGGCAGTTCGAGCCAGTTCCGCATCGTTGGCCTTGACGGCCTGGAGCAGATCTCTGGTCGCACCTACCATCGCCTTCGCCAATTCAGTGTAATTCTCGTCGCCGGCATCGGTCATCCCCTCTTGCTGAAGGATGTGGCCAAAAGCACCGACCAACTCGGCATATTTGGCAAGACCCTCCTGATTCTCACGAAAGTTATCTTCGTTACTTGCGAAAGGGGCCAAGTTTTCTCGCAACGCCCATTCGAGCACCTGCATCATGGGCCCGCGATCGGCAATATCCCCCCAGAGCAAGTCTTCGGGAGTACCGTTCAGCTTGCTCCCTTTGAGCAGTTCCTGAAGATCCTGCTGTCGCTGTTTGGCTTCGTTGTACACCGGTTGCGTCCCTACTTTGCAGTTAGCGGCCAACTTGGCAAAGATCGTGCGGGCATACGGCGCCGACGCTTGCCAGCGGATCTCTTCCGGGTACTGGGAAATGATCGCCATCAATGACGCCAAGAGCGTGAACTCACGGCGGCATTCGGCGTATCCGCCTCCCGCGAATTTCGCAGGGGTCGTGATCACGCTGTCCAGACGGGTCTTGGATTCCTTCACAAGGTCTTCGATCGTTCCGCCGCGAATCAGTTCCTTCCAAAATACGGATCCGGCAGAGGAACTGGATTCCATTTCTGAACTTGTGCTGATGGGTGGGTTGGAAGGGGTGTCGGGCTTGATGCCAGGGCTCCCCTGGAGTTGGGCAACCGGATCTGGAAAGAAGATGCCCGAGAACTCGTCGGCCTGGAACTTAGGTGGCGTCGCTCGCGGAGTACGACGCGCCGGCGGTTGGGCATAAGCCAAACTACCGACCATCCACGACAAAACAAGCCAACCCATCCATCGATGATTCATGATGTCCCGAACGCCTCGTCGGCAGTGTTCGAATCAACCCTCGCTCACAATCTCGTATTGTCCTCACGGCGTGGGAAGTTGCAAGTCGTTGATGGTGGGATGAGCTTGTGCATCAACCGGTTCCCGAGAACGGCGGACCCGCTCCAAGACGGCAACATAACCCGAGCAAACCAGACCAGAAATGGCATTGGCAGTGCCGATTCCTAGAAGTCCAAGAAAGATCCAAAACGAGAGCGCAGTGGGAGACATGAGGGCATAGACTGTGCCCGGCGAATACGTCGACAGGTAACCCGTCCCAATAGCCACACGTAGGTAGAGAGCCCCTCCCGCCAAGAGCAACAAATTCAGAACGGCGCTGACCAGGAATCCGATGGCATAGGCTCGGATCACCCCACGATGCCAAATCGCGATCACCAGCATCAGGGAAAGCACAAGCGGAACGGGAAGCACGCAGTAAATCATCGCTTCGCCGTCCGTGATCATCGCGAGCGAGAAAAGAAATATCCCCAGGAAAACAATTGCAGCAAGATTCCAAGCGAACAGCAACCACCAGGTAGACCACCTTCTTTTTGCAACGGCGGCGGATTGCCCACCCGCCAGCAGCTGCGGGAATCGAAACGCGACGAAGATCCCCAAACACCCGATCAGCATCATGACCATGCCAAATCGATTGACCGCTGAAGCCGTGGTTTCCACCTGCAAGTTACCAACCGAATTATTCTCGACCACCGACGCGATCAGGGAGGCCAGAAAACTTACTACTGCGAGAATAACGCTCCAGCGCAGCAACCGATCCTTCGCGGACGGTTTTCCCCGCTCAGGCTTGGTGGCGGTTTCCTCTTCGAATTCAAACGGACTCGAAGGCTCGGATACAGTTTCCACGATGGGAGCCCTTGCAAAGTTGGATTTATGCAAACCAAGGATGCATCGCATTTCCGGCAACTCCGGTCAGTCGGCGATGAATACCACGAAGACAGTCCGAGGACCTCGCGCTCTTGTCCTCGGACTGTGGATGGCAAATAAATCTTCCGCGAAAAACCGAGACCAGCCGCCCTTGGTGGCGGTCAAAGAGCATGCCCCTGGTCGGCTCGTCGATCTAGAAGAGTGGGCGGATCCCGTACTGCTGATGAATTTGGTTGCAAACGCGCGGAGACAGCCGCAATCCGTGCGAGAGTTCCTTGAGGTAGTCCACTTCGGACTGCTGGTCGATGGTGATGCTGGCGATCGACGCAGCGTAAACCGCGGCTTCCATTCCGAGCGGGACCGACCACGCAAAGTCGCGTGCGTTGGTTGCGTTGGCAAACTCTTGTCGGAGAAACTGAATCGTTTCCTGGCTGGTGTTGCCGACTCGCTCGAGGATCGCTTGCTGCTCCTGGGCATCGATGCGGCCGTCGGCCTTCGCGGCGTGGATCATCGCGCGGATGAGGACGATCACTTGCTCGCGTTCACTGGCCGCAACTTCGTTTGTTGCCGCAGGCTTGGTGGCGGGCTCTTGGCCGAAGATGTCCCCTTGGGGTGCGCCACCGGATCGGGGCGCGGGAGTTTCGACTTTTCGATTCGTAGGTGCGGGATTGGAGGGTTGCGTGGGACTCGATCGTCCGACGCCGAGCATGTCTTCGATTTCCTTGGCTGAGGGGCGACCGCTGCCACCCCCGGGCCCATCCCGAAAGACACCTGGGAATTCAACTCGCTCGGATCCGCCGCGTTGGCCCGGTCCTCCGACGAGAATATCCTTGACGATATCCGGACGACTATTGCCGCCCCCGCTTCGCCCTTGGGCGGCCCCGGCGTTGATGATTTCCGTGAGAATGTCGAATGGATTCATAATGCGTTTTTGACTGTGGGAGAGAATGGAATAACGACACCGCGTCGACTCCCCAATATATATAGCGCATCGACGCGCGAGAATCAGCTTTCAACCAACTCGCCGGGTGATTTTGTGTTGCGGCGACGATCGCTCTCTCGGAGGTACATTTTCCGGAGCCGGATCACGTTGGGCGTCACTTCGACCAATTCGTCGTCCTCGATGTATTCCAGAGCCGCCTCGAGGAACAATTCCCTGGGCGGCTTGAGGATGACATTTTCATCGTTGCCAGCCGCTCGAATGTTGGTCAGTTTCTTCTCTTTGGTCGGGTTGACCACCAAGTCGTTGTCGCGGGCATTTTCCCCGACGATCATTCCCTCGTAGACATCGTCACCGGGCGCGACGAACAGTTCCGAGCGCTCCTGAAGAGCGAACAGAGCGTAGGCGACCGCTTTCCCCGGCACCATCGAGACCAAAACCCCGTTGGATCGGCGCGCCATTTCCGGACCGACCGGTTGGTAACCGGAGAAGCGGTGGTGGATGATCGCCGTTCCTTGAGTCGCGTTGAGCATACGGGTCCGCATGCCGATCAGCCCGCGGGCGGGGATCGAGAAACGGAGCAGCGTGTATTCACCGCGCGGATTCATCGATTCGAGAATCCCGCGTCGGTTGCCGACCATCTCCATCACCGGTCCGACCCGATCGGTGGGGACCTCGACGTTGAGGACTTCGAACGGTTCGCACAGTTCGCCATCGATCCGCTTGAGGACCACACGCGGCTTGCTGATGCTCATCTCGTAGCCTTCGCGCCGCATGGTTTCGATGAGGACCGACAAGTGGAGGACACCGCGGCCGCGAACGGCAAAGGCTTCACTCCCTTCGACAGGAGTGACGCGCAAGGCGACGTTGCGTTCGAGTTCCTTTTCGAGTCGCGACTTGAGTTGCCGTGTCGTGACATACTTGCCGTCTCGGCCTGCCAGGGGAGACGAATTGATGCTGAAGACCATCTCGAGGGTCGGTTCATCGACTTTCAGACGGGGGAGCGGTTTGGGTTCACCTCGATTGCAAATCGTGTCGCCGATCTCGATGGTGTCGAGCCCGATTACGGCGACGATATCGCCCGCACTGGCCGACTCGGTATCGACGCGCCCGAGTTTGTCGAAGAACTGAAGGTTCGCGACCTGGGCTGCGACAATGTTGTCCTCTTTGACGATGTCGACTTGTTGGCCTTTCCGCATGGTGCCTGCTTGAATCCGGCCAATCGCGATCCGGCCGACGTAATCCGACCAATCGAGATTGGTCACGAGCAATTGCAGGGAGTTGTCGGGCTCGACATCGGGACCAGGAATCTTCTCGAGCATCAAGTCCAGGAGCGGAATCATGTTCTCGCCTGGGACACGCCAATCGTGCGTGGCGTATCCGGATCGGCCCGATGCGTAGATCACATCGAAGTGATCCATGTAATGCTCGCCGCCGAGATCGACCAGCAGCATGAGAGCTTCCTCGACCACTTCGTCGCAGCGGGCGTCAGGGCGATCGATCTTGTTGACGACTACGATCGGTTTGACTCCGCACTCGAGAGCCTTTGAGAGAACGAACCGCGTTTGTGGCATGGTCCCTTCAGCGGCGTCGATCAACACCAACGCACCGTCAGCCATCCGCACCACGCGTTCGACCTCGCCTCCGAAATCGGCGGGGCCGGGGGTGTCGATCAAATTGATCTTGATCCCCTTGTATTCGAGGGCGATGTTTTTCGACAGGATCGTGATCCCCCGCTCCCGCTCGAGATCGTTGCTGTCGAGGATGCGTTCCCCCTGCAACTGCGAATCCCGAAACTGTCCGCTCTGTTTGAGCAGACAGTCAACCATGGTGGTCTTGCCATGGTCGACGTGGGCGATGATGACGATGTTTCGGATGTCGTTGCGACGCATGAGCAATCTATGGATGAAGGAGCGGGTAGGGAGCCTACGATTCGTCGTTGGCTCGGAAGCTGCCGACCAAGGTAGGCGTGTATCGGCACAGTTCGTTGTCGCGGAAATAAAGTTTCAGTTCGCGGGCCGCCGACTCGGGGCTGTCGGAGGCGTGCACCAGATTCATTTGCCTGGAACTGCTGTAGTCCCCGCGAATCGTGCCGGGAGCCGCTTTCAGGCCGTTGGTAGCACCGAGCATCTCGCGGACGACTCGAATCGCTTCCAACCCTTCGACCGCCATCGCCACGATAGGAGCCGAGGTGATGAAGTCCTCCAGGTTCTTGTAAAATGGCTTGCTGACATGCTCGGCATAATGCTCGCGAGACAATTCGGGAGTCACTCGCAGCATTTTCATGGCCACAAGATTCAAACCTTTGCGTTCGAATCGACTGATGATGTCTCCGACCAGGCGGCGTTGAACGCAATCGGGCTTCAAAAGGACGAGGGTTGTTTCCATGCTTTTCGATCGATTAAGACGGGAAGGGAGGGTTCGCGACCCGGCACTGCCGCAACAGGCCCGGGGGGTCTAGGCTGGCCAGACCGGGCAGTCCGTTGACTGCCCCTGCTTTCATGCGAGCGAATTGTCCGGATTTCCTTGGAAAAAGCTAGGTCAAAACTCGGCGTCTCCCCGCCGAACCTCGCTATCCCATTTTCCGTGGAAACGCTACCTTGATCTTAGTTCGAGGATGTTTCGCTGGCTGAGGATCTGGTTTATGAAATTTAAGTTCCCGATAGTCATCATCGATGAGGATTTTCGCTCCGGTAACGCTTCGGGGCTCGGCATTCGCGCACTGGCTGAGGCCATCGAGCGGGAAGGCATGGAGGTTGCTGGGGTGACGAACTACGGCGACTTGTCGCAGTTTGCCCAGCAGCAAAGCCGCGCGTCGGCCTTCATTTTGTCGATCGACGACGACGAGTTTGCCTCCGAAGACTCGATGAAATCGGCCCTGGATAAACTTCGCCAGTTCATCTCGGAAATTCGTTTCAAGAACGCGGACATTCCGATCTTTCTGTATGGGGAGACCCGAACCTCACGGCACATTCCCAACGATATCCTTCGCGAACTCCACGGGTTCATCCACATGTTCGAGGATACGCCGGAGTTCGTGGCGCGCCACATTCTCCGCGAAGCCCGTTCGTACATCGACAGTCTCGCCCCTCCCTTTTTCAGGGCGATGATCCACTATGCCCAGGACGGATCGTACTCCTGGCATTGCCCCGGCCACTCGGGCGGAGTCGCGTTCCTCAAAAGCCCCGTCGGCCAAATGTTTCACCAGTTCTTTGGCGAGAACATGCTCCGGGCGGACGTTTGCAATGCGGTCGAAGAACTCGGCCAACTGCTCGACCACACCGGACCCGTCGCCGCTTCGGAACGGAACTCCGCCCGGATCTTCGGTGCAGATCATTGTTTCTTCGTCACCAACGGCACCTCGACCTCGAACAAGATCGTCTGGCACTCGACGGTCGCCAACGGCGATATCGTCGTCGTCGACCGCAACTGCCACAAGTCGATCCTCCACTCGATCATCATGACCGGCGCGGTGCCGGTGTTTTTGACCCCCACGCGAAACAACCTCGGCATCATCGGCCCGATCCCGCAAAGCGAGTTCACGCTCGAAAGTATCCAAAGGAAGATCGAAGCCAACCCGTTCGCCAAGGAAGCCCAAAAACGGAACCCGGGACGGATGCCCCGCATCTTGACGATCACGCAGAGCACCTACGACGGGATCCTTTACAACGTGGAATCCCTCCGCAAGATGCTCGATGGCCAGATCGGCTCGCTCCACTTCGACGAAGCCTGGTTGCCCCACGCGGCCTTCCATCATTTCTACAAGGACATGCATGCCATCGGCCGCGATCGACCGCAGCCGCAGGAATCGATGATCTTCGCGACCCACTCCACCCACAAACTGCTGGCCGGTATCTCGCAAGCCTCGCAGATTCTGGTGCGAGAACCCGCGAACAAGAAGTTGGATCGACACACCTTCAACGAAGCCTACTTGATGCACTCATCGACCTCGCCGCAATACGCCATCATCGCTTCGTGCGACGTGGCTGCGGCGATGATGGAACCGCCCGGCGGAACTGCCTTGGTCGAGGAATCGATCATGGAAGCCCTCGACTTCCGACGCGCGATGCGGAAAGTCGATGACGAATGGGGCGCGGATTGGTGGTTCAAGGTCTGGGGACCCGAACACCTGGCCGAGGAAGGAATCGGCGAACGGAGCGATTGGGTTTTGAGGCCCGACGAAGATTGGCACGGTTTCGGCGGCCTGTCCGATGGCTTCAATATGCTCGACCCGATCAAAGCCACCGTCATCACCCCGGGACTCGATGTCTCCGGTCGATTCGCCGAGACCGGCATTCCCGCATCGATTGTCACCCGCTATCTGGCCGAGCACGGTGTTATCGTCGAAAAGACGGGACTGTACTCGTTCTTCATCATGTTTACGATCGGCATCACCAAAGGACGTTGGAACACGCTCGTCAGCGCGCTGCAGCAATTCAAGGACGACTACGACAAGAACCAACCGATGTGGAAGATCCTGCCCGAGTTCGTGCAGCACTATCCGCAGTACGAACGGGTCGGCCTGAAGGAACTGTGCCAGCGGATTCACGATACCTACAAAGCTCATGACGTAGCTCGCGTCACCACCGAAATGTACCTGTCCCCCATGCAGCCAGCGATGAAACCGTCGGATGCCTTTGCAATGATGGCCCACGACGAAGTCGATCGTGTTCAAATCGATTACCTCGAAGGACGGGCCACCGCGGTTCTGCTGACCCCCTACCCGCCGGGCATCCCCCTCTTGATCCCGGGCGAACGATTCAACAAGTCGATTGTCGAATACCTCCGGTTCGCTCGAATGTTCAACGAGAAATTCCCAGGCTTCGATACCGATATTCATGGTCTGGTCGAGGAGATCGTCGATGGCAAACCGGAGTACTTCGTCGATTGCGTTTGCATCAAGGAACCCTCCATCGCAGTGAGCACACCCAAACAGGTGGCCGAACCAACCGCGGTTTAGACCGTTCCTGACCCACCCCCCTGGATGCATCGGGCGCTCTTCCCTGGTACAACAGTGCTTTCGTTTTCGCCTCCTGCGAGGTCCTTGTCGTTAGCGCAGCCATGACCAACCCAGCCCACGAAGTCAAGTATCTGTTGTTTGATGTGGAGAGCGTTGCGGATGGCGAGATGATCGCAAAGACGCGTTATCCCGACGCATCGTTCTCGCCCGATCAAGCGATCGCGATGTTTCGCCAGGATCTGCTGTGCGAGTCTGGACGCGACTTCATCCCATTCACCTATCACCTTCCGATCGTTCTGGTCGTCGCCAAGATTCGGGAAGACTTTAGTTTGATCGAAATCGTTTCGCTGGACGAACCCCAACATCGGCCCGAGGTGATCTCCAAACAGTTTTGGTTGGGCTGGGAACGATACAGCCGTCCGACATGGATCACGTTCAATGGCAGGACGTTTGACATCCCGCTCATGGAACTGGCTGCATTCCGGTATGGGATCAGCGTTCCTGCCTGGTTCAACCTGTACGATCGCACCTATTCCCAAAATCGCAACCGCTACAATTTGGACGCGCATGTCGATTTGCACGAGGTGCTCACGAACTATGGCAGTACTTGGTTCCGCGGTGGGCTCAACCTGGCCGCCTCGTTGTTGGCCAAGCCTGGCAAGCTGGATGTTCAGGGGGACATGGTGCTCGACATGTATCGAGCCGGGAATTTGACCGAGATCAGCGAGTACTGTCGCTGCGATGTACTCGACACGTACTTCGTCTTTCTTCGCGTTCAAGTGATGATGGGTCGATTGACGCTCGACAAAGAGAAGGAACTGATTTCTGCCACTCGCAGCATGCTGCAGCAGCAATCCGACAAGCACATCGGCTATCGCCGTTATTTGGATGCTTGGCCTATCTCAGCCTGATCGGGATTTTCGGCTCTTTGATACCCACGCATCGTTTCTTTGGTGGACTTACTTGGGGGGGTAATTGTGCGATCTTGGCTGATTGGTTTCGTGGTGTTGTCGTCGATCGGTTCGTGGGGAATTGCCCAGGAATCGATTCGGCACTCCCTCTTCATTGCGGGTCCGACCTTTACGGGGATCTTGGATGAGTCTGGTCGGGAGGTCTGGGATGCAGGCCGTCCCGGGGCGCGAGACGGGTGGGTGCTCGACAATGGCAACGTGCTTGTTTGCTGGTCGGACGAAGTCCGCGAGTTGACGCGAGATCGGCGGGAGACCGTCTTCCACTATCGGCTCTCGAACGAGAATCAGGAACTGGGAACTGCCCAGCGTTTGACGGACGGGAAAACATTGATCACGGAGCTTGGAGCCAAACCCGTGTTGATGGAAGTCGCCCCGGACGGGAGTGTCGCTAGACGCTTTCCGCTGCTTCCGGAAACGGACAATGCGCACATGCAGACACGGATGGCTCGCAAGCTCGCGAGTGGCAACTACTTGGTCCCGCATCTCTTGGCGTTCAAGGTCAAGGAGTACGATCCAGCGGGCAAGGTAGTCAGGGAGATTGCGACGGACGGTGCGGAGGTTGGTGGACGAGCGGCGGAGAACTGGCCGTTTACGGCGATTCGGTTGAGCAACGGCAACACGGTGGTGAATCTGACGCACGGAAACAAGACCGTGGAGTTCGATGCCGAGGGTCGTATTGTTTGGCAAGCGAGCAATGCGGACGTACCCGGGAACCCATTTGCGGACCCGTGTGGTGGGCAGCGGTTGCCCAACGGCAACACGGTGATCGCGAGTTATGGTGCGAGAGGAGATGTAGGGGTAGTGAAAATTTTCGAATTGAACCGAGACAAGCAGATTGTCTGGCAGTACACCGGCCCGCATCGTGCGCACGAGGTTCAGGTCCTCACGACCAACGGCGAGCCGATCCCCAGCCCGGCGCTCCGTTAGCAGTCAGTTGAAAAACGATCGAACCTGCTTGGGTAAATCGCACGCCAGTCCATGATTTGTCCATAGTCGCCACGTTGCAGTTCCGCCGTGAGCCGTTTTCATTTCTCAACGGTTTGCATGAATTGCCGACCTCCACTTCGGCGCAGCAATTTGTTAAGAATTGCGTCCGCGAAAAGTATTCGAGGCGGGCGGTGGATCGGGAAGCGAGCAACGTGGAGATGTGTCATCGTTTCGGAAGAAAACGGGAGGATTCAAGCAGTCATTTGGATTTCGCGAGTTTCAATGCGTCGAGCAACTTTTCGGTTTCCTGGGGATCAAGAATTTCACTGGGCATCTTGGTCGACAGTTCGCGACGTATCGCATCTTTGGCTTTGGCTATGTTTTGAAGATCGTCTTTGCTTAAGACAATGACGATGTCGCCATTTTTTCCGCGTTTCAGCAACTGATCGAAGCTATCACGCCCCAAGGCGGTTCCACAATCGTCGACTTCGGGAATCGTTTGCACGATGTTCGTGATAGAGCAAACGAGCGATTGCTTACCTGTTCCGCCAGCTTTCGGCTCGATGGTCATTTCTGCGGAGACGAAACCATGTTTGCCGAAATCCTCGAGGAGTTGAGCGTCTAGTTCATGCAGATCCTCTCCTCTTTTTCTCGCAGTGATTCGCTTCACTTCAATCGATACAAGCTCTTGTTTTGCTCGTCCCTTCTCTCCAATGTCGTACCTTCCGGAGAGGCTCGAGAAGTCCAAGTCCGTTGCAAGCATCTGTTCTTCAGGTTCTTCCGAACTGTCGCTGTCGTTCGATTTTCGGTTCGCCGACAGTTCCGGATGAGGCAAGATTCCTGGTGCACCGGCGACGACCTGCGACGAGCGTTCCAATTCATCATTCCATCCGAGACCAGCTGGTGTCGCTCGCTTTGCAATGGCTTCCAATTCCTCGTCCGAATATCCCAGCATCAGGCTACCGGCCAGGAACAACCCGCCCGAGATAAGGATTGCGATTAAAAGGACAATCAACGTCCCTGCAACCACGAGGTCATAGAGTTGGCGTTTAAGAATCTTTCTTGATCGTGTCGAATTGTCCGACTCTGTCTGAGCAGCTGCGGTTTTGCTCAACGATTCTATGACCTGGTCCTCGGCAGCCGCGGTAGACATGCTGTCCCAGTAATCGTGACTCAGGGAATCGTTTCGGGATAGTATTGGGTTTGCGGCGCTCCAGCGTGGAACGCCAAGTCCGAGCCCGCTCGTTTCGCTAGGCTTTGACCTTTGCGGAGCGGGCGCGGGAGTCGGGTTCGAGGATGGTCCTTTTTGTGGCGATACTTCCGCGACAGGGCTGGTGTTATTCAATACGATCGAACCCAATCCCGGGACGGCTGTCGCGAGTATCCATTCATTCTTGGTGCGTTGGGTGTGTCTGACTTTTGCAGTACGCGATAGGGAGCCTTCCATGGCCATCTTCAAGATCTGTTGATCCGAATAGGGGCCCTCGGCTGTGCCGGCTTTGCTCTGCATGTACCACAAACTCTTCGAGTCCATCGCTCCATCCCGGCAAAGAAGATATTGATTAGCTTCTTAAACACAGTTGATATGCTAAGGAAAAATCCCTCAACAGTTAAAGCGTATTCCATGCGATTCGAATGCCAAAAAAACCGGTTTTTTTCGATACCCAAAAGGGGGGGGGGCTGGGAGCGGGGGGAAACAAGAAGTGGCGTTGGAACTTGGGAGAATCGCATTGCAATACGAGCTTCTTTCAACGAGACTTTCCGGAGTCAATTTTTGAAGATGCGAGCGACACCCGATCGTTCTTGGTTGCAACGGGAAGAGCTTGGATGTGAAAACCGCGACGAGTTGAGACTCGAGCGGTCTGTGAAACCAGGAATGGCTCGGAAAGGCGGTCGATAGGAGCACGATGGAGAAGCTGTACATTCGATTTAAGGGACGTATTCTGGGGCCGATTTCGCAAGAAAAGGCTCTCGAGATGGTCAAGCGTGGACAGATCACGCGCCAACATGAAGTCTCTTTGGATGGCTCGGTATGGCGCGCTGCGGCAAACGTGTCCGAATTGTTTCCGAGTCGGAGCGAGCGAGAAGAGGAAGGGGCGTCGCAGTTCGAAGATCAAGTCGGTTCGCTAGAGTCTGCTGATTGGTTTGCGCATTTTGACGGTTCGAATCAAGGCCCAACCGATGAGGAGGGTTTTAAACAATGGATCAGCATGGGCAAAGTCGCACGCAATACCATGGTTTGGCGCAAGGGGACGGCCAATTGGGTAGAGGCAGGAGTAATTCAACCGACGTGGTTTAGCGGGATTCCATTGGAACCTGCAAACGCTTTATCGAATTCCGGATGGCAAACAAATCCGAACCACCAAGGGGGTGGTCCGCATTACGTCAATCCGTACGCCTCTGCATCTGCGAACATGTCGACCTCGAATCGTGCCGATAGGGTATCAGGCGAGAGAACCGGTGAGGCGAACGGGATAGCTATCGCGAGCTTGGTTGCAGGAGTGATCTCGTTGTTGATGTCGCCGATGGCGCTTTGCTGCTTGCCGTTTGGGATCGTGCCTGGTATCTCCGGACTTACAGCGATTATCTGCGGGATTGCTGGAATCAGCAATTCGAAAGTCCTAGGTACCGGTCATGGCTTGGCGGTAGCTGGAATCATCTGCGGAAGCATTGCGATTGTCGGAACCATCCTCTTAGGCATCGTGAGCATCTTGGCGTTGGCGTTCAATGTCAAAAACTTACCTACGTGATTGGAGGTAATGACAAACCCTCGGGACAAGGCATGCGCGGATCTCGTTTTCAGAGGGTGCGATCGAGTTCAGTTTGCTAACCGAAAACGCGCCGTTGATCTTCCTCACTTTGGAATTGTTAAACTTAGTTGACAGGATTGTTCCCGAATACTTTCTGGAGTTTTCTCGTGTTGCCGGAAACTGACAGCTACACTCTGCAAAGCCGAATCACATGTCCGCACTGTTGGCACGAGTTTGCGCCGGAAGAATCCTTGTGGATTGCGGAACATCCCGATTTGCTCGGGGACATTCGGCTAGGGGATCAATTTCAATCGAGGTTCCTGCCGACGCGATTCACGCCGGACGGCGATGCGATCGATCCGGAGGGACAACGGACCACGCGCCTGGCATGTCCGAACTGCCATTTGGAAGTAGCGCGATCTCTGTACCAAATCCCACCACTGTTTTACTCGATTCTAGGTGCCCCAGCTTCGGGCAAAAGCTACTACCTGGCATCGATGACTTGGAAAATGAGGGAAATCCTTCCGACCTATTTCGCAATTGCGATGACCGACACGGACCCGCTCGCGAACGCCAGATTGCACGATTACGAGAGGTTGCAGTTTCTCAATCCGGATCCAGACCGACCTGTTGCAATCTCAAAAACCGAGGTCTCGGGCGACTCCTACGACCGTGTGAACTTCGGGCCTGGCAATATTGTTAACTTCCCGCGGCCTTTTCTTTTCAATCTTCAACCCACCGGCAGGCACCCGAACCATACGAGAAAGATCTCGGTTTCTAAGGTCATGTGTTTGTACGATAACGCAGGTGAGAGTTTTCTGCCGGGCGCGGATACATCGAGTTCGCCGGTGACACGGCACTTGGCATTAGCCCGCTGCCTCTTTTTCTTGTTCGATCCTACCCAGGAGATTCGTTTTCGCAGGGCGTGCGACGGGAGGTCTGATGATCCGCAAATGCAACTCAAATCGAGCAAGCAGGGGCGTGAAACGATTACACGTCAGGATACGATCCTGTTGGAAGCGATTCAGCGAGTTCGCCGCTACGCTGGGCTTCGCGAGGACCAGTTTCATGAACGTCCCTTGGTGATTGTAGTCACCAAATGGGACAGTTGGCGAAATCTACTTCCGGACGTATCCAACGAACCACCCTACGTTCCTTCCGGAGTGGGAGAGATCATGGCCTTGGATGGCGATCGGATCCTCAAAACTTCGAGAAGAGTCGAGGACCTCCTTCGCAGCCTCACGCCGGAGATTGTCGCTGCTGCAGAGGGTTTCACCAAAACGATCTTGTTCGTACCCGTGAGTGCTACCGGAACGGCCCCAACCTTCGATCAAGAAACCGGCGCCCCTGGGATCGCCCCAAAGGATCTAAGGCCTTACTGGGTTGAGGTTCCCATGCTCTACAGTATCAGCCAATGGTGTGGTGGACTTATTGGAACCCGAAACCCAACGCGTTAAACAACGATCAACTCATGCACGCCGAACTCCTGTACACTTCCGCCCCTCAAGGGCTCAAACAAGGTAGCCGTGGCTTTTGCACCGTGCTGTGCACGCAAGGGATGCCTGCCAACCTGGCACAGCGGCTCGAAGCGCTGAGCATGTATCGGCATGTCTTTGCACCAGGAGACCCAAACGCCTCGCGAAACCCTGTTTGCTATGCCCATCTTCGATTTACGTTGGGGCCGAAGCAAACGAACTTGCTCACTCGTATTTCTGACTACGGTCTCGACTACAGCCAAAGGACCAACAAGCTCGCACACCATATTGTCGTCGCTGCTCCGTTACCGGACTGCGGACCTGCCGCGCTGCTCGCGTATCCGGGGATGATGAAGCAGTCTTGGGATGGAAAATGCGACACACCTGCCCTGGGCCCCCAGTTGCCAGCCTTGCAGAGCGATCCGAAACCATGCCGGACATGGGCTACAGTAACTGGGGATGCGGGTTGGGGCGGCGTTATCGCAAACGCATGGTTGAAACCGGGGGGCAAAACGCTGTGGCTGATCTTTTCCGAATCTCAGTCCGCACAACTTCTCGAAATGTTCGAGGAATCGATCTCCTTACTGCCACCCGCCTCGCGTTGGCAGGCTACCTTCTCTACCTACTTCACCAACTTACCTCCTGACGTGCAGTGTAAGGTACGTTGTGTTCTCGCCGGTAGCGAAGAAGCCAAACACGCCAACGCGCGTGGTGATGTGATCGATCTGACCCGCAGTCTTGGAAAAGCCCCTGCGGGATTGGGAGCAGAAGAAGCCCGAAACGGGATCTTGATTGGAACCGCTGGCACGTCTGCCTCCCCACCCTCGCCCTTCCCAAAGTATCCAGGATCCTCGGTGTCTGCGGATGCCCTCGACACGAGTGAAGTCTCGTCTCGTCTTCGTCGATCGCAATCTGCACAAGCCAACCGTCCCTCCGCAACCGCGCCCCCGTTGCGGCCCAACGTCGATGAGATCCCTCGGATCAAAGGCCAAGGCCATACTCACCTCGATGGCCGACTCCCTCCAGCGACAACTGATCCAAACCGGGAGATCTCAACGCGATCTCGCAGTGTATCCGTCGGCCTTCTGCTCGCCGCTGGTGTCCTGTTTTTGATCCTGCTGCCCATGCTGGGAGCAGGGGCGGTATTGATTGCATTCAACCTGTTTCCGAACACCGCTAGCCAATCCCCCCTGCCAGGCGAAGGCGTCGAGGCGACAAAAACAGAGCCGGCGCCGACAGATACAAACAACACTTCTAACACACCCGACGATCCAACTGCGGAGCAACAAAAGAGCGGCGAGACGGTCGCTCCCATGCCGAAACCGGAAACCGACACGGACTCTTCCGCGCAAAAATCGATGCCGGAAACCAAGTCTGACAAACCACCTGCAATCACCGCTGATAATTTCAACATTGTGACCAAATTCAATCACCCTGCGTTCGGGGATTTGTCCGACAGGAAGTGGCTGGTCGACGGCACTGAACTGACGATAGAGATTGCTCCGAAAGGGAATATCGATCAACAACGTAGAAAAGAAGAGATGTGGCTTGAGGAACATCCGCCTGCGATATCGTTGCAGTTGCATGGCAAAGCCAAAGATGTCGTAAGTCAGCGTTGCAACTTCGAGTACGCGGATGTCGCAGAAATCCTGAATGCTGATGTTGCCGCCGCATCCAAGCGTGGCGACATCAAGGTGGTATTGGAAGGTACTGTCGAGATCGATGAACGCAAGTTCCCGATCAAGCACGAATTGCAAGTCCCTCACCTTCGCGTGGTTCTTCAGGAAAAACACGTCCTCTACTTGCTTGAACCGGAATTTTTTGACCGTGGCAGTTTCGGCGAAGACGTCTTGTATCAAATGGATAAAAGCGCCGAATGGATCGGGAAATTGAACAAGTTACAGCCCAAGAAACAGTGGTACGCCTACAAGGATACCAATACTCTTAAGCCTTCGATGCGTGTTTTCGATCACGACGAGCTCTCCGACAACGCAAAGTTGCGGAAGCTGCTTTTCCCGGAATACGAATCGGGCCTTGCGACGGAAATCAATACTTTTCGAGACAAAGCAACTCGTCCTTTCCGGGACATGCTAGATATGATTCGAAAAAAAGCTGTTTCCAAGAAAGACGATGAAAAATCGGCGTTTCCTGCAATCAAACTGCTGGATGAGCTATTGGAAGAGCAGGCGAGGGTCGTCGCGGATTACATGAAGGGGAAGGTCGAAACTGCGGACGGTCAGCCTTGGAAAAAGGCTCGCGATATCGCCTCGAAACTGGAGCAGGATCTCGCTGCAAAAGATTGGGCGAGTTACTATCCGACGCAAGATGAACGAAAAAGCCTAGACGTGACCCTTGTGGCGGCTGAATGGAATAATGACAAGTCCAGCCTAAAAAACTCCTGGAATAGGGTGATGGAACACAGCAACGCGATCTTGGATTTGCTTCAAACACCCAAGAAGTTGGTCTACGACTTGAGGATTCAGGAGCTTAACAACAACGATACTTCCTTAAAATTGCCAGTCATTGTCGACTATCAACCTTGAGCGAAGTTTCAAGCAATGAGACAGCCGGAACACGAAATTCTTCCCCAGCCTCGAACTTGATTTTTAGTTTTGTAAAATGACCTTAGCCACACGCATCCGAAGGCAACTCGAGAATCCAGATGGTCTCACACAGGAGGCGTTGGAACCCCTGGCCCAGGAGTATCGACACGCGGTCGAGTTGGTCAACGAGAGACTTCTAGCTTGCATCGCACTGCTGCGCAAGGGACTCCGGAGCGAGGCGCTGCAGCGCGCGAATATCAAGCCGAATATTTTCGATGCGGCGGCCGAACTCGATTTTCCTGAAGTAGACGATTGGATCGATATTCTTCGATTCTACGGAATGAATACTCCTCCGCTCGTGGATGCAAATGCCATCGGAGAGTTGAATGAGGCTTTGGTCGACGAGCAACCCTTAGAGGAATTGCTTCGACAGCACCGACGGCTCGCAATTGCCAAAGCGCCGTTGAGCTGGCGGCTAAGAGTTCTGCGCCGTATCGCCCAAATCGATGTCATGAATACCGTTTGGTACGATGACATTGTCCAATGGGAAACCATCCGTCTCAAGCAAATCGCTATCGAACTCGGCCGGGCAATCGAATCCAACCAGTCCGATGCTCTCTTCGGTCTCGAAGAGGAGCTTTCCTACAAGGATTGGAAGGTGGAAGTGCCCGAACAGCTTCGCCAGAAATGTCGAATTGCCTCATCTCGCAAGGCTCAGGAGCAACGGATCGAACAAGCGAAGGTAATCGCAGGGAAATTGCATTCGGCAATCTTGGAGGGAAACGTAGACGCAGGAATCGCTGCCGCGGAGACCTGGAAACAATTGATCGCGTCGGCCCCCCACACGTCTTCGTTGCCTGCCGAATTGACGCAAGATGCTGCCCCTGCCCTTGAGTGGGTGGGAAGCATTCTGAGGCAACGCGTCGCAGAAAATGAGTACAACGAATTGGCTCAGCAACTCGATCATCTTTTGATGAATCCCAGCAGCAATGAAGATGAATTGCGCCAAGCGATGCATCGCCTTCTCGCGACGGATTTCGAGGTCGACCCGTCAATCCAAAAACGATTCAACGCCAAACTTTATGAATTCAGCGCGAAGGAACGTCGTAAACAATTGCTGCGGATTGCTGGCGTCGCGGTCCCCGTCGTCGTGCTTCTCGTTCTCGGTCTCCTCTGGTACTGGAATCGATCGCACCAAGCAAGCGTCAACGAAGCTTCAACCGCGATGAAATCGATGCTGGATAGCGGGAAATTGAAAGAGACTGAAACTTTCTACCGCAACCTTTCGCGCAGCGTACAATCCTCACCTGCGGTCTCCGCTCTCGCGGAAGAGATGGCAGGGCTCCTGGAGACCGAACAAAGCCGCCAGGATCAACTCAATCGACTCATTGGAGAAGCAGACTCGGAAGACCCATCGCAAATCGACGTCGCGAAGATCAACCAAGCCGGCAAGTTAGCAAAGACCAAAGAGGAAAATACCCGACTCGGCAAATTGCGGCAGCGTTGGGAGGATTTTCAAGCCGATCTCGAAAGTAAAGATTTGCAGTCGGTTCAGGATTTTGTCACGCAAGTCGAATCCAAACTCAACACGATGCAGGATCAACCAGCAGAAAACGTTTCGGCGGCACAGCTAGACTCTGTACTCATCGATCTCCGTCAACTATCCGATCGCTACCCCAAGGGAGGCCTTCGCGCATCGAAATTGATCGACTTCGCGATTGAGCGTGCCGAAAAGCTTCGCACGAGCGTTCAGAACAAGCAGAGAATGATGCTGCAGTTATCTGGGATCATGGATGAGATCCGGGATAGTAATTCAATCGGGAACTACGCAAAGCATTTGAAGCGATACTCAGAAAGAC
This sequence comes from Planctomycetota bacterium, assembly GCA_046306195.1. Classification (GTDB taxonomy): domain Bacteria; phylum Planctomycetota; class Planctomycetia; order Pirellulales; family Pirellulaceae; genus JBKCUI01. The sequence continues at coordinate 6,490 of JBKDXO010000194.1, read as the reverse complement.
TCTCGGATAGCCCACAGGCCCAGGAGTTGAACTTGGTGTTAAGGCAAGCAGACAAATGGCCGCTTATCGAGAAACTCAACGGATTAAGCAAAGAGTTGGGGAGCAAATTCGAGCAAATACTAACCGTGGGTGAAACCTTCTCCGCAAATCAACTGCGAACGGAGTTGGATAGCAAGATCTTGAATCTCCCGGGAAAGATACCTGCGGAAAAATTTCAAGTGATCGCAAGATATGTAGGCGCTAGAGAGAGAGCTCTCAAGGACCTTAAAGATGAAGCGATGCGGTCTCCGTTTTCAGGGCTTGTAACCCTCGTTAGAACAGGGACAAACGAACGGTATTTCACCTCGGATCAGACCCGGGTGCGATTTTCGAATGAACTTACCAATGCGGGACCAACAACGAAAATCGATTTGCCGATCGTCCTCGACTCATCCGGAAATCTCGGTACGAACACCATTCGGGGAAAAATTGAAATCAAGGCCGAGCCGCGCAATACCGTAAGGCTTCTGGTCCAGGGTGTTGGGACAAACCAAACCCAAACACTCGACCGCTGGGATGAAGTGTTTATCAGGCAAATTGGTGAAACGCTAACCAATGAGGACCTGGATGTGACGATCAAACGCCAACTCATCTTGATGCTCATTGAAACTGGTATGAAAGGGAGTCGAGGCATGGACTTGGCTTTCGCTCCGTCGAAGGTCATGCTGACGAATGAGGAGGGCGGAACGTCTTGGTTCACCGAGATTAAATTTGACTCTCGATTGAACGAATCTTTGGTAGCAGAACTAAAGAAGTCCGTCGCAGAAGCCAGAAGGATACGAACCGAAGACCAAGAAGTTATCAAGGAGCTCGCTAAGCCGAAACTCGTGTTCATCGGGGGAGTATTGCCCAAGGATCGGTCGGTTTTTGAGCCAACCGTCACCGTAAATCAGCCTCCCGACGGGACCGTCTACATGCTCGTTGGGACGCCTCAGAGCAGTATCAAATTGAATCTGATTCCAATCGGAAGCCTCCAATCCGGCACGTTCATTCGAAACAACGTCGACAATCCTGTTTCGTCAATCGCTTGGGCTCCCCTCCTTTGCGAACCATCCTAGTTATCACTTCTGCGGTCGCAATCGATCGCTTATCACGCTAATCAAATGCCAACTGAGCAATTGTATGTCCGAATTCGAGGGAGAATCCTTGGTCCTATCCCCATCGCCAAGGCGACGGAGATGGCCCGAAACGGAAGAATCCAACCGGAGCATGAAGTCTCGTTTGATCGGACCCATTGGCAACGAGCCGCCATGCTCCCGGTCCTTTTCCCGGAGCCTCAAGTCATTGAACCGGCGGCGGAACCAACACCAAAGAGCAAACCCACTCCCTGGGAACAAATCAAACTAGAGCCCGCCAGACCACCCATCGCCAGAGACCACTCCTACTTCGATCCACCTCCCACTACGGTTAACCGGGAATCTACGCGCGACCTCCTCAAACGCGCCGCGAACAAGAATGCCGATGTTGAAGATGTCCCGACGTACCTTGTTGGCTCAATCTTCTGCACACTGTGCTGCTGTTTGCCCGGCGGAATCATTGCGATCATCTATGCGATAAAGACGGGGGAATATCTAAAAAAAGGAGATGTCCACGAGGCAAAGGTCGCGTCTAGCTACGCATACCTTTGGATAACGATCAGTGTTGGCACTTGGGTACTCATGTTGATCGTGACCCTGATTATTAATTTGGTGTTGCGTTCGTTCCAGGAATGATCTGTTTTCCGTCGGTCGCAAGTACAATTTAGCGAATGATTGGAGCCACCGAAAATGGGTTTTGACAAGTCGAAGCACAAACTCAGGGCGTTGATGGCGTTGGGGCTTGCTGTCGCTATTGTTCCAGTCTGTATCGTTGTTGCAAAATTTGACCCGAGCCAGTTTGGGTTTTATCCGCGATGCTTCTTCCATCAAGCAACGGGTTTGCATTGCCCTGGGTGTGGAGTAACGCGCGCCTTGCACCATCTGCTGAACGGTCGGGTTGACCAGGCGTTCTTCATGAATCCCCTTCTTTTTTTAGCGATGCCCTTCCTCGTGCTGTTGATCTTCATCCCCAGTCTCACACGACGTCCGATGGTCCCGTTCCTGGCAGCCCTGATCCTCATCTCGTACGGGATCCTTCGAAACATCCCGAGCTTTTCGTTCCTAGCTCCATGAGCCGCTGGTGGGCGAGCCCCTCAGTTGCGAAGGGTGGGTTGTCACTCGGGTGAGGCCACGTCTTGCCTGCAGGCACGCAGCAGTGTCGACTGCACCGTCAGATCATGCTCGGGAGAAAAGTCCGAATGTTTCTCACCACGGATGATCTGCGCCATGTCAACGGCGTCGCCGATGTAGCGAACGTATTTCGGAAAACGAATCTCCTGCGTCCCCTTCTTGTACTCACCACGATCCCGGGAAAGGGAAACGCGGGCGGATGGGCTGTCCAGCGGCTGAATGTGGAATGTGCCTTCGGTTCCGCAAACCACCAGATGCCTTCGATCAAATCCTTCCACTTCGATCGCAGTTGACTTCACGGTCGCAATGGCCTTGGGGTACTCGAGCACACCCATCATGTTGTCGAGCAGACCGTCGTCGATCGCCGCGCTGTGGCGATGAAACCCGCTGACCGAATGCGGCTTGCCCAATATCCCAACCACCAAATCGATGAGATGGCCCCCCAGTTCGAAAAGTATCCCTCCGGGAAACTCCGCGAACTCCCTGCGACTCGCCGCGTCCACGACCTTGCTCATCACGGCATGAACTTCAAAAATCTCACCGAGCCAACCTTGCTCGAGAAACTCGCGCAGCAAAAGCACGGCCGGGTTGTATCGGTACATGTACCCCATTTGTACCAGGAGTTGCTTCTTCTCGGCCGACTCGAGGATGCGCCGAAATTGCGGTAGAGACTCGCCAGCCGGCTTGTCGAGATGAACATGCTTGCCCGCTTCGATACTTGCCTCCGCATTGTCGAGGAGATCGCGAACCCGCGTCTCTACGAGGACCGCTTCCAGACCCGATGTAGCGAGAAGCTGGTCTCGCGTGAGCCAGGGTAGCCCTTGAAAGACGCGATCATCCTGCGCCCGCTTGCGGAGGTTTTCGTCCGGTTCCACGATGCCCACGACCTCATAGTCGGGGGAATTGCGATAGACCGATAGCTTCGACGCATGGCCATGGCCGACGCCGATCTGCCCGATCTTGATGCGTGGCTTTGTTATGGAGTCTTGCGATCCCAGAACCCGGGACGCTGCGCTGATCGCGATCGCGGACGGAACCAGACCAATCATCCCACGTCGTGACCACATCATTGTTTGTCCAAGGTCACAATTGTGGCAGGGCTCTCGACTCCAGCGCCATTGATCGCGCTGACCGCGACGGCCCGCGGTTCGACGCCTTGGTCCGCATGGAGGTATTTCGTCGATTCCGTGCGACCGACGATCACTGGCTTCCAAGTCGTATCGTACAAAGTCTGAATATTCCAGCGACGCACACTATCCTGGCTGGGTAAATTCCAGGTGACTGAGAGTCCCCGTTCCGGATGTTTCTCCACGCGAACCGTAGGCGCCGGGAGCGTCGGACTGTCGATCCACGGGCTCTCGGGAACCAATGCCACGTCGGAATAGGCGTTTCCCGCAAGCCGGTCGCTGATCCCCTCCCGATTCTCCAACAACGCTTTCATGCTGAAGTGGATCGAGCCATGGCTGCCGGGTGTATGATGCGACAAGAAGACTTGGCTTTCGATCTGCTCCGGGGAATAGAGACGATTCTTGTCACCGATCCGGCTGGTGAACAAGCCGGGAGCCAAATGCCGTTTTTGCGTATTCTCGCTGCTCCACCAAGCCAGCAGCGCGGGGAAACTCTGTTTCTTTGCCGTGATCGACCAATACAACTGCGGCGTGTAGTAATCGCACCAACCTTCGTTCAGCCAGAGCTTGGCGTCCGCGTAGAGCTTGTCATACTGCGAAAATCCCGCGACACTTGCTGGATATCCAGGCTTCCAAATCCCGAACGGACTGATTCCAAATTTGACATGGGGCTTCGATTTCTTGATCTCGGAATACAGGTCGCGAATAAAGGCATTCATCGAATCGCGTCGCCAATCGTCGCGAGCTAGTTTACCGCCGGCGGCTACGTAGTCATTGAATGCCGGGTCATCAGGGAACGGGATGTCGTCGACCGGATAGGGGTAGAAGTAATCGTCTATGTGAATCCCGTCGACATCGTAGCGGTTCACGACATCCATAAACACGGCCAACGAGTGAGCTCGAGCTTCCGGCTCGCCGGGATCAAGCCAAAGGTAACTGGTTTTGTCGTTCCCATAGCGTTTCACCAATTTAGGTTTGGTTCGGCTGATATGCGAGTCGCTTTCGGGATAGGTTTGCCCGGTATTCTTGGCTCGAAACGGATTGAACCACGCATGCAGTTCCATGCCGCGTCGATGCGTTTCGTCGATCCAGAATTGCAAGGGATCGTATGCAGGCTCGGGCGCTTTTCCTTGCTGACCGGTCAGAAAGTAGCTCCAAGGCTCGAGCGAACTGGGGTAAAGCGCATCGCAACTGGTTCGAACTTGCAGCACGACCACGTTCATCCGCAATTCCGCGATCTTGTCGAGGATTCGGACCGCTTCTTCTTTTTGGTTTTCGGTCGAAAGTCCCGGCTTGCTCGGCCAGTCGATATTGGCGACGGTCGCGACCCACACCCCGCGGTACTCGCGCGTCAGCCCCGGAGGCGCAGGCATATCGCGAGCATCGTTTTGTGCCGTGACAGTGCCAGAGAAAACGCAGACGCAAGCCGAAACAGCGATCCAAAACAGCCTGCCTAGGAAGGAATTCATGGTGAGTCTCAAATGGGACAGAGTTCGGAGGTCAGTCGACCGTAACTGGTAACTTGCTTCGATTATACTGCGATTTTGGAGAGGCGAGGCTTCAGGCGAAAGGCCCGCCAAACCGCTGATAAATGCTCGGAATACGCAATGCCTCGGGCTTTAGGCGAAGCCCCCGTAGCTACCGTCGCCAGACGGTGGTCGAGTTTAATCACTACGCCGCATGGACCCACCGCTTGGCAGCGGTAGCTACATTTCCACCGAATCCCTATGCCTTGTCTACTCTCGGCTTACTCCTGCTACTCTGGGTTTACTCCAGCTACTGTGGCCCCCGGATCGATCCCCACGACCCGTTTGGCCAACAGCGATCCACTTTTCCCCTCCTCTCGTCCAAGATCCGTGGCATGCACGCGAATAGACAATCACAACGAAATTTGTCAGAGTGTCCATCATCCTGAATTGACCAACTAGATTTCCATCGCGAGTCCCTTTCAATGACCAGAAACATACAATCTCTGCCCCCAACGGGCAATCTCCGACGGCGTCTGCTTCGAATCAAAACCTGGACGGTGTGTGCCGCGCTCGGCGCTGCAGCAACCTTCACCAACCCGCCTGCGGCGCTGGCCGACGAGCCATCCTTCACCCGCGGGCTCTGTCGCTATCCTGACGTCTCGAAAGATTCGATCGTCTTTATTTACGCGAACGACATCTGGCTCGTGCCCAAGGAAGGCGGGACCGCTCGGCCGGTCGCCAATCCGCTAGGTTTCGAGGGCGCTCCGCGTTTCTCGCCTGATGGCAAGTCCATCGCCTTCCGCGCCAATTATGATCAAGGACTCGACCTCTACACCCTGTCGATCGACGGTGGCATCCCCCAGCGCGTGACCCATCATCCCGCCGTTGAAAGCCTCTGCGGGTGGACGCCCGACGGCAAAGGACTCCTCTTCATGGCCAGCGGTATCGATGGCCTCCCGGTAGCAACGAAGCTTTATACGGTTCCTGCATCGGGCGGCTTGCCCGAGAAGCTGCCTGTACCCTATGGCGCGAACGGTACGTTGGACAAAACGGGTGAGTGGCTCGCGTACACACCCCACTCAACGGACACTCGCACCTGGAAACGCTACCGTGGCGGCATGGCAACCGATGTGTGGCTTGTTCATCTGAAGACGGGCGAATCGCGCCGCATCACGCAATGGGAAGGGACCGATACGCTGCCGATGTGGCATGGCCGCAAGGTGTACTACCTGAGCGACGAAGGGGCTGCCGAAGCGCATGTCCAGAACATTTGGAGCTACGACGTGGACTCGGGCGAGCGTCGGCAGGTGACACGATTCAAGGAGCACGATATCAAATGGCCCGCGATCGGCCCCGACGATGATGGAAGCGGCGAGATCGTGTTCCAGCACGGCGACCGCATCTATCTCCTCGATCTCAAGACAAACGAAACTCGCGCCATCGATATCCAGGTACCCGGCGATCGCGAATCACTGAGAGCGACCATCGTCGATGCGTCCCAAAGCCTTCAAGGAGGCTCGATATCCCCCTCCGGCAAACGCGTTGCCATCGTCGCCCGCGGCGATATCTGGTCCGCGCCCGCTGAAAGCGGCACACCGCGCAACCTGACCCGCACCGACGGCGTCTACGAACGATCGGCAGCTTGGAG
>JBKDXO010000193.1:0-837 GCA_046306195.1 Planctomycetota bacterium | reverse complement strand
GCGGAGATGGCCGATGGGACCGCGACCCCGGGCGCAAGCTGTGTATCGACCGCGATGATGGGGTTGGTCAGTGCGTTGGAGCGATAGATCAAGGCTTGATCGGGGGTAATGGTTTCCATCAGTTGCAAGCCCCCGGACGCGGCCAAGGAGCCGTCGGTTCCTAGGGAAGAGCCCTGCGGAATGTTGGATCGCAACTGGCCATCGGCAGCGGGTTGGGTTCGAGAGAACAAGTCCATCGAATCGCCCAGGGGGGAGAAGTAATTGCTGTCGAGATTCTGTCGCCCGAGAAGCCGGGTACCTACGGCGATGGCGATCGAGGCCGTATTCCCAGTGTTGGCGCCGTCGCTGTTTCGGTAGGTGAACGTATCGACGCCGGTGAATCCGGGGTTGGGTTGGTAGGTGAAGTTACCGTTGGAGTTGAAGGCGACCAAGGTTCCGTTGGTCGGATTGGTAACCACGCTGTAGGTCAATGCGGTCGAATCGATATCGAGGTCATTGACCGCAGGTGCAGCGGGGGAGCTTGTGGTGGTGACGACTAGATTGGTATTGGTGGGGGTGTAGTAGGCCAGATCGTCCCGAGCGATCGGGTTGGCGGCCATGAGGGCTCGGAGTTCGAGCGATTCATAGAACAGAGACCGAAACCGGCGTCGCGATTCGGTGCGAGCACCGGCTAAACGGCGAATCGCGCTGCGCAGTGTGTGTGTGCAAAAACCGAGCCAAGCCGTCCGCAGAGGCGGCCAACGAGCGCAAGAGCCATGGTACCCTCAAAGAAAACAGGAATTGTGAAGCGAAGCACAAAGGCTGCGATCCATCGATCGTGTTCGGGCGAACAGGGGA
>JBKDXO010000192.1:0-23211 GCA_046306195.1 Planctomycetota bacterium | reverse complement strand
ACACTTGGAGATCTCATCACTGCATTGTCGGCGGACCCATCTGCGTCGGCTTTGGTTTCGATCACCCCCAAGTCCGGCGACCTCAACACCAAACTCGGTAATCGGGAAATCACCTACTCGCCGATCGTGCTCAGCGGTGGCAGTATCGACCTGATCGCGCAGAACGACGATTACTACGGCAAGGATTCTTTGCTTCGGATGAATCTGACGTCCGGTCGCTACTACATAGGCGTTTCCGCGTCTGGAAACGACAAGTACGACGCGTCGATTCCCGACACGGGTTGGGGCGGACGGACCCAAGGTCAATACGATTTGCGTTTGACATATCGAGCCCAGATCGAAGGTTCTGATGTCATCCGGGATGTTTCCAATCAGCCGAACGATTTGTCTGTCCCATTGGATGGAGATGCCGACGGCCGTCCCGGTGGAGTGTATGATTTCTGGTTCGATACGCGACCTCTCGACCGCGCTCTGAATTTCAATGCAGGAGCTTCAACGGATCTGGTCGGAAAGATCGTTACGATCACTGGTTTCTCGGGGGTTGTGCGGAGATTTGAATTCAGCACGGGCGGGGCGATCGGAAGCGGGAATACGCGAGTTCTCATCACGCCGACGAGCAACGCCGTGAATCTGGCCGCCGCACTTGCGAACGCAATCAACTCCAGGCCGGAACTGGGAGTCACGGCAACGGCAAGCGGAACGCGAGTCATCCTCAAAGGAGAACGACTGGTTCAACTTTCGCCAAATCTGTCGGTGATCGACTTGGAAGGCAAGACCATCTTCGTCGACAAGTCCGCAGGGCAAAACGCTGATGGTTCCGAGGCTCGCCCCTTCAACAACATCTCTGGCAGCGGTGTTCCGAACGCGTTTGCCGCGTCGATTCCAGGGGACATCATCCGTATCGTTGGCAACGGTGGCAACGACGGAAAGCTCGAGACGGTGGGGGATAACTTCGCCTACGAAATCGGATTCGGCCTGTTGGCAGGTTCGGTTCTAGCCGACGGCCAGACCATGGATATCCCCAAGGGTGTCGCGGTCATGGTCGATTCCGGCGCGATTTTCAAATTGCGTCGGGCTCGCATCGGGGTTGGTAGTTCCACGATCGGGGTCGATCGAAGCGGTGGCGCCCTTCAAGTACTCGGGACTCCCAAGTTGCTGAACTCTTCGGGTAACCCGTTGCGCAATGGAGACGGAAGCCTCGCGTCTGGAACTGTCTTCTTTACCTCTTGGCTAGACGAAAAGACCGGCTTCGACAATTACCTCCCAACGACGACACCGGCACCCGGGGATTGGGGTGGGATTTTATTCAAGCGGGATCTCGACAAGTCGGTCGGGCGCCCGGATCTTGAAGACGAAGGGATTTTCAAACAGTACGTCAACTTTGCCGATCTGCGGTACGGCGGTTCCAGCGCGGTGGTGATCGATTCGGTCCAACAGACCGTCAATTCGATTCAGATCAGCGACATGCGGCCGACGGTTACCTTCAACCGCATCAGTTTGGCGGCGGACTCTGCCATCAGCGCTTCTCCCGACAGCTTTGAGGAAACACTCTTTAGCGATCCTCGCTATCAGCGCAAGGGATCCTTCACACCGGATTATGATCGCGTAGGTCCGAAGATCCATGGCAACCAACTGATCAATAACTCGATCAACGGAATGTTCATCAAGGTTTCGACACCTGCCGGTGGGGCGCCGCGTCAATTGACGGTCGCTGGTCGTTTCGACGATACCGACGTAGTCCATGTACTGGCAGAAAATGTTTCTGTCCAAGGAAATCCCGGAGGCGGATTGCTGGACACATCGGTGATCCCTTCCAATCTCGTTTCGTTCCAGAGCACGACAGGGGGAACTCTTGCCGTTGGAACGTATCGGTACAAGTTGACGTTTGTCGACTCGAACGGCTACGAGACCCCACCCTCTGCCCCGACCGCTGGTTTTTCTCTCAGCTTTGGTCAGACCGCAATTCGAATCGCGGGATTGCCTGGCGTTGGGAGCGATTACGTCTCCCGTCGTCTCTATCGCAACGACGGCTCCTCTAGCGAATACCGTTTGGTTGCCGAGTTGGACGGGAACACCAACAGCTACCTGGATCGCGGCGCCTTGCTCGCCGACTCAAGCGATGCGGGTGGATCTTTGTTGCGTGATCAACCGGATGTCTCCGGCGTTTCGGTAACGCCAACCACTTCGGGAGCGATCCCAGGATTTCTTCCATCTCCCGGTCTGTTTACATACCGCATCGTGATGGTCGATAGCCTTGGCCGCGAAAGCATCGCCTCGGCACCGACCGTGGGTGCCAACACATCGGCCACCAACCGCACGATTGCTCTCGATAACCTTCCGCGGATTCAACTCGGATACAGCAGCTTGAGGATCTACCGTAGTTCGATCGGTGGTGCTGGGGTTTTCTCGCAGATCGCTGAAATCACCGACCCTACCGTCCGGTCGTTCACCGACAATGGAACCGCGGTTCCCGTCAGACCGCTGAGTGTCGAGAGCCTTGGAAATATTCGGCCTCGACTGGATGCTTCCTTGGCCATCGACCCGGGAACCATCATCAAGCTGGAGGGGGCTCGCATTGAATTTGGCCACAGCACCCAGCTTTTGGCAGAGGGATCCGACGGCAACCGGATTGTGATGACCAGCCGCCAGGATGACCGATTTGGAGCGGGTGGAACCTTCGATACGAACAACAACGGGCTCAATGGGGAGTTGGATAGCAAACCTGGAGATTGGAGCGGTATTTACGCGCAGCCTGGTGCTTACATTAGCCTCGACCATGTGGTTTTGGCAAACGCTGGTGGAGTCTCGCGCATCGAAGGAACGTTCAAGGCATTTAGCCCCATCGAACTCCAGCAAGCAGGGGCAAGAATATCCAACTCGGTTTTCGAAGAAAACGCGAACGGGATGGGAGGCCAAGGCCCGATCGACCGGTTGGGACGTCCCGCCAACGAAAATTATCCGCTGGGGAACAACGCGAGTCGCGGGTCGACGGTCTTCGTCCGCGGATCGCAACCGATTTTCCTCAACAATATCTTCCAGAACAACGCCGGCACCGCGATCACCATCGATATCAACTCGATGGATGCCGAGTTGCGAGGAGACACAGGTCGTCAAACGGGATCCGTTGGACGCAACCTGACGCTCGATGCAAATCGAGGTCCGCTGTTCCGCGGCAACCGACTCTTCAACAACGGCATCAATGGTCTCGAGATCCGAGCAGATGCCGCTACGAATAACCGAGATGAAGACTTCCTTTCGGTACGGGACTTGCCTCGCAACAATTTGAACACCGAGAGCGTCTGGGACGATACCGATATCGTCCACGTACTGTTCGACTCGGTCGTGGTCAGCAATCTTCAGCAAGTCGGTGGCTTGCGGTTGCAGAGCGCGGTCAACGAATCGCTGGTTATCAAGATGGATGGTCAGGGTTCCAACTTTGACCACGAGCGCGGTACAGGCTTCACTGCAACCGGTCGCTTTAGCAGCATCACCGATCGTGTTGGCGGAACGATTCAAGTTCTCGGGATGCCTGGTTTCCCGGTGGTCTTTACGAGCCTGCGCGATGACAGTGTGGGGGCAGGTACTCAGCCCAATGGCCTCCCACAAACGGATACGAACAATGATGGGATTGGATCGATCCCGCGAGCTGGCGATTGGCGCAGCTTGGTGTTTGATTCCTACAGCAACGATCGCAATGTGCGTGCCGTCAACGAAACCGAACGCCCCAACGTCAGCGCGCCTGGGGTCAACGATACCACGATTACCTCGCAATTCCTGGGGACCCTTGCCCGGAATCCTTCCAACTCGGACGAGAACTTGGTACTGGGTTGGACTATCAATGGCGTTTTGAGCGAACCGGGTGACCAAGACGTCTACAGCTTTACTGGTATCGCAGGTACGGAAGTATGGTTCGATATCGACGGTACGACCCTGACGCTTGACACCGTGCTCGAGATTCTCAACTCCAACGGGGATCTGCTCGCTCGCAGCGATGATAGTACCGCAGAGCAACTCAACCCAGCGTTGATTGTTCGCGACCCGCTCCTCAGTGCAAACGCCGTCAATCCGATTGTTCAGCGAGATCGCGGTTCTTCGCGCCGCCACGAGTCCGGATTGATCAAAGAAGATGGGACCACCAATGAACGCGATGCTGGGCTTCGCATTGTCTTGCCCGGGGTCCAAGGAGCATCGAGTACCTTTTTCTTCCGCGTTCGCAGCAAGGGAACCGACATTGAGAACACCTCTGCGGGTCTGACGAGCGGTTCCTACACGTTGCAGGTGCGCCAACGCGACCAGCAGGAATTCGCGGGCTCAACCGTTCAATATGCAGATATTCGCTATGCGACCAATGGCGTGCATACGTTGGGCTTGCCTTACGCGTCGCCCCTGACTGGAGAAGCTCATTCCGGCATGTTCGACGCGAACACGAACAGCGTCGTCGATCTAGGCCCCCTGCACCTAACTTCCAAAGGTGCGATCAGCGTGGCAGGTCAACTTCCCAACTTTGGAGGATTCAACAGCGCCCAAACCTTCAGTTTCACGGTGGGTGACCTGAGTTCCACCTACGTAGGAAGCCCATCAGGGACTTCGACTTACCCTGTCGTAATCGATATCGATTACGCCGATGGTCTCAACCGGGCCTCCCTGCAAGTAGACGTCTTCTTCGATGCGGATTCCAACCCCTTAACGCCTGGAACTCCAGTAAGTCCGTTGACTCGCGACCGGGCTTTGATTGTCGATGACTTGCCGCGCCCATTGGCCGGCAACGATTTGGCCGATCTGTCGCGGGGATCCGTTGGAACCGGCGATTCGTTCTTGAGCTTCATTGGTACTGCGGAATTGCGGAGAGGTACCTACCAAGTGGTGGTCTCGGATCGCAACCCCGCGCAACGTCGCTCGGGTACGTACCAGATGGAAATTCGGGTCGGCGACGAAATCGGGACGACGCTCCCGAGATTCTACCGCGGATCCTACAGCACTTCGATTGAGTTCCTGACAGGCTTGGCGATTCCCACTGGCAGCAAGGTAGACGTGAGCGACGGGGCGAATCGTTTAACCTTCGAATTCACCACCACTGGCAGTGTGGATTTCGGCAACGTTCCGGTTCTTGTCGCGACAGGTGATTCCCCGTCGGTTCTGGCCGGAAAATTCCGCGATGCGATCAACCAGGTGTTCCAACAAAACATTCTCAATGTTCGCGCGGCGGACCGCAATCGAAACGTAACGGGCGCTAGCAATTCGGTGATCGATCTTTTCGGAAACGTCGAAGTCTACGATCCCTCGAATGTGTTTACGGTTGCTGGTGTTTCTGGTGTTTTGCGTTTCGATGGATTCGGCGATTTGAACTCCAACCGCGACCAAGGCCAGTTCATCGTCTCCAATACGATCGTCACCAAGGCCCGGGACTATGCGGTCTGGGCTGCACCAGCCGAGAAGTACTACGCCGATGGACGGGCCCAACCGTTTCACGATTCGCAATTTTTCCCACCCTACGAACCTTACTCGCCCTTCTTCGACCAATACACCGGCGCCCCCACACTCGGAGGTGCCTTTGCCCGGAACCTGCCGGTAGAGAACGTGGTCGAATTCGGCGAGCAAATCAGTACCCCCGCTGCGGTCGACGCCGGGATTGCTCCTGGGTTGGTCGTGGTCAACAACATCTTCGATTCCGCTGGAATGGGTGGATTGCATATTCAAGGGGAGACGCCGACATGGCGGATTACCGCGTTCCCAGCTGTCCGCGACAGTTGCGGGACCAACGCTTGTAACGCAGCGGGGACCAACGGTTGGTTCGACGCAGACCACTCCGGGACGACGATTGATGATAGAGACCTGATGGACGTCACCTTCGGGCGGAATCGAGTTCGTTTCGAATTCGAAGACATTGCGGGTGGTACGGCCGGTGGTCCTGTGTTTGGAAGCGGTGTGGTCGGAGGAAACGGATGGAATCCCGAAAACATCCCGATCTACTACCGGGAAGATACCGGCGCTGAGTATTTGCGCGTGCCAAACGGCGCGACAGGCTATGGCGCCGATGAAGTGATCAAGGCGATTCGCGATGCGTTCCTCGGGAGTGTTCTCGGGGCCAATGGAACCACGCAACGGATTTCGACCTGGATCGAACCGCAAGCCGATCCGATCATTCCACCGGACGATGATCCCGCCAACCCAGCCTACGAGAACTGGACACACCCTTCTGCGTCGATGATCATCAAGGGGCCTCAAAATATTGCGTTCCTCAATACGATCGGGAATCCTAACCCTCTGCTTATTCAACGCCTGGGTGAATTCACGGCGGCCCCATTCGTGCGGGCGGTGAACAACACCATCATCGGTAATGATGGCCGCGCGTCGTTGAACCCGGAAGTCGTGGATTCCGATAGCAATGATACGATCCGCGGCGCCGCGCAGACGTTTCAAGGGATTGGTGTCAATCCTCAAAACTACAACGTGAACGGCACCCTGACCGCCGACCCTCTTTCGACCGGCTCGTCGGACGTCGACTTCTACAAGTTCCAGATGGAGATTGGGGATCGCGTTCGGATCGATGTCGATGCTCCGCGTGGGTCGACGTTGGACTCCGCACTCCGGCTGTTCGACAGCAGCGGAATCGCACAAGTGATCAGCAATGAATCCGACCCGACGACTTCGAACAATCGAAGTGCCCCGGGCGAACCCGCGGGTCTCGATCCCTACATCGACTTCACCGCGACCAAGCCGGGAGTCTACTATGTAGCGGTTTCCGCCTCTGGAAACACACAGTACGACCCGTATTCCTTTGCCGGTCGTCGACGCGGCGAAACCAGCGGCAGCTACAGCTTGAGCATTCAGGTTCTCAAACCGGAACAGTTCGTCATCGTTGCCGATGCTCCGGAAACGTACGCCGACGGAGAGACGTTCACGATCCAGCAAGTTGCGGATCTGTCCAATGGGACGAACGCGAGAACCTTTGAGTTCACTCGCAACGCTGGGTACAACGGCGGCAATATCCCCATCTATATCGGGCCGAACTATCGCGTTCCCGACATGGCGCGGGCCATCGCCTTTGCCATCACGGCGTCTGGAATGGACAATGCCCAATCCCTCCCGAACGGCATCTTTGGAACGGCAAACCCCTTGGCTCCGGTTTCCGCCATCGCCCCCGGAGGCGAGAATGGATTCGATCCGTCCCTGGGTTACTCTGGGCCACCTGTCGGGCTAGATGTGGGAATCAATTCCGGCAACGTGCGAGGGCCGGAAGTGCAAGCTGGTCTGAATCGAGTCCTTGGTTCCACCAACGACCGCAGTCCCTTTGACTTCAACTTGATCATCCGAGAACAGAACGCCGTCACATCGTCGGTGAGCCAGTTTTTTGGGCATGCCGATCAAGGCTTGGGCCACGACCGCACCATGTCGCTTCCAGTTTTACCAACCGTCGATCGTCCGGTAACCTCGCAAGGAAACGGAACGTCGGAGAAATTCGTGGTGGTTCGAAATGCCTATTCCATCACTTCGAGCAATCCGGGGCGCCGCATTGCCGGTCGCGCTGGCACCAACAACATGAACCAGATCTTCCCCGAGACCGGGATTATGGTTTCCGGTGGGGCCTCGCCGACGTTGCTAAACAACACGTTCGTGAATGTCCAGAGCCCGATTATCCAGGAGCGTCCGATATTCTTGGGGTCTGAGTTCCGGCCACCCGAGATTCCGCCTTTCGAACCCTCTTTGCCATCGGCCCGCCCCTCTGCGGTCGTTGTTGGTGGGAACACCTACCAATATGCGGACCCGGCCACGCCGATTACGAGTCTTGGTCAATTCGTTGAGGCAAACCCGACGAACGTACCCAATACGGGGGCCGACTTCAATTTCACGGCCGGCAATGGCGAGCGACTGTTCGTCGACTTCCCCGGTTCGATCTTCCTTCCCAACCCGCAATCCCAGATCATCGACAGTTCGATCGATTCCTTGCCGGAGCGGGAAGGCTTCCGCGCCGTCAAGCAAGCCGTCGGAATTGCACCAAGTCCCGTCCTGGCACCTGATCGGGATTTCTACGGACTGCTCCGCGCCGATGATCCCAGCGTTGCTCCTCCCAGCGGATTGGGAGGGAGCGTCTTCAAGGATCGAGGCGCAATCGATCGAGCCGATTTCTTCGGTCCGAGCGCAATCGCCGTCAATCCTGTCGACAACGACGCGAGGCGGGTCGACGTGGATCCGACCGCATCGGTCATCGAGCTTTCGTCCGGTGTCTATCCCGAGTTTCGAATCCAACTCCAGGACGGTTTCGAGTTCGCCAATTTGGGTGGCGGAACGGGGATCGATGACAATTCGGTGGTCGGTAGCGAGTCGACGAACCGGTCGCCGGGTGCCGTCGTGACGATTACGGAGAACAATCGGCTGCTCGTCGAGGGAATCGATTACGTATTCTCCTACAACACGACCACGAATGAGATCGTATTGAAGCCTTTGGCAGGCGTTTGGAGAAATGACCGGGTTTACGATATCACCATCAACAACAAGGACCGATTCGTTATCGACGCGGTTGCTGGAGACAAACGGAACGACGGCGATTCGTTCGTCATCCGGGACTCCAATGGCAACAATGTGACGTTTGAATTCGACAGTGGCTTCCGTTTGCAGCTACCGATCGGCCTCCAACTAAATCTGCCGGCCGCAGGCGGAGGAGCAGGCGGGGTTGCCGACGGCGAGCGGTTTAGCATCACTGTAGGTGGATCGCGACTGTAGTTTGAGTTCGACAATAACAACAGCACGGTGGTGACTCGTCCCGAGGGAATCATCCGCTTCACGTCGCTCTCGTCCAAAGCCCAGTTGGCCGATGCGATCGTTGCAGCGATCAACAGTTCCTTCAGCAGTGGGGTATCCGCGAAGAAACTCGATTCCAACGACGTCTTCATCGCCGCCCCACGCAGTGCTATGGTTCAGATCGCCGACTCGCCCGCACTCGCCCAGCCAGCGGAAACGCTCGGATTGAAAGTTCCATCCCAAGGGGGTGGCATCGGCGGAGTGGTTGACGGTCAGTCGTTCAGCGTGTCCGACGGCGAACGAGTCCTGTTCTTCGAGTTCGATTCGGATCCGATTCCAAGCGTGCAGCCCGGGAACATCCGCATCACCGTCAATTCCTCGAACTCGAGTCTCGAAGTAGCCCAAGCCATCGAGTCGGCCATCAAGTCCTCGGGGCTCAAGGTCAGTCCGTCGGTGTTTGGAAATGACATCGTACACTTGGGGTTGCCTAGCTCGGGTCGAATCGAACTGATCAATACGACGCTTGCCGTGGTGGGAGTCGCTCGTTCTGTCCAGGACGGTGACACCCTCACCATTTCCCGGGACAACGGAGGCACATCGACGACGTTCGAGTTCGATAACAATGGTACCGTCGGGGCTGGACGGATCCGCGTGCCGTTCACCAACTCCGAGACGCAGTCGGAGATCGGTGCAACCCTAGCCACTGCGATTCGCGATGCCGGGATCGGATTGAATCCGAAGCACTTCGGAAACGGCAGCGTCGTCGTCGGCGGTCTGGTGAGCGATTCGATTTCTACGTCCGGAGCACCAACCGTCGCCGTGATCGGGAGTCCAGGGGTCCAGGACAAGACGGTGCTTCAAATACTCGGAACCTTGAACCTCTTGGTTCCGTCGAAAGGTGGCAGCGACCCGGCGCTTTTGGATAACTCGATCTTCACCATTACGAACCGAGGTGCCACCGTACGATTTGAATTCGACGGAAACTTCTCGGGAGCGTCGGCTCCAGGAAACGAGGTCATTCGCTTCACGACCGCCTCGACCCAGAGTGATCTGGTTGCCTCCATCGTACAAGCCATCAATGCGGTCACTCGCTTGGGAGTTGTCGCGCGTCCTGCAGGCATCGGCCGGATCGATCTGGGACTGCTCCCAACCAGTGCGGTCAATTTGTTAAGTACTCCGTTGAGCCTGGAACGTGGGCTTCCAAAGGATGGGGATTTCTTCACCATCGTCGACGGGACTCGGTCCGTTACCTTCGAGTTTGCGAACTCGAACGTCAACAACACCGTCGGTTCCGGCAATGTTTCGATTCCCTTCTCCGATGCGAATACGGTTGAGCAAGTCTACGGACAGTTGAAGTCAGTCCTCTTTGCCTCGGCGCTCCGCCTCGACTCGGATCTTGTGATGTCAGGGACAATGGTGCAGGGGTTGAAGCTCAAGGACACCTCCAAGTTCGTGTACAACATCGACAATGCAGGCTCCTTGAAGATCTCTGGTGTTCCTGGTGGCACGATCGCCATTCCGTATACCCCGGATGCTTCGTTTACGGCTGCTCAAATGCGCGAAGCGATCATTCGGTCGATCAACAAGGCTGCATCTGACGGACTCACATCCCTGAGTGCGAAGTTCCGCGGCGGTTCGACGTTGTTCGTCGAAAACGCCATCACGATCGGCCCGGGGGTCAGCAGTTTCTTCCTGCGGGGCGTGCAGGATGTGGCGGGCAATTTCCTAAAGAGCAATCGGATCAACAACGAAACCCAGTTCAAGATCCTGATGCCTGGCGTCGTACTGGACTACGGCGATGCACCCGATCCAACCAGTACGACACGCGGTCGCTATGCGACTCTCAAGGAAAATGACGGTGCTCGGCACGTCGTGAGAGCTGGCGAGTTGAGGCTCGGATCCTCGGTGTCCTCCGAGACCGATGGCAAGCCGCAGCCGTTGGGAGATGGGGACAACGGAGACGATGGTGTCTCGTTCCGATTCCAGCGCAACGATTACGGAAGCAGCGGAAGTCCGATCTTCAACAAGAACGTCTGTACGGATGTCACGGTCACGATGAGCGCGCCCGGTGTGCTCAACGCGTGGATCGACTTCAATGCCGACGGCGATTGGGCGGACCCAGGCGAAAATGTCCTGCAAGATGAACTCTTCGATTCGTCGGCCCTCACGCGGACGTTCCAGATTCGGGTTCCCGCGTCGGCTCCGAACTTGAGCGGTATCACTCAGTCGTTTGCGAGATTCCGAGCCTCGACCTCGGGAGGCCTGTCTCCGTCGGGGTTGGCGCTCGATGGCGAAGTTGAGGATTACAGGATTTCGTTGGTGCCCGGCGCACCTCCGGTGGGTGTCAATGATACGTACACCATCATCGAGGATTCAGGCACTTTGATCGCGAACGATCCGCTCGATTCCGACGGTGCACCATTCAACAACGGTGTTCTGGCCAACGATGGAAACCCAGATGGTCGAACGCTCACTGCAACGCTCTTGTCGAATCCTCAGTTCGCGGATCGCCTCGAGTTCAACCCCGACGGAACATTCGCTTACTTCCCTCTCGATGATTTCTTCGGAGTCGATACGTTCGTCTACCTCGCTTCCGACAGTATTTTCGATTCGCTGACTCGATCGACCGTCACGATCACGGTGCGCCCGGTCAATGATCCGCCGATTGCGGGACCGCTGACGTTCAACATCAACGAAGACACGGTTTTGGAAATCCTGTCATCGCAGATCCTTGCGGTCTCCTCGGCTGGGCCTGCCAATGAGTCAACTCAAACCCTGACGATCACCGGAGTCGATACCACTTCGGTCGCGGGAGGTTCGGTCGTCTTCAGCGGTGGCAAGATCACCTACACGCCCACGAAGGATTTTTCCGGCTCCGATCGATTCACCTATCGCATCCGAGATAACGGAGAGACCGGTACCGTTCCCGACCCGCTGGAAACCGTCGGGACAATAACGATCAACGTCGCAGACAAGAACGATCCGCCGATTACTGTTCCCAAGACGTTGACCACTGCGGAAGGGCAGTCGGTTGACATCAGCATCAGTTCGACGGATCTTCTGGCTGGGGATCTCCCCGGTCCAGCCAATGAGATCGCTGCAGGCCAGACGCTGACGTTCACTGGCGTGCAACCGACCAGCACGAAAGGTGGACAAGTCGCGATCGTCGGTACCAAGGTGGTCTATACGCCGCCCCAGTACTTCAACGGCACGGATACGTTCTTCTACATCGTTACCGACAACGGATTCAGCGGTACGGTATCGGATCCCCAGTCCGCACTGGGTACGGTCACCGTGACCGTGACGCCGGTCAACGACGCGCCGATGGTTGTGAAGCCGTTCGGTACCGTTGTGATGACAGAAGATCAAACACCTGCACGAACATTGCTGTTGTCCGAGTACTTTATCGATCCGGATATCGCGACCAACGGCGATTCGCTCACGTATCGCGTGGTCAGCAATACCAATACGTCGCTGATCGAGCCGACCTTCCAGTCGGGACAACTCGTTCTCCTTCCCAAACCGGACCAAAACGGATCCGCAACGATTGTGATCGAAGCCAGGGATGTTGCTGGCCAAACGGTGACCAACACGCTTACGGTTCAGGTCACCGCCGTGCCGGACGCTCCGCGGTTGGTAAGTCCGTTGCCCGATCGAACGGTTGCTGAGGATTCCGGGCCGATCGTTATCCAACTCAGCCCCGACTTCTTCTTCGATCCGGATGTTGTCAATGGCGATGTCCTGAGCTTTACGGTAGCGAGTTCCAACACGGATGTCGCTACGGTGGTGGCAATCGGAAGCACGATGACGGTGAGCCTCAAGCCAAACGCGTTTGGTACCACGACGATCTCTGTCACCGCTCGCGATATCTCGGGCGCTAGTGTCTCGGATTCCTTCGTGCTGACAGTGACTCCGGTGAACGACAACCCGGTCGCGGTGAACGATTCGTATAGCATGCCACAAGGGGAGATCTTCCGCACGACGGATCCCACAGGCAGCTCGACGACAATTGCGAATGATAACGGGGTTCTCGCCAACGACACCGACGTCGAAGGAGATCTTTTGACCGCGGAATTGACGCTGGCACCGACACGGGGAACCGTGGTGGTCAATGCCAACGGCACGTTCGTGTACACCCCAGGCCCCACCGCCGTCCAGGGAACGACCGATACCTTCAAGTACCGAGCGAAGGATGCCTTCGGCGGTATCAGCAATGAAGCAACCGTGACCATCACGATTGGTCAAGCACTCCCGTCTCGCTACCAAAATCCAGCCAATCGAATGGATGTGGATGCCGACGGGTTCGTTTCCGCCCTGGATGTGTTGATCATCATCAACTTGATCAACAGCAAGGGATCAGGATGGAATGGAAGTACTTCGGGGTTGCCCGGACCACCCGATTATGTGGACGTCGATGGCGACAAGTTCGTTACACCGCTGGATGTCCTCGACCTGATCAACTTCATCAACGCGGGTGGGACAAGAAGTTCCTCCGGAGGAGAAGGGGAGGGATCCAGCGACGACAACGCGTTCGGATGGTCGATGGATGTCGGTCGCGGTCTATCCGGCAACCAGGCGCTTCTGCCCGGCGCTGTTGGGGACAACGGGTTGGGGGGCAATTTGTTCGGAATGCCGATGAATTCGTCCCGAACGACTCGATCGCAGGCCGTTCTTGAGGAAAGTTCTGCATCCTTGTTCGGTCTGCCGACCGAGGACGAGGATTTTGAAAAACTCGCTTGCGATGTCGTTGGGAACGACAATCGCGGCAGCCAAGACATCGTGGATCAAGTCTTCGCCGACTTGTTCAACGATTAACGATGTACAATGATTGGGGTCGAGGATCTCGTTCGCGAAACCCTCGCTCCCCTGAAGGCCTTACATAATTTCACCTTAATCGTTCCAAGGTCCGGTCAATATGGGAATTGATGAATCCAGATCGCTTCACCGTAATCGTTCGTGCAAGGCACAGCGGCGCAAGGGGTTTCGCAACCTCTTGTGCGAGAACTTGGAACGCCGCGAGGTGATGGCTGGGAGTGTGCTCGACACCGACTTCCGCCTTCTGTCGGTGGCCCCCAACACGGGCGAGATCCTCTCGGGCACCCGCGGCAACAACCTGACGGAATCCCCGCGCGAGCTGATCTTCCGTTTCACCGGAGGGGACAACGTCCAAAAGGCCACGCTGCAGCAGGGTATTTGGATTACCCGCACCGGTGGCGACGGGGTCTTCGGTTCGGGTGGTACGATCGCCGACCAACGAATCACTCCCGCATATTTGGATTTCGTGGACACCTCCAATCCGAGGGTTGTCGTTGCGCGATTCTCCCAACCCCTACCCGATGATCTCTACAAAGTCGAAATCTTTGGGGTCGATATCGCGGCGGCTGGGGTGACCGCCGTTCGCAACGTAGCCAACGATCCGTTGGTACCGCGCAAATCTGGAACGGACCGCGATACCTATTCGTTCAATCTCGAACTAGGCACCAAGATCTCTGCGGTTGTTCCGCAACCGTTCATCCGCGACGCTTCGGGGGCTCTCGATCAAGCTCGCAAGGTTATCGAGGTCTACTTCAACGACTCGGAGCTTTACGACAAAGCGATCGAATTCGACAGTTCCGCCGTCCCGTTTGTCCCGCCGGTGGCACGCGTGGTCGATCCGCAGTACTACAACTTGATCGCGACCGGCGATACGGTCACACCGTTTGACGACCAAGTCTTCAACCCGACCAAAATCCAATTCGATCCTGGGAACAAAGCGACTAACATCCCGGCCAAGGCGACTCTTACATTTGCGGACGATATCGGTTTGCTGGGAGTCACGCCAACGGGTCGCAACGGGACCTACCGCCTGCGCATTGGTTCCTCGGTTCCCGCGGGTACGGTTCCAGGAACTCTCCCTGCGGTTGCGCCGATTGCACTCGCCGATCCGGCTGGATATCTGAGTGGAGCCTTTGGTATCAACGCGGGGACTCCGATCTCTGCCGATTTATCGACGATCCTAGAGCAGGAAGTTCGGGTCCAGTCCAATCCGCTGCTGCTCGATTTCCCCGGAAGTAGTCAAGAACCTGGACATCGCGACATTCAAGAAGACCGCTCGTTGCGAAACCCGGATGAGGTTTGGGGGAATCCCAATTTCATTCCCGACGGCAGTCCAGAGATTCGAACGATCCGATACAACTTCATGGAAGGTCGTGCCTATGGACTTGATTCGAGTGGACGACGACTCTTCACGTCGATCAACAACGAACAAAAAGATAGAATTCGGGAAATCCTCGAGTTTTACTCCCGCTATCTCGGCGTCGATTTCCAGGAATATGCCGGTGCGCCAGCCCCAGGTGATTTCAACATTGTGGTGGGTGACTTGTTCCCGATCCGCGGAACGATCAGTGGACCGGGAGACCTTCTCGGCGCGGCAGGCCAAGTTCCCAACCCCGACAATCCCCTGGAATCATGGGACATGGCCATCCTCGATGGTAGCGAGCCCTGGGACAACGCGTTTGGATTCGGCGTCTCGCAAAAACCGCTTGGAGCGGAAACCGTTCCTGCGTCCGCTGCGACCGGATCAACGGTCAACACGCAGGCTGGCCCGTTCAGTTTCTTCAATACAGCGATGCACGAGATCGGGCATCTGCTCGGCTTCGACCATACCTTTGATCTGCCAGCGGGCACGATCATGGGTAGCGACAACAACGGCGGCATGACATCGTCGACGGGTGCGGTGGTTGCTGCGCGTTTGAACTCCCCCGCGAACCCCCTGGAGCAAATCTTTCCAGGCACGATCGATCAGATTCACGGTCAGCATCTGCTGCGTCCTGACAATCGCGATGTCGATCTTTACCGATTCGTGATTGCCGGTGGGAAGAGTGGCCAAATTCGATTGGAAACTATCGCTGAGCGACTTAACAACTCAAGCAACCTTGACACGCACCTGACGCTGTTTAAGCGGGATGGCATCACTGGCCAACTGACCATCGTTGCCGCAAACAACAACTACTTCAGTCAGGATTCGTTCATCGATGTTCCGGTGACCGAAGGCGAATATTTTGTATCTGTCACCGGCAAGGGGAACGAGGATAACAATCCTCGCGTCGAGGACACTGGAAGCGGAGCGACCAGCCAGGGCAGGTATCAGCTTCGTTTTGATTTCAAAGCGACCAGGGATTCCAGTCTTGCCGAACAGACATCGACATCGAACGTGATCGGCACTGCACTCGATGGTGATGGCGACGGCATTGCGGGTGGCGATTTCAACTTCTGGTTCCGAGCAGTGAATGGGTACGGCAGTGCCGCCCCGTCTCCCCGCACCTTGGTCGTTGACAAAGCATACACTTTGGTGACATCCGACGGAACGCTGGCCCAGCCCTACAAGTCGATCGCGGAGGCGGTGGCCGCCTCCCGACCCGGCGACATCATCCGCTTGGCGGGTGTCAGTGAAGCCAAGACCAATCCGACAGCGGTCCGGGCCTACGAGATCGGCACCGGCGCATTCGGCACGGTTCTCTCCGATGGCGATCGACTCGAAGTCCCCAAGGGAGTTACTTTGATGATCGATGCCGGGGCTATTCTGAAGATGGGGAATTCACGAATTCTCGTCGGCAGCGACGGGGTGATCGACCGTTCCGAAGCAGCGATTCAGGTTCTCGGAACGCCGAGCTTGCCGGTCTACTTCACTTCCTACACCAATCAGAATCTGGGTATCGACACCAATCCCTTGGAGACGACGCCGAAACCGGGCGACTGGGGAGGAATCGAGATCCGCAACGATTTCGATCGATCTCAAGGTCGTCCTGATCGCGAGCGGGAGGGGATTTTCTTGAACCCCATTTCCAATGCGGAAATGACCTTTGGTGGTGGCTTGATCGGCACCGGCGCCCTCGCCAAAGTCACCAGCCCGATCGAATTGGCCGAAGCCCGCCCGCTGATCCTCGGCAACTCGATCACTCGCAGCGCCGATTCCGCGATCAGTGCGGATCCGAACAGCTTTGAGGAGACGTTGTTCACCGAACCGCGATACCAAAACGCCGGAGCGTTTGTACCGGACTACCGCCGCGTCGGTCCGAGCATTTACAACAACGACATCCGTTTGAACACCATCAATGGTCTGTTCATGCGGGTTGATACGCTTCCGGGTCAGCCATTGAAGTCGCTGACCACTCATGCTCGCATGGACGACACGGAAATCAGCATCGTTTTCGGTGAGAACTTCCTAATCGCAGGGACGCCGGGAGGCCCTCAGAACGAGGTCGCAGGCCCAAATACCACATTGATGATTGTCACCTCGGACCCGGCTTTGCCGGGATCTGGATTTACCGTTCCAACAGCGCTCGAGTATTTGATCACCTACGTGGACCGGTTCGGCCAAGAAAGCCTACCGAGTGTGAGCTCGTCCGTCTTTGCTTTCGCTGGGCAACTCGTTCGGTTCCAAAACATTCCCGTGGCAACGGGCGACTACGTGTCCCGCAGAATCTATCGACGCGAGAACGGTGTTGGAGCTTTCAAACTCGCCGCAGTGCTCAACCGCGATGTCACCACACATACCGATGACAATGTCACCCTGAGCGGTTCACTCCAGACATTGGGGCTGTTTGAATTGAATCGTGCCCGACAGGATGGCTCATTGGTGATCGATCCCGGCATGATCGCGAAGTTTCTCGGGACGCGTCTGGAAGTTGGAGTCGGTGCAACGCTTCTGGCCGAAGGTACCGAGGCCAAGCCGATCGTCTTTACCTCCCGACTGGACGACCGCTATGGGGCCGGAGGTACATTCGATACCAACAACGACGGCTCGGCGACGACGGGTACGGCCGGGAACTGGTCGGGTATCCTAGCCCGGCACATGAGCACGCTGAGCATCGATTTTTCTCGGATTACGTTTGCCGGGGGTGAGTCCAGAATTCCTGGCGGTTTCGCGTCCTTCAGCGCTATCGAAGTGCACCAAGCCGATGCGCGTATCACCAATTCGCTCATTCAAAACAACAAATCCGGCCGAACAAATATCAGCAGCACCAATCGGGATGCTCGTGGAAACAACGACAGTTCCGCGATCTTCGTCCTGGCGAGCCAACCGATCATTGTCAACAACGTCATTCGAAACAACTCGGATGCGGGTACAGCGGCGATCAGTGTGGACCTGTCGAGCTTGAACGCCAAGCCCGTTCGCGACTTCGGACGCGCGACCGGCTTCAATAACCGAGAAACCACGCTGGGAATTGGAAACTTCGGACCTTTGGTCTTCAACAATCGCCTCGGCGACAACGGTTTGAATGGAATGCGAGTTCGGGGTGGCACGTTGACAACCGAGTCGGTTTGGGATGACACCGACATTGTCCATATCCTCCAAAGCGAAGTCATCGTCCCCGACTTCCATACCTTTGGCGGTTTGCGGCTGGTCAGCAAGGCTGATTCGAGTTTGGTGGTCAAAGCGGAGTCGCTGCGCACTTCGGATGTTCCCCCGGGGAATGACCCGACTTGGTTCAAGGCGGGGATCACTGCTGCGGGACGCCCGCTCGACATCAAGGACCGAATCGGCGGCACCGTTCAGATCCTCGGTTCCCCAGGCTTCCCGGTAGTCATCACTTCCCTCAAGGACGACTCCATCGGCGCGGGTTTTTATGATCAAGTTGGATCGTTGCGGGATACCAACAACGACGGTGGTGCTTCGACGCCTCAGCCGGGAGACTGGCGATCTGTCCGCTTCACTCCGTTCAGCAACGATCGCAACGTGGACATGACCTACGAGAAGGAATCGGATCGTATCGCTGGCGGCGGTGACAACGATGTTCCCTCCCAGGCCCAGGACATCGGGAAACTGGCCGGGGATATCAAACTCGGTGACGAGAATCTTCGGTTGGGGATCACCCTCACCGGCTCGATCGCTTCGCCGTCCGACATGGATGTGTACCGGTTCACCGGTGTGGCGGGTTCCACTCTATGGCTCGATGTCGATCAATCCTCCGGTTCGCTCGATTCGGTCGTCGAATTGATCGATGCGAGTGGTACGATCATGGCCCTGAGCGATGACTCGCTTGAGGAGTCTCTTGATGCCAAACTCCTTATGGGGGGCTTCTTGGGAAATCCTGCCTACCCGTCCGGAATCCGGGCTTATCCGATGGATCAATTGGCGACTGAAAACACGAATTTGCTGGCGGCAGGTGCGAACGTCGATTTCCAGGGGACAAATCCGCGAGACGCAGGGATGCGTGTGATTCTGCCTGGCGTCGCTGGGACCACGAGCGTCTATTACGCTCGCGTGCGGAGTAGCAACAAAGTTCCAGGCGTCGTGACCGACCCGTACTCCACGACCGGAGGTCAAACGATCGGCGCTTACAAGCTCCATTTGCGACTCCAAGAGAAGCAGGAGATTGCAGGCTCCACTGTTCGTTTCGCAGATCTTCGCTTTGCGGTAAACGGTGTCGAGGTTTACGGAAACCCCATGCATTCTCCACTCTTGGGTGAGTTTGCGGAACGCTCTAACGATCAAGTAATTGAACCCGTTGCGTCAGGACTGAATCTCGGAAACGTGACGCTCAACGACCGCGGTGGCGTGTCGATCTCCGGGGCATTCGCGAATGAAAACGATATCGATTGGTTCAATTTCACCGTGGGTCGGGATGAGGATTCGATCCAACGACTCCCCAGCACGACCTCGAACGGTCCGCTGTTGATCGATGCGCATCAATCGGTGATCTTCGATCTCGATTACGCGGATGGCTTGGGACGCGCCAATACGCAATTGTGGATCTTTGAACGAGTCGGAACTCAATTGAGGCTGGTTCTGACTGGGGATGATTCGAATATTCAGGACGATCAACCCGCCATTCTCAAGGGAACCGATCAAACCGATCTGACGAGAGGATCGATCGGACGACGCGATGCATTCGTTGGACCCTTCGAGTTGCTGCCTGGCAATTACGTCGTCGCGGTCACCAACAAGTCGGTTTCCGCGATCGCCCTGAGGCAATTCACCCAGGCGACGGTCGGTGGCCTGCCTGGAGAGCAGAATGTCCGACTCGAGCCCCTCGATTCCGTGCGTCGGATTGCGGAGGATCGTTTCGATCGACCACCCACCAGTCCCGATCCTTTGAGCGACTTGTCAACCAATGTGGCTCCTATCCAAGTGGCATTTGGCGAGCGCATCAACAGCACCGCCGTTCCGAACGCTGGGAATATCGGGTTGCCCAACGCGGTTCCGTTCAACTTGTCCGACGTGACCCTTTTCGCATCGACCGGGCGCAATGTTCATTTCCTGAACGCGTTGACCGGTACCCGCGAGGCGATCTGGAGTCTCGATGGGTCTACCGCCGTAAATTTCGGTCCCAACGGCAATTCTTTGAACGACATCGCGGTGGCTCCGAACGGCCAAGCGGTCGGGTTTCAAAACAATGACGGTATCCGTCAGGATAGCAACTCTGGCACCTTCGTCGGAATCGACATCGGAAACGGTGCCCCAGCGGCTACCACCAGCGGGATTCAAACGTTCCTGTCGCGAGTGTCGAGTGCCGGTCCTCCGCCAACCTTTGAGACGATCCAGGTCCCCAACAACGGTGGGAACAATGGGATCGGGATGATTTTTGACGGTCTGACTTTCTCGCGCCAGTTCGCGACGGATCTGGGAGGCGGTGCGTTCTCTCCGAGTTTCTGGGGGGTTGCTCGCCGGGGTTCCGACGCAGCGTTCCAACAGCCGATTGTCGATGCCACCAACGCAACGATCGGCCTAACGGTTAATGGGATTACCAAAAATGTTCTTTACCGATTGAATAATCTGTCCGACGGCAATGTCGGCCAAGCGCGAAACCCGGTGGGCCAATCCCGAACGGGCGGACAACAAGGTTTAGGCGCTGGCACCAACGTCATGGAGCATGGCTACTTCGTGCGTGCCGCCGGAACTACTACGGGCGGTGTGATCTCGGGTTGGACCGATGCGCTTGGTACCGTGACGGGATTGGCGACTCTTTACAACTCGCCCTCGCGATTCTATGCGGTGACCGACCAAGGGGAGTTGATGGGGATCACGGTTGCGGAAGGCCAAGGGCAGCGATGGTCGGACCAGTACGTGCAAATTTTGGACCCGGAAACCGGCGCTCGCATTCAGTTCCAAGGACTGACTGCCGGTCCAAGAAACCTCCAAGGGGGGCGATATGCGGATATGCTTTTCGGGATTGCGACCAACGGACGGATCTACGCGTTCAATACGGCGGGTCAATTGCAACCGATCTTCCCGCGAGGTGCGTCCTTCATTCAAGGACCCGCCGGGGTCAACGGGATCGACTTCTCGTCGTTGGATGTGAATTTGTGGCACGCGAACGAACAGGAAGCAAGCACTGCTGGGCACGGGCGATCTCCGAGCCCGAACAATTCGCGGGTGCCGTCCACCCCACGTTCAAGGACGTTGAAATTCGGTTACACCGATCCTGATTTATCCGTGAACGGTTGGCAAGAAGGTACGCTCAGTGGCAGGTGGTCCGGTATCTACGACGTGCCGGAGTTCTATGACAACCTGTCATTGCCTGGTGGAGCGATGGGAGCCATTGAGAGCGATCTGATCGACCTGCGGAACTACTCGGCGGGCGATCAACCGATGCTGTACTTCAATTATCAGCTCAGCACCGAAGGGACCAACTCTCCGCTGGGCGATTCCGCCGATATGCTCGATTCCCTGCGGGTTTACGGTGTTGGCGAAGATGGCGTCACGGTTCTTTTGGCGACCAACAACTCAGCGCGGACGACCGCGACCCCCGGGCGTTACGACGGAACCGCTCCGTTTAGCCAAGTCGATGAATTCGATGTCACAGTGCCTGGGCCTTTCGGGCCCATACCAGTCAACGGAAATCAAGACGTTTTCGGGCGAAGCTACCTATCGCAGGAATTGTTCGACGGGCAGGGGTGGCGTCAGGCTCGCGTGAATTTGGCACCTTTTGCTGGCAAGCGGGATGTCAAGTTGCGTTTTGAGTTCTCGACCGGTGGGGATTTTCGAGCGGGCGATTCTACCCGAGGTGGCCAGGAATTGATCGCTGTGGCTGGTGATCGGCTCGTCGATGGCCAGACGTTTACCTTGACGGCAGCCGCCTCAGGAACGCTTCCGGCATCGACGCAAACCTTTGAGTTCGATATGGGGTTGGTTTTGAACCTGCCGAGTTGGGAAAGTCTGACGGACGGCACTCAAATCCGAATTGACACGACCGACTTCACCTTCCGAACGACGCCGGTTTTGCCTACCGATATCCGGTTGCAGCCGATGACGCCCGGCGAGCTTGCAGTCAATGTTCGCGCCGTTTTGGAGAACAACGGACTGGTGGTTGTTCAAAATAGTGCGACTCAAAATGTGTTGAACGTTCTGGGACTTCCCGATACGGGAGTTTATCAGATCATCGGAGCCGACCCGGCGATCATTACCGGGCTTCCTGGTGTCAATCCAGGCAATATCGCTGTCAATGTCACTCAAGCGATGACGGCGGTCGAAGTGCGTGATTCCATTCGCACCAGTCTTGCCATCGCATTCAATGACCCGCTTCCGTTTGGCAATTCAACGAATATCGACGTGTATCCTGTCCGAGGCCATGCGATTGTCCTGCATCGAATCACGATTGGTGATCGAGGACCATTGCAGGCAACGTTGACGCGTGTAGGCGATCTGTTTGGTCCTCGCGATGGTGCTGCTACGCCAAACTTGTTCCGTGCTTCCGCCAAGGCTCGAAACAACACGGCGACTCTGGTACGACTGGATGACTTTATCATCGGTTTTGCAGAACGTGGGGAGATGGTGGTCGGAGCAACTCCTATTGCCGCCGACGATCCCCAGTTCCAGCCGACTTATGAGTATGAGCTATTTGGTGCTCCGAACGGCTCCGAGGGGCAGGAAATTGAGACCGGGGCTTACCAACTGGAGATCCGCACGGCTCCCGATTACGGAAAGACGGAGCGTGAAGGTGGAGGCCAACGGCTGGGGCTCGAAAATGTCCCCAACGTCGGCGACAAGGGACGTACGTTTGACACCAATGATCGACTCGTCAAAGCGATGGCGCTGGATACGAGTGGTCTGTCGGGGCTAATTGGGGATGGCGACACATTCTCGCTCAGCAACGGGGTGAATCTGGTCACGTTCGAATTCAATGTGTTCACTTCGCCTGCCGATCCTGCGTTTCGTCCGACAACGCCGGGGAGGTTCCGGATCCCCCTGTCTCCCAACGCAACCGACGGGCAGATTGCGCAAGCGATCCGAGATGCCATCAATGACGACTCGGTCCGGGCCCTGCTCGGCTTGACTGCACAAATCAATGGCGAGATGTTCGGAACGCCGTTTTTCAATGACGCTTTCGGTACGACCATTCAACTCAATGGCAACGCTGCGTCCGACCTTTTTGGCGGCTCGGATTTCAAGTTGTCGTCTGTGTCGCGATTGCCACTCTTCTACTCGCTGGGCGTCATTCGATACGGACAGGATACGCAATTTGGCGAGGATGTCGGTGATGGGAACAT
>JBKDXO010000191.1:0-1138 GCA_046306195.1 Planctomycetota bacterium | reverse complement strand
CATGGCAGTGATCGATTCGGTGACGCCGCCAAAGCGATCGGTGCGGAATCGCCACAGGTTGCCCCGTTCGTCGGTCACGGCGGCTTGGGCATCGACGGGGCGTCGCAGCGTGTTCCCGGTAGATGCGGTTGGTAGCCCGATCGTGTCGATCGGTGTCAGTTGCCAGGTCCTGGTGTCAGGATAGGTGACCGTTCGCAGGCGACCATCGTTGGCATTGAACGTGAAACTGGTGGTTTGCGACAAGGGATTGGTGCGGCTAGACAATTGGCTACCGGTGGTAACAAACGAGACCATGGGAGCCGTTTGAGGCCCCGTGCCGTCCGGGTCGGGGAGTGTGTAGCTGGCGAGATTCGCGCCGGAGTGCGTCAGAGTTGTCGTCCGGCCGGAGAAATGGCTGACACTGGTCACTTTGCCAGCGGTGTAGGTCAGATTGGTCACTCGGCTGAACGGATCGGTGATGCTGATCAGTTCATCCGCGATGCCATCGCTGTCCCGATCGGCATAGGCGAGCGCGGTCGTGTTGCCGTTGGGGTCGACGACACTGGTCAATAGACCGAGGGTCGAGAAGTTGAAGACGGTGCCGGTCTTGGAGGTCAGGGTATAAGTGCCGTTGCCATTCTTGACCAGCGAATGGACGTTGGTATCTCCGGCGGCGCGTTGGTAGGTCGTACCGGATTTCGCGAACCAAAGCGTGTCGCCGTTTCCTCGGACCAGCAAGGCACCTGCGGCACCGTCATGGATACGATCCAGACCATCCAGCCACCAGCCCGCCCCGTATTCGCTCGCGCTGCGATTGACGATCGCTTGTCGGCCCGAAAAACTTTGGTTGAATGTGCCGCCCGAAATCGTCATCGTCACGGTCAACGTGTAGTCGTAAACTCCGGTTGGCAGGCTTGAACCGTCGGCTTGAAGAGCGAACCGCATGGCTTGCCCAGCGGCGATGCCTGAAGTGGAGTAGGCGAAACTGGGACCGGCGACTCCGTTGAACGTCAAGCGTGCGGAGATGGCCGATGGGACCGCGACCCCGGGCGCAAGCTGTGTATCGACCGCGATGATGGGGTTGGTCAGTGCGTTGGAGCGATAGATCAAGGCTTGATCGGGGGTAATGGTTTCCATCAGTTGCAAGCCCCCGGACGCG
>JBKDXO010000190.1:0-3945 GCA_046306195.1 Planctomycetota bacterium | reverse complement strand
GGGAGATAGCGATCAGCGTCGTGACCGTGATCCATTACCCCTCCTCGCCCCGCCTCGGGGAGAGGAGGCCGGGAGGTGAGGGGCTTGCTTTGATACCGCAAGAGTTACGGACAGCTGCTTTGCTTTGATCTGCCCCGAATGTGTTACCACGACGATGACAGCATTTCGCGACCAGGCAAAACGCAGTGCCTGTCCGTGTTCTCTTTCCGAGGGAGCCGCGATGTTGAATCGCTGGTTGGTCGTGTTGCCATTGGCATCGGTCAGCGACTGGGAAATGAATCGGATGAGCATTCCAGAGCCGAAGGTTGAGCATCACGAAGGTCGTGGAGTTCGCAGTTGCCCGATCTTTCCTTAGCTGCGACCGATCCTTGATGAGGCGTTCGAGATCTTTGGACACAAGAGTGAGTATGTGGTCGCGGCTCCCCAGTACCGTGCAGCAGCCAGGAACCGGGAACAAGGGACGCGGCGGGAGCGGAGGGTGACCCGTAGCGCGCTGGTGTCCCGGCTTTAGCCGGTTGGTTTTCTATGCAGGAACAAAATCGCCTAAAGGCCATACACCAGCGCAATCAACCCTTGAATGAGGGAATGCAGAATTCTACTTTCCACTTTCTCCCATCTACTCTCTCTTTGCCGACGGAGCCCCAGGCTTGATCGGCAAAGCGGCAGGACTCGAACAACCCGCGAAATCCCTGGGAAAATCGAGGTTTTAAAACGAGGCGGCGCAAAATCCGACGCGCGCCGAAACACGGGCAGCGCGCGGCAGCGCACGAGCGACGGATTCGGGATTCAAGCAACCAGGTTTGGCATTCGGACGACCAAGGATTGGCCTCATCCGCACGGGCGATGTATATTGGCATTACTAGTGGAAAAGAACCTGGAGATCGGCACATGAATACGATTCAAGCGGTAGTGCGCAACGGAAAAATCGAGATCACAGCCCCTTCAGAAATTCGGGACGGGGAAACAGTCTCCGTTCTGGTCATTGGACATTCCGCTGCCGAAGAAGCGATGTCGGACGAAGAGATTACGCGGACGCTCAAAGCAATGGACGAGTTCAACGCAGCCTTTCCCGCTCAAGAGTCTGGTGAAGATCTTAGCCAATCAGCAAGAATTGCTGGTGATTTCGAAAAGAAGGCGTTCGCTGAAAACGCAGACAAACTCAAGAGGCTGTTCGATTGAAAAGAATACTGCTCGATTCGGGAATATTGAGCGACTTTGTAAATCGACGGAGGGGCATCCCCGATAAGCTTCGGGATCATACGTCGAGAGGAATACGTGTAGGAACGTGTGTCCCTGTGCTTGCCGAGATCGTCGCTGGGATTGAATGCGGCCAAAGCCGCGATCGCAATATTGAGGGCTCTCACCGCTGCAATGAAAACGATCACGATTTGGCCCTTCGATGAAGCCGCTGCGTTCAAGTACGGAGAATTGTTCTGTCAGCTCCGAAAAGCAGGACGGCCAATGCAGACCATCGATATCATGGTAGCCTCGATTGCTTTTTGTTTGGGTGACTGCTGTGTGATCACGACCGATTCAGATCTTCTCGAGTTCGAAAAACTGAGCGTTCAGATTTGGTGATGTGTTTCGGGAAGGCAACGTCAAGACGTCCTCTCTCCTGCTGCAAACGTCCCGTCGAGATTCGCATCATTCCAGTCCACAGAGATGGTGCGAATGCCTTGCGCATTGGATCGGTAGTCCACTCGCGAGCGACCTGTGACGGTACCACTGCCGTTTTGTGTGGTGGTTACGACGCGCTCCAGTTGGCCAGATAAGCCGTAGGACATCGCCTGCGTCACTGTGGACACGGTCGGCGTGACCACACTCTTGGATTTCTGCTGCGTGTACGTCCATCCGTAGGTCGTCGTTCGATCGACGCCAGCGCCGTTGACTCCGTTGTCGAGAGTTTCGCTGGTGAACGGCTCGACAGTCAACCCATTCGCTGTTCACTGGCTGGCACTCAATCGCTGAATGGCCGAGTTCTCAATCGCAAAAACTCACAATTCTGTGATTCGGAGAGCACGGCGGAGCAACAATTTGCGGAGTGATGCGTCGCGTTCATCGAACGCAGTTAGACATTGATTCAACAAGTTTCTCCACTTCCGCTCGATCGTCGTCGTCGCATTCAAGAACCACCTGGATGTCCTGCCCCATTGTCGAACAATTGATGGCCAACGAAAGCGACTGGCAATAATAGGTCACTCGATAACGCGCTACGGACCGTTTATCGAAATGGACATACCTTTCAACAAACCGACATTCGGACTCAAGATCAATTGGGCTCGCTAACGGTTTTGCAAAGAATCGCATCTGAGTTCTGGCATTTGCAGGAGTAAACACCAAGTCATCCTGCCCAAAGTGCGATAAGACTCCATTCGGATGTTTGTGAACAAAGGGGTTCATAAAGGCCATGGGAATGAAATCCGGATTACTTTCCCAATCCTGAGAACGTGGGACATACCAGAGACTTCCGGGTTCCGTCGGAGTGCAGTAGTAAGATGCTCCCCAGGTAGTCTTCGCGAGGACTACTGCATTATTGCGTACTTCTAGAGCAATTGGTTCAGGTTCCGCAGCATCCAGACAAGTCGCAGCCCATTCGTTCAGTGAGTCGCGGAATGGCCCCAGGGCCGTAAGTATTTCATCGTAGCGAAGGAATTGTAGATCATCCAGGTATCCGAATCCAAACGCTTCCATGAACTCGCTGTATCCTCTTGGGAGCTGCCCGCAAATCGTCGCTAGGTTCTTCAAGTGATCAGCCGTAGCAAGTTGCTTTCGAGCGCTGACGCGATAAACGGTGTTCCAGTCTATAGGACTAAATTCGTGTGCTTGAGTGGTCATAGCTGATTAACTTTACGCGTCTTCGTTTCTATGGGTTCTCTTCGAGTAAAGACGGTACCAAGAGAACGAGAAATGTGCTGTTCCGACCGGCAAAATAACCGTTTCTTCTATAGAATCCGTTTAACGCGGTACCGTGCAGGTTGTTTTCGACACCGCTAATCCACTTGGCGGTAGAAATTCCTACGGCTGCTTGCGATGTGGATGCATATGGATACTCATGACGTTCGTCGCCGGGATTTGGCGGCGTTCGTCCAAGTCCGAGGGAATCTCCAATTTCATTCAGCAGCGTGGCCTTCTCTTGAGACGTCTTCTGTTGATATGTCAAAAACATCAAGTGCGGACCAGCCGCAATCCTCAGGCTGTCAACGTCATAGACCTCTTTCCAAAAATCTTCGACATTAAAGAAAATCTTTTCCTTCAGCTTTCTGCCTTGCCGCTCCAACTCTCTTGCGATCCGCTCGGCAATCGCTTTCGATCGCCTCGTAACGTAATCCGCAAGTGCCCGAATTCTCTGCGACGACGATCCAGCCCACTCGGCAGCTTGATCTGCAAGTTCTTGTGCTGATACAGCCACGATATCCGCTAGTAATCCTGTCGCCAATGCTTCGGCCACAGTTATTGTTGAAGCCGCAGCAATCAATTCCGTCGAGGTAATTGCTCCTCCAGCAGTCAAAGAGCCGGCGACCAATCCACCTTGTCGAACTAGCTCCATCAATGCGTGTCTATTCGCGTATGCAACGCCATATGCTCCCAACGCGGACGTTGCAGCCAAAACTCCGAGGCTTCCGCTAGATGAAAGACCGAACATCCCACCGAGCATCCCCATGCTCATTCCTGTTGATGCTGCTGCCATTAACCCCGTCGGATCGATTCCTTGCACCGGATCCCCATGCACGAATCCGTACTTATTGAAGCTGAACGGATCGCTTGGATTCCCGTTAAACGGGTCTAAACGTTCCCAGCGGGCGTTCGCGATCCCAACGACTTGGTAGGTCGACACGACCCGGCCAGCCGAGTCGTACAGGGTTCGGGTAGCGCGAATCGGGTCGGTGGTCCCTTCGGGATACGATTCGGTTTGCGCGATCGCGCGACCGGCGGCATCGTAGACCG
>JBKDXO010000189.1:0-3181 GCA_046306195.1 Planctomycetota bacterium | reverse complement strand
GGCCGAGTCACCCAAGAAACGACCCCGACCGGCACGATCCAGTACCAATACGACCTCCTAGGTCGCAAGACCCTATGTAGAACCGTTGTCTCAACGGTTCCCACGGACATCCTCACCGAGATCACCTACACCTACGATCTCTTCGGCAGGCTCTCCACCGTCAACACCGTCAAGCGAGACGGAGCCATCGTGGACAGTAACGGTGCAGGAGCCGGTACCCCGCCGGAATCAACAACGTACTTCTATGACCTGCTCGGTCGTCCCGACTACACGCTGCTACCCAACGGGGTGATCGAGGACTACACGTTTGACGCCATGGACCGAGTGGACCTGGTGGCGCATCGTCGAGCGTCCGACAACGCGGTCTTGGCCTCCTACGACTACACCTACCGCGCCGACGGCAAGCGGACCGGCTTGAACGAAAGCTTTTCAACCACGACCGCCCGCAGCAACAGCTACACCTGGTCCTACGACAACGCGGGGCGTTTGATCAGCGAAGTTCTCGACTCGAGCGACAACTCGGTCGACCAGACCGAGTCGTACGTCTACGACCTGGTCGGCAACCGCATGCGGAAAGAGGTCAACAAACCCGCTACCGCTTATGTCGACCAGATCTTCGCGTACAACTACGACGCCAACGATCGGATCACCAGCGAAACGCTCGACAACGGAGTCAACGGCGCAGGTGTTGACCAGACCACCACGTATGGTTGGACGCAAATGCAGCAGACATCGAAGACCGTCTCTGTGCCCTCCGTGTCCTCGGTGGTTCAATCGATGTCTTATGGCCTAGGTGGCCAGCTCGAGCGCGTCGTCACCACGACCAGCAACGGCAGCGGCACGGTGACCGGGCGATCCCGAGTCGACTACCGCTACACCCCGCAGGGGATCCGAACCATCTCGATCGACTGGAACGATGCGAACCTCGACGGCACGTTCGCCGCAGGCGATCGAACCGGTTCAGTTGAGTATCTCATCGAAAACGCCAACTTCACCGGCTACCAGCAAACCATTCTCGAGGTCACCAAAAACGCAGCCGGGCAAGCGACGAAGCGGATTAGCTACACGTTCGGCGTCGACGAGATCACCCAAACCGTCAGTCAGATCGATCCTAGCTCACAACTCATCACTCAAAGCTCAACCCTTACGTTCGCCCACGACGGCAAGGGCAGTGTCCGAGCCTTGTTCGGCGCCGCCGCAGCGATCGCGCAGGTCTTCACCTACAGCGCCTACGGCGAGCTCCTCGCGATTCACAACGGATCGGGCACCCTCCAGCCTCTCGCCTCCAGCCTCACGTCTGTTCTGTACAACGGTGAGGGGCTAGACGCCCGCACCGGCCTCTACAACATGCGAGCGCGGTGGTATTCGGCTTCCAATGCACGATGGGAGCGTTTAGATCCGTTTAACGGGAATCCAAGCGATCCGTTCAGTTTCAACAAGTACGGGTTTGTGCACGGGGATCCGGTGATGGGGATCGATCCGACGGGGTTGAGTTGGCTTGATGATCTGTCATTTCGCGGAACCCTGGCGCACATTTCATTTTCTGCTTGGGCCAAGGGCGTCCGACCACACACAAATCCTGGAGCAAGCTTGCGTGATCTATTTGGAATCATAACGGGAGCGCTTGCGCCTGACCTTGTTGACAAGGTTTCAAAGGAATTTTTCGAATTGAAACCCGTTTCGCACAGGTCGTCGTCTCTCGCGAATGCCGACGATTTGCAAATGTGGTCATACGAGGTTTACTTCGGATTGTTTCATCCGGGCGAAGGCTATAAACGTGGGAATCAAAGCGGGCTGGTTCCTTACTCCCCCGGCGGGATGCCAATCGGCGTAATGACCGAAGGCAATACGACAGCGGTTCTCATGGTTTGGCCATCACCCGATCAAATCGGAACGGTTGGCAATATGAGAAATGGAAGTGGCTTCATTCATTACGAGTGGGTTCCACTCCCAAAGGTTCCAAGGACACGTCAGGAACCAATATTTAGAGACGTTCCCGTGATGGTTACTGAAAAAGTCATCGAGGGTAAACCGATACGATACGAAACATGGGATCCGATCTTCCAGCCTTTGATACCGCACCAAATCATAATCCTCAACACGCAATCCATGGGTTTAGCTACTGGAGCATTTATTGGAGGTGCCATACTTGCCATGGCCGGTTTCGCAACAATGAACTCAATGATGGGAGGTTTTGCTTAGGAATGAATTGGACTCGAGTTCCAGAAATGGCAGTTAATGTAGAGGGAACAATCATTACCGTTCCCGAGTTTTTCGCTTCGAGATGTTTCGTTTCCATTGCTCAGTTCTTGGAATTCTGTGAAACGACTGGCTATCAAACCATTGCGGAGCGTACAAATTCATATAGAACGATTCGTAGCAATCCAGAAATCAAAGAGTACGCCACAGTGGGACAAGACCTCAGAGACGTACCGGCAAACTACGTGACACTGTATGATGCGAAGCAATTCGCAGACTACGCACGATGCCAAGTCATATCTGAAAAACAATACCTCTCGGCTCGATATCAATCAATGTCGCCCGAGAAACGAGCGGCCATTGGAATTCAAACCGGTGGCACGGAAATTGACATTTTCTGGAATGGAGCATGCATGTGTGTGTCGCACGACAAGCCGATCTACTGGTGGGGACCTTTCGTTAGGATCGACCGCGATGGGACGAAACTAGTGGACAAAAACAACGGACCACTCGATGACAACTGGTTTTCAGTGGACATCAGTTTCGCAGTTTCAAGAACCGAACCACCTGGCTAAGGTTAGAGCTCCGCGTCGAATCACAACAGTGATCCGAGCCAGAACATTATGCACTTTTCCGTTCGAGAACTCGGCCAACCGCGGCGCGACGAGAGAGTAGAGTTCAGAAAGTGCAAAGTAGAGCCAATTTGACTGTGATGCTGATGATTCTATGGTGACAGCAGAATAGGCCTATCGCAATCTGTTCGGTATCAGGCCAACTCGACCGCGTCGTCACCACGACACATAACGGCAGTGGTACCGTCACCGGTCGCACGCGAGTCGATTATCGATCCAACACTCAAGGCATTCGCACCATCTCGGTGGACTGGACCGACGCGAACCTCGACGGGACGTTCGCCGCAGGCGAGAGGACCGGATCGGTCGAGTACTTGATTGATAACGCCAACTTCACCGGCTACCAGCAA
>JBKDXO010000188.1:0-78205 GCA_046306195.1 Planctomycetota bacterium | reverse complement strand
CCCAGAAAAAAGGGGTTGGAAAGACAACGAAAATTGCGCAATCGCTGCGGCTTTGCAAAGACCCACCGATCAAGGCACCACAACGCGACGCGCGTGATATCATCGAACCCATCGACTTTCGACTCAAAGAGCGAACGGCTAAGGGCTATGTCTACAGCATCTCGATTGTCCGATATTTCGAATTGTTCGGCGTCAGCAGTTTCGATTACTTCAGCTTTGCAGCCTTTGTGAAGGGAACGTTATGCGGTGCCGTAGTAACACCAGACCGCAGGGATCTAACGCAAGGTATATTGACCATTACGGTACCTGATCCCCTCACCACCCAAGACGATGATGAGATCGTGATCACCATCATCACGAAAAAAACGGTGAAACCTTGATCGTTCGTCGAGCATTCGGATCAGCGAGACCTTTTCGTTGAGCCTAGCGCCGTTTCTTTATTCCAGCCGAGGCGACGCTTGCGTCGCTTCGGTGGTCCGCTACAACTCTCCGAAACCTTCCGACCCCTTCGACCATGACCGCGATTGTCACCCTGATCTTTATCGCCTTGTTTTCATTCTTGGCGATCAAGGTGGCGACGATCGCCTTGATGATGACGGGGCTGAGCTTCGACACGGCAAGCTTTCAGAGCTACTCGGCTTTCTTCGGTGTCGGCTTCACCACCCGCGAGGCGGAATTGGTGGTGAATCACCCGGTCCGACGCCGGATCATCCGAGATCTGATCCTGGTGGGTAACATCGGTCTGACCTCGGCCCTGGCTACGATGGTTGCCACCTTCGTTCAAGGGAACAATGTCTTTGAATCCTTGACGATTATTCTGGCGGCCGTGGCCATCGCGCTGGCGATCGGTTACATCGGTCGCGTGCGATGGTTTCGAAAAACCTTGGATTGGCTCATCGCATCCTCGTTGACCCGCGCTGGGCTGGTGCGAGCCCTCGACTATGAACTGCTGCTCCGTGTCGACCATGGGTATGTTGTTTCGGAGTACCTGATCGAAGCGGGGAATCCGCTCGTCGGAAAAATGCTGCGGCATTCGCGTCCTTGGGATTCCGGGGTCGTCGTTTTGGCTATCCGGCGCAATGATGCGCTGCTGCCCGGCATTCCCGGTCCATCGGACATCATCGAAGTTGGGGATGTGCTGGTTCTCTACGGGAAAGAGGAGAACGCCAAACGCATCATGCAGGTGCAGCCTGCCGAATCGTCGCCGTAGCCCCTATTCCTACTTGCTCCGCCACGCGCCGTCGCTGTATGCTTGAGGCGAGCTCCCTTCAGGATGAGATCGCGAGTTGCCATGATGCCAGAATGCCAAAGGATTCGCTGTCCCTTTTCTCGTTCGATGGCTCTCTTCGCTTGGTTAGTGCTCGCATACGGTGGGATCTGCGGTGCATCCGACGAAACTCAGCGGCAGGCGCTCGCCGAGGCGCTGCAATCAGAATCGCTCGAACTGCAGCAGCGGGCCGCGGTGGAATTGCAAAGCAGAGGAGATCTGGAGTGGGTCGTCCGCCAAATCCTGCTCGAGTATGTTGCGAGTCAGGATCCCAAGTTGCGGAACGCTGCGATCGTCGGCTTGGAGCATCTCGAAATCCCCCCGGACCAGGAAACGCCGGAGTATTGGCAAACCTTGCTCGATAGGCTTGCCGATAGCGACCCGTCGGTCTTCCAGGCCGCCGCAGACCAGATCCTTCGGGAAGGACGACGCGCTGTCCCCAGCTTGCTCCAAGCCTGGAAGTCCAACCATCCGCTATCGATTCGGATTGCAGAGCTCCTCGCCGAGATTGTCGGATCCCGAGGCTACCCTGAGGTGGCCGCCATGGCCGAGTCCGAACCAATTTCGGAGGAAGCGCGGGACCGACGACCGATGGCAACGCGTGGGAGGAAGGCGTCTGTTGATGAACATGCGGTGCGGCAAGTCGACCCTGAAAAACCAACATCGGTCCTCGTCTACTATGGGACCAATCGGGAGCAAGTGGACCGTCCCCGGCCCTCGTTGATCCAGGTCGCTCCCTATCCGTTCGTGGCCGTGCTCCTAGCGATTGCCGTGGTGACATGGTTTCGCACCAATCCATCGGAGCCTGCGAAGCGGTCTGGGTGTTGGAAGTGGCTCGCTGCGCCGTTCATGCTGATCGGCATCCTGTGGGCGCTGTTCATGTTCCAGCAGGAGTTGCAGCAGGTGTGGCGGATTGGAACTGGTCTGCGCTTCGGAGCGAGACGAGACGCGGGGGAACAAGTTCATTACGGAACATGCGAGGTGTCCATTCCTCCTCGCCATACCGAGGGGGTTGTCGAGCGTCCCACGTTCGGTCCTGAAAACGAACAGAAGCATGTCGTGCTGAAGAGAACCGAAACGCTCGAGGAGCAGGCTTTCTTTGCGGCGGTCCGCGCGAAGCTGGCAGGGCTCCAGTCCTCCCGGAAATCATGCTTCGTGTTTATTCACGGCTTCAACGTCGACTTCGAGAATGCCGCACTTCGGACGGCGCAAATGCACTACGATCTCAAGTTCGAAGGGGTTCCCATCTTCTTTAGCTGGCCGTCACGGGGAAGCGTCCGGCATTATTTTTCCGATCGCAACGAGATCGAGTTCAGTCGCTATGTCATCAAGCAGTTTTTGGTCGATATCGCAGAGCGCGTCGACGCTGACCGGATCCATGTCATCGCGCACAGCATGGGTGCCGATGCGACATGCCGAGCGATCGCGGAACTCGGGGACCGAGGCAGGATCTTCGATCAAATCGTATTGGCTGCCCCGGATATCGACCGAGAGGTTTTCCGCGTGCAGATCGCCCCGAGATTGATCAAGACCGCTGTGCGTACGACTCTGTATTGTTCGAAGAACGATTTAGCATTGATGCTTTCGCGCAATTTCAACGACAGCATGCGCGCGGGGGACTCGTCCGCCGGTGCGCTCGTGGTGCGCGATGTCGATACGATCGATGCCTCCGGCATCGATACCGATCTGCTCGGGCATTCCTACTACGGTGACTGTTTACCGCTGCTCAACGATGTCCGTTCGCTCTTGCAGGCTTCTTTACCTCCCCAGCAACGGCAGCTGCAGCCTTGGCCCGTCGACGACGGGCTGATGTATTGGACGTTGCCCGATCTCGATGAGGGTACCGATACCGAACCGCGCGAGCCGGAGTGACCAGATGCACAAGGAACGCACGCGTCGCGGCCCCCGCTTGAGGCTCACCGAGTCGTAGCTCGCGGTGTTCGCGACCAGCATTGCACGATTACGGCCATCAGGAAACTAGCCGCCAGCCCTTGGATTTCGGCGGGAACGCCTAGATAACATGCCAGGGCAGAGTTTTCGCTTGCAGGTTCCATTGCGATATTCGTCGCGCGCTGCATCCATGTTTCGACGGCTGTGTGTCCGCCCCATACCGCAGCTCCCGCCAGCATTGATGCTACGCCAGCCCAGGGTGCTACGTGTTTCGCAAACAAGCAAATGCACATCGGGACGAATAGCGAGACCATGACCAGTACCAGCGAGATCTCCAACAAGCCCATGATCGAGTTGCCGGAAAAGGCGGCCAGCAGCGAACCGATCGATACGACAAGAACGCATCCTTTTTCATAGTTCGGCCTGCTGTTGTCGTTGCGCCTCAGGAACCCTAGGACGTTCCGATCGAGAATCGTTGTTTGGGAAATGGTGGAACTCGCGGCCACCGCCAAGTTCACGGAAATCAGTCCCACCACCAGAACGATCACCAAAGGCTCGCTGAGAAAGTACGGTGCGGCAATCGGCAGCACCTGATCTCCCCGCACGTCGGCCTCGGTGATTCGGTCGGGCAGATGCAGTTTGGCGGCGAGCCCGACATACACGGGGATCAATCCGATCGCCAAGTAAATGATACTGGAGATCACGCATGACCAGGCAGCGACTCGTGGGCTAGTGGCGGAGAGTACCCGCTGCTGGAGGTCTTGGCCTGGAATATTCCCGAGCAATCCAGTCAGGAACACGCCGAGCACAGCGAGGATGGTCGGTAGGCGAAAATCGGGAAAGAACGTGAGTTGATCACGGGGCGTTTCCGAGAGGACTCGACGCACGCCTTCTGCAATGCTCCCACCGCCGAGCGTGGATGCGGTCCCGAAGAACAAAATCACCACGCTGGCGATCGATACCGCCACCAATAGCGAGTTGGTCCAAGTGACCGCCCACATGCCACCGGCCCGAAGGACGACCAGGACGACTACGCATGAACCGATGGCACCGATCCAACTGGGCAACCCCAGATAGGTTTCCACCAAGGCGCCGATCGAAAGATATTGGGCACCGATCCAGCAGAAGAAGGTGGGGACCTGGATCAGGCAACTGATCCATTCCGCGGACCGTCCCATGCGTTCGCGAAACAAATCGGCGACGGTAGCTACCTGACGTTTCCACAACGGTGCAGCAAAGACGAGACCCGTTAACGTCAACGTCGCGGCGCAGGCGAATGGCTCGAGAACCGTTCCGTGCAAACCGTGTTCGTAGGAGGTGCGCGTAGCGCCTAGAATGGCGCTTGAGCCAAACCAAGTTGCCAGGAGAGAGAGTATAGAAAGGCCGAGCGGAACGCTGCGACCGGCGAGGAGAAAGTCTTCCGCGCTCTCGATTTTTCTGCCAGCGAACCATCCGATCGAGACCAAGGTCGCTGCATAGATGACGAGAACGAACAAAAGGGTTGTCGCCCCGATCCCCGACAACTCCATGCGATGCCTCGGGGTTGCTACCCTTCTACCTTTGTGAAAATCATTCGACCCGCTTGGGTCTGCAGAGTGCTCGTGACGGCCACTTGCACCGTTTGCCCGATCTTGTCTCGGCCACCTTCGACAACGACCATGGTTCCATCGTCGAGATATCCGATCCCTTGATCCTGGCCTTCCCCCGGCTTGACGATCCGGATCTGAAAACTTTCGCCTGGCAGGTATTGGGGTCGCAGTGCGGAGGCGACTTGGTTCAAGTCGATCACGACCACGTTGTGAAGTTTCGCAACTTTATTCAAGTTGAAATCGCCGGTAACGAGCTTTCCGTCGAGATGCTTCGCCAGCAGGACAAGCTTCATGTCGACCGGTTGGCCTTCGCACTCCGGCAGTTCGTTTTCGAACATGTGGAAGTCGACTTTGTCATTCGTTCGAAGCCGGTTGAGGATATCCAATCCACGCCGTCCTCGAACCCGTTTCAATTTGTCCGAGCTATCCGCGATGGACTGCAATTCCATCAGAACAAAGCGAGGCATGACCAGCCGGCTTTCGAGTATGTTGGTTTCCACGAGTTCGGCCAACCTTCCGTCGATCACGCTGCTGGTATCCAAAACCAGTGGCTTAATGCCTTTGAAATCTCTGGCGAATTCGACGTAGGGAATGACAAATCGAAAATCATCTTTGGTTTGCAGCAGAAGGCTCACGCACGCGTAGCACATCACGACGAGAATTCCGAGCGCCACATAAGATCGAAACGGATTTTCCGCGAGGAGCGGTTCCATCGCTAAGGTTAGCAGGTTGGTGAAAATGACCCCGATCAGCAAACCAAAATAGATCGCAGAGATGACCTCGATGCGTTTTTTGGGAAAAAGCATATCGAGTGCGATGACCGCGAATGCGGTCAGCAGGACTCCGCTGAAAATCAAATAGGGAGCGACAGAACTGAGCGTCTGCGGTACGTCGGCAAGCCTCGACAGGGACGATTGGGCCAGAGAAGCGCCGATGCTTGCCGCTGCGAGAATGAAAATGATTCGCAGGATGATGATCGCGACAGAATCGACCAATTGGGATCCGGTCTCGCGAGGCTTGATCGGATCGGTGCGTGCGTTTTCCACGGTGAGGTTCACGATTGGGGTGGTGGGGGGCGGACAATCGCAAACTGCATCATACCCGACGGTAGTGCGTTCGCGAAGGTCGGGGTTACCGAACTACGTATCGGCAATGCACGAATTCACCAAACGGCCGATCGATTCGATTTCGATTTCTACCGTGTCGCCCGGATGCAGGAATCTTGGTGG
This sequence comes from Planctomycetota bacterium, assembly GCA_046306195.1. Lineage (GTDB taxonomy): Bacteria > Planctomycetota > Planctomycetia > Pirellulales > Pirellulaceae > JBKCUI01. Next base: position 72,230 of record JBKDXO010000188.1, on the reverse strand, counting down.
AGTCCGAGCCACTCCCACTCCGGACGGCGTTCCGGTGTAGATCACATCCCCAGGCTCGAGCGTCATGACTTGCGACAAATACTGGACCAAATATGCGGGAGTGAAAATCAATTCGCGCGTGTTGGAGTCCTGCATCCGTTCCCCATTTAGCCAGGATTGAATCCGCAACTGTCCGGCGTCGGGGATGGAAGATGCGAGCGCTATTGCCGGGCCTAGCGGCGCAAAGGTGTCGAACGACTTACCGAGGAACCACTGACCGCCCGGTTTCCCTTTTTGCCAATCTCTGGCCGAGACGTCGTGTCCGACCGAGTACCCAAAAATCGCTCGCTCCGATTCGCTTGCGGTTCCATGCTTGATGCGCCGACCAATCACCACGACCAGTTCCGCTTCGTAATCGACTTGCGCACTGATGCTCGGAAGTCGAATCGCATCGAGCGGGCCGATCATGGCAGTGGGCATCTTGCAAAAAACGACTGGCTCGGTGGGGATCGCTGCCTTGGTCTCCACGGCATGATCGCGGTAATTGAGACCGATGCAAAGGATCTTGCCCGGTCGATCGATCGGACACAGGAGTTGTAGCGTGTCGTGGGTTGAGCCGAGTTTTCTGGCTAGTCCGGCGATTCGGGATTCGAATTGACTCCACCGCGAGATCAACTCAACCACCGAGTTTGGGAGCGACGGATCCGCAGCCAAGATATCTTGCACGCCGTCCTCGGCTTGCAAACCCCAGCCGATGGAAGAATCGGATCTTCTGAATCGAACCAACTTCATGGCAGCCCGACCTACTTCGGAGCGAGCATGGCAATGATCTTTTTGCCTTGCTGGAGCGGCGGTTGCTCGATCTTGGAGAACTCGGCAAGATCGTTCAGGACATGTTCCATGACCCGGCGACCTTCGTCGACGTGCGCCATCTCGCGACCGCGAAACATCACCGTCACTTGGACTTTGTCTTTGTGCTTGAGGAAGCCGATGGCTTGGCGCACTTTGGTTTCGACATCGTGGTCGCCGGTCTTGGGCCGAAGTCGAATCTCCTTGGTCTTGGTCTGATGCGTCTTGTGACCAGACTTCTTGTTTTTCTCATACTTGTCCTTGCCGAAATCAATGATCCGGCAGACCGGTGGTCGATAGTTGGGGGCTACCTCCACCAAATCCAAACCGGCATCCCGTGCACGGCTGAGAGCGTCTTCGACAGAGATAACTCCAAGTTGAGTTCCATCAGGGCCAATCACGCGTAGAGGTGAGATGCGGATTTGATTATTGACCCGAGTCTGAATGCGTTCGATCGTGTTACTCCTTGTGTAGTGGTATCAAATTCTCCCTTCCCGTTGCTGAAAACCGGTGCGAGGGCTGGACTAATCGCAAGTATCGACAAAAAGCCCCCTTCCGGTCAACCTGGGCTTGCCCATTTTTCGCAACTTGCGCTCGCCTTTTGGCCCTTGCAAGCCAATTCGCCGGCGGTACGATACTAAACTTCTTGCCCTTGTAGCTCAGTCGGTAGAGCAGCTGACTCTTAATCAGCGGGTCCAAGGTTCGAGTCCTTGCGGGGGCACTAGGTACGAAATCCCAACGAATCCGTGGGGATCACACCCCGAAATCGTCGGGGCTTCTGCAATCGCCACCGCTTCGGATTCTTTCAGATTGGTGCGGATGTTACCACCGGCGTTACCACCGTTTTGGGTTTCACCAACACCGGTTGCGATATCCTTCTCCCAATGCCCCGCAATGAGGTCCCATTCAACATGAGGGCACAAGGACCGCATACCTTGCGTGCCAACTCGCCAGAGATTCCCTCACCTGTTCCCGTAATCTTCCATAGGATTCTCTCGGTGGCGGTCGACGGACTGGGATGTCCGTCACACGGGCTTTTCCGAAGGTCAGGGAGGCCTATGTTTGTTCTCCGTCTTGGTCCCTATCTTGTGGATCGGGCGAATCATCGATGAGCATCCGCATCGACGGGGACTCGAGATCGTCGTACTGCCCCCCTCGAATGCAGTACCAGCAAGCTACCAACCCTGCTCCTCCGAGAAGGATCGCCAACGGCAACGCGATGTAGAGAACGCTCACAACGCAGCCTCCGAAGCGACGGTTTTTGACGATGGAGGAAACGTTCGGGCTGAGAGGGCCATGGTCAATACGGTGATGCCGCTCAAGGGCATAAACAGGGCCGCGATCAGTGGATGGATCCAACCGGTGACGGCCAAGCTGATCGTGATCGCATTGTACAAAAGCGACGCTGCAAAACAGCGATGAATGCCTCGCACGGTGTTCTGCGACGCGTCGACCAATCGAACGATCGAGTCGAGTTGGTTGTCGGGAATGTAGACAGGGGCGTTTCTCAAGCAAGTTTCGCCAGTGCCGCGTATGGCAATCCCGACGTCCGCGGCCGCCAACGCCGCAGCGTCATTGATCCCGTCCCCCACCATCACGGTCGTCGGGTGCGATGATCGGCTGGCAAGAATCACCGCAAGCTTCTGCTCGGGCGTCTGTTCCGACTGGACATCGACCAATGGGACTCCTTCGGCTCGCAGGCGCTCGGCCAACGCATCGACCACCGAGGCGCGATCTCCGGACAGCAGCCCGATCTTCCACCCTCGATCGACAAGTCTCCGGAGCGCTTCAATCGCACCGGGCCGCTCGCGATCCCCCAAAAGAAAAGTTCCTTGATGAACACCGTCACACTCTACGCTGACCGACTGGCACATGGATTCGTAGTCGTCACCGCGATCTGGTGTATCGACACGCGTGCTCGAGAGAACTCCAATCGCGACCGATACGTTGTTGACCCGGCCCTCGATGCCTTGTCCGTACGACTGAACCACCTGCTCGACGGTGTAGTGAGACGGATGCCATGACGGGTCAGCGCGATTGGCAAACGAGACGATCGCCCTCGCTGCGGGATGATCCGAATGGCTTTCGAGGGCGGCAGCCGTAAGGAGACTTTCGGTGGTCCCGTCCCATGCGACCACGCTCTGATCGCCGAACGTGAGGGTCCCTGTTTTGTCGAACCACAAGATCCCAGGTTTCGCGAGACGTTCAAGCGCGCTGCCATCCCGGATCCAAACCTGTTCGCGGGCGGCCCGGCCCAACGCGACCGTAATAACCAACGGAGCTGCGAGCGCCAACGCGCAGGGACACGCGATCGTCAGCAACGCGACCGTGTGATCAAGGGCGACCGACGGCGACGCTATCCAGCTCCACACCGCAACGGTCACCAAGGCCAAAAACAGCACGCCGATCACGAACACTCCGCCGATGCGATCGGCCAAACGGATGAGCGGAGTCCGCTGCGCGGTGGCTTGTCGGACCATTTCATTCAAGCGACCGATACGGCTTTGATCGCCCGCAGCGGTCACGCGAATCCTCAACGGACTTTGCAAGTTGAACGACCCTCCAACCCATGCTGTCCCGGGTGCAACCGGCAAGGGTCGGCTTTCCCCTGTGATCCAGGCGGTTTGCATCGCGCTCGTGCCATCGATGATCACACCGTCGGCGGGGAGGGACTGACCGGGCAAGACCGCGACCACGTCACCCTCGCAAAGTCGGTGGGCGGGAATCATCACTTGGGTTCCGTCGGATTCGATTCGAACCGCGGCCGCTTGCGAAGCTCGCAGCAATCGCGAAACGGACAATCCGGTCCGATACTGGGCTCGGAATTGGATGTAACGCCCCACACGCAGGAGAAAGACGAGCGAAGCCAACGAATCGAAGTAGATGTGTCCACGCCCGAACGCGGCACCGACCAAACTGCCGACGGTCCCGACGGCAAGCCCAATCGCAACTGGGATATCGACATGCGGAACCCGGGCGCGGACCGATGCCAATGCCGATCTAAAAAAAATACTTCCAGGGCCGATCGCTGCCAACAGTCCCAACACCGCGCCGGTCCATCTCAGGAACATCGCATGCGCCGGGGCCATGCCCGACGCTTCTCCGGCATAGAGCGAGATCCCGATCCACATGGCATTGGCCGCCAAAAAAAACGCCGTCGCCATCCCGATCCAATGCTCTCGCTGCAGCGCGCGATCCGTCGCCGAGAAGTCGTCGTCGGCTGCGATCGGAGATAGGCCGTAGCCCAAGCGGCCGAGCCGGTCGGCCACGTTCGCAGGACTCGTCACACTCGGGTCATAGACCATGTCGAGTGTCCTGTCGCTCATGTTCACGCGAGCCGACTTCAACCCAGGGAGGGTCGGCTGCATCTTTTCGATCAGCCAACTGCATGCCGCGCAGTGCAATCCGTCGATCGCCAGTCGAACACGACATAATCCATCGGAATACGTTTCGACAGGCACGCCGGCGGCATCGAGATCGTTCAAGACTTGATGTCGCCGCTGCGATCGAACCGGAGCGACCTCGGCATTCGATCGGTCGCGAAGCGAATAAAAATCCTGGAGCCCCAGGTCGTGGATCAGCGCATAGGCCCCCATGCAGCCGTGGCAACAAAAGACGAGCGGGGTTGACACCAGCGGGGTTGACTCGGGGGGCGAGTCCGATTGCAAGGGCTCGCGATGCCAAGTTGCAGGATCATCGGTCCGGGTCGGCAATCCGCAGTGGGCACAAGGTCGAATCGACGTGGCATCTCGGTGCGTCTTGCGATCCAAGAGAGGAGACTCATTCGCCGCGGCTGGGCTCATGCGATTCGTCTCCTGCAGTTTTCTCACCATCGACGCAACATGGCAACTCTTGATCGATCACCTCGTTCAATTGCTCGCCGACCGAGCCTCGCGTTGGATCCGAAGTCGATATCCGAAGATTCGCCAGCGGGATCTCGGCGCGACTGGTGGCAGTGAAGATGCCGAACGCAATCAAAAGACACGCAGCCAAGGGCTGAACAAATGGTTGCACCGAAGTGATCAAGGTGCGTAGGCGCGATGTCCAGGATAGGGATGTTGGGCTCGCGATCAGCCAAGCCCCGACGGGAACCAGGGACAGCAGCGGCAACGTCCCGATCCAAAACGCGGTCATGAGAACCATTCCCCATGCCACGCTTCCTGCGCCCGCGGCGGCGATGGCGAACACATACAGCCATCCGCAAGGAAGCCACGTGCTGATCAGCCCCCATGAAAACGCTGCGCCCAAGGCGGTCTTGGCATGCCAGCGTTTGCGAAGCGCGATCAGCATTTGGTTCCATCGCAACGCCCACGGCGCATGCGAGACGACCCCTGCCTTTCCTCGCCACCAACGGACGATGAGCACGAATCCCATGACGATCATCAGACCGCCGACCAGTCGCGCGGCGATGGGTGCCCAGCCAGCGCCGACCGCCAGCCCATCGGCCACGCTTCCAAGTCCGCCCATGAGTGCCCCTAGAATAAGGTACGTCACCCAGCGGCCCGCATGGTAGCTGGCGAGAGCCCCCCAGCGGCGAGACCAAGACCCCTCGGCCGCGGAACCGGTCGCCAGGACCGCGAACGGACCACACATCCCGACGCAATGGCCAGAGCCCAGGAGCGATGCCACCAGGATTGCGGTCACCCATTCCCAGGCCATCAGCGATACCACTCCACATCGTGGTCCCACAAAAACTGCTCCTGCGGGGCGCGTGAGAGCTTGGCTGTCACGTGCCAGCGACCGTCCCTCGCGACATCGATTGCCGCATAGTACATGCCTGGCCGGTCGGTCGACTCGAGGAGGGGCGCAGTGACCGGCTGGCCAGCGCGGGTGAAGTGATAGACCTGCACCGTGCCCGAAGCCCCGGTCACCGGATGATTCCGCGAATCGGTCAGGACCAATCGAACCTCATTTCGGTCCGAGCCTCGCTCCACGTCCGCGGTCCAGCCCAGGGAGTCCGAGTTTGTCTGCAACTGTTTTCGCGTCTCCCAATCGACTCCGTTTTCGCCGTAGGAAGGAACCGGTTGAAAAGAAGGGTCGCGAACGGCGACAACAATCGCAACCAGCGCGATCAGGAGATTGATCGCCATGAGGGCGAGCACAAAGCTGGACCAAAACCGCGCGGAGCGGCGTTCCTGAGATTTTGAATCCAAATCAACAGCGTTCATTCCAGAAATTCTAGCGAAAAATGCAGGGCGAGCGGGAATGATTCCCTCTCTAGCGACAAATTGTCATTCCCTCAGCGCCTCAATAATCGCGGGAAACGCGGGCTCCCGGACCGCTCGAGAAATCGTTATGATGGTTCCGTCGTAAGGCAATTTGCTTCAAGAAAACACCTCCGCGAACTGCACGCTTCTCCCAGTTCGACCATTCTGGAATATGCCATACTTTGAAACTGTAACCGGACCGGCGATGGGCCAGCGCATCACGTTGGTTCACGATCAATACATTCTCGGACGCCATCCCGAGTGCGATATCGTTCTTGAAAGCGGTGCGGTTTCTCGCCAACATGCCAAAGCGGTAAAGATTCCGAATGGCTACGCGATCGAGGATATGAACAGTCGGAACGGGACCCTCGTCAATGAAACGCTGATTCAAGGGGCGACCCCGCTCCGCGATGGCGACATGATCCGCATCTGCGACATCGAGTTGGTTTATTACGAGGATGCAACCCCATCGCAATTGAAAATGCCATCCCAAGATGAAGTGGGCTCCAGCATGGGGATCATGTTCGTCGAGGATGGACCGGAAAACGAAGGCATGCGCGGCGTTACAGTGAAGCTCGATGCGCGATCGGGAAGCCAGTATGGCGTCCAGTTGGCCGCGTCCGCCGAGTTGAAGCTGGCGGCCATTCTCGAAATCATGCAAGGATTGGGGAAGACGGTCGAACTCGATCGCGTCTTGCCCAAGGTATTGGATTGCTTGTTTACGATCTTTATTCAAGCCGATCGAGGCTTCATCATCCTCAAAGACGATTCGGGACAACTGTCAAAGAGGTGGACCAAGACCCGTCGGCCCGATCAGGAAGAGCTCATCCGCGTCTCTCGAACCGTACTCCGGGAAGTAATGCAGACCAGGGAAGCCATCATCTCGATGGACGCGAGCAGCGACCAACGATTCGACGGCAGCCAGAGCATCGCGGATTTCAAAATCCGCTCGATGATCATCGCTCCGCTTCTGGATAGCGAAGGAGAGCCCATCGGAGCTATCCAAATCGACAGCCTCCAGCAAAAAGGGGGATTCGAACAAAAGGACCTGGAGATCCTGATCGCCGTCGCTAATCAAGCGGGCATCGCGATCGAAAACGCACAGCTCCACGAGCGAATGCTTCAGCAACGGTTGGTCGAACAGGACCTGGAGCTGGCGCGCCAGGTTCAGTTGGCGTTCCTGCCCAAGCATCTTCCGCAGGTGCCTGGTTATTCGTTCTTCAAGTACTACAACCCAGCCCAACAGATCGGCGGAGACTACTTCGACTTTCTGGAACTCGACGGGAATCGCCTGGCGGTGATTTTGGCGGACGTGGTCGGACACGGCGTCGCCGCGGCCATGTTCATGGCGAAACTATCCGCGGAAACGCGGTTCGCGTTCGGCTCGATCACCGATCCTTGCAAGGCGATGGCCCATTTGAACGACCGGATCACAGCCCTCGAAGCCGAGCGCTTCATCACCATGTCCGCCATCGTGCTGGACAAGACTACCCATCGCGTCACGATCGTGATCGCGGGACACATGCCTCCCATCAAACATGCGAGCGATGGCACGATCAGTGAGCCAGGGTCAGACATCGGCGGCCCTCCGCTCGGCATCATGCCCGATATTCCTTTTGAAAGTTGCGAAATTGATCTCGTCCCCGGTGATAGCTTGACCATGTACACCGACGGAATCTTCGAAGCCCCCAACCGCCAAGGTGAGCAGTACTCCATCGCACGCGTCCGGGAGGAAATCCAAAAGTCGTCTGGGAACGTGCAGCGTGCAGGGGAGCAAATCGTTGCCCAAGTTCAGCAGCACATCATCGGATGCGAGCAAGAAGACGACATGTGCTTGGTCATCCTCGGACGCGACATGTGACGTTGCTCCCTTGCGAGGATCGCGTTTCTCGACCAACACGTTCGATCGCTGCACAAGCCGCCTCGATCTGAGAACGGTCTACATCCAAGTGGGTCACCATGCGAATGCTCTGAGGTCCAAAAGCGAGGACCTGGACTCCGAGTTCGAGGAGTTTGCCGGCAAATTCAGCCGCGGTTCCAAGGTCGGGATCGATTTTGAAGATCACGATGTTGGTTTCCACGGTATCCCCGAGCAAACGCAACCCGGCGATGGATCGGACCGACTCGGCCAACAACCCGGCATGCACGTGATCCTCCTCCAAGCGATGAACGTGATGTTCGAGGGCGTAGAGAGCTCCCGCCGCGATGATTCCGGCTTGCCTCATCCCTCCACCGAACAGTTTTCGCGCGCGGCGCGATCGAGCGATGAATTCCCTGCTCCCGGCAAGGCAGGATCCCACCGGAGCGCCGAGCCCCTTGCTGAAGCAGACACTGACGGAGTCGAACGGCTCGGACAACTGCTTGGGACTCAATCCCGAGGCAACAGACGCATTGAACAATCGAGCTCCATCGAGATGCGTCAAAACACCGTGGTGTTCTGCCCACTCGCAGATCGATAACACCTTGGCCTGAGGAAAGATCGAACCCCCTCCTCGATTGGAGGTGTTTTCCAAACAGAGCAATCGCGTGCGTACCATGTGTTCGTTGACAGGTCGAACCATGCCGTCGAGCGCTGTCACATCAAAAACCCCACAGGTCCCGGGGATGGTCCGGGCAACCAATCCGCTCAACTGGGCGAATGCTCCTTGTTCGTAGTTGTAAATGTGGCACTCGGCCTCGCACAGGAATTCATCTCCCGGCGAACAATGAACGCGCAGTGCAATCTGGTTGGTCATCGTGCCGCTAGGCATAAAGATCGCGGCTTCCTTGCCCAGCAACTCCGCGGTCCGCTCCTGCAATTGGACGACCGTCGGATCAATGTCGATCACATCGTCCCCCACAGGTGCCGTCATCATCGCCTGCAGCATTGCTGCGGTCGGGCGGGTTACCGTATCGCTTCGAAGATCAATCATGAAAAGTCAGTATTTCCGGGAAACTCGGCGAATCGCGTGAGCGACTGGAAGATCGATGCAGCAAAGTCTACCATGATGGAGTCGACTTGACGCATCCTAGTCTCAACCTCCCGATTTCCATACGGGGCGGAGCACGCGAAACCATGTCAAATTCCTCCATTGCTGCCTTGATCCACTCCGGCACCAAACTCTACCTGGACTCCATCGATCCCGACCTGGTCGACCAAAACATCCGCTGGGGAGCGGTTGGCGCGACGAGCAACCCGATCATCGTTTCCAATCTGGTACGCACAGGACGCTTCGACGATCGGATCTCGCGATTACTGGAATCTGGCTTGGGTGACGAAGCCATCTGCTGGGAATTGACCGATGAGCTGGTATCGCAGGCGCAGGTGAAGTTCGAGCAAATCTGGACGCAATCGAAAGGCAACGCGGGATGGGTAAGCTTCGAATTGGACCCCTTGGTCGAAGATCCCGCACGCAACCTCCCCCATCGCGATCGCGTGGAACGCTATATCGATCTAGGACGCCGATGGTCGCGCGGCCATCGCAACCGCATGATCAAAGTCCCAGCGACTCCCGCTGGCTTGGATGCGCTCGAGCAATTGGCCGCAGACGGAGTGACGTTGAACGTCACTTTGATCTTCACGCAAAGACAGTATCTCGCGGCCCGGGATTCGGTTTGGCGAGGTGCGCAGCGACGAGCGAACCTGGAGGGGTTCAAAAGCGTGTACAGCATTTTTGTTTCACGCATCGATCAATACACGGCAGAGTACTGTCCCAGTCTCTCGCCCGAAGCTCAAGGGATCTATGGCATTCTCAATGCGAAACGTATCTGGAGCGAAAATGCTCGCTTTTGGAGCAGCCATCCAACCCCGCTCCAGCAGGAAATCATCTTCGCCAGTACCGGGACCAAGAATGCCAACGATCCGCCGTGGAAGTACGTCGCTGCCTTGGCTGGTTCCGATATTCAAACCAATCCACCGGAGACCAACACCGCCGTTGCCGCGAACGACTTGCACTTCACGCGGCAAGTAGATGCTATGCCCTCGGAAGCGATCTGCCGAGAACTCGACCAAACGGTCGGCGTTGCCCACATGGAGGAGACCCTCATGGAACAAGGGATCGCAAAGTTCGTCGCGCCGCAACAGCAATTGCTGGCAACCATCGCTGCCAAACGAGCCGTCCTGATGGCCGGGACCTAGGCGCTCAGGATCAACTGCAATAGGAAGACCAAGCCCGCGAGGGATAAGCCTGCGAAAGCGAGGGTGAACCAAGCCGCCCAGCGGCCTGGGTAGAGGATTTCATACTCGTCGGCTAAGGCGAGTACCCTGGCTTCGGCCTGCGCCACCGTGACGCCGAGTTCCTCTCGGTACAGGAGAATTGCGTCGGACCATTGGCCTTCGCGAATCAAATGAATCGCTAGCGAATCAAGATTGGACATAGCTGGAGCCCATCCGTGAAAGAGTGCTGCCTGAAAAGATGCGGAGTCTGGGGGAACTAGATAGCTCATAAGAGCTAGGAGACATGGCAACTTTTCGCCATCTTGGGTGCTGTAAGAATCTAAAATCGGCAGGCAAGAATCACGACCTGAGCCAAACCTTCATCTTGAGCCCAATATTTCAGACTTCTATACTCCGGCCTGACGCGCGCAGGATCCTGTCGAGCCCCGAGGAGAAAAGAGTCGAGAGTGGAACGGAGTCCCATCGACGATCTGCAATACACTTACCATCCACCCCCATGGGATCGGAGGAATTCCAATCCATGGGTGGTTCGGATGCGTGGCGATGCCTGCGCTTCGCTGCATTTCTTGGCGCGTTGGTGCGCGGCGCTAGCGATCCTCGTCGGCCTCGTGGTTCGTGCCTCGGGTTCCGAAATCGGCGTCCCGCTTTCGGATCCGAAACACTCGATCGCCGTCTTTGCGAACAAAGGGACGCGGCATGAGCGCGGCGATGTTTCGGTGTATGTGTTGGAAGAAGGTTGCCGCATTTACCAAGGAAGGTTTTATGCACAGGCAGACCGGGCCACGCTTTGGGTAAAGACGTTTGAGGTCGACGGCGAAGCGATGCAGCAGGTGACGCTGGAGCTTGCCGGTTCGTGTCAAGTCCGCTGGGCCGAAGATCAGCGAATGGAGGACAGTCGTTGGCTGGGCCGATTGTTCTCTCGTTTTGAGGTCGAGGTTTCTGCAGAAGCATGGATGGATGGTTCGGGGACCCCTCCAGCGATGCCGGCGTCGAGCGATGATCGGCCCGAATCGGATTCGGTTCAACCCGCGGTCGCGTGGACGGCGGCGGACGAATCCAATTACCTTCGACTCGCCGCACAACTGCGAATGGCCCAGCAACCGGCGATTCCCATCCCTTCCACGTCAATGCCTGCAGGACTGCCACCTGCGGGCTCGTTTCCGGCCAGTCCTTCGCTTGGAACCATGCCACCGGCGGGGAACGCGACGGGATCCCCGTCGCCGCTCGCCAACCAGATGATTCTTGGAAACCAGCAAGTTGGAGGGACGGTTTTGGAGGGAGGGACCATGCCGCTGCCTCAACCTCCGGCGCCCTTGGTACTGAGCAATGGCCCCGCGCCGCTCCCTGCACCGGTCGCGCAATCGGCGACTGCCGTTCGCACCGCCGCACCTCGCATGGGGGCGAAGGAATTTCTCTTCGTCGGCCGTGGGGGTGTAGAACCGCAGCTGCAAATCACCCCGAGACCGGACCGGGGCGATACGGTTGTCACGATCACTCGTGGCATTCGTTTGATGTTCAGCGATGTCGCGGTCCAGACCAGCGGTGGGCTATTCGATATGGGGACCGTATTGATCGAATGCGATCGATGCGTGATTTGGACGAGCGATATGAATCGCCTGTTGTCTCGTCGCATCGATGATCTGCCAGTGGAATTGTATCTCGAAGGAAACATTGTTTTTCAGCAGGGATCTCGCAAGATCTATGCCGATCGCATGTACTACAACGTGCAGTCCGAGTACGGCATGATTCTCGGAGCGGAGGTTCTGACTCCCGCACCGGGATACGAAGGAATCGTTCGCTTGAAGGCGGATGTGATCCAGCAGCGATCCCGCGAGAATTTTCTCGCCAGTGGAGCCGCGATGACCAGTAGCCGCTTGGGCGTTCCACGCTATTGGCTGCAAGCGGATCGGATCGAAATGAACGACCAGCGGCAATCCTCTGGGACGGGAATGCTCGGATTCGGCCTTCTCGCGCAGGACAGCAACCAGACGCGAATGAAAGCCCAGGCTCGCCATAACTTCGTGTACCTTGAAGGGGTCCCAGTCCTGTACTGGCCGGTGTTGAACACCAACGTGGACACCTCCAGCTACTATGTTTCGGGCTTCCAATATCGACAGGACCAGATCCTCGGCGCGCAGGCGATGGTCGATTGGAATCTCTATCAGATCCTCGGCATCAATGCGGTCGACGGGACGAAATGGAATCTCTCTACCGATTATTTGAGCAAACGGGGATTCGCCCTCGGTTCCGACTTCAATTATTCGGTTCCTGGTTTTCTGCACAGCGGCCCTGCACAGGGAACTGTCGATGCTTGGGGATTGAACGATCGTGGACTCGACACCTTGGGTTCCGATCGCGTCGGCTTGATTCCCGAATCTCTCAACCGAGGTCGGGTGATTTGGAACCATCGCCAGATGCTCAATCCGACGAGCGAGTTGTGGGCCGAACTGGGTTGGCTGAGCGATCGGAATTTTCTCGAGCAGTACTACGAGAGCGACTGGGACACGCTGAAGGATCGATCGACCGCGCTGCGGTACCGCAACTATTTCAAAGAAAGCCAGATGCTCGACATCTGGGGGCAAGCGAGAATCAATGAGTTCTTCACGGAGACGCAGTGGCTGCCCCGTCTGGACCACTACGTTTTGGGTTGTTCGCTGGGGGATCTGTTTACCTGGTATTCCCACTCGCATGTCGGTTACGCCGACCAGAAGGTGGCCAGCTTTCCCACCTCGCCCCAAGATGCATCGAAGTGGATCTACCAACCGTGGGAAGTCCCTGCCTCCGGCATCCAGACCGCGACCCGTCAAGAGATCGCGATGCCGTTCCAGTTTTTCTACGCCAAGTGGACTCCTTACCTGTCGGGTGAGGCGGCTTATTGGGGCGAGGATCTCAACGGGGATCCGTTAACGCGTTTGACGGGGCAGGCGGGCTTGCGGACCTCAACCCCATTTTGGCAAGTCTTCCCCGATGTTCAAAGCACGTTGTTCAATATCAATGGGCTCGCGCACAAAGTGAATTACACGAGCGAGACGTGGTATGCCGGAAGCGATCGCGATTTGGATCAACTTCCTTTGTACGATCCGATCGATGACAACGCGCAGGAGCACTTTCGACGTCGCTTGATCGTCAATACGTTTGGCGGGACGTTGCCTGCGCAATTCGAATCGCGGGATTACGCCGCTCGACAGGGGTTGCAGCGATATGTTTCGGCTGTCAGTCCCCAGATCGTCGCGGACCAGATGCAAAGCCGGATCGGGCTGCAGCAGCGATTGCAGACCAAACGCGGAACGCCGGGCCGGGAACGAATTGCGGATTTGGTGGAATTCGATGTCGATGGCATCTTCTTCTACAATCCGGACCGCGATAACTTCGGCCAATCGGTGGGCGGGATCAATTACGATTTCCGCTACCACATTGGAGATCGATTCACCATTGTCAGCGACGGATATTACGACTTGTTCGACCGAGGACTGCGTGCGACCTCGATCGGAACCATTCTGTCTCGACCGCGTCGTGGCGAACTGTATGTTGGCTACACCAACCTCTCGGGACCCGTTAGCTCCCAGATCTTGAACACCAATTTCAATTACCGACTCAACGACAAATGGGCTGCCAACGGAGGAACCGCGATCGATTTTGGTCCAACTGGAAACACCGGACAGTCGCTGGGTGTCACACGGATTGGTGAGTCTTTCCTGCTCCGACTCGCGTTGGCGTACGACCAGGGACGCGACAACGTTTCGTTCCAATTCGCGCTCGAACCCCGATTCTTTCAGACCGGCGGCTTGGGAGTCGTAGCCGGACAAGTGATTCCGCCAGCGGGAGCGTACGGGTTGGAATAGGGGCATGCGTCGCGCAGGCACCGAGCATTGATTCCCGGGATGGAATGACCGATACTAGGGATGATCCCTCGATCGTTTCCTACCACATCGCCGTCCAAGAAATCGTTTCCTCCGGTTATGCGCTATCGCTTGCTCGCCTGGTCGATCTACTTGCTGTGGGCAGGAGCCTTTTCGCTCCCGGTCAGCGGCGACGAGAATGCGGAAAACGACTCCGACCGACATTACCTGGAAAACATACGCCCCGTTTTGTACGCGCGCTGCGTGGCATGCCATGGAGCGCTGAAGCAGGAAGCGGGGCTGCGCCTGGACTCGGCGGGCAACGCACTGCGAGGTTCCGATAGTGGAGCGGTGATTGCGCGGACCGACCCAGAGGCTAGCTCGATCGTACAGCGTGTCACCAGCAGTGACCTTGCCACTCGCATGCCGCCCGAGGGTGAACCTCTTCATCCCGAGCAGGTCGATGCACTCAAGCGTTGGATCGCGGAGGGGGCCCCGGTCCCGGTGGACGATCAGGAGGAAACTGACCCCGATTCGCATTGGGCTTTTCAAACCCCTACCAAGTCTCCTCCACCTCGAGTCATCGAGGATGCTTGGAACAACAATCCGATCGACGCCTGGATCGCTTCACGGCGCGAACAGCGTGGCTTGAGACCCCAATCGCCGGTGGCGCCATCGCTTTGGTTGCGGAGAGTCTATCTGGATTTGATCGGGTTGCCCCCAACGAACGATGAGCTTCAAGCCTTTGCTCAGGATTCCTCGAATGAAGCCAAAGCGGCGGTGGTCGAAAAACTCCTTGCCAGTCCGCATTACGGCGAGCGCTGGGGGAGGCACTGGATGGATATCTGGCGTTACAGCGATTGGTGGGGGTTGGGTGAAGAGGTCCGCAACTCGCAAAAGCACATGTGGCATTGGCGCGACTGGATCATCGAATCGCTCAACGAAGACAAAGGCTATGACCAGATGCTGCGCGAGATGCTCTCCGCCGATGAGATGTATCCCGAGGATCCCAGCAAGCTGCGGGCTACCGGATACCTGGCGAGGCAATATTTCAAATTCAATCGCACCTCTTGGTTGGACGAAACCATCGAGCATACGTCGAAAGGGATGCTCGGGCTGACCTGGAACTGCGCCAAATGTCATGACCATAAGTACGATCCGCTTACCCAACGGGAGTACTATCGGTTCCGTGCCATTTTCGAACCCTACCAGGTGCGGATGGAGATGGTTCCGGGCCAGCCGGATTTCGCGCGCGACGGGATCCCGCGAGCCTTCGATTGCAACTTGGATGCATTGACCTACGTGCACGTGCGCGGAGATGATCGGAATCCAGATCGCTCGCAGGCGCAGGAACCGTCAGTCCCCGGCTTTCTCGGGTTGAGTGGTCGATTCCAAATCGAGCCGATACCGCTTCCCGCCACCGCGACGAATCCTGGACTTCGTCCCTACGTCGCCGAAAATCTCCGGCTCGCAGCGTGGTCCAAGGTCCAGGAACTTGGACGTCGGCGCCGGGAATTGGATTTGCAATTGCATGGCGAATTCCCTCGCACCGATGGCCGGAGTCGGGAAACGATCCGGGGAGAACTCGAGATCGTAGTCGAGGATTGGACCAAGGCCGGATTTGAGCTGGTCGCGATCGATTGGCGGCACCAAGCCGATCTGCTGTCCGTGCAAGCCGCGGGCTCGGACGATGCCCGGCAAGCTGCCCAGCGGGCCGCTTACTTCGACAAAAAATCGGATGTCGCGGCAGCACGCCTAGCCCTCGCCCAGGCGGTTGGAGCGTTGGCCGCAGCACCGGCGGACAAGAAAGCCGAGGCGTCGACTCGCCTCGCCAGCGCGGAAGCGAGTCTCGAGTCCATTTCTAAACAAGTCGATGCGCCGGGGGAACAATACCGGTCGCTGCGGGGAGCGGACAAGACCGCCGAGTCGAATCTCGAGACCGACGCATCGCGGCTCAAGCCCTTTCCGGGATCGAGCACCGGCAGGAGGTCTGCCCTGGCTCGTTGGATGACCGATCGGAATCATCCCTTGACGGCCCGTGTCGCAGTCAATCACGTTTGGGCCAGACACTTTGGCCAACCGCTTGTTCCCACCGTCTTCGATTTCGGGCGCAAGGGGACTCCTCCCGCGCATCCGGAGTTGCTCGACTTTCTGGCCGTCGAGTTGATGGAAAACGCCTGGAGCTTGAAGCATCTGCACCGTATGTTGACCCTGTCCAAGACCTATGCCATGAGTTCATCCTCGCTCGAGATGGATGCAGAGTCGCAGCGCGATCCCGATAACCGTTTCTATTGGCGCATGAATGCGGTGCGTATGGAGGCGCAGTCGGTGCGGGATAGTTTGCTGCATCTCGCCGGAGATTTGGATCCGAAGCTGGGTGGGCCGTCGATCCCGGTATCAGACAGCTCGTCCCGTCGGCGAAGTCTGTATTTTTTTCAGTCCCACAACGAGCACGAGAAGTTTCTCTCGATCTTTGACGACGCGAACGTATTGGACTGTTATCGCCGCGCCCAGAGCATTGTGCCCCAACAGGCACTCGCGTTGCAAAACAGTCCGTTGGTGGACGCTTGTTCGCATCGGATCGCGGAACGCGTTGCCGCCGAGGTGTCTGGACCAGGAGACGCTCCGTTCATCGCGATGGCCTTTGAATTGCTCCTGGCTGCACCCGCATCGGAGCGAGAGATCGAGTTGGGAGTTGCAGCTATGCAGCGATGGCGTTCAGCGGCGCTCGAACGACAACTCGATCCAGGCAAACACGCTCGTGTCGGCCTGATTCGCAGCTTGATCAACCACAACGATTTTCTGACTGTACGATGAAGGGAGACCTTTGATGCGATCCGATCATCGCGAGGGTGGTGCTGGACTGTTCGATTCGCGCCGCGGGTTTTTATCCAATCTGCGTTGGGGTTGTGCGAGCTTGGCTTTGAGTTCCTTGCTCGCACGGGATCGGTTTCTCTACGGAGACGATGCGACCGAGATCGCTCCGTCGGTTTCGCCCAAGGCCAAAAGTGTGATTTGGCTTTTCATGAACGGTGGCGTTTCCCACATGGAATCGTTCGACCCGAAACCAAAGCTGACCGAATTCGCAGGAAAGACCATCGCCGAAACCCCGTTCGCCGAGGCGCAGAATCCCGAGAAACTAAAACTAGCCCGGGTTACCGTCGTCAACGACGCGAACGGGCAACAGCGCAATACGCTCTACCCGTTGCAAGTCGGCTTTCGCCGATACGGTGAATCCGGGATCGAGATGAGCGATTGGGTTCCGCACATGGGGAGTTGCGCCGACGACCTGGCCGTCATTCGTTCGATGTGGACCACTGATGACAACCACGGAGCGCAGACGCAATTCCATTCCGGCCGTCATATGCTCGACGGTGAATTCCCCACGCTCGGAGCGTGGGTGCACTATGGGTTGGGATCGATCAATGAAAATCTTCCATCCTTCATCTCGATCGGCAATCGCGAGTACTGGAATGCCAAAGATGGCCATTATCTCGGCCCGGAACACGACGCGGTCCCCCTTCGCATCGATCCCAAGAATCCTCTGGACTTTGGAACTCGAGTCGATCCATGGAACGAAAACGACCAACGCATCGGCCTGGATTTAGTTCGTGAATGGAACCAACTTCGCGGCGGCGAATACCCCAGCGACGCGGCTCTGGCGGCACGGATCCAATCGTATGAACTCGCGTTTCGCATGCAGGCATCGATTCCCGAGGTACTGAATCTGGATTCAGAATCTGCGGCCGTGCACCAGTTATACGGGATCGATCAACCGGCGACCCGCGATTTCGGTATGCAAATGCTATCCGCGCGCCGGCTCGTCGAACGCGGGGTTCGATTCATCCAGGTCCAGCATGGAGCGGGCGGCGCCGGGGTTTGGGATGCCCATGGCGGACTGAAGAACAATCATGAAACAAATTTCCGTGCGGTCGATAAACCGATCGCGGGATTGCTCCAGGATCTGAAGCAGCGCGGACTGCTCGAATCGACGATCGTACTGTTCGCCACCGAGTTCGGACGGACTCCAGGTACGCAAGGGTCCGATGGCCGCGACCATCATATCTACGGATTCTCGGTGTGGATGGCGGGGGGAGGGATTCGCGGAGGTGTCGTGCACGGCGCCACCGACGAAATCGGCTTCCATGCGGTCGAGGATCGCCATTATGTGACCGATATCCACGCGACGATTCTGAAGCAGTTGGGCTTGGATTCGCGCAAGCTCGAGATCCCCGGTCGCAAACGTCTCGATATCGATCACGGCAAACCGATCGATGCGATCCTGACTTGAACGCAGGACCCTATCGCTGGCCGTATTCCCGCGATCGCTCAGTAGCCAAATCCGGCCCGGAACACCAGGCTCTCTCCGAGATTGACAGTCCCGACCGGATTGTTGACAAACACCAGCTCGCGATCGAAGGCGTACCCGAATTCCACGAAGTAGTTGCGGAACCCTTGACGGAGCAAGTCATTCCGCCCGCATTCGAAACCGACCAGCACGCGAATATCGTTGATGTCGATCCGATCGTCAGCACCAGAGGGGTCCTCGATCGTCCAAGCACCTCCACCGTAGTAGGCGGTGACATACCACCAGACATCCTTGGTGCCATGCGTCGTCAAGTAATGGGACAGCTTGGGTTCGGGGAAGAAGATATCCCAACGGGTATCCGGATTGGGAACCCAAAGAACGCCTCCCGCCGGCAACAGTTTCACTTTGTTGCGGTCCAGATAATAGACTCCCAGCCGCGCTGTTGCATTCGGGGTCAAGCGAAGTCGTCCGAGGGCCTTGACCGGTACCCGAATACTCTCGCTGCTGATGGCATCGAAGGCAGAGAATACTCCCACACGCACTCCTAGTTCGGCTCCAAACGTCTGCGCCGGATCGGTCTCCCATGACATGTCGAGAAATCCGCCAAACGCATTGCCTGGCAGATCCGCGCCGGGCAACGAAGGTCCATCCCACAATGTTTGCGTGTAGGAGGGAATCAGATACAGGGGCTGCGAGGAACCGAAGAATCGAGGGCACGCAAAAACCAGGGAGGTTTCGAAGTCGAGACTACCCAGGTCGGTTGCAGTCGGATCACTGAAATTGGTGGTTCCGGGAAGGTAGGTCGTGCGGAATCGCGCCCCCTGACAAAGCCGAATCGTTTGCTGGGCCTGCGTTTGCACCGCCGTTGTCGTCGAGGTCCACCAATTGGTCCCTGGGGGATAGGCGCCAGGTGGATAACTTCCCGGCGGATAACCGTAGAAGGAGTACGGGTTAGGAGCAGGTGCGCCCGGATAGAGGACGGGAGGTTGGCTGTTCGGATAAACGCTTGATGGGTAGGCGGGCGCGCCAAAGACGCTCGGCGGAAGTCCGGTTGGGTTCGCTGCCGTGGGAGCCGGTCCAAGCGGGATCGTCCCGGGCGGGACCCCGGACATCGGAGCCGTGCTGTCTCGAAATGCCGGAGCGTACGGATTGGCAGAATAAGGGGTGCCTGTGTAGGGGACGCCTGTATATGGGGTGGCGGGGAATGGATTGTAAGTGGGTGCAGGGGGTGGTGCGGCCGTCGGCGACGGGATCGAGGTCGAGAAACCGGTGGCACCGGGGGAAGCCGGATAGGATGGAGCCGGGGAAGTTGAGGGAAATGGGACGGAAGCCTGCCCGAGGATCGCTCGAGAATGCAGAGCGAACGTGAGAAAAAAGAGGCAGATCGCGATAGGCTGAGAGCGGACGCAAGCCACGATCGGGGCTTTCCGGGCGATTGAAGGTGGTGACGATTGTCGGGGTTGGTCGGCCATGCAGGCAGTCCCTTGCTCCTCCGCGAATGGATCTTCCAAACTACGGAATACTGTCCAAGGGAGTCTGCCGTCAAGATTTCTTGCGGCACCGGGGCAAAAGCCGACGAAAGAGCTCCCCCCAAATCCCCCATTTTTTGCAAGTTGTTGCTATCCCGGGTTGCAGCAACTATTCTTGTAGATACCCCCGACTTGGCTCGGTTCGGTGTTCGTTTGAATTGTGGCACAACAACTGACGTCTTCCTAAGGCTGTCCCGATGCATCTCCATCCTTTGTTTCGCATTCTGTCTCGCGGCCTCTTTGCGGTCATGGCCGTCTTGCTCGGTGTTACCCTCGCTTTCGGACAAGACAACGGAGGCAATAACGGAGGCGGCAACGGAGGAAATAACGGAGGAAACAACGGTGCAAACAACGGAGGTAACAATAACTTCGGTCCGCCGGTGGCTGGAGTCGAGATCGACCCGCAAGGCGTACTGCACGTGCGATCGGTTGATCCCCAAATCGCCCACAAGCTTCGGATGGCAACCCTCCAATCGATAGACCCGAAAACGCAGATTGTGTCGCCGATGCGGAAGGTGTCCTTGAACCGTCTCGAACGGTATGTTGCCGAGGCATTGGACCGGAACGAGCGTCTCGACGAAGAAGTGCTCGGTTTGGCTGGATTGACTCGGATCGAATACATTTTCTTGATGCCCGACACCAACGATATTGTTATCGCTGGACCTGCAGAGAAGATTTTGGTGACACCAGACAACCGATGGGTTGGCCTGAAGACAGGCAAGTCGGTTTTGCAATTGAAGGACTTGGTGGTCGCACTTCGTGCCTACGCTCCGGAAAACGGCGGGACCACATCGATTGGTTGCTCGATCGACCCGACACCGGAGGGTCTCAAGCGAATGCAGCGGTACCGCGATCAATTCGAGGGCCAGGCATCGTCGTTGAATCCCTCGATTTACGCGAGCAACATGCGACAAGCCCTCGGGTACCAAAAGGTCACCATCCGCGGAGTTCCTTCGGATACGCACTTCGCCCAGGTCTTGGTGGAAGCGGATTACCGCATGAAGTTGATCGGCATTGGTTTGGAAGATCCTGTCATCCAACTCAAGTCTTGGATCCAGCGATCCAGCGGGTCGGGTAGTACTGAATCGCTTCAGCGCTGGTTCTTCGAAGCGGACTACAGCAAGGTCGCTACCAACGAAGAGGGAACCGCACTCCATCTGCAGGGCCAAGGAGTCAAGCTGAGCGGCGAGCGAGAGTTTGTCTCCAAAAATGGACAGCGGACCCGAAGCGGTAGCCAAGGGGACACCGCCAGCCGTGGCTTCACTCAAGAATTCACTCAAAAATTCGAGAACCTCGGCGAAGTGATTCCGGTCTTTGGAGAACTGCGCAATTTGTTCGATATGGCCATTGCGGCAGCCTTTATTCAAGATCGCGATCTGTACAGCAAGGCCGGTTGGAATCTCGGCGTTTTCGCCGACGAGAACAAGTTCCGGGTCCTCGGCAATCCATCCATCACCCAAGTCGAGTCGGCGATCAATTGGTACTGGAAAGACGGTCAACTGGTTACCCCGATCGGAGGCGGAGTTCACATCGCTGCCCGCAAGTTGATCTCGGGTGAGAAAGTCGATCGCGACAGCAAGATCGATTCCACGGGCCAAAGCATGGGGGCTCCCAAGGACTTGGCCGAAGGCCAATGGTGGTGGGACTGATCGTTTGCGATTCACCTTTTTCGGTGTCCGTCTTGCGGTTCTCTTGCTCGCGACGTATTGGGTTGCACTGAGCGTCGCCACGCACTTGCCACCGACCATGATCGGCGCGGTTCAGCAGACCGTCCGATGGAACGACAAACTGTTTCACAGTCTCGCCTTCGCCATTCTCG
Organism: Planctomycetota bacterium; assembly: GCA_046306195.1. Classification (GTDB taxonomy): domain Bacteria; phylum Planctomycetota; class Planctomycetia; order Pirellulales; family Pirellulaceae; genus JBKCUI01. The sequence goes on along the minus strand of JBKDXO010000188.1, from coordinate 50,543 downwards.
CTTTCCTGTTGGCATGGGCGGTTCCAACCAATTCGGCGCGCCGAAGCCGCAATGTGCTCATAGCAACAGCAATCGCAGCTTCCTACGCCGGCATCGACGAATTGACCCAAATTCCAGTCGGGCGTACGGCAGATTGGGCTGACTTGGCGGCAGACTTGTTTGGTATCCTTATTGGCATTGTTGTCTATGTCGCCATGCGCGAGGCTCTGTTTGCCGCCCCGCCCAGTTCCAAGCCAAAATAAACCCCGCCTATGCTGTCAGTGGTCGTTCCGATTCTCAACGAGCAGGAAACGGTGTCTGAACTCGTACGCCGGGTGATAGCTGCGACGGGGGCGTCTTCGCATCATGAACTAGAAATCTTTCTGATCGACGACGGATCCAACGACGGCACCTGGGAGGTCATTGAGGCTCTCGCTGCGACCGATCCCATGGTTCGAGGCATTCGCTTTCGTCGAAACTTTGGCAAAGCTGCGGCACTTGCGGCGGGATTCGCGGAATGCTCGGGACAGATTGTCATCACGATGGACGCCGATCTCCAGGACGACCCGAAGGAGATTCCGCGATTGATCGCCAAACTGGACGAGGGCTACGATGTGGTAAGCGGTTGGAAACAGACGCGGCACGATCCGTGGCACAAGCGTTGGCCTTCCCTCGTTTTCAATTCTATCCTGCGATACTTTTCCAAGCTAAATCTTCACGACTTCAACTGTGGCTTTAAGGCTTATCGGCGCGAGGTGCTCTGCGAGATCGACTTGTTTGGAGAGATGCATCGCTTCATTCCTGTCCTTGCGGCCGCCCGTGGATTCCGCATTGCTGAAATTCCGGTCGAGCATCATCCTCGCCGCCATGGCGAGTCGAAATACGGCTGGTCTCGCATTCCGAAAGGATTGATGGATTTGCTGACCGTCGTCTTCCTGACGCGATTTCGATATCGGCCTCAGCACTTGCTCGGTGGCCTTGGTGGAGTATCCTGCTTGGTCGGCATCTTGGTGCTGATCGGCTTGTGCGTTGCATGGGTATGGACACGGGTGTTCGCATTTGATCCGCCGTTGCATTTGCACGAACGCGCGGCTTTCTACATGGCGATTCTGATGATCCTGGCGGGCCTTCACTTGATCGGAGTCGGATTGCTGGCGGAACTGGTCGTTGCCAACTCGACGCTCCGCCGCTTTCCCTATTCCATCGCACAGCGCGCCGGTAACCAGGATCCTGGAAAATCTTAGGAATGAAGGAGGACATCGCATGAGCCAGTCCCTCGGAGAGGAGTCGCCCTCCCATTCTTTGCGCATCGGATGGTTTATCATCGGACTGGCCGCAGTCATTCAATTGGCTCGCATTCTGGGTATATCGGCACCCCACGGAGAGTTGCCCTTTCTCAGCGCGAACGATCGATCGCGGTGGTGTGCCATCGCAGCACTCACCCAAGATGGTGCGTGGGAGATCGACAAGTACATCGAGCTGCTGGACAGCAAAGGAAAATCCAGGATTTGGTTCACCATCGACATGGTCAAGCACGTGGGTCCCGACGGACGGGAACACAGTTACTCGAGCAAGCCGCCGCTGCTGACATTGATCTACGCTGCCATTTGCAAGCCGATCACGATGATCGCCGGCAAAAGCTTGACCGACGAACCGTTCCTCATCGGACGCTCGTTGCTGGTCGTCGCCAACCTCATTCCTCTCGTGTTGTGGTGGATCTGGTGGCACCGTTGGCTGGAACGAAATGTTTCTGACCCGCCCGCGCGCTGGCTGCTGCTCAACATGGCGGTTTGGGGTACGTTTCTGACAACGTTTGCTGCGACCCTCAACAATCATTTGCATGCGGCGATCTTTTTTTCCATCACGCTCGCGCTGACTTGGCAAGTCTCGCGAGACCGCCGCTCTGGGCTCTCCACGCCATGGGGCGTGTGGCTGAGTCTCGGAATCAGCGCCGCACTGACCGTGGCATGCGAGCTACCGGCCTTGGCGTGGGTAGCCGCGCTGGGGCTGATTCTGATCGCGGCTGATCCCAAACGGATGTTGATCGGCTTCGGGTTGGGTTCCGCCATGATCGCAGTAGCGTTCCTTGCATCGAACTACTGGGCCCATGGCGATTGGCGACCTCCCTATTCGCACCGCGGTCTGGGACGGGAAATCGCTCAAGTTCCCAATTTGGAAAAGGAAACACAACCCACCGTGGATCAAGTGCTCGCAGTTCTTGATGCCGCCAAGTATCCGATCACGCCTGCGGCACAAATCCTCCCAGCCCGCCTCGAGGATGTTCTCCAAGTGTTCGATGAGTCGACGCAGTATCGCGTCGCGTTGACCAACCAGGACGGGAAATGGAAGATCCACGAATGGGACGATTGGTATGATTATCCCAAATCGTATTGGCTACCAGAGAACAAAAAAGGAGTCGACCGCGGAGAGACCGACCCCTGGCGTTATCTCTTTCATTTTACAATCGGTCATCATGGATTGTTGTCGCTGACGCCATTCTGGATTTGGTCGCTGGCAGGGGCTGTTTGTTGGATCGGTGCTGGTCGCTATTCCCAGTTCCTTGAATCCAAGGGGGCATTGGCCCGAACGCTTCCCTGGTGGCGCGGCTGGTTGCTAGGTGAGGGTGCGATGGCAGCGGCGATCGTCGCAGTCTCCTTGGTGTGTATCGGCTTCTATGCAACGCGCGATGTGGTCGATCGCAATTATGCGGGCGTGTGCAGCGGATTTCGGTGGATGTTTTGGTTGATCCCCGGATGGCTCTGGTTGAGTGTGCCCGCTGTGCGATGGTCGCTTCGAAATCGTTGGACGCAGTGGCTCTTGATAGCAGCCATCGGCATCAGTGTCCTGTCGGCCACGATCCCATGGCCGAATCCCTGGTCGCACCCCTGGCCTTACCGGTTGCTGATGTGGTGGTCGCCGCAAGACTATCAGTAGCCTGCGGAACGATGGTAGTCATGAAACGCGCATACGATTTGGTGGTCTGCGGTGGAGGGGTGATCGGATTATCGATCGCCTTCGAAGTCGCATCGCGGGGGTGGAAAGTTGCAGTGCTGGATTCGTCGGAATTCGGCAAGGGAGCTTCGTGGGCGGGTGCAGGAATTCTACCAGCAGGAGCGACAGTGAATCCGACGGACCCACTGGAGCAGCTTCGCAGTTTATCCCATCGATTGCACGGCGATTGGGCGCTTCGATTGCGTGAGCGAACCGGGATCGACACCGAGTACCGTCGCTGTGGCGGTGTGTACATCGCCGCGACCCCTGCGGAGCGAGCTACTTTGGCAGCGAATCGACTCTGGTGGTCCGAGCTTGGGATCGCGTCCGAGCTTTGGTCAGAGCGCGAGGCGCTTCGCAGGATGCCCGGGCTCGGGAATCTGATCGACCGTGAGCCTGAGGTCGAGTTTTGGTTTGTGCCCGACGATTGCCGGGTACGCAATCCGCGGCATCTCGCGGCCCTGATTTCAGCGTGCCGCTCCCTGCATGTCGACTTGCTGGAACACACACGCGCGGTCGGTTTTGAAATCGACGGAAACCGACTCGATCGCGTCCGCATCGAACGGAAGACTGAATCGGGGAATGGCCCGCAGGAGTCGATCCGCGCCGAACGATTTTGCGTGGCGGGAGGAGCTTGGTCAGTGCATTTGCTCGATTCGTTGGGGATTGCGACCGGCATCCTACCCGTACGCGGCCAAATGGTCTTGTACCGCTGCCCGCACGCTCCCTTCTCCATGATCCTCAACGAAGGGCATCGCTATTTAGTCCCTCGCGATGATGGCCATGTCCTGGCAGGTTCCTGCGAGGAAGAAGTCGGGTTCGATTGCGAGACGACTCCCCAAATGATCGCCGAGTTAAAGTCCTGGGCGCAAAGGATTTGGCCCGATTTTGCGGATACTCCCATCGCTCAGCAGTGGGCGGGACTTCGACCAGGTTCGTTCGATTCCTTTCCGTATTTGGGAACTCTGCCTCCGTATTGCAACGCTTACATCGCATGCGGGCATTTTCGACATGGACTCCATTGGTCCACAGCGACCGCGGTCTTGATGCGCGAACTGATGTCTGGAGAGCCGACGAGCATCGACCTGGCTCCATTTCGGCTGCAACGCGGTCACACAATCGGTACCGCGCCTGCGTTTGAAACTTAGTTTAGTCGCGTGCCCGAATGCTCGACGCACCGCTCTCGTCCTTCGTGAGCTTGTTCGGTGTTCCCAGAAATCTCACACTCGAAGCTCCGCTGGCATCGGCTTTCAGTTCTTCGATTGCATTGACGATGATGGTGGATGCACCCGAGGAATCGACATCTGCCTGGTAGGCTTCGAGGGCAGGTGCATCAAAGGTCGAGGCTCCCGAAGCACGGATCTTCATTCGTCGGACATGCCCGCTCCCGACTACAAGCGAACTCGCCCCAGAAACATCTGCCTCAAACGAGTCTGAATCGATCGAGGAAATCACTCCCTCGGTTGCACCGGAGCCGTCGTAGCGATTCACCTGGACACAGCCTGCATTGACCACGATCGTATGCGATGTCGAATACGGATTGGTGGGCTCGATCACCAGGCAACCATCCACCACCTGAGTCTGAATCAAAGGGAGCAAATTTTCATCCCCCTTGATGGTCAAGGTGGGCTCGGTGTTGCTCTCGATTTCGACTCGGATCGCCCCCGAGACTCTGACCGATTGAAAATCCTCAATCGATCGCTCCTCGGTGACGATGACTCCGTTCCCGCGAATCCCCGTTACCCCAGCTAGGCGGGCGATGCGGATGTTGCACCCCGACATTCCGAGCAAGAGTACCAATGCGAGACAGGGAAAAAGGCGTGGTGCATGGTTGCTCATGAGACTGTATTTCCTTCGGCTCATTCAAAAATACTCTTGTCGGCGACTACGAACGCATTCCAAGAGCCTATCCCGAAACCCCGGGAAGACCGGGGGCTAGCGCGCATGCGGCTGATGGTTTTCGGATAGACACTCAATTTATTCGCTCGTCCGCCATCAAGCTTGGCAAAAATGCGACAGGAATTCACCCCGAAAGGAGGGACGGAATAATCGGAACATCTTGCAAAAACGTTTCAAACTAGGGTAAGACCGGAATTTGTGCCTGGAAGCCCGCGAGGATTCCCCGAACTGGCTGGAAATCAGACTTAGTTTTTCCCAAGACTATTTTCCTCCCCGTCGGAATCATTGCGATGATCAGCCTGACGCTCCATCAGATCCATCCAGCCACGATTCTGCCCCAAGCGACTACGGGGTTCAACGTATACCTTTCCAACCGGGACGGAGAGCGGCCGTTCAAGTTTTTGTCGTGCGATAAAACCGTCGATATCGAGGATTGCGACCAACTCCGCGAGAACGCGGACTTAAAAGTTTACATCGACGCCTCCTCGCTGGAAGCATATCGCGACTACCTGGTAGACCATTCGAATCTGTGGTTGGCGGACGAGAATTTGCCCTGCCAATTGCGGAATTTGCTTCTTCTCGAATGCATGTTCTCCAAGTGGCAGCCCGTTTTCGGAAAGTCGGACATCAAGGTCACGATCAATCTGGCCAAGCAACTGTCGAACATGCTGACATCCTCGATCGATATTGTCAGTATGCGGGTGCCGGACGTTATCACGAGCATCGGGACCGGTTCCGACTTGGCTCGTCACAGCCTGCGGACCGGGGTCTACTGCGCGCTGCTGGGGAACGCGCTCGGGTTGGCCCGAGCTACATTGACCGAGTTATGCATGGGCGGATTGCTGCACGATATCGGCAAGGAACCGATAACCCTTCAGGTCAAATCAGCGATCGATGGTGAGGAGCGGAACACGCGATCCCACCCGTTGATAGGATTCCGTCGTTTGTGCACCCATGCCAATGTGCCGTTGACTATTTTGATGATGTGTTACCAGCATCACGAAAACGTCGATGGTTCCGGTTTTCCAGTTCGTTTGGTCGAAGATGAAATTCATATTGCAGCCAGGATCTGTGCGATCGCGAATCGTTTTGATCATCTGACGAGCAGCGATAACCCAAGACAAGCGTACTCGGCCGGTTCGGCGGGTCGCATCATGGAACAGGATAGGTCGAATCGTTTCGATTCCGAGGTAATGAGAGTATGGTTAAAGCTCCTAAAGAATCATTTGAAGAACGATTGAAAGATGTTCCGATCGATTTCGTGCTCCCGTCGCGCGTGCGCGAAGGACTGGAACGAAAGGGACTCGGCACCGCGATTCGGGATGAAAGCCGGGAGTTCCCGCGCTTTCGTACCAACGGGCCAGCGATCTTCTGCTGGGAAAACTCGCCACCCGCCTTCTCCGAACCCCATCCGACTCGGCAAGTGATCGTTCGCGATCTGTCCCGGACCGGTGTCTGCATCCTCGCCAGCACCCAATGGTTCCCCGAGGAAGTGGGCAGGCTTCAATTCTCTATCGGCGACATGGTCGTCAAGGTGATGCGAGCTCGGCGGCTGGGACCGCGCTGTTATGAAATCGGGGCTCGAATCCTCGAGTACACCCGATACCAGGAATAGACTCGCTAACCGGCGTATCGGCTTTTGCCACTGCCAGCTTCCGCGCGGCCGATCGTCCAGCATTGAAAGCCGAGATCCTGGACCATCGCCTGAACCCTAGCGGCATAATAGGGGCTGACCACCAGCACGAAGCCGATCCCCATGTTGAACACATGCTCCATCTCGGACGGAGCAATCTCCCCCAAGGCCGCGATCCACGGGAAGACCGGTGGCATCTGCCACGAACCCCGCTCGAAAACCAAATCGACATTCGGCGGCAGAATCCGCTCGGTATTCTCGAGCAATCCGCCCCCGGTAATGTGCGCTAACCCATGGATCACGTTTTTGACCTTGTAGTGAGCCAGCACCGTTCGAGTTAGGCGGGAATAGATCAAGGTCGGTTCGAGCAGTACATCCGCTACCGTCTGCTGCAACTCCGGAATGTAGGAATCGAGCGACAAACCTCCCCGATCGAAGATCGCTTTGCGGGCCAGGCTGTAGCCATTGCTGTGGATCCCCGAGGAGTTCACACCGAGGATGATGTCCCCATCGACAATCCCCTTGCCCGAAATCAAATTTTTGCGGTCCACCACCCCCACGCAAAATCCCGCCAACTCGTAATCGCCGACGTCGTAATGGTCGGGCATGATCGCGGTCTCGCCCCCAATCAAACTGCACTCGCCATCGATGCAACCGTCCGACACCCCACGCACCAATTGCTCCAACAACGTGGGATCATCCTTGCCCATCGCGATGTAATCGAGAAAGAACAATGGTTCCGCACCCGTACACAGCACATCGTTGACGCACATGGCGACCAAGTCGATCCCGATCGTCGTGTGGCGATTGGCGGCGATGGCAACCTTCAGCTTGGTACCGACGCCATCGGTGCCGGACACCAAAACCGGTTCCTGGTAATTGCGAGCGAAGAGTTTGTAAGGAAAGTCCAAAGCGAACAGCCCGGCAAAGCCACCGTCGTTCCGGAGCACCCGAGGGGTAAAGGTTCGATGCATCAAACGGGGCAACCGTTGCATCGATTCCTCGTAGAGTTCCAAATCGACTCCGCTGTCCTTGTATGTGATTCCCATTTCTTTATGGTTCCTGTCGAGCGATGATCTCGCGGTCGAAATAGTTGATCGACATTCCCGCGTCCACGATGAGCGTCTGGGCGTTGATCCCGGAGGATCGCGGGCTGATCAGAAACGCAGCCACGTTCGCCACCTCCTGGGTCGTCAATCCTTGCTTGCGTGGGATCGCGCGTTCGGCAAACAAGTAGGCATCAACGTATCCGGGGATCCCCGCCGAAGCGCTCGTCTTCAGCAACCCCGCACCCACGGCGTTGAATCGCACTCGCGAAAACGAGCTAAACGACTTGGCCAAAAACGCGAGGCTTGAGTCCAACGCTGCTTTGACGGGAGCCATGAATCCATAGCTCTCGCTGGCCATGCGGGTGGTCGAGATGCTGATCGTCACCACCGAAGCGTCCGGGGTGAATTGATCGCGAAGCCCTTCGCTGAGCGCGATGAGGGAAAAGCAGGAGATGTCGATTGCCTGAAGAAAATGGCGGCGCGTGGTTTGGTGAAACGGTTTCATCCCCTCGCTGTAATCCGCGAACGCAATCGAGTGGACGAACCCCGCGATTGGCTGCCCCTCGGACTTCAGTTGGCTGCACACCCGGTCGATCTCGTCCTGGCGCTCGACATCGCACACGAGGATCGATGCCCCGGGAAACAATTTCGACACTTCTTCGCGACGCTTGTCGCTCCGGACGACGTAGACCACCTCGGCCCCCGCATCCTGAAGGGTGCGTCCGATGAAGTACGCCACGCTCTTCTTGTTGGCCACGCCCAACACGACGATTCGACGCCCCTGGAGGCCCAGAAAATCCATCCTCGATCACGCCCCGTTGGAGGATACGAAGTGGACGGCGGCTAACGATTTGTCCTTGGACATGCGACGGAAATTCCCTGGCGGTGACGGTCGTTTCGAGCGAGACGCATCATAGACCGAACCGAGGGATTTGTCACGGCCAGCAGCTATTTGCCGGTCAAATCATGGACAATCGACAATTCCTGGAGCGTCCCGGCCTGAGCATCCTGGATCCGGAACTTCACCTGGATCGCCGGCATCTTGTACACAAACGGCGGGCGGGTCTCGAGCTCCAACTCTTCGTCCGTGGCACCGTTTTTTTCTCCGGGTTCGTCTACCATACCGTCCCCGTCGTTGTCGATGCCGTCGCTGTCATTGAGGTCAATACCGTCGATGCCTTGATCGGCATTTGGACTCAGGGTCGTCGTCGCTCCGTTGTACCGAACAAGCCCGTTTTCGGAGAATCCTGATACTTGCCGATTGCCATCTGATTCGTAGGCATCGGTAAACGTATCAAACGTGGGTTGATAGACGAAAATCGTACTGTCACTCCAGCGACCAGACCGATTTAGCGAAGAAAGCGTACCGAGTGTAAGGGGGTCAAAGCCCGAAAGAGGCGTACCCCACAATGACCGATGGGTCGGCGGAATCGCACTAAAGTAGGACATTCCCCCGAGCGTGACTCCATGCGAGGCATTGTTGACCTGATTCACAACCCGTCTCCCCCAGCAGAGATCGACGAAAGCGCCAGTACTGAGTCGCACAAGGTCGCGATAATTTGGATTCGTGGTTGGCAATGTGTTGTTTTGAATGCAAACGGCGTAACCGGGATCGGAAGGACCGACAACGAGATCGTCGGAACCGGGTGCGCCGGCATCGGCGGTAGCACCGCTCAATCCCCATGCCCCGTCGGCTCCTGGCGAAGCCAACTGCTGGACTGCGCTGTCGAACCCGCGAACGTCAAAACCCACCACGTTGGATGCAACAATCTCTTCCAAGGTTGGTTGGACGGAAACGATATCCCCACTCGAGTTTGCAGTGATTTTGGTCCTGAAAAACTCAGCGGGAATGAAACCGCGATCCACGGGAATCATGCCAGGTTCGTACGCGATGTTTGTCATTGCGACAAAATTAGCAGCGGCATAATCAGCAGAACTAGCAGCAGTGGGGTCTGCTTCATCCGAGAGCGCAAGGACTGGTAAGGACGTGCATGGACCAATGGGAGCCGACGTCGGGAGAGTGACGTTCGCTGGGATCACATAATGCGCAAAACGATTCTGAGGATTTTGCAAATCAGCTAGCGAATTGGTGCGCAAGACGAAATCACCACGAGTCGTATTAAACTCGGATCGAACCGACAAGTCGCAGCGCTGATAGGGAAACCGCATGTGTGCTCGAAAGGTACTTGCTTTGAAGGCGTTTGTAGGCATCGATGTGTCGACGATCATAGGTTGGCAAAGTTTTTGAGAATCTCCTGTCACACTTGTAGGTAGTGCGATATTCAAATCAGGACGAATCAACAAGACTCGGCGGCACAGCGCGACGCGATCGGGCATTCCGTCCGGATCCGAAACGCCGTCCCCCGTGCGATCCACGCCTGGTGCCGAATCGACGACCAGCGTCTCTACGAGTTGAGGTGGTGTACTCGAATTGTCCACCTTGAGCCCTCCGATTTCATTGAGCGGTCGCATGAACCAGACAATCTCTGCGTACTCGGAAGCCACGGAGACATCGGTAAACCACTCAGGATCCGTTGGTATTGCACCCGCATGAATCTTCAGCAACGCCAGCGGTACGCGGCCGCGGAACCATTGGCCGTCTTTGGCTTTGGCCGTGAACATCAACACATCGTCGATGTCCGACCAGCGGCTGGCGCTTAATTTCTCCTCCGGAGTCGCTGCGGTCGGCACGTAGTTGTAGAGCATGGCCGTCGAGTCGGAGAGCGGGCCGTCGTAATACTCAAAGTACCCATTGGCGGCCTGCTGCGATTGAGGGACTTGCCGGGTGTTCGCCGTCATCCCCGACAGATCGGCTCGCAGCAACGACGAGATACCTCGCAACTGATCGCTCCCCGTCAAACGGGCGCGGCCAGCAGTCACCCCCTGGCTCAGCGTCTTGAACCCTTGGGCGAGGGCCAGCATGATCACGAGGGTCAATGCCGTGGCGACCAAGATTTCGATCAACGTCATGCCGAGGCGGCCACGAGACTTCGGGGGACGAGACCGTGGAAGGCTGTGGAGTCCGAGAATCGCGAGCCTCATCATGGAAAGACTTTCCGAACAAGAGTCTGGAAACGAACGAAGACGAAAGTTTATCGCAAACAGGTGGCGGAGGCTGAACGCCACTGACGTAATTACACTTCGAAGCGGGAGAAAAGTCAAGGTTTTGCCTCCAGCCGCCCCCTACGGCACCAGCACCCGCTCGAGAGCGTCCAGGTTGGCTTCGATGCAGTACCGCGATTCCACCAGGGTTCGGCCCGCAATTCCCATCTGCGCTCGCAGGGCAGGGTCGCCGAGCAAGGTTCGCAAACCCTCGAACCACTGGTCCTCGTTGCTGGCGGCCAGCCCCACCAGATTCCCGGCCAGGATATCGGCATTGACGCCGATCGGCGAGGCGACCGCAGGAATCCCAATCGCCATGTACTGCACCAGCTTGGTCGCAGCCTTGTAACGCATCCATTCCTGCCCTTCGGGCAAGGGCATGATTCCGACGTCCATCGTCTGCAACCACCCGATTTCGGTCGTCGGCGACCATGGCTCGAATCGAACATCGACGCCGGCGAGATCGATTTGCTGAAGCGGCGCATCGGTCGGAGCCACCACCAGGAGCGTGAACCGGCATTCCTTCGCCAGGCGTCGCAAGGCCCCTGCGCAGACACTCAGGAATCCGAGATTGGAGGTCGTGCCGATCCAACCCACCACGACCGGACTCGATTCGGTGACACTCGGAGCGCGCCGCGGATATCGGGCGAGCGGCACGCAGGTCGGAATCTCGGTGATGTTCGAAGTGTACTGGCTGACCCAATCGCGCAGCGGTCGGTTGCTGACCACGACGTGATCGCTCCATCGAACCAACTCGGGAATCTTTGTCGGAAAGGTCTGAAAGACCGCGTCGTCGACATCCAAGACGAGGCGTTTGGCGAGTCGTCGAAAGCGAGCGTCCATGGCGAGCGAGTGGTCGTGGAAACATCCTCGCTCGAGATAGATCGTTTCGGGCCGAAACAGGATCCCGGCTCCGTATTGCAACCAACGTGTCGTTCGCTTCACCGCCGTGCTGGCCCGCCAACCGACGTAGGGCAGCTCGTCGTACACGCTCGGGAACGACGTCCATACCCGGCACCGATGCCCACGATCGCGCAGTGGCTGGACATAGGGATAAAAACGAAAGCGGGTCGACGGGACGTTGGCACCCAGGGTGAGAAAAGCGATTCGGCGACTGGTTCGGCTCGTTGTCACCGCAGAGCTCAACTGTGCATGCGCGGCAGCGAGTGTCCCTCGGCGATGATCGATGCCTCGGCAGACGACAATTCCTCGAGCCGCATGCGAACGCGATCTGCATCCTGAAACAGACGGGCCAACCGGATGTAGGTCGTATGGTGACGGGCTTCGGATTCGAAGAGCGAGCCATAAAACGTTTGAAGCTCGGGATCCTGAACATGGTCCCGCAACAGCTTGAAGCGTTCGCACGACCGAGCTTCGATCAAACCGGCGATCAACAGGCGATCGACCGCTCGGTCGGGTTCATTGGGGCGGATCCATTGATTCAAGCGTCGGCCATAGTCGCCAGGCCGAAGCTTGCGAAATGGAATTCCTCGCCGCTCCAACAGATCGAGCACCAAGTGAAAATGCTCGAGTTCCTCTTGAATAATGATCGTCATTTCGCGCGTCAACTCGCGGCAATCGATGTATGCCCCGAACAAGCTCATTGCGGTTGCCGCTGCCTTGTGTTCGCAGTGGGCGTGATCGATCAGGATCTCCGGAAGGTTCTCGTCGACCTGCCGCAGCCAACGGGATTGGGATTCGCTCTGCAGATGCAACATGGCGGGATCACTCCGAGTTAGAGTCCGGGCCCAGGAACATCAGATGCTGCCACGGGAGCCGATCGTACTGCGACACCAGCTTGAAGCCGTTGGCCTTGTATTCCTTGAGAATCTGTTTCTTGGTCATTTTGTGTTCCGGCTTGATCGGGACCGTGGGGTCCTCGGCCCGGAATTCGACCAGTGCGATGCGACCGTTGGGCTTGAGCGATCGGCGCATCGCCTCGAGCATTTCGACCGGATTCGAAAACTCGTGGTACACATCGACCATCAGGATCAGATCGACCTGGCCCTCGGGGAGCTTCGGATCATGAGGCAACCCGAGAATCATATCGACGTTCTTGATCTCCAGCCGTTCGCAGCGGCGCGACAACTCTTGCAGCATCTCCGGTTGAATGTCCACCGCGAGCACTTTTCCATCCGCACCGACGCGGCGGGCCAGTTCGACGGTGTAATAGCCGTCGCCGCATCCCATGTCGCAGACCGTCATGCCGGGCTCGACACGCAGTTGCTCGAGCATCTCCTGCGGGTTCTCCTCCTGCATCCGCTCGGGGCGATTTAGCCACGGGATGCCGTGATAGCTCATCGGAAGGGCGATGCGTCGCCCGAGATACTTGGTCAACGCCTCGGGGACGGGCTGCTCCTGGGCATCGGCATGCAGGCATGCACTCGCGACGAGAAGGGCCACCGCCAGGGCACGGCGCATCCATCCCTCAATGGTCCAAGGATATGTAGGCATCGCCGAGATTCTCCAACGTGATGGGACGAAAGTTCGGATGTTTGGATGATTCCAAATACGCATCCAGGATGACTGTGGCTGCAATTTTATCGACTTGTTTCTTGCGCTGCTTGTGGGTTAACTCGGCCTCGTGCAGCAGCCGCTTGGCCATCGCCGTCGAGAATCGTTCGTCGACCAATCGGATCGGCAGGCCGGTGGTAGTGCCAAGCCATCGCGCGAAGTCCCTCGCCTCCTTGGCCTTGGGGCTGTCCCGGCCATCGCAATGGATCGGCAATCCGACGACCCAAGCGACGATCTGGTTGTCGCGGGCCAATTTCTGAAAAAGGGAAGCCTCCAAAGCCGGTTGCTGCCGATGAATCGTTATCAGAGGACTCGTCCAGGTGCGGCTCGGATCGCAAATCGAAACACCGACACGAACCGTTCCGTAGTCGATCCCCGCCAAACGTCCGGTCTCGGGCCAAGACAATTCCCGGTAATCGATTTCTCCCACTCTTCGCCACTTTCGCAGTTTGCCTTGATTCGTGTTTGCCGCTCGGAGTAACTCTATCTGCAAAGAGTCCTTTGACAATCGCCACCTTTCCCATTGCCCACGGAATGCACGCAAAATGACACTTCGAATTCTGCGCTGGTTATCGATTCCCATGCTGCTGGCATTGTGCGTTCCGTCAGCGAACGCCCAGGAGGGGATGGATTTCAACCAAGCCGAGAACATGTTCTCGTACAACGTGGTCGAATTGCGAGATCAGCTCAGTTTCGGTTTGCGAGTCGCATTTCCGGAACAACAGGCCTTTGTCGACGAAGTCGTTGCCAAGGTAGATAGCGGCGAGTTGTCACGCGCCATGGTGAATGTCGTATTCGTATGGTCTCGAAAACGAAACCCTCGAATTCCATTCCCTTACTTTGAAGCGGTTCTGCGTCTGCTAGCAGAAAAGCGAGGCGTCACCTTCACGACGGGGACATAACCTCCAACGCTGCGGTGATCAATGCCTTCGCCCCGGTTTCGAGCGTCCTGGCTGGATCTGGATAAAAGAACGGAGAATGAAGTGACGGAAGGGACTGCTCGGTCTCCTGCATGTGCTTGATCCGGTCCGGGCTCTGCGTTCCCAAGCGAAACATCGCGATCGGGACTCCGGCCAAACCGAACTGCGAAAAGTCTTCGCCACCCATGACCGGTTGCACTTCGGTGACGCGTTGATTTCCCAAAGTTTTCTGAAATGCCGGGACCAATCTCTCGACCAACTCGCGATCATTGATGGTTGCAGGGGTGTCATCGGAAAACTCAATGGTCGGTTCCGGCGCGCCTGCACTCATGGCTGCTGCCTTGGCCTTGCGAACGATTCCTTGCTTGAGCCGCTCCCGAACGTCGGCGGAATAGGCTCGCACCGTCAGTTGCAGTTTGCACGTGCTATCGATGATGTTGTGCTTGGTGCCGGCATGGATCGAACCAACCGTAATTACCGCAGGCTCGAGCGGGCTGTTCTCGCGACTGACCAAGGTTTGCAAGTCGACGATCAAATGAGCTGCCTGGACCACCGGATCGATCGCGTTGTGTGGAAACGCTCCGTGCCCTCCTTTGCCTTGGATCACAATGTCGACGCTGTCGACGCTGGCATACATGTTCCCTGCGCGATAGCCGACCGAGCCCGCCTCCATCTCCGGGTCGACGTGCAAGGCGACGGCGGCATCTGGTCTCGGGAATCGCACAAAGAGCCCGTCGGCGAGCATCGCTTTTGCTCCGCCACCGATCTCTTCCGCAGGTTGCCCGATCAGAACCAAGGTCCCTCGCCATTGATCTCGATGCTCGGAGAGATACTCTGCGGCTGCGATTTGGCAAGCCATGTGCATATCGTGGGCGCAGGCGTGCATGACCCCGACGTCGACCCCGCGCGCGTCGCGAGCACGGACTTTGGATGCGTATTCGAGTCCCGTTTGCTCGACGACCGGCAACCCATCCAGGTCGGCTCGCAGCATGAGCGTCGGTCCCTGCCCGTTCTTGAGAACAGCCACGTATCCGGTTTTGCCGACCCCAGTCGCCACGTCGTAGCCCAGCGATTTCAGCTTGATTGCAAGCCTTTCAGAAGTCTTGGTCTCCTGAAAGGAAAGTTCCGGATTTGCATGCAATTCGCAATAAAGTGCCACCCACCTATCGCTGCGTTCTGCGATGAACGCCGTTCGAATCGGTTCGATTGCCATGCCTGTGGTTCCGGAATGGATCGCTAACAAAAACATGGCCAGGCATCCGCGGACCCGTCGCTTCTCAATTCCGAGCATTCGCATCGCAAAAAACCTCTTTCTCAATGCAAGCTTCCTGGGAAATCTTCGGAGCAGTATAGGCGGTATGCGGACCGTGTCGTGGAGTTTGCGCGGATGACTTTGGCGCTTCGCGGGGGAACGTCGCATGTTTCTGCAGGGGGCTTTTCCGGCAAAAAGACAGATTGCTTGGAGTTTCCTGTCAAGATTTACCGTTTATGCGGTCGAAAGTAATCATAACGAATCTCTGGAAAGTCTCCGTTGGGGGGGTGCGATGAACGCGACTACCTTGACGGACGTTCCGAGCTCCCGTAGACTTCGGTGCATTAAAGTGAATTGCACAAACGACTTAGGTCGCTTTCGAGGTTTCCAGGAGTTCGGTCGTGACAAAGAAAGAGATCGTGAAAACGATTTCCGACGAGACGGGACTCAATCAGCAGCTGATCAAGCAGATTGTCCAGAAGACATTTGATTCGATCGTAGCGACGTTGATCGAGGAGGGCCGGATCGAGTTACGGAATTTTGGTGTGTTCCAAGTTCGCCCCCGTGCGGCTCGGAAGGCCCGAAATCCGCGAACCGGCAGGCAGGTAGAAGTGCCCGAGAAATTCGTGGTCAGCTTCAAACCTGGCAAGATCATGGAGGAGCGGGTCAACTCGATCGAGGGATCCCCGCTCGCCGAGAAGATTCGGCGCGATGCAGCATCAGGGAAACTTGATTTTGCAGGCGACGAGTCGGATCCCGTTGCGGAGGGAGACGAATCCCAAGGATAACCTAGTTCACGGAGTGAGAACCGATGCGTCGCCGAGTCATGATGACTGTTTTGCTCGTTGTGTCCACGTTGCCAAGCGTAGGATGCGCACTCCCGATTTACTCTGCGATTCCTGCCCGGCGTGCCGAGCAGTTGATTTACACCTCCGAAAATCTGCGAGCATTGGTGCAGGAGTGGGAGCGATTTTGGTTCTTGGATGCTCCCGACCACATGACACCGTACCGCACCCACGGCGGGGTGATCTAGGCCGTTACGCGGCCCTCGCTCCAAGGTCGCCTTTCCGCGCCGTGCCTGCTCCGCGTGCGACGGTGTCGTCGAGTATGACGGCATCTTCGGGGATCGATCGTCAGACAGCTTTATCGGGCCGACTTCGGATGGGGATCGGTCGTCTGCTGGCTTGGATTTGACTTGCCGCTGCGACACCTCTGGCTACAGTATCGGACTGTATTCCAGACCCGTGCCCATTTCTTACGCCACGCGAAAGACTTGCCACATCGGGCGCACCGTTTCTCGGGGAGCGTCATCTTTTTGTGACTCAAATTCGCACTCCCTCGAACGACCACCGCGTTTCGACCTCGCCGATTCTCGACCCATCGGACGATGACTTCCCAGGGAATTATCTGGGGCTGGCAAGGGTTGAGGGTTGGATGAGGGCCCGTGGCCAAGAGCCGTTTGCATGGCAACGGCAGGCATGGCGAGCCTACTGCGATGGGCTCGACGGCTTGATCTTGGCAGGCACTGGGATGGGGAAGACCAAAGCCGCTTGGTTGGGGCCGTTGGGACAATGGTGGGATCGGCCCTTGCCGGAGTCGTGTTGGACCCGAGGGGTGCGTCGGCGTTCTGCGCCGCCCCTGTTGGCGCTCTGGATCACGCCGATGCGGGCGTTGGCGGCCGATACCTGTCAAGCTTTGCAGGAATGCATCGACGGCCTGTCCCTCCCCTGGACTTTGGAGGAGCGAACTGGCGACACGTCCTCATCCAGAAAAACTCGGCAGCGGCACTCACCTCCCACGGCGATGGTGATCACCCCGGAAAGCTTGACGCTATTGTTGTCCTATCCCGAGTCGCGAGAGACTTTTGCCCACCTGCGATGCGTGATTGTGGATGAGTGGCATGAACTGATGGGTACCAAGCGTGGCATTCAGACCGAGTTGGCACTTGCTAGGCTGCGGGAGTTGTCGCCGGATCATCAGCGTTGGGGGCTTTCCGCAACCCTCGGCAATCCGGACTTTGCGCTTGCATCGTTGGTAGGGACCGATGCGACGCGCGCATCGACGATCCTGCGATGTTCTTCCTCACGATCTTTTGATTGTCGGTGGCGGGCCACTGCGTCGATTGAGCGGTTTCCTTGGGCGGGGCATCTCGGGTTGGCGATGTTGCCGCAGGTGATCGAATGCATCGACCAGGCGCGGACGACGTTGGTCTTTGCCAACACGCGCAACCAGACCGAGCTTTGGTATCAATCCATTTTGAAGGTGCGTCCGGATTGGGCGGGCAGGATCGCAGTGCACCATGGATCTCTGTCGACGGAAATCCGAACTTGGGTGGAGCAAGCCCTTCGTCAGGAGCGATTGATTGCGGTGGTTTGTACCAGCAGCCTGGACCTCGGAGTCGATTTCGCGCCGGTGGATCAGGTCATCCAAATCGGATCGCCGAAGGGTGTTGCCCGCGTCCTTCAGAGGGCGGGTCGGTCCGGCCACCGACCAGGTGAGCCGAGTCGCATGGTCTTCGTACCATCGCATGCGTTGGAGTTGATCGAATGGGAAGCTGCCCGTCGGGCCGTATCCCGATCGGCGGTGGAGAGCAGACCCGAGATCGCCAAACCGTTGGATTGTTTGGTTCAACACGCCGTAACGATGGGACTCTCTGGTCCGTACACTCGCGGCATGTTGGCCGATCAGGTTCGCAGCGCGCACGCGTATCGCGAGATCGCGGACGAGGAAATCGCTTGGGTCCTCGAGTTTGTGACGACGGGGGGCAGCTTGCACGCCTACCCGGATTATCACCGGGTCTCGTTGGAGAGCGATCAGTACCAGGTTCGCGATGCGAGAATCGCCAAACGGCATCGGGTTGCGATTGGAACGATCGCTTCGGATATGTCGATTCAAGTCAAAACGATGAACGGGCGGGCCATCGGTACGGTGGAGGAATCGTTCGCATCCAGGCTGAAGCCTGGGGATCGGTTTTTGCTCGGGGGAAAGTTGCTCGAATTGGTGATTCTTCGGGATGGTACCGCCTGGGTGCGTCGGAGCAAGGGTTCACCGACGGCGGTACCTCGATGGATGGGAGGGCGAATGCCATTGTCGACGGAGCTTGCGGCAGGGGTTCGCGAACTGCTGGATGAATTGGCGAACGGGCAAAGCGAGTCGGCAGCATTGCGCGGAATCGAGGAGCTCATCAAGATTCAACAACGTTGGAGTCACATCCCAAAACTCGGCGAAGTGCTCGTCGAATCGTGCGTGTCGCGGGACGGGCATTCCTGCATGGTGTATCCGTTCGAGGGGCGATCGGTGAGCGAAGGGCTCGCCGCCCTTTTCGCGCATCGGATCACTCGCCAGGAAGGGATCTCGTTTTCGATAGCGGTCAACGATTACGGGTTCATGATTCATAGCGATCGAGCGCCGTGCATCGAATGGGATCACATCCGGGAATGGTTTTCGACCAGTGATCTCGAAACGGATTTGCAGGAGAGTCTGAACGGAACGGAGATGAGTCGGCGCGCGTTCCGCGAGATCGCGAGAATTTCGGGCTTGGTGCATCAGGGGGCACCTGGCCAAGCCAAAAGCGCGCGGCATTTGCAAGCTTCGACGGGAATGGTGTTTGACGCGCTCCGGCAATACGATCCCGAAAATCGACTTCTGCAACAGGCACTTGATGAGGTTGCGCGCGACCAACTCGAGTTGGGAAGGATGCGGGCTGCCTTGGAACGCATGCTCGCAAGTACCTGGGTGGTTCGGCATCTGTCCCGGTGGACTCCGTTCTCCTTCCCCCTATATGTTGAACGGATACGAGATCGGATTAGTTCCGAGAGTTTGGCCGATCGGGTAAGACGCGCCCAAGCTCCGCTCGAACGGGCCGCGATGAAGGAGATGGCCGATCCAACTTCAAGCGGGACGGGCGGCTAATGGAGGTCGCATTGCAAGGCATCCCATTGCGATTGCACCCTAGCGGAGCCGTTTACTGGCCGCATATGCAGAGTCTTCTCCTGGCGGATCTTCATCTAGGCAAGGAATCCGTCTTTCAGCAAGCCGGATTCGCGATTCCATCCGGGGCTTCGGAAGCGACCCTTGATTCGTTGCAAACTCTGGTCCGGGATTTTTCACCAAAGCGAGTGATCGTGCTCGGAGATCTCCTTCATGCCAAGGTGGGACTGACTCCATGGCTCGAGAAGCAGTTGGTAAGGATGACAGGTGACGATGCCGGGCCTGAGTGGATTCTGGTTCCGGGGAATCACGATCGCGGTGGAGTGCAAGCTTTGCAACGTTGCGGATGGCGGATCCGCGAGGATCGCATGCAGGAACAAGGGGTCGAGCTGATACACGCAGCGGATGCGGTGAAGTCGACGGTTTCGTTGACGATCTCTGGGCATATCCATCCGTCGATCCGCATTCGGCTCAACCAACGTGAGAATGCGACCCTTCGATGCTTCTGGTTGCATGGATCACGATTCATCCTCCCTGCGTTCGGAGGATGGACGGGGACCAAGTCGATTACACCGACTCGAGGAGACAGGGTCTTTGCGTGCCTGGAGGGTGAGGTAATCGAGATCGCGGTTTAGATGACGCCGTTGACCACGTTGTAGCTCGAAATAGGCGCCGGGCGGCCGTAATAGTATCCCTGACCGAGCACGAAACCGATTTCCGCGCAGACTTCCGCTTCCACCTGGGTTTCGATCCCTTCTGCGAGTGGAGTGATTCCGATGTCGCGGCAGATCCGAACCAGATTGCTAAGGAATTGCACGCGATCGAGCGATTCTCGAGACAGCCCTTTGATCAAACTCATGTCGAATTTGAGAACATCGGGCGGAACGGAACAGAGTTCTGGCAATCGATTTTGCCCTGCGCCAAAGTCGTCGTAGGCGAGTTGCACTTTGAGTTCATCGAGAACGCCGCGAAGCCGATTCATGTCGCGGCAATTGGTAATGGAACTTTCATGAATTTCCAGAGTGATTGCGGAATCGGGAGCGAATTCTCGCAGTTGATGCATGGACTCGATCAGGCCCGGCCGGGTCATCTCCAGCGGATGGGTGTTGAGGTAGATATTGACTACCTTGGGTAGTTTGAGCCCTTCTCGCACTCCTTCCCACCGCAGCATTTGGCTCAACTCGACTTCCATGTTGAGTTTTGCAGCAGCTCCGAAGAGAGCTTTGGGTGTTTCCAAACCGTACACGGTACTGCGTGCAAGGACTTCGAATCCGACAGGTTTCAGGTCCGCGATTTGAACGATGGGTTGATAATGCGGCGTGACCAATCGCTGTTCCATCAGGCGATCGAATTGAACCAGCGCCAGCGCCTGGTCGCAAACATCCTCGCAATGAGTGTTGATTGCGATATCTCCCTGCATGTCCTGCTTCAAGCGGAAAGCGAAATCCGCAAACTGAAGCATATCCCCGTCCTTGACGGGGGTAGGATCCGTCGTTCGACGTCCATTGACATAGGTGCCGTTGGTGCTTTCACGATCAATCACAAACAACTCGCTTTCTTTCAGAATCAAGTCGGCGTGGTGTCCTGAAATGGTTTTCGAGGGAATCTGAAGGCTGCAGCCAACCTTCCTTCCTATCGAAAACGGAAACGGGTGTATCACAGTCAGATCTTCGGTGGGTTGGTCCCCCAGGCTGGCCAGAATCCAAACCGCTTGGGCGGTCCCGGAGCCAAATCGGCGGGGTAAGGACATCTTTTGGCTGGAGTTGGAAATGACTTGTTGAGCGTTCATTGACTGCCGAAAATCGTAATCGCGATGCCTCAAGTGGACGTGTCGATACTCCTCCAGGGCATGGCTATCCAGACCTGAAGACACTGGAAGTTTAGATCACATTTCGCTTAAGGTGAAACGATTAGGATTTTCCGGACCTGGTATTTCCGGAATCAATACAACTCCGACAGAACGGATTTAGAGTCGCTCGGATTCCGCCGATCTACATGCACGGATTCGTGCGGTCAGACCGTTAATTTGTACCGGCTGTAGCAGTCGCATCGATTGAAAACGCAAGCCTTGGGAACCATGGAAACCAGCCACAAACCGCGAGAGACGCAGACACTGAATATTCCGGCTTTGCCGGCTGTGCTCAACGATCATTCTTTCTGGCCATTTGAGCCCAAGTCGCTCGAGGATTGCGGGATACCGGAGTCGTTTATCGAGTCGATTATCCTTCAGATATTTCTGAGTGTTGGCACGCTGACCGGGCGCGGGGTGAGCGATCGTATAAAACTGCCCTTCCCGATCGTTGAGCAGCAACTGTCGCAGCTTCGAATGCGGCAACTCGTGGCTCACGCCCGCCCAGCTGCCCTCAACGACTTCTACTACAGCATTAGCGAAAAAGGGCTTCAACGGGCTCTGAATTGCCAGAAGTCGATGGTATACACCGGACCATTGCCGGTACCGCTGATGGACTACGTACTGAGTGTGGAAGCCCAGGCGGGCAACTTCTCTCCGGTAACGGAATCCCAGCTTCGAGCAGCGTTGAGCAAGGTGACGTTCGACACCAGTCTGCTGGATGTTCTCGGTCCAGCGGTCAACAGCAACTCGGGCATTTTTCTTTACGGTCCGCCTGGAAACGGCAAGTCGACGATTGCGAGGTGCTTGGCGATGTGCCGCGGGGACGATATCTGGATTCCTCACGCGATTTTCGACGACGGTCTGATCATCAAATTTTTTGACCAGACCTACCACACTCCGACCGGGATGCGGTCCACCACGGAAGCCGTGATCGCGACGCAAGAGCACGATCAGCGATGGATCCGAGTGCGCCGCCCATCGGTGATTGTCGGAGGCGAGTTGACGATGGACAGCCTGGAGATCCGCCATGACCCGCGGAGCAATGTTTGCGAGGCTCCCCTTCAATTGAAAAGCAATTGCGGTTGCCTCCAGATCGACGACTTCGGGCGGCAGCAAATCGCGCCTGCGGAATTGCTGAACCGCTGGATCGTCCCGCTCGAGAGTCGGCAGGACTATCTCATGTTGCCCTCGGGCAAGAAAATCTGCGTTCCTTTTGAACAGATCACCCTGTTCTCGACGAACCTCGAACCTGAGCAGTTGGTGGATGAAGCCTTCATGCGTCGGGTTCCATTCAAAATCCATATCGGGTCACCGAGCTTGGGAGAATTCGTCGAGCTTTTCCGAAGGGTGTGCGAAGCCTCCGAAATTCCATGGAACATGGAAGAGATCGAACGGTTGATCGAACTCCACTACCGCCGTGCGAATCGCCCCTTTCGACGATGCCATCCACGAGACCTGATCCACCAAATCGAATGCTTGTGCGCGTACAAAGGGGATCCTCTCGAATTGCGAAGCGAGAACATTGACAAGGCCGTCAAGAACTACTTCGGAGCAAGCGTAGAATCGAGTGGCAAGGAAGCATGGAGCATTCCTCGAACCAACTCCCCGCCGCAACCCGGAGTGAGTGACCGCGTTGAAAAAACCGTGGCCCTTACGTCGGTAGGAGCCAAGGGCTCAGAGAGCCGTATCAAGCCCAATCCGACCAGCCAGCGACCGCTGGTGATGCCGCCTGGGCTCGACTCGCAGATCAAACCCACCGGGAACCCCTTCAACACCTGAGTTGATCGATGACGTGTCTCGTACTCCAGGCAGGATATCAGCCAATCCCTGGCTATGTGCTGAAGCACAAACTCGGTGCCGGCGGGTATGGCGAGGTTTGGTCCGCCGATGCGCCCGGCGGACTGACCAAAGCCATCAAATTCGTCTTTGGTAATGTCGATGATCAGCGCGGAGCGACGGAGCTGAAGAGCTTGAATCGCATGCGCAAGCTCAATCACCCGTTTCTGCTTTCGATCGAACGGGTGGAGATTGTCGACTCCCAGTTGGTTATCGTAACGGAGCTTGCCCAAGGTTCGCTGCTCGATCGTTTATTCGAGTATCGAGAGAAGGGCTACATCGGCATTCCACAAGAACGTCTCATGCGTTATTTCGCCGATGCCGCTGATGGACTGGATTATCTTTGCCAAGAACACAATCTGCAGCATTTGGATGTGAAGCCGGGCAATCTACTGCTCGTTGCCGATCGAGTGAAAGTTGCCGACTTCGGCTTGATTAAGAATCTGCAGTCGATGACCCAATCGATTCGGCAAGGGTTGACGCCAGTGTACGCTGCTCCGGAGATGTTCGATGGCCGCCCTAGTCCGAGCAGCGATCAGTATTCGCTCGCCATTACGTATGTTGAGCTCCTTTCTGGCAATCTCCCTTTTCGAGGACGAACGTTCGCCCAACTCGCCAACGAGCATTTGAACAAGGCGCCCAATCTCGATTCCATTCCGGTGATCGAGCGGCCGATCCTGTCGAAAGCTCTGTCCAAGAAACCGATCATGCGTTTCGGCAGTTGCCGCGAATTCGTCCGCGCTCTGGAAGAATGTCGCAACGAACGGAAATCGCCAGCCGCCAAGCCCAGGTCCCGCAGTCTCGGCAGCGAATCTTCCTCCAGGAAACAAGGGAATTCGAAGGTAAGCAAAGAAGCTTCTCGAGCAGCCGATCCGCAACCGACCGATTCTCCCAAAATCGAAGCGAAGCCGCTTCGATTGCTTCCCCCTCTCCCCCCGCTGGCAGCCGATGAAAAGCCTGCAACCGAGAAGGTTTTATTTATTGGCTTGGGCGGTACTGGTGGGTCGGCAATCCAACTCCTTCGCATGCGTTACGAGCAAAGCGCGGCTGGGGAAGCTCCTGGACCGAGTCCGCGCACACTGTATATCGATACGGATTACGAAGCCGTAGACCAACTGACCTCTTTGAGAAGTCTCCATGCGATCCCCTACGCAGACGCGCTGGTCATACGTTTGAATTCATCGCAATACTTCCGTCAGAATAGCTCGCCTGATTTGAACCGAATTTCCCGACGTTGGATTTTCAATATCCCTCGCTCCCAGAAGACCGAAGGGGTCCGTCCCCTCGGAATGCTCGCGTTTCTCGACAATGCGAGGCAATGTTACGATACTTTGATGAGGGTCCTCGAAGAACTTATCGAGGACGAGGCCGAGGATGTCTCGATTAAGGTCCATCTGATGGCTTCTGCACACGGAGGTACTGGAGGGGCGATTGTCTCGGAAGTCGGCTACCTGATTCGTCAAATCGCCTCGGTCTTAAACGTCTCGATCGAAATCCAAGTCTCGTTGCTCTGTGCATCCGGTCCCGAAAAACCAACTTCGGACTTGATGGTAGCCTCCGCCGTGACATGCCTCGAGGAGATCGCCGAACACTCCGATTCGGGCGGACTTCATGAACCACTTCGGAGCATTCCTCATCACGATTCTTTCGAACAGGTTCCTTTCGATCAAGTGACCTTGGTGTATGGCGGGGTACTGGGGAAGGAAAGTGATTGGAGCCAATCGGTCGAAAACATGGTCGATTACGTACGATCGCAGCAACAAACCGATCTTGGCCAGAGACTCGGTGAGATGCGGGCTTCCAGCGAAGACACGCCCGGCGTTACGGAACCGGGTAAGACGCAACGGTGGTTGAGCGTTGTTGGTTTCCGGCGATTGAACCTGCCATCCCAATACGATGCGCTCGGCCTAGCCAATCGCGGTTGTTTCGACGCGTTTCGAAACTGGGTCAATCTCACCAAAAAACAAATCAGCGACATCGAGCATTTCGATATCCATCGCAAGTTTCAAAAGGAATTGCAGGAAGAAATCGCGTGGACAAATGAGTTGCTTCGCGGCCAGCAATTGTCCCCCAATGTTTGGGTTCGCCGCGTGATCGGTTCATTAGCTCCTATCGAAGAGGCAGTTCTCGCCAAAGTTTCGGATCCAATCATCACTCCGTCGAGAGAAGAAATCGCCGTTGACTGGAAGTTGACGGCGGAAGAAATCGAAGACATCGATGCGATCGCGTCTCAACTGAATTTCGATCCGGAGAAAGCCAAGAACTCGATTCTCGATCTGCTCTATACATCCCACTTCCAGCTCTGGTGTTGGATCGAACAGAGCGCATTGAGTTCATTCCCTGGCTGGAAACACTTCGGAAAAATCGTCGGGCAGATCGAACAGCGATTGGAATCAAACGTCGAACATATTACGTCCATCGCCAAGTTGCTCAAGGAAAAACGCGAGAGCATGTTGGAGGAAGTGTATTCCTCCAACACAGTTCGCGTTCCCGATATCGATTTAACAATCGAAACCTTGTCGCTTGAAATTCGATTCCATGTTCTTGCAGCCAAACTCGCTTTCAAACTCGCTCGAAAACTTCGTGAAATCCGAGGACGGTGGCTTAAGCAGTCGGTCCGAACGCTGGAGGAACTGAAGGAGATCACGACCAAGTTGATGACCGAACTAGGGATTCAGCCAACCGGATTCGAGGAAGAAGAGGAGGCCTCCGGATTGATCCTGAACCCTTTCTTTTGCGATGCCATTCGACACCTGCGCGACTTTACCTATTCCAAACTATCGGAGTGCTGGAGCCTGCCCCCCGACGTTCGCGAAAGGTATGAATCGGAATGCGTGGATTTGCGGGAACTGGTACCGATGGTGGTGTCATCCACGTCATCCCAAGGATCCAAAACCCATATCCCCGACCGCAGTACAGGGTTGCGCAAGAGCACGATGCCTGTCGACAAGAACTTCTTTCAAGACCGGTTTGGCTGGAATGCGATTTTTCGAGTGGCCAACTCCGGGGAGGGTTCGGACGACTTGGTTGGAAAGGGGGACGTCAAGGATGCATCCCAAATCATCAATGCGAACTTCACCGATGAGTTTCGCCGCGCTTTGCCAAAACTGATCCGGTGCGGCGGCGTGGTGAGAAACGTCTTGATGATCGGCAATCGAGTCGAGGCCGCATTGGAACCAGAGCATTTCCAGCAAATCAAGAACAGTCTGGCGACAACCATCAACGACCCAATTCAGACTCGATGCTCGCTATTCTGCATCGGCGAGCAAGTCAATTTGCCGGATCTGATTCAGATGACTTGGTTGACCAATCCCAACATCCGGGAACTTTCCCGGCGATTGCGGTCCACCATCACCGAAGAGTGAACCGCATCGATTGGGTTTCGGGTCCTAGCCGATCACGTTGCCCCGGCAGCGATCGGTTCGCTCGTCTGATGATTCTCCCGGTTTTCCCCGCGGAAATCCAAGCGAACGACTTTACCCTCGGGGTCCTTGAAGGTATCGATAACGATGGTGTTCTTTCCTTCGAATGCTCCGCGCAGCAGTTCTTCGGCCAGTGGGTCCTCGATCCGTTGCTCGATGGCGCGTCGCAATGGCCTCGCTCCGTAGTCCAAATTCGAGCCTTGTTTGATGATGAACTCCTTGGCCTCTTCGGTCAGTTCGATCTCGAAGCCGCGTTCGCGCAGTCGCTCTCGAACCTTGCCCAATTCGAAGTCGATGACCTTCTTCAAGTCTTCCTTGTTGAGGTGCCGGAAGATGATCACGTCATCGAGTCGATTAAGAAACTCGGGGCGGAACACCCGTTCGATCTGGTCCATCACACGCGTTTTCATGCTTTCGTAGGAAGCGTCGTCGTTGGGTTTCTGGAACCCGAAGGCCGATTCGTTCTTGATCGCTTCTGCACCCGCATTGGTGGTCAAGATCAAGATGGTATTTCGGAAATCGACATTGCGTCCAAAGCTGTCGGTCAATCGCCCTTCTTCCATCACCTGCAAGAGCATGTTGAAGACGTCAGGGTGGGCTTTTTCGATTTCGTCCAAAAGCACCACGGCGTAGGGCCGACGACGGATCTTTTCAGTCAACTGTCCCCCTTCTTCATAGCCGACGTATCCCGGGGGAGCTCCGATCAAGCGGCTCACGTTGTGCTTCTCCATGTACTCGCTCATGTCGATGTGGATCAATGCATCCGGATCGCCGAACAAGGACTCGGCCAGGGCTTTGGCGAGCAACGTTTTTCCGACCCCCGTTGGGCCGGCAAACACGAAGCAGCCGGTCGGCCGCTTGGGATCCTTCAGACCGCTGCGGCTGCGGCGAACCGCCTTGGCGACCGCGGAAACTGCCTGATCCTGACTGACAACCCGCTTGTGCAACTCATCTTCCATGCTCATCAATCGCAAGGAATCCTCGGTGGACAGCCGGGTCAGCGGAATTCCAGTCATCTTGGAGACGACCTCGGCGATCACCTCTTCGTCGACGACTCCGTCCGCTTCGCGACTCTTTTCTCGCCACTCTCGGGTGATTTGTTCCTTCTTTCGCCGCAGTTTGTCGGCCTGGTCTCGAAGCGCCGCAGCTTTTTCAAAGTCTTGATTGGCGACCGCTTCCTCCTTCTCCTTGTTCAACCGTTCGACGTCTTCGTCGATTTCCTTCAAGTCGGGAGGCTTGGCCATGGTTCGCAGACGAACACGAGCCCCGGCTTCGTCGATCACGTCAATCGCTTTGTCCGGCAGGCACCGCGCGGTGATGTACCGTTCGCTCATTTCGACCGCAGCGACGATCGCGTCGTCGGTGATCTGAACGCGATGGTGTTCCTCGTATCGTTCCTTGAGCCCCTTGAGGATCTGGATCGTCTCGTTCTTGGAGGTCGGTTCGACGATAATCTCTTGGAACCGTCGAGCCAGCGCGTTGTCTTTTTCGATGTACTTGCGATATTCGTCGAGCGTTGTTGCTCCGATGCACTGGATTTCCCCCCGAGCCAGAGCAGGCTTCAGGACATTGGCAGCATCGATAGCACCTTCCGCACCCCCGGCACCGACGAGCGTGTGGAGTTCGTCGATGAACAGAATCGTGTTGCGTGCTCGCCGGACTTCATTCATAACCGCTTTGATGCGCTCTTCAAATTGACCGCGGTACTTGGTTCCTGCGACCATCATCGCCAAGTCCAAAACCACGATCCGTTTTTCCGCGAGGATCTCGGGAACCTCGCCATTGACCACGCGCTGCGCAAATCCCTCGACGATTGCTGTCTTTCCCACCCCAGCTTCGCCGAGGAGGACCGGATTGTTTTTGGTCCGGCGGCAGAGAACTTGGGTCGCTCGTTCGATTTCTCGCTCGCGACCGATTACCGGGTCGAGTTTTCCTTGACGCGCCAATTCGGTCAGGTCTCGACCGAAACTGTCCAACGCAGGTGTCTTGCTCTTGCCACCCTTCGCCGACGGTCCTCCCTCGCTGGTCGCGCCACCGCTGGCGGGTTCTCGCCCGCCACGTTCGGCATCGGAGCTTTCCATTCCATGGCCGAGGAGATTGAGCACCTCCTCGCGGACATCTTCTAATTTCATTCCCAGATTCATCAAGACCTGGGCTGCTACACCTTCCTGCTCGCGCAGTAGTCCCAGGAGGATATGTTCGGTACCAACGTAATTGTGGTTGAGATTCCGCGCCTCCTCCATCGAGTACTCGATGACTTTTTTTGCTCTCGGAGTCTGAGGCAATTTGCCGATCGTGACCATCTCGGGACCGCTCTGGACCAGCTTCTCGACCTCGAGCCGGATCTTTCGCAGGTCGACATCCAAGTTCTTGAGGACGTTGGCGGCAACGCCGCTCCCCTCTTTCACGAGCCCAAGGAGAATGTGCTCGGTACCGATATATTCATGATTGAACCGCTGTGCCTCCTGATTGGCAAGCTGCATGACTTTTCGTGCGCGGTCCGTAAATCGTTCGTACATAATAAAGTTCCTTTCCGAGGTTGCTCACGATACGATCGTATCGTATTCGGCAACGCAGACTAGGTCCGTCTCCGGAGCTGATTCGATGTTTCCAATCTTTGCACACGGGCCACCGGTCTCCGAAGATCCGCTTCGTTTCGGGATCATTTCCGAGAAGGTTTGCCGAGATGCAACGCTCAACCCTACGAATTATAGGAATTATCCGCCGTTATCAAACGGGACGATTGTAGGGGATTTTAGGCGCTGTCCGCTTGCGACCGGATTTTTTTCTGCCGACACAACTTCTTTTCTCGCTCAATTTCCTCCCCCCAGGGGAGCCCACCGTCCAGCAAAGACACTTCGTCGAGAAGGGCGAGTGCCTGGGAGTAACGTCCCGTTCGGCGGAGGATACCGGCCATTAGCAAGGCTGCTTCCGCATCCATTGCTCCCGCTCGACAGTACGATGCGAGCGACTGTTCCGCTTCGTAGTAGTTGGATTGCAGATACAGCGACTGCGCGCGAGTCAGGGTGGCATCGGGACAACCCGGGCCACGCCTCGGTGCAGCCAGCAACCCGCTCGCTGCGTTGTACAGAACCGAGATAACCGCCCCGGCGCTCGCAACCGACCACAGGAATACGATTCGGTAATACGACAGCCACATTGGCCAAATCATCGTCGCCGTCCAACCAAGCGAGAGAAGCATCCCAAACAAGATCGCGATCACTAGCGACCGAAGATCGCCATGCCGCCACGCTGCCAAGGATCCTGGCCAAAAAGCGAAGAGGATTCGAAGCGGAATAACCATCCAGCCACCTAGTATTTCATGCGGGTAAGCTCTTGCGAAGATTTACCAAAATTCCTTTTTCTTTCGCAATACCAATCGGAAATTGATGTAGACGCAAACGCCATAAATCACGAACATCCCGCCAAAGACACTCAGCCAGGATGGTCCCGTGCTGTGCACGATCGAATCAATGCAAGGAAGTACCATGAGCAGACTATTGAACACCCCTGGCCTCCGCCTTGCCATCAACAAATCAACCGGTGATCACCATGCCGTCCAGGTGCGAGGCTATGGTGTTGCATGGATCATTCTTTGCAGCTCGATCCTCGGGTGCGCCAACCCTCAGAATTGCCAACCGCCGCCAGGGTACCCGAGCTATCCTGGGTATCCGGGTTACCCACCCAACTACGCACTTCCATCGGGCACCACGGTGCCAACCGTTGGAGCCCCAAACGTCGGAGCGATGCCCGCCCCGCCAATGATGGGACAACCACTCCCTGGAAGCGTCCCTTCGTACCCCACCATGAATCCCGGCCAGCCCGTTCCTCCTGGTTATCCAACGGGTATTCCCGCTCGCTAGACGAACTTAAGGCTTCCCGAGGGCTTTCTTCAGGAATACGTCGATCGGCCCGAATTGACGCTGAAAGACTCCCTCAAAATCCTGCGCTGTTGCCAACTGCCTCATGGTCAGCTCGTACGGTTTTTTGAGCGGTCCGATTTGCATCTGACGGATCAACCCAAAGCCCAACACGGCTTCGTCTTCGTCATTCATTTTTCCCTGAGTGATCTCGGTGATGTTTTTGAGCTCGGTAACAACCTTCGGATAACGGTTGACCCATGGCTGAACCCTCTCGTCGTTCATCCCGACGGAGGTCGCTAGGGCAGAACGGCCCGCCCCTTCCGCAAACCATCTCGGAGCCCCGTCGCGCGAAGCGATCCATAAACTGGTCAACTGCTGCAACAGCGTGGATTCATTCAATTTCGCGTCGCTGGTGTCGTTGACCATGGCGATGTAAAGATCCGGAGCTTCCTTGCGCCAATGGGCAGACCATTCCGCAGGCAAGGTCCGCTTCTCAAGCATCTTTCCCATCTCGCTGTAGTCGTACCGGGATTTCAGAGCGAAGATTGTGACGCCTCCTTTGACGAACGCATCCTTCGGATTCATCTTCCAGGTTCGTTTCAGATTTTTCGAAACCTGCTGGGCCTGAGCCAGCAGCTTTTGGGCATTGGCCTTTCCAATGTTCCCGAGAACCAGAAACTCGGAATCCGAAACCTCGTCAGGCTTCAAGTTCGGCGCAACGATTTGCCAGTTGGCTCGCGCCCGCTCCGTCCGACGCTGAAACAACTCTTCGTGACTGGCATTTGCAGTGAAACTTTTCGCGATGACCGAATCGAGCCGACCATCGCGATTGTCCGCGTCAAACGCAGCCCCCTCGTCGATCCATTTTTTGACGAGATCGATTTGAGCATCGCTCAACGGCGGACGCCCCCCGGCTGGCATCCGCTGCCCGGACGTTCCGAGAAGCTTCTTTACCAAGAGACTGTCGCTTCCTTTACCCGGTTCGAACATGGGACCGGAGTTCCCCCCCTTTGCGATCTCGTTGAAGTTGTTCATTCTCAGCCCGCCCTGGACATTGTTCGCTGAGTAGTGGCAACCATTGCAATTGGCCACGATCAATGGAGCGATGTCGCCAGAAAAACTGACGGTCTCCTTGCCGTTCGGCATCTTGCCCTCGGCAGGCTTGTCCATTTTGGACGAACCACCTTTGCTGGCTGACAGGGGCTGAATCGGAGCTTTTGGGTCCGCTCCGTCATCCTTTGCCCCTTGTTGTACCCATGACTTGATCAACTCGATTTTTTCGGTGGGAACCCGGTTCCCATTCGGAGGCATCTGGCCTGATTCGATCAGCGTAACCAAAGGACTGCTCGCCGGATCTCCAGGAAACAAGACCACACCTGCCTTGGATCCTTTCATCAATTGCTCGTAGGTCGCGAGCGTGAATCCCCCGCTCGACTTGTCGACATGGCAGCGCCCGCAATGCTCCACCAGAATGGGAGCGATCTGCGTGCGGAACTGCACCATGCTCTCCGCAGGTTTGTTTTCAGCGTCGGAGGGGTTGGCTTTCCTGCCTTTGGACGCGGCCCGGACCTTTTCCTGGATATCTTTCCATTCCGGCAGCGGTTCCAACTCCGCTCCTTGGATCGCCAATGCATCGACCGCAGAACGCAGTTGGCGGTGAATCCGTTCCCATTCCGGGAGTTCCTTGACATCGCTTGCCAGTATCAGCCGTTCGAGGACATGCAGGCAAGCATCGATTCGAGTTGCGCTGGCATCGAATTTTTCCGCCTTGAATTCCTCCCCGGCGATTCGAATCTGTTCGCGCGCCTCGGCCAAATTTGACGGGAAGGAAATCGGAGGAGGGTCCTGGGCCACCCCTGGTGCCAGCCCCAAAACGATTCCCCACAAAAAAGCCACCGCGAAACAATTCGTCCAATCCCTGCCGGGAAGTCCGCAGGATGAGTTCGTTAATCTCTCGCGAATTCTCGGACGCAGCATGGGTATTCCAAAGTTCGAGTCGATCACCAGGAACTTCTCCCGGACACCGCTATTTTCGTCCCTCCAACGCAAAGGGACAAGCGATTCGCTAAAGTTTCTGACGGCCAATCAACGCATCGGCAAGGATTTCCTTGTTGGTGAACTCCAAAACGCTCCCGCTGGTCACGCCCCGCGCCAGCCGGGTCAACCGAACCGGAAACTCCGCCAGCCGATTCGAGATGAAAAGCGCGGTTCCATCCCCCTCCACGTTCGGATTGGTGGCCATGATGATCTCGGAAAAATTCCCGGTCCGAACGCGATCCACCAGCGGTTCGATCGTCAGTTGGTCGGGGCCGATCCCGTCCAGGGGAGCAATCCTCCCGAGCAGGACGTGGTACATCCCCCGGAAAACCGCCGCTTGCTCGATGGCCATCAAATCGCGTGGCTGCTCGACGATGCACAACAAGCCGGGGTCCCGCTTGGTATCCTGGCAAATGTTGCACAACTCCCCCTCCGCCAAATTAAAACAGACGGAGCAGTAACGCACATTCTCCCGTACCCGACGAATCGCGTCGGCGAGTGCCAAGGCTTCGGAGATGTGAACCCGCAGCAGGTGGTACGCCAAGCGTTCGGCCGTCTTTTTTCCGATGCCCGGCAAACGGCCGAGTTGCTCGATCAGCTCAGTGACAGATTGGGAGATCTCGGGCATGGGTGGAACGGTTTCTCCTTACGACTTGGTGGCCTCGCTGATAACATACCAAAGACAACGCCGGTTTGTTAAGTTCCTGACTCCTTCGACGCTGCAAAGCTGCCCCATGTCCGTCCTGCTCCAAATCCGCAATGCACACAAACGCTACGGTGACCAGATTCTGCTCGATGGAGCGGAGTGCACGCTGACCGCCGACACCAAAGTCGGATTCATCGGACGAAACGGCGCGGGCAAATCGACCCTGCTGCGATGCATTCTCGGCGAGGACGAACTCGATTCGGGGGAGATCATCCGCCATCCGAGACTGAAAATCGGCTACCTCAAGCAGCACGATCCGTTCCTCCCGGGCGAATCCGCCCTCGAGTTCTTGATGCGCGACAGCGGCCAGCCGGATTGGAAATGCGGCGAAGTCGCCGGGGAATTTGAAATCAAGGGAAACTATCTTCACTGTCCGCTGCAGTCGCTCTCCGGCGGTTGGCAAACCCGCGTCAAGCTCTCGGCGCTGCTGCTCCACGAGCCCAACCTCCTGCTGCTCGACGAACCGACCAACTTTTTGGACCTGCGAACCCAAATCCTGCTCGAGCATTTCCTTCGCTCCTTCCAGGAAGCCTGTCTGATCGTATCCCACGACCGCGCCTTCCTGAACGCAACCTGTGATTCCACGCTCGACCTATCGATGGGCGAACTCACCCTCTACCCGGGCAAGGTCGATGCGTTCCTGGAGTACCAACGAGAACTCAGCGAACACGATCAACGCGTCAACGCCACCATTGCGGCCAAACGCAAGCAGCTGCAAGAGTTCATCGATCGCAATCGCGCACGAGCCAGCACCGCCACCCGAGCCAAATCGAAAAGCAAGATGCTCGATCGCCTGGAGCTCAAGGAATTGTCGAGTGAGCAAGCGCGCGCCATCATCCGCGCTCCCCAAGTCGAACGCCGCCAGGGACCTGCCGTGCGTTGCCGCGACTTGGCCATCGGCTACGGCGAACGAGTCGTCGCGAAAGAGATCACTCTCGAGCTCGACCATGGCATGCGAGCCGCCATCGTGGGTGATAACGGTCAAGGCAAAACCACCCTGCTGCGAACGCTCGTGCAGTCTCTGCCGACCATCGATGGTGAGGTCAAATGGGGACATGGCATCGAAATCGCCACCTACGCCCAGCACGTCTACACGAGTTTGCCCGAGAACAAAACGGTTCTCGAATACCTCGAATACGAAGCGATTCCCGGGACCAAAAATCAAACCATTCTCGATGTCGCCGGTGCCATGCTCTTTCGAGGCTCCGCCATCAATAAACGAATCTCGGTCCTCAGCGGTGGCGAACGCGCTCGCTTGTGCATGGCCGCGATCCTACTCGGGAAGGCCAATGTGCTGATCCTCGATGAACCCGGCAACCACCTCGATGTGGAGACCGTCGAAGCGTTGGCTGATGCCCTCATCGCCTACGAAGGCACCGTGATCTTCACGTCCCACGATCGACACTTTTTGAAACGTGTCGCCACCGCCTTTGTCGAAGTTCGCGATGGCACCGTGGTCCACTACCGCGGCGATTACGATGCGTACCTCTACATGGTCAGCAAGGAAATCGACGACGAGGAATCGCGACGACGCGCCGAAAAACCGACCTCTGCGAAATCGGCGCCCAAAGGACAGCCAGCGAAGATCAGTTCCAGCCCGGTCCTCGATGAACGGCAACTCCGCAAGCAAATCGGCCAACTCGAAAAACAGATCGCGAAACTCGATGCGCAAAAGAAATCGGTCCACGAACGCTGGATGCAAGCGTCCGATCCCACCGAATCGATGAAGCTGCACGAAGAACTCGCCGCCATTCAGGAGGAATTGCAGTCCGCGGAAACCCGCTGGACCGAACTCCAGGAACAACTCGAGTCCGCGTAAGATCAGGAACCCGAGCGAGTGCTGCGAAAAGAAGCAACGCCATGAATGTATCGCTACAACGGCAAAGCCTCGACGATTGTCGACACTTGGCGCGCCAACTGGCCAGTCACATAGCCAGCCGCTCGAAATCCATC
The DNA here is from genome assembly GCA_046306195.1 of Planctomycetota bacterium. GTDB lineage: Bacteria > Planctomycetota > Planctomycetia > Pirellulales > Pirellulaceae > JBKCUI01. Next base: position 15,605 of record JBKDXO010000188.1, on the reverse strand, counting down.
CTGCCTCTCACGATCGGTTTGGTCGGCACGCTAGGTGTTGGCAAAACGCAGTGGACAAAGTTTTTTGCCGAATCGCTCGGTGCGCGAACTGAAGATGTCTCCAGTCCGACCTACGTCCTGATCCATCGCTACGACTCCCAGCCAATCATCCACCATGTGGACGCCTATCGCGTGAAGGATGACGACGAATTCCTCGAGCTTGGTATCGAGGAGTTGTTCGACGCCCAACAGATCACGATCGTCGAATGGGCCGATCGCTTTCGGGATCTGATGCCCGACGGGACTGTTTGGATTACCATGGATCTCGATCCGAACGATCGATCCCGCCGACAAGTGACCATCAACAATCTGCCGCCATGGCTGTCCCCTCGAATCTTCGAATAGCCCAGTTCTCGCTGAGACGCGATGACGCCGTGGGAGAATGCCATGCGTACAACGGACTTCCAGTCAAACCTCCGGCAAAAGTGAGCCTGAGGCGCTAGCCGAGTTCGTGGGGCTCGCCACCGAACTTCGGTGCATCGATTTGTTCAAAGAAGCGATCGGAGCCCTTTTCCTGTTTCAGGGTTCTCGCAAGTTTCGCTTACTCCGTTGTCCCGACCACTTCTCCACCGCGGCGTGTCGCGAGCGCTTGATAGATCTTGATGTCGATGGAGTCAGAGATCAGTCGGGTCGAGCAATCGGCGTAAATGAAATGTGCCCCGGCGGCATGGAAGCTCGAAAAGTCATCGAAGTGAGCGGCAGGGCTATTGGGGGTATGGTCTGTTGATCCCAAGAATCGTGCCCCCGCTTCCGCGGCGCCATGGACCCAGCCATGCCAAACCGAGCCGCCCAATCGGCTTCCCCGCTCGCCAACGATCATGGTGTTGCTCAGACCGTCGACAATGTCCTGCGTACGAACCGTAGAATTCCCGAAGAACACGCCATCACCTGCATACAGATTGTCTTCGATTTCCAAGGTGCCAAACACACCGATGTAGTTCGAGCGAGCCATCCGAAACAATTTCGGCCCATCGTCCACATTGTGACCGCCATGGTCATCATCGTCACCCTCATGCTCCTCTTCGTGTTCCTCGCCAATCTCGAACGTGTAATTCATCGGATCCGACGGACAGAGGAAGGTGGGAAGGACGTTGGTCAGGAACGGCTGGTTCCTCGCGGAGCTGACGTCGAATCGATGATCGATCTCATCGTGCAATGCCCGTTGCTCGATGAAAGGTAGCAGAGCATATCCCCACGCCCATCCGGGCCGCGTGGACGCGTTGTTGTCGACAAACCCCCTGGGGAACCTCCGAAATCCGCTTTCATAATTCGATAAAGCCAGTCCGAGCTGCCGCAGGTTGTTTGAACATTGAGCCCGTCGGGCTGCCTCACGAGCCGCTTGAACAGCGGGCAAAAGAAGTCCCACCAACACACCGATAATCGCAATCACGACGAGCAACTCGACCAGGGTGAAGCCGGTCCGGCGATCGGTTGCCTCGAACCTTGCCGGACGCGATGGGAATCTCTCGAACGAATTTGTGAAATCCAACCCATTGCAACGCATGACTCACCGCTCCTGTCTTATCCGCGTCTTCTGTGTGACGCATCGCATTACGCAAGAACCGCAACCGAACCCAATCAACCGCCTCGGACTAATTCGCCTTGGACTGCATCCCCTAATCGTATCTTTGTGTAATCGAATTGCAAGTGCGTTTTTATGCAACTTCAGCAATTTGACGGATCGGACCGCCCGCAGGGCAGTCTGATGAAGAATACGACGCCATCGGTCCATCTACGGAAAAAAATGTCGGAAACGCGCCCGCTCAAGACGGATCAATGCGAGCCGCACGACATGCCAACCCCGAAAAATCAGCTTCTTGGTTAGGACCGTGCCCAGGACCGATTTCCGTGTCGACGAGGGAAAATCCTGTCGGCGCTCGCGAGACAATTGGGGAGGAAACGCAAGGCCGCGGCATCCTCCAAAACGTGAGCTGAACCCGCGTCGAGACCCGACTCAGGTTGTCTGTTTCGCGTCCGGGTAATCATGGAGGGGCATCAACAACAACGCTTGGGCCAACGCCTTGCCTTGAGCATCGTTGCGGATCCCTCGGCGCAGCACGCCGCGGAGCAAGAAATTGAAGCCGAGCAGATTCGGGATCGCGATCCGATCGACCGACTCGATTCCCAGCGGTTCGAAGTACGCCCGTACCCTTTCCGCGGTCAACCACCGCGCGAGCTTGGCATAATCCGCTTCGGTTCGAGCGAGAATCCCGACGTTGGCGCCCGTTCCCTTGTCGCCGCTTCGGCCATAGGCGACCGAGATCAATCGACTGCCTGCCTGCAAACTGGTTTCCGTCGTCGGCTTGCTCGCGAACCCATGCGCGGCGTCGAACGGAGGGATCGGTTTCTTGGGCGCGATAACTTGTGTCTTGTCTCCGCGAGTATCGCGAGTCTCACGGATTTCCACTTGCTGCTCGATGGCTTGGGTTTCGATCAAGCATGGCCAGTAGCGGTAGATCTCCTGCACGCTGGGGCGTCCTTCGGCGTATCCGGTGGTCCCTTGCGGACCTGCCGTCACGAGCGGAATCATTTCCCGTGCGAAGGCTTCAATCGGTTCCGACGTTTCGGCTTCGACTGCAATGCGCAGAACCGCTTCGATGATCGGCAGGGACGACGACGCATCGATGCGTGGCACGCTGTCCCCGTACCCGAGCACCTCGACGATCGCATCCCGATACTGCCAGCCCATCTCGGCCAATCGCCCCAGGACGACTTGGCCACCTTTTCGGGCCTTTGCCACCGCATTCCAGCCAAAGACGGTCAATAGACCTGCGGCACGGAATCCGTCCCGATAGGTCGCGCTGACTTTCAAGGTCGATGGGCGAGGACTGCCGATCGCGCCGGCGACGCGAACGCGATCCGCTCCTACGGTTTCCAACTCCAATCTGAGAAAGGAGACGCAGACATCGGGGCTGAGATAGCGGGCCGGGTCCCCGATCTCGTAGACCAATTGCTCTTTGACGGTCTGTTCGTTGACGACACCACCTGAGCCGCGGCCTTTGGTGATGATGCACTCTCCGTTGTCAAAGATCTCCGCGATCGGGAACCCGATATGCTGCGGGTCGGGCACTTGCATCCAATCGGTCGCGATACCGCCGGTGACATGGGTGCCGCACTCGAGCAAGTGACCCGCGACGGTGGCACCCGCCAGCCGCGACCAATCGTCGAGTTTCCAGCCAAACGCATGGGCGCATGCGCCGACAACCATCGAGGGATCGGCGACCCGCCCGGTGATGACGATATCGGCCCCTTCCGCGAGCGCTCGGACGATCCCTTCGCATCCCATGTACGCGTTGGCGGTGACGAGTCGGTCTTGGACATCGGACAGCGGGCGACCGTCATCGAGGTTCGCGAATACTCCCGAATCGCTCTCGGCGACCGTCAGAGCCTCGAGAACATTGTCGCCGTAGACGATGGCGATCTTCAGCCCACGGCAGCCCGCTTCCTCGAGCGCTCGTTGGCATACGGTTGCGCACGAACGGGGGTTCAGTCCCCCTGCGTTGGCGATCAAGCGGCAGCGTCCGCCTCCGGCCCAATAGCTAGCCAGATCGCGAACCACGTCGACGAAATCTCGCGGGTACCCTCGCTCGGAATCCCGTTGCCGTTGTTTGGCGAGGATCGACATGGAGACCTCAGCCAAGTAATCCATGGTCAGAAAATCGAGGTCGGGTTCCTGGGTCAACAACTCGCGTGCGGCCGATGGACGGTCACCCCAGAAGGCTTGCGCATTTCCAACGCGAATCGAACGGCTCACACTTCCCTCCCTTGGCTTGGCGATACCGATGGGTACTTCGAGTCGGCCAGCATCAGTGCCGCGCCCAACCAGGTGCGCGTTGCGTCCGGTGGGATGATGGCGTCGACCCAACCGCGGGCCGCGCCGTAGCGAATATCGGTTTGATCTTGATACTGCTGGCGAATCGTGTCTCGCAGCGATTGGACTTCTTCAGGGCTCAATGTCCGACCCGATTTCTCCGCATCGCGCACTCGCAAGGTGAGGAGAGTATCGGCGGCTTGATTGCCACCCATTACCGCATACCGCGCGTTGGGCCATGCCAGAATCAACGCCGGGTCGTAGGCGCGACCGCACATGGCGTAATTGCCGGCCCCGTAGGAGCTGCCGATGATGACGGTGAACTTCGGTACGGTTGCGATACTCATCGCACGCACCAACTGGGCTCCCGACATGATGATTCCCGATTGTTCGGATTGCTTGCCGACCATGAAGCCCTGAACATCCTGCAGGAAGATCAGGGGAATCCGATTTTGGTCGCAGTCGAGCACGAACCTCGCCGCTTTCTCGGCGGCATCTCCGTAAAGAACGCCACCGATTTGAACTTCTTGCTGGGATGATTTCGAACGTTTCCGCTGGTTGGCTACGATGGCCGCCGGTCGCCCTTCGATGCGCACATAGCCCGTGACCACCGTCTTGCCGTAGTCGGGACGAAATTCTTCGAAACTGCCGGCATCGACGAAGCAGCGAATCACATCGCGGACGTCGTACTCGCGCTGCCCGTCCCCCGGCACGATATCGTACAGATCGGATGCGAGCCGCTCCGGTGCAGTTCCTTGTTCGGAGTGCGCGCCCTTGGGCATCAATCCGACGAGCGTGCGCAGCCGCATGAGGCAATCGGTATCGTTCTTTTCATGGAAGTCGACGGTGCCGCTGATCTGCGAATGCATGGCCGCGCCGCCGAGTTCCTCCGGATCGACCGTTTGGCCGATCGCGGCTTTGACGAGGGCTGGTCCGGCCAAGCACAATTGGCTCCCTTCGGTCATCAGGATCTTGTCGCACAGCACTGGCAGGTAAGCTCCTCCGGCGATGCAGTTCCCCATCACCGCCGCAATCTGGGGAATCCCCTCGGCGGACAGGATCGAGTTGTTTCGAAAGATTCGGCCAAAGTCATCTTCGTCCGGAAAGATCTCGTCCTGCAGCGGCAGAAACACTCCCGCCGAATCGACCAGGTAGACCAGAGGCAATCGCAGTCGGTGGGCGATTTTTTGAGCTCGGATCAACTTCTTGACCGATTGAGGAAACATCGCGCCGGCTTTGACTGTCGCATCGTTGGCAGAGACGACGCAGGGGCGATCTTCGATCCATCCGATGCCCGTGACGACGCCGGCGGCGGGGACATCGCCCCATTCCGAATACATGCCGTTGGCGGCCCACAATCCGAGTTCGAGGAAGGGACGATTCTTGTCGAGCAAGAGGTCCAATCGTTCACGGACCGGCAAACGACCGAGCTTGCGTTGCCGCGCGACCCCCGATGGCCCGCCTCCTTGCCGCAGGATTTCTTCTTGACTCTGAATCTCGCTGGTGATCTCTTGCAGTGTTGCCATCGGACTAACCTTGGGTTGTTCCATGCGACCCGCACGGAAGGTGATCGGGAACGACAAACATTTCCATCCACTCGGAAACGCGCATCTTCAGCATCCGCTGCGGATCGTTCCATCGCTGCATGATGCGATCGACATTGGCCGATGGGAGATGTCCGCGTGCGCTGGCGAGGAATTTTTCGATCAACAACGGGTAGGCTTCGGCGCGTCGTCGGCGATGCCCGATCGGATACTCGACCTCGACGCTGTCGGTGCGGGTTCCGTCGCGGAACAGGATATCAATGCGGTTGCCGATCGAACGCTTGTCCGCATCCAAGTACTCGCGAGTGAAACGCAAGTCCTCGATGACTTGCATTTTGTTTCGAAGCGTATCGATGCGAGGGTCGGCCGCAAACGCCCCTTCGTAATGCTCGGCCTTGAGATCCCCATGGAGCAAGGAAACCGCGACGATGTACTGGATGCAGTGATCGCGATCGGCTGGGTTGTGAAGGGGACCGGACTTGTCGATGATCCGCACCGCCGATTCCTGGGTATGGATGCGAATCGTCTCGATCGCATCGAGCCGGTCTCGCACGTGCGGGTGCAGAGCGATCGCCGCCTCGGCCGCGGTCTGCGCGTGAAACTCGGCGGGGAACGACACTTTGAACAGGATGTTTTCCATCGTGTAGCAGTCAAACCGCTGCGCTAGTTGGATCGGTTTGCCATGCATCAAGACGTCCTGGAACCCCCATCGTTCTGCCGTCAAGGCGGTCGGATACCCCATTTCCCCCGTCATGGTCCAGAGCGCTAGCTGCACCGCGCGCCGCGTCGCGTCCCCGGCGGCCCAACTTTTGCGAGACCCGGTGTTGGGCGCATGGCGATACGTTCGCAAGGCCCCGCCATCGATCCACGCGTGCGATACCGCATTGGCGATCCGCTGCTGGTTTCCGCCGAGCATCGCGCAAGCGACCGCGGTCGATGCGATGCGGACCAACAGCACATGATCGAGCCCCACACGGTTGAAGCCGTTGGTGAGCGCGAGAACTCCTTGGATCTCATACGCTTGAATCGCAGCATGCAATACATCCTCGACCGTCCAGACGCCTCGCGCCCCCCACGGATTGCCTGTCGAACGATCCAGGTAATCCGCGATGGCCAGAATCGCCCCGAAGTTGTCCGACGGGTGTCCCCACTCGGCAGCTAGCCAAGTGTCGTTGAAATCGAGCCAACGGACCATCGCGCCGATATTGAAAGCTCCTTGGACCGGGTCGAGCTCCCAGCCCGTGCCCGGGATGCGAGAACCGTTGGCGAGAATGGCCCCCGGCACCGAGGGGCCCAGCAACTTCGTACACGCCGGATACTCGAGCGCATGCAAACCGCAGCCGAGGCTATCGAGCAACGCATAGCGGGCTGTTTCGACCGCTTCCCCGCTCGGTTTCCAATCCGTGTTCGCCGCGTATTCCGCAATGCTCGCGATCACGGAGTCGAACGGTCGCGGCGCTGCCGCAGAAGTAAAATCGTGTGATGAACCCATGGAGAAAAAGAATTTTGGCGAAGAAGAAGACTTGGAGAGCGACTCGCGTCGCACGCGACGCGGAAATTAATGTAGCGAATTAAGGGCGGTCTGTTAGGCCTCCTTGGAAAACGGGGGCGGAATTTGATACACTCTTGGCGATGCCTGGCTTCACTCGTCAGGCAAATGCTCGAGAACCCGACGCTGCGTTCTGAACAAGAGACTGCGCCGAAGTTTTCCGGGAGCGCGTCGGTTTTCTTCCCTTCGGATTCTATGTGAGAGATGCCTGATTCACCAGGAGAACGATTTCGCCTCGCGCTCGACGAGGAACGCCCGCTGCAGATTGTCGGCGCGATTCATCCGCTGTGTGCCTTGCTGGCCGAGCAGGCGGGATTTCGCGCGATCTATTTGTCGGGAGCAGGGGTTGCCAACGCATCGCACGCCTTGCCCGATTTGGGGATTACGCATTTGGATGACGTCGTCGAAGATGCTCGGCGCATCACGGCCGCTTGCCGACTGCCGCTGTTGGTCGATATCGACACCGGGTGGGGGACATCCGAGACGATTCGACGCACGATTTTTGAACTGGAGCGGATCGGCGTTGCGGCGGTTCACATGGAGGATCAGGTTTCGGCCAAACGGTGCGGCCATCGGCCTGGCAAGGAACTGGTGGATACGGCCGAAATGGTGGCTCGCGTCCACGCGGCGGTGCGAGCGCGTCAGGATCGCGAGTTTGTCGTCATGGCTCGGACCGATGCCGCTGCCGTCGAAGGGTTGCCAGCCGCGATCGCGCGAGCCAACGCCTACGTCGAGGCGGGAGCCGACATGATTTTTGCCGAGGCATTGACCAGCCTCGAAGAGTATCGGGAGTTTGCGTCGAGAGTCCCCGTACCGATCTTGGCAAACTTGACCGAATTCGGCAAAACACCCACGCTCTCGCTCTCCGAACTCGGCCAAACCGGTGTTCGGATGGCGCTCTATCCGTTGACCGCGTTTCGCGCGATGAACCGCGCCGCCATGCGAACCTATCAAGCGATTCGTCGCGACGGGAACCAGTCGGCGATCCTGGGCGATCTGCAAACGCGGGAGGAACTGTATCACTTGTTGCACTATTACGAAGCGGAACAACGCATCGATTCGGAGAAGAAACGAACATGAGCCATGCATCGAACCGACCCGCCGCAGGGACTAGTACCACGCGCGCTGGTCTCGACGGCGTCCTCGCGGGGGAAACGCGGCTGAGCACCGTCGGAGTCTCTGGCGTCGGCTTGACCTATCTCGGCTATTCGATCGAGGACCTCGCCGAGCACGCAACCTTTGAAGAAGTCGCGTACTTGCTCCTCTACGGGGAATTGCCCACCGCGGCGCAGGTGAATGCGTTTCGAGACCGCATCGTCGCCAACCGGGGGATTCCGCCCGAATTGGGCCAGGTGCTCGAGCGGATCCCGAGCAGCGCGCATCCGATGGATGTGTTGCGGACGGCCGCCTCGATGCTGGGGACGCTCGAACCGGAGAACCATCCGCAGGAAGCGCTCCACGTCAGCGAGCGACTGCTAGGGATCATGCCATCGGTCCTGTTGTATTGGTACCGATTTCACCAAAGCGGCCACCGGATCGACCCAACGATCGGTGGGGAGTCGATTGCGGAGCAGTTTTTGTGGCTGCTCCATGGCCGCCGCCCCGAGCCGTTGCATGTCCGGGCGATGGATGTGTCGTTGATCCTTTATGCGGAGCACGAGTGGAACGCATCGACGTTCACCGCGCGGGTGGTTGCATCGACCCTGTCGGATTTCTATTCCGCGATCACCGCAGCGATCGGCGCTTTGCGCGGCCCGTTGCATGGCGGGGCCAATGAAGCCGCGATGGAACTGATCGATTCCATGCGAAACCCAGACGATGCTGAGACGCGATTGCTCGAGATGCTTTCGAGAAAAGAGAAAATCATGGGCTTCGGGCATCGGGTCTACAAATCGTGCGACCCGCGGTCCGACATCATCCAGGTTTGGGCTCGCAAGTTGTGCGAAGCGACCGACCTGATGCTCCTGTACGACATCTCGGAGAGAATCGAGTCGGTGATGCGTCGGGAGAAAAAAATGTTTCCCAACCTCGACTTCTACAGCGCCTCGATGTACCGCAGTCTGGGTATCCCGACCGCGATGTTCACCCCGATATTTGTCTTGTCGCGGATCTCCGGTTGGTCCGCCCACATCCTCGAGCAACGCGCCAACAATCGTCTGATCCGTCCCTTGGCGGAATACGTCGGACCCCGCGCGAGACCTTGGCAATCTATCGAGACGCGATCATGAACCTGCGCCATCTGCGAATGGACGAGTCGAACCCAGGGTGGATCAATCTTTGGGTCGACGTCGAGGGGCGTTCGCTCAACGTCATGTCGAGCCAAGTGTTTCAGGAACTCGACGAAGTCACTCGTGAGCTTCGCGCTGCCGGTTCCGCGAAACCGGTCGTCGTGCGAAGCGCGAAGGCACGCGGAAATATCGTCGGGGCGGACATCAAAGAAATCATCGCCGTTCAAAGCGACGCCGAGATCCAGTCCTTCATGAAACTCGGGCAGGATATTTATCAGGCTTGGGAGGATCTGCCCTTTCCGACGATCGCCTGGATTCGCGGGGCGTGCCTGGGTGGCGGACTCGAGTGGGCGATGGCTTGCCACTACCGGTTCGCGTGCGGCGACAGCGAGACGGTGCTCGGTATGCCGGAATGCAAACTGGGGCTGCTCCCTGGTTGGGGCGGAACGCAACGATTGCCCCGATGGGTTGGCATCGCCGAAGGCTGGCGCATGCTCTCGCGAGGGGATTCGATCTCCGGTCGAACGGCTCTCGAGTGCGGATTGGTCGACGGGCTTTGGGATGCGGATCGCGAAGAGGAGTGCTTACGCGAATGCGTACAAACCGTCCTCTCCTATCCTTGGCCGCGAGCATGCAAGCCGTTGTCGTCGACGGAACGGCTACGCCAGTGGCAGGAGATCGCGTCAACGCTCGACTCGAACCAAACTCCCTCGGAATCCACACCGGCCATGACCCTTCGATCCCAGGGGATGATCGCCAAGGCCATCACGGCGGGCCTGGAACATGGATTTGACGACGGATTGCGATGCGAACGGGAGGCGTTCTGGGGTTTGCTGTCCCAAGCGGACGTGCAGCAAGGCTTGCAGCGTTTCGCGCCCCGTCGCCCGGCGACCTAGCCATGCGCGATTCCACCGAGCGCGGGAACTCAAAAGAAGCAGAGAAACCAGAACGTCGCTTGAAAGCGTGTCCGTGTTGCGGGTTGATCCAACAGGTCGCGGAGCACGGCGAAGACTATGTTTCGCGCTGCCCGCGATGCGGTGTCGTAGTCGACCGCGGCCAAGGCAAAGATGTCAGCTCGCAGCGAACCGCCGCGGCCGCGATCGGCGCGCTCGTTTTGTTTCCTGCAGCCGTCACGCTGCCCATCCTCGAAATTGAGCGGCTCGGATATCGGCATGCCAGCAGCCTGCTGGGTGGAATCGTCGAATTGTTTCACAGCGGCAGCTGGTTCATCGCCACGGTCATTTTGTTGTTTTCGATTGTCTTGCCGATCGTGAAGTTGGTCACACTCCTGGAGCTGTGTTGGTTTCGCTATTTGGAGCACCATCATCGGGCGTGGGCTTATCGGATGATCGAGTTCTCGGGGCGTTGGAGCATGATGGACGTGATGCTCCTGGCGTTTCTGGTGATGCTGATCAAATTGTCTGGTTTGGTGGAATTTCATGTCGGGCCGGCCGTGATTGCCTTTAGCGCCTGCGTGGTGATGAGCATGATTGCATCGATGAGTTTCGATCCCCATTCGATTTGGGCCGAGGAGTAGCGAAAATGATGAGGTGGCGCAACGGATAACCGATGGGAGAGCGTCTGGATCGCGAAAAGGGAATCGCCAAAACCGAGACTCGAATTGTTCCGATCTGCATGGAGTTGTTCCGATCTGCATGGAGACTGGTTTTCGTGGATTTCGGGGCAGAGGTCTGCCGCAGCAGCCTGCCGCTCGGTGCAAAATAGCCAGGTGATCCCCGGAAATCCCATCGAAACGCTGAAATCCAGGTTGGTCGATGCCGGCCAAGTTCTTGATTTTCATGAAGCTCGAGGAGGTTTGGATTGCATTGGGAATGGGAATGGACCAAAATACTCGCACAACCATCCCGCACCTGTTTTTACTCGGACACTCTCATGAACCGCTTTCTGACCCAATCTCTGGCCATTGGTTTCGCATCATGCAGCGCTCTGCTCGCCACTGCGATCGAACCAACACTTAGCGATGTCCTCCGGTCCACACCGAAACCTGCCAACGCGGTCATGCACGCCGATTTGAACGCATTGCACCGTTTGACTCTGGGCACGCCGATGGAGATTGAGTTGCCCGCCAACATCGACCGAGTTCGGATCGTAAGCGAAATCGACTTCGCCAGGCTGCAACCGACCTGGGAGATCGGGTACGCAACCATGAAAGCCATCCCGAGCGCCGAGACTGTCGCGGCAGCGACGGGTGGTTATGTTGAGAAGGTCGTCAATCGAGACGTGGTGTGGACTCCCAACCGAATGTATCTGGTCCCACTCCCCGACCGTGTCCTATCGATTGTCCGCCCTGCCGATCGAAGATTCCTGACACAATGGCTGAAGCGAGACCGAAACCCCAACAGTGGCGACTACCTTACCAGTGCGGCAAACACAGCCCTCGACGGCCTTGCCTTGATGATCGCGGTCGACGTCGAAGATTTGATTGCACCGCAGACGATTACAGAAACCTTGTCTAACTTCAATTCGCTCAAGGGGAAAGACGTAACAGCAATCGCCAACGAACTTGCAAACCTGCGCGGGGTCAGCCTGGAGGTGTCACGCGACACGTTGACGCGAACCGCCATCACGTTGAATTTCCGCGAAGCACCGAAGAATCTTCAGCCGCTGGCCAAAGATTTTTTCAATGAAGTGCTGCAACGTCGCGGCTCGTCGATCAAGGACTTCACCGCCTGGACGATGACTTCGGAGGACCAAGGAAAGAGATTGCAGTTCCGGGGTACGGTAGGATCCGAGTTCTTGGACGACATCCTTGGTGTCTTCACCGTCCAACGACAGACTTCCGATATCGAACACTACGAAAAACAACCCAAGGTCTCGGCCCAGGAAACCAGCCAAAGCGTGATCGCCGAAAACTCAAAGGAGTACTTCCAAAAGGTGGTCAGCATCTTCCGTCGGGTGAAGAATTATTCTGCCAGCAACACCGGCGAACGCGCTCAGTGGAACGGAAATATGGCCAACCGCATCGACGAGATTCCAACATTGAACGTCGACACGGAGATGGTTCAGTTCGGTGCAGAAATGGGCAAGGCGCTTCGCGACAACATGGTCTCGATGCAATTGATCAATATCTCCGTGGGTGTTCAAAAGAACCTTAGCGATGCCGGATCCGGCAGCCTTGGGTCCGGTGGAGCAGGCGGGTTTGGCGGCGGGGTTGGTGTCGGGGGCGTTGGCTTCGCAGGACCCTTCGTCGGCGGTTTTGGAGGTTTCTACGGCGGGATGGGTGGCGGATACGTCGACAACTTCTACGATCCTAACTCTCCCCTGAAGTACCAAAGCTTGTCGCAATCCCAAGGGAATACGACCTTCCGGCAACTGGTGGGGGAATTGGAGCAAGCCATCGCCGATATGCGTCGTCGCATGACGGAAAAGTATTCCATCCAGTTCTAACGCATCCATCAGGTTGAATCCTGAAACGATTGATGCAAAGAATTCTGCTTGTTTGTTGGTTCATTGTCGTGCCCAGCGCTGCCCTGGGAGGGCACGACAAAACAACCCATAGCCAACCGAATGTCGTCCTGATATTGGTCGACGACATGGGGATCATGGATACCTCCGTCCCATTTCTTGCCGATGAGACGGGGCAGCCCAAACGTTACCCCCTGAACGATTTCTACCGCACTCCGAATATGGAGAGGCTGGCCCAGCAAGGGATCCGCTTCCATCAATTCAATGCGATGAGCGTCTGCTCGCCGACGCGCATCGCAATCCTGACGGGACAAAACGCTGCGAGGCATCGCACCACCAACTGGATCTCACCCGACAACAACAATCGAGGTCCGAAGGGACCGCCTGACTGGAACTGGCGAGGACTTGGCTCTCACGATGTCTGCTTGCCGAAACTGCTGCAAGCCAACGGATACCGCACCATCCATGTTGGGAAAGGGCACTTTGGTCCGCGCGATTCCGAGGGAGCGGATCCAAGGAACTTGGGATTCGATATCAATGTAGGAGGTGCATCCATCGGGGCCCCTGCTAGCTACTACGGCGGTCAAAATTACGGGAACGCAGGTGGAAGCGTCGCGAGGACTTCCCCCGCAGCGGTGCCTGGACTGGCCCCCTATCACGGCACCGACACGTTCCTGACCGAAGCCCTGACTCTCGAAGCCAAATCGCACGTGACCCAAGCGGTCGAGGCGGACGCGCCATTCTTTCTCTACTTGGCCCACTACGCCGTCCATGCCCCGTTTCAATCCGATCCACGTTTCGCCGACCATTACAAAGAATCCGACAAACCGGCCGCAGCCCAAGCCTTCGCGACCTTGATCGAAGGGATGGACAAGTCGCTCGGCGATGTGCTCGATCATTTGGAAGCGTTGGGAGTCGCCGAAAACACGCTGGTCCTGTTCGTCGGTGACAATGGCAGCGACGCGCCGCTCGGTCATGAACACGCGGTAGCGTGCGCGGCCCCGCTTCGAGGCAAGAAGGGATCGCATTACGAAGGAGGCGTTCGCGTTCCCTTCATCGCCGCGTGGGCGAAACGGAATGACCAAAATGCTTCACAACAAAAACTTCCGATCCCTGCCGATACCCTCCAATCCCAACTGGCATCCGTCCCAGACCTGTTTCCAACCATTCTGGGGATCAGCAACACGCGGATTCCCGATGGCCATCGAGTCGACGGCCAGGATCTTGCCACCCTGCTTGCGGGCGAACCCGACCGCACCCGCCATGAAACGTTCCTGATGCACTATCCCCATGGGCCGCATCGAAGCGATTACTGGACCAGCTACCGGGATGGAGATTGGAAAGTCATCTACCATTATTTTCCGTCGGCAGCATCCGAGGGTTCGCATTATCAACTCTTTCACCTGCGCGTGGACCCGTTCGAGCAGACCAATCTCGCCAAGTCTCATCCCGACGAGTTGTCGAGAATGATGCGAGGATTGATCGAGGCTCTTCGCGCTCATGAGGCCCTTTATCCGGTGAATGAGGCAGGCCGACCCGTGCACCCCGTGGCTCCCGCTGCCTAAACGTCCCCTCAGCTTGCAATCAGGCGGCCGAGATACACGCAGCCGATTCCCAGGATCAACCCGGCGCGGATGTAGGGCCAGGGCAGAGTTCGCAACCGACTCGTTCCCGTAAATGGTTTCGTCCCGATCCATTGCAGGACGATTCCGATCGCCGAGAGCGAGCAAGCGATCCCGGCGGCGAACAATCCAATCACGGCATACGCTGCAATCGGGGAACCGGTCGAGATGCTTGCGAAATAGGCCGCCAGCGCCGAGGGGCATGGCAACAGGCCGAACGCAATCCCCAAGAGTGCGCTCATCGAATAGGAAGTTGTTCCCTTGTCCGACTTTTCTTCACACTTGTGATGACCGTGGCAGCCGCACTGCGGACCTCTTTTCTTTGCGGCGGAAATCCACATCCAAATGCCGACCGCGAGCACCAGCGCTGCGCTCACCCATTGAAGAGCATGAGTGACCGTTTCGTTCTCGTGATCATGGTCGCCGACGATCCAGTGTTGGGCCACGTGAATCACCAACGCGATTGCCAGCAGTGAGATCGAGTGTGCCAGCCCACTGGAAACACCGATGACGATCGGATGCCAAAAATTTCGCCGACCCCCGGACAGGTAGACCAGCATGGCCGTTTTGCCGTGTCCAGGCTCGACCGCGTGCAGGGCCCCGAGAGCGAAGGCGAGCCCCAGCGTCACTTCATGATGATGGGAATGCATGGCAGCACGCTGAAAAGGGATGAAAAGCCTCGGTCGGGAGACTCCAAAAAGCCCCCGGAGAAATCGCGACGACTCGATACCAGCTTACTACGGAGCGCAGGGCGAAACAGTTCGCCATGCCTGCAATTTTCAGGATATTGGCTCGCGAACGGCAGGTCGCAGGGACCGTCCGCGAATATGGATGCGGTATTTTTGGGGTAGATAGGAGCCAGGATCGTCGAGGATTTATCCGGGATTTTGAAACCGGGAGTCTTGGTTTCGCCGTTCTTTAGCCCCGACGTAGCGACGTCCCGCAAGTGCGTCGCACCGAACGGATGCTCGTACCGATCCCGGATTGTCGTCTCAAAAACTTGCTAGCCGAGATGCGCAAGCATCCGGGTGGAACGGAGATGAACATCGCAACGATGGCCACCGTCCCGCCCGAGATCTCTTCCAACTGAGATTTGAGTTCGTCGTGTTTTGTCTCGTCGATCAGGCCCGCGTCGCTTCGCGACTTCGAGCTGTGGGACGCATTCTTGGACTGATCCACGCGCAAATCCGTAGAATTACTTGCGATCGGCTTTGGTGACACAGCCGACAAGAGTCAATTTTCGGCTCCATGAGCCTGAGGCGCTAGCCCGCATATTTCATACGCTTGTTGTTGATTGAGTTTTTTGGCGATCGTACGAGTTTGGGACCCGACCTTTGTGATTTTTGCATCATCAGCGCAGAATCCCCCTTACCCCAAGGACTCGAA
>JBKDXO010000187.1:0-114277 GCA_046306195.1 Planctomycetota bacterium | reverse complement strand
GGCCAGGAGCATGCGTCCGGTCCGAGGGGATACCGGCCATCGGGCGAGTTGCCGACCGATGCGAGTCAATTCGCCGCGTTCGTCGACTGCGCCGATTTCCGAGAGGGTTTGCAATCCCTCTCGCACGGTCTCCGGTCGAGGTGGATCAAGCCATGGAAGGGACTCAATGTCATCGATCCCGAGGCTTTTGGTATGCAGGATGGTCGAGGCCAGATCGCAGCGCCGAATCTCGGGTTGGGCGAATGGGGTGCGGGCCAGGTAGTCCGCTTCGTCGTAGAGTCGGATAGCGATTCCCGGACCGAGGCGTCCGCATCGACCGCTTCGTTGGTTGGCCGATGCCTGGCAGATCGGTTCGATGGGCAGTCGTTGGACACGGCTCTTGGCCGCGAATCGCGAGATGCGCGCGGTGCCCGAATCGATCACATAGCGAATGCCTGGCACGGTGAGGGAGGATTCCGCGACATTGGTCGCTAGCACGATGCGCGTTTTGGCATGGGGCTGAAAGACCCGTTGCTGTTCTGCTTCGGTCAATCGCGCGTAGAGGGGGAGCACTTCGATTCGCTCGGCCAATCCGCGGCGGGTCAGATGGCCTCGCAGCCGCTTGTGCGCGTCGCGGATATCGCGTTCGGTCGGGAAGAACGCGAGGACATCGCCAGGCCCCTCGTCGAACAGTTCATCGACCGCATCGCAGAAACGGGACAAAAGAGAGGGCCCAAACTCCGGCGCATCGACTTGTTCAGAGCGGTCATCCTCCGATTCCCGGTCTCGCGTCGCCAGCGCGCCGCGGTATCGGACCTCCACCGGATATCCCCGGCCTTCGACCAGCGCGATCGGTGCCGGGCCGATCGCGTCCCGGAAATGCTGCGAAAAACGTTCGGCATCGATCGTCGCGCTGGTGATGACCAATCGAAGCTCGGGTCGACGCTGCAGCACGGGGGCCAGGTAGGCCATCAGCAGATCGACATTGATCGATCGTTCATGGGCCTCGTCGATGATGATGCAATCGTAGGCTTCGAGGTCGGGATCGCGATGGATCTCGGCCAGCAGGACACCATCGGTCATCAGTTTGACGACGGTGGAATCCTGGATCGCATCTTGGAACCGGATTTTGTATCCGACCGCTTGTCCGAGCGGGGATCCCATTTCATCGGCGAGTCGCTTGGCGATCGAGCGCGCGGCCAAGCGTCGAGGTTGCGTGTGTCCGATCCATCCATAGCGTCCCAGGCCGGCGGCGAGGCAAAGTTTGGGGAGTTGCGTGCTCTTTCCGGATCCTGTCTCGCCGCAAACCACGACGGTCTGCCTGTGTTGGATTTGATCGATGATCGCGTCGCGGTATCGAGCGATCGGCAACTCGGGGTCGAGTTCGAGTTCGAGTTGCAAACGAGCGCGTGATTCGAAGCGTTCGCGTGCGGCGTGCAAAGCGGCGTGCCATCGCTCCTGGTCGCGGTCGCGGCGGCTGGCATGGATGCGGCTGAGCCGCTGGGAGTGTCGCAGGAGCCGGGTGTAGTCATGGCGGAGAAGGCGTGTGGGGTCGAGCTCCGCGTCATTCGCGGGGTTCATGTCCGTTCCCAGCGCACCGCACCTGCCCGCGCACAGACAATGAAGATCAGCGCGCAAAGAGTCAGCACGCCCAATTCCCAATCCAGGTCTCGCAACCCCAGATCGCGCCAGAACACTTTGTTGTAGCCTTCGAGAGCCCACGCGTTGAAGGTGACCAGGCCGACGCGTTGGATGTTCTCGCTCATCAGGTATCGCGGGACCATGCTGCCTCCCAGCGCGCTCATGGTCAAAATCACGATTGTCGAGATCCACCCCAATTGCGTTCGCGTCTTGCAGAGCGATGCGAGGAAGAGTGCAAAACTCGCGGCCGCGCCGGCGGTGACCAGAGTCATCGCTGCAAATCCTTCCCAGTGACGCAGCAACTCGATGCCAAAGACGATGCTTCCCCACAAGAACATCAGCGTGATTTGAATGGTGCCAATGCACGTCAGGTAGGCCCATTTTCCGAGCAGCAACTGGTCCATGGTCAACCGGCTGCACAGAAGTCGATCGAGCGTGGAGTTCTCGCGCTCCTCGAGGAGAGATCCGCTGGCCGTGGTCGCGCTGAAGAGAACGAACATGACGGCGATTCCCGCTGCGTACATCGAGATGACTGGGTTGGTCTTCTTGCCGCCGAGCACATCCACGACCGTGATCTCAGGAGGTTTCGGAGGTGTCGGCGGAGCCGATTGCAAGACTGTTCCATCGAAGGAAGCCGGCCGCACGTGCGACGCGTCCGTAGGGAGAGCGAGCGGAGTCGATTCCGAAGCAGCGGTCATGACGGCCCGCTGCACCAGCGCCGTAACAACCTGCGAAGCGACTTGATCGTAGCTGTCGGTCAGAACGCGGACTGAAGGGAGGTTGGCTTGCGGGTTGGGCTCGAACACGATGGCCGCTGAGACCATGCCTCGACGGACTAGGTCCTCTGCGGCGGACGGGGTTACCGTCGCGGCCGGGGCGTCGGACGACGCTTCTTTGCCAAACGGAAATTGCGAGCCGCGTCGATCGGCCACTCGCAGCGACTGCTGGTCCCGCAACAGTTCGGTCGCCCGCTTGGATACCGACGTTTCCGAGGTGTCGGCGATTGCGACCTTGATCTTTGGAGTGCCGGAACCGGAACTGCCACGCGAGCCGAAGATCACCGCAAAGATACTGAAGAAAATGATCGGGACCACAAAGGTCAGCAAAAGCTCGGAGCGATTGTTCTTCAATCGTCGCCAGCTTGTCTGCACCACCGTCCAAATCATTCCCAACCGCTCCCGCATGAAAAGAAAAACGGATCGCCCCAACGGCCGACGACCCCCAGCGATCTTACTCAAGGGAGTAACCGGTGGGTATGTCAGTTCTTCTGCAGCCTCCGTTCGAGGAACCGATCGTCCCGATCGCGGGATCGCGAGTTCTGGTAGAATCGCGAGTTCTGGTAGAATGCGGTGCGGATGAGATGGCTATCAAATGGTAATTGGAGTCTTTGACCAAGAAGATGCGACCTACGCGAACAAGCCGAGAGATGGCATTAGCGGCAACGAAGCTTAGGAACCAGGTCGAGAAACTCGATTTCGCTGCACCGGTCGCCTATGTCTACAATCCGCTCGATTATGCGTGGGCGGCGTACGAGCATTATCTCGGGCGTTTCGCGAGAGGCCCAAAGCGGGTCCTTTTTTTGGGGATGAATCCGGGCCCTTGGGGGATGGCCCAGACAGGGATCCCGTTCGGCGAGGTCAACGCGGTTCGCGATTGGTTGAGAATCGACAAACCCATCGGGCGACCGGACCGGGAGCACCCCAAACGTCCGATCCTCGGGATGGATTGCAAGCGATCGGAGGTTTCCGGACGACGGGTATGGGGGTTGTTCGCTTCCCGGTCGGAGTCGGCGGAGGAATTTTTTCAGGAGCACTTCGTCGCCAACTACTGTCCATTGGTTTTCATGGATGCCGGAGGGCGCAATGTCACGCCCGATCAGTTGCCCGCGAGCCAGAGCGAACCGTTGCGACAGGTTTGCGATGAGCATCTGGCGCGGACATTGGAACTGCTTAAGCCCGCGTATTTGGTCGGGGTTGGTCAATACGCCGAGGCGTGCCTTCGCCGTGTGGTAGGGAATGCAGGGGTAGCGAATGCTAGCCATCGGGGGGGCGAAATCGTCCGGATTTTGCATCCCAGCCCCGCGTCGCCGGTCGCCAATCGGGGGTGGGTTCCGGCGGTCGAAAAAGTCCTTGCGGAGACCGGAGTCTGGGAGAAACCAGAAAAAACATAGGGTTTTTTCAGCTGATTCCGTTTCGTCTCGGGTGCGGAGTCGATATTCTACGACCGGTGTCGGGAACTTTTCCGGGGGAGGAACCCTCGGAGAAATAACGAAACCAAGTGTACCGACTATGTCTACCAATCCCGAACAACTCAACGACCTTCTGAACGGCCTGCTCGACGGGATTTTGACCGACGAGGAGCAGCGGAGCCTTGATCTTGCGATGAAGGCGGATCCATCGTTGGAGGCTCGCTTGACCGAAATGCAGGCGTTGCGGCGATCGCTGTTGCGGGGCCGGAGCGTGGGGCGATTGGGGAGCGATTTTTCGAAAAATGTCGTCGCTTCGGCTCGAAAACGGGCGGAAGCGATGGGTGACGAGGCCCCCGAGTGGCTCGTTCGATCCACCCGCCCAACCGCGGACCGCAGTGCAAAGCAGAGTGTCGAACCGAGGGGATCTCGGGTGAACGCTTCTATGTCTTCGGATCTGCCGACAAAGACTCCCACGGTATCCCAGCGGGCTTGGAAAGTTTGGATTCCCATGCTGGCGATGGCGTCGATCGCCTCCTTGGTCCTCTATCTTGCGGGTCCGCTGTCGTCCCCGATCCCAGAACAACGCTTGGTGGATAGGACGGGATTAGGGCCTGCGGACGGTTCGGCTCGGAACGAGCGGGATGCGGGGAATGCGGCAACGGAACTGCTTGCGGACGGGGATGTCTCGCCCCAGCCTTCGGATCTGCCGATGCCGTCCTCGGAATCCGAGTTGGTCCCTGAATCGGAGCCCGAGTCGCAGGTCGCGGCGACGTCTCCCATTCCCGACGCATCGAGCGAAACAATCCCTTCGGCAACCAATCTTCCAAGTCTTCCCATGACCGATCGTTCGGTCGTATCCAACGGGACCGTCTCTGAGAAATCGACCAACCCCATTCAAGAGATGCTCGATGCCAAGGGGATCAAGAATCCGGTCTACACGTTGGTAGCGGATGTCTCGGTGGATCCGATTGCTGGAGAAAATGACGCGATGCGCCGACTGTTGGAGGAGCATGAGATCCTCTACACCGAGGACCTGAATATCTCTGCGGAACAGCTCGATTCGCTGGTCGCCACGCAGTTGGTCGGGATGATGGCAGGTGTCGATGTGCCGCATCCGTCGGGTGATGTCCAAGTGTTCTTCGTACGAGCCAAGGCGCGGAGAATCGATTCATTCTTGAGGGCGGTAGCAAGCCAGTACCGAGATTTCCCACAATATCGACTGGACATGTCGGTTGATCCTGCCGTGCTTCAGTTGTCCACCCAACTCGGTTCGGTCGTCAGCAATGACGACGGCGCACGTCGACTGACCTTTCGCTCGAAGGATGATTTGGGATTGGTCAGTTCTTTTCCGGCGGGGATTCGCAAGGGAGAACCGCTCGCAATTGCGAAGCGTGAGCAGCTAGGAAATCAACCCAAGCCTCCGAAGCTTTCATCGCGAGACGAAACGTCGTACCTTATCTTGCTGGTCCGATCTTCCTCTTCGGAAGGGGCTCCGAGGTAGTTTCTATCGTAAGGATCAATACAAGTGCTGGATGCACAATTGCGACCATGTCTCCATGGATCGGAGATCCTCTTTGATCTCCTCGACCTGGCGGAAGCCGGAGTCGAGCAGGTGATTCTCACGGGGAAAGACCTTGCAGGACGAGAGTTGCATGATGTGGACGACCCCGAGGTGAACGCGTCCTACTTCGGTCGTGTCGTCGTAAATCAAGCCGACGATTCGATCGGTACCTCGGCATCCGATCTCCACCTCCTCGGACAACTCGCGTTGCATCCCGATGCGATACCAATCGTCCCCTTGCGAGTCTTCCACGGAGATGTGTCCGCCGATGCCGACTGACTTAAGAGCGTGCAAACGGGCTTCCCCTTGCCCTTTTCCCCGCGTGTACTGGAACAGACGGGTCCCTTGTTCGTTGTTGCATTCCAAGATCACGTACGGGATCAACTGCTTGAACGAGGGGTCGGTTTCCACTAGGCTTCGGGGGCGAAATGCCTGATGGGCACGGTCCAAAATCGCTGGCAAATAGCGGTCAATCGCTGTTGTGAACCCAGAAAATGGCCCGAGTTGGTCGAGCAAGGAGGCCGGGACGACGAGCACTTCTTCGTCTTTTGGCATGATGCGTGTTGGAAAAGAAAAGGGGAGGGGCGACGCACCGGGTCCACCCGGTCTCTAACCCGGGTTTCCTTCGCGATGCGGTTTGCGATACGATACACGGTTTGCCGAGCGGTGGCTATTCGCTTTTCCCTTTTGCAACACTCTTGGTACGAACGGAGATCGGACTAGTGGCATCATTGACTCGAATCGTTGTCCTATTCGCTGCAGCGATGGTTGCGGGATCCCAGGCTTTCTCGTCATGCCCACACGCCAGTGCCAGCGACGGATTACGCAAAGCGTCGGAAATGTTCTCTTCGGAGACCCAGGCTTTTGTTTGTCTTCCCAGCAGCAAAACCTTCTTGGACAATTGGGAGCAGACCGAGCTCGGGAAATTCGCATCCGACGAGCAACTCAAGGACTTTTGGACGAGTCAGCAAGAGAGCATTCGCAAGCGATTTTCCGAATCTGGATGGCAATTGAATGTCAAATTTGAAGATTTGACGAGCATTTGTTCCGGCCAAGCGGCCATGGGCTGGATCGCCCGGCCTGCGGTCACGGAAAAGCCATTCTCGTTGGGAGTCATCATCGACATTCTCGGAAACGAGAGCCAAGTTGATGAATTGCTTGCGCGCATCGGCAAAGAAATGGAAGATCTCAAAGCGGAGTCGAAAAAGATCCCGTTGGGAGACTTGCAAGTGACGCACTATCGCATGCCGAAATCCGATGCGGACATACGACCCAAGGAGTCGTTCTACGTCGTTTCCGCGGGCCAATTGTTCGCCGCCGACGATCTTGTAACCATCGAAGAGTTTGTCCAAGCCCAGAAGAATGCACCCGCCGAATCGTTATCGAACTCCCGGCTTTACCAACAGGTTCATGCGCGGATCATTCGCGATCGTCATGAAGCGGAACTGGAGTACTTCGTGCGCCCTTTGGGGTTTGGTCGATTGCTTCGATCGGTATCGGGAAAGAATCCGCGTGGCCAAGTAGATATCCTCAAGCTGTTGCAAGACCAAGGCTTTGAGAGCTTGCTATGCGCGGCTGGCTCAGTGCAATTCAACAAGGAGGATCTCGACATGCACCACCAGGGGTTCGTCCTGAGGGAAGAAGAGGTCTCCCGTTCCGTTCAGATTTTGGATTTCCCGAACCAACCTGCTCTGTCTCCTCCGTCGTGGATCGATCCAAAGACCGCAAGCGTTTTGGGATTCTCCTGGAACTTCGGCGAGGCTTTTCCCAAATTTGAGGGGATGGTCGACGGCTATCTCGGTGAAGAAAAGAATTTCGAGCGGATTCTGGAAAGCATCAAAGACGACGTGCAGGGTCCGCAAATCGACATCAATAAGGAAGTGATCCCTCTGATGGGCACCCAGTTCTTTGTGATAACGGAAATCGAAGAACCCATCACTCCGGAGAGCAAACGTTCCTTGATCTGCGTCAAACTCAATGACCCCCAGGACAAGTTCAAGGGAATTTTGGATCGATACTCCAAGACCGAACCGGGCTCGAAGCTAGAGGATGTGGGCAATTACCGCATGTGGAAGTTCTTGACCCAAGAAATCGAAGAAGAAACTCTCGACTTCGACGGTCCAGGAACGAAGAAAGGATCGAAGGAAGAGGACGAAGATAAACCGTTGCTCGATCAATACGCAATTACCTTGATCGATGGTTGGTTTGTATTCGCATCCAATCCGGAGAGTCTCGCGAAAGTCATCGAGCGAGCCAGCCAACCGATCGCGAATAGTGAATTCGAGGCGTTGCCGGACGTGCAAGCGTGCCGAGCCATGCAACAAAAACTGCTCGCTGGATCGGAAATGAGTTTTTCGGAAGTGGATTTGTCCGAGCGATCCTTTGAAATGCAGTATGAGTTGTTCCGGCAGAACATCCTTCCACAGTCCCGATCGATGCTGGCGCTCATTGCGGAACGACTGCTCAAAACAGACAAGTCGAAGCCGCAGCAACTGCAAGGGGGCAAGTTGCCCCCATTCCAGCAAGTCAAACAGTTCTTTACCCCTGCGGGCATGGTGGTTCGTACGGAAAAAGACGGGTGGGGATTCGACGGCTTCATTTTGGGAAAGAGGAAAGCTCCCGAACCTCCCGCCGACAACGAGTGATCCGCCGTCGAGTTTGTTCACCGTTGCGAGATTCGTCCTGGCATTGTCGTAGTTGAGGTGTTCGATGCGATCGTTGGTTTTTTGCCTCGTAGCAATCGCTCCGCTCTTGGGCTCCGCCCCAATTCCAACCGCGCTGGGCCAAGCCCATTCGATCGATCGAGTGAATTCGCGGATCGAGGCATCCGCATTGGCAGGTCATATACAATTCCTCGCCGATGATTTGCTCGAAGGTCGCGGCCCGGGCACCATGGGCGATACGATCACGCAGCTGTACCTCGAGACGCAATTCAAGATTCACGGCCTTCAACCTATCCCTGGCACGCAATCCTATCGCCAAAGCGTCCCGATGATCGGCGTCAGCAGTCGCGCGGCGCAGACCTGGACCTTCCGATCGAAGCAAGCTCAAGCGAATCCGGATTCGCTCGCCTTGAAATACTTCGATGACTACATTGCGGTCGCGGGGAAACCAGAACCTCGAATCGCGATCGATCAGCGGGAACTCGTCTTCGTCGGCTATGGCATCCAGGCCCCCGAATACCAGTGGGATGATTTCAAGGGTCAGGATCTTCGAGGCAAGATCCTGGTGATGATGAACAACGATCCGGAACGGGACCCGGATCTCTTCGGTGGTTCCAGGCGTTTGTACTACGGCCGCTGGGACTACAAGTACGAGAGCGCTGCGAGGCAGGGTGCAGCCGGTGCAATCATCATCCACACGACTCCTTCGGCGGGATACCCATTCACGGTCATTCAGACCTCGTGGACGGGCGAGGAATTCGAACTACGAGACGCGGCTGGCCCTCGCATGGACATGAAAGCCTGGATTACCGACGATGCCGCGCGCTCGCTATTCAAGTTCGCCGGGCAAGACCTTGACGCGCTTCGCGAGGCCGCCGAGGGCCGCGACTTCCGTCCGGTGCCGCTCGGCTTGCACCTGACGACCGAAATCGAAACCGAGGTGCGCCAGCGCGAAACCGCCAATGTTGTGGGCTTTCTGCCAGGATCCGACTCGGCACTCTCCGACGAGCATGTTGTCTTCATGGCCCATCACGACCACATCGGGATTGCCGTCGAGCGGGATGAGAGGGGGGACAACATCTACAACGGAGCCATCGACAACGCATCGGGGACCGCTGCCCTGCTGACAATCCTGAAGGGGATATCGGAAAGCGGGATCCGTCCGCGACGGTCGCTGATGTTCGCTGCCGTGGGTGCAGAGGAACAAGGGCTGTTGGGGTCGAGGTTTTTGGCCGAGCAACCGATCGTCCCCAACGGCAAACTCGCCGCGCTGGTCAACATCGACGGGATCAATTTCCTCGGCCCGACGCGCGATGTGCAAGTCATCGGGCTCGGCAAAAGCACCATGGACGCCTTGGTCGAAGCCGCGGCCACGAAACAAAACCGCAAGGTGGTCGGGGACCTGGAACCGAGCAAGGGCTACTACTACCGTTCCGACCAATTCTCGCTGGCTAAAGTCGGCGTTCCGGCGGTCTATTTGCACGCCGGACACGCGGTTCGAGGAAAGCCGGAGGGCTGGGGCAAGGAGCAACTGCAACTCTGGACCGAGAAACACTACCACCAGCGTTCCGATGAGTACGATCCCAAGTGGGATCTCTCCGGAGCCGTCGAGGACATTCAATTGCTGACGCATGTCGGCTTGGCGGCCGCCGATGCGGACCAAATGCAGGCATGGAACCGCGGTGATGAATTCGAAGCGGCCCGTACCCAAGCCATCCAAGCTGCGAAATCGCAGTAACCATCGCATGGAACCTCTCACTTCGCACGGAGTGGGGCTGTTTCCGTTTTTTTGCAATTATTTTGGAAAAGCTTGGCAGCTTTTCCGGGCGTTGAACGCTCCTTGAGAATAACTGCCTTCGCGGGTTCTCATGGGGGTGCGCGCCCGCTCCCATGGGGGCCCCGCGGGGTGCAGGAAGCGGCGGGCAACCCTGACGTCCATTACGGTCCACTCGTTATGCCGACTTCCCCTGAGTTGCTCGCCCTCTACCAGCAGTTTGACCGGCTGATGGATCTCCCCGTGGACGATCAACAAGCCGAGCTGGAATCGTTGCGGACATCGGGCGACCCGCTCGCCCTGCAGCTCGAGGGGATGCTGATTTACCATCGGTATCAAAACCCGACCGAAACCCTCTTCTCGGTCGATGAACTGATGAGCGTTGTCGATGCCGAGTTGCCGTGGCAGATCGCATCGGATCTGCGCGAATTATCGCGTCGCCTGCATTGGGACCCTCGGTCGCGATGCTTCCGTCTCGGGCATTTCTCGTTGTTCCGGTGCCTATCGGTTTCCGCCATCGGTGCCACGTACCATGCGAGAGACCAGGAACTGGATCGCGATGTGGTTGTGCTCTTGCTGTTTCCTCGTTGGAGCCAACGTCCAGAAGTGCAGCAGCGGTCGCTCGAAGCGTCTCGAGCAGTCGCGAAAATCTTCGATCCCCACGTCGCAGCCATCCTCGGAACGATTCGTCTCGAAGAGATCTTTGCGGTGATTCGTCAATGGATTCCCGGAAAGAACCTCGAACAATGGTTGACCGGTCGCGACGCGATTTCCATGGAAGATCTGGTGTTTGTCGGGCGTGGCATTGCATCCGGATTGCAAGCGATTCACGATGAGCAGGTTTTGCACGGAGACTTGAAGCCCGCGAATATCATCGTGCGCAAGGACCGTTTGCATCCGGTGATCACCGATTTCGGGACGGCAACCTGGGTATCTCCCTCGGAATCGCCCCGATGGCATGGCGGCACCAAAGGCTTCGTAGCACCGGAGATTCTCCGAGGCATGGCCCCGAGTCAGCGAAGTGACCTCTACAGCCTGGGTGTGATCCTGCGATGGATGATCACTGGCTTCAGCGATCGCGAGATAACGGCGGCGGAGTGGGCATCGCTTCGCTCGCGCTTCCTGGGCACCGCCCCCAGTGGAGAATCGCTTCATCGATTCGAAAACTTGCAGCGCGTCCTGTCGACCCTGCTCGACCCGGATCCCGAGAAGCGGCCTCGCAATGCGAATACCGTAGCCGACTGGTTGAGCCAGTGCGTTGAGCCAGGAATGATTCCCATCGCCCTGGCAGATTCGCCCGATCGCGGTTTACCGACTCGGCGACGCTGGATGTCGCATGCACTGGGGCTCGGATTCACGGCCGCCACTGCCGCCTGGGGAGGGAGACAGCTCGCAAGACCGGGGAGAAGACCGAATGCGATCTTCATTCCTGGTACTCCGAGCACCAGGCATTGGAATTTGTTTTGGGAACCCGTCTTGGATAGCGCGTCGTGGCAGTTGGTTTCTCCCGAGCTTGTTCACACGCGCCACAGCTTGGGACTTTTCCCTGCCATTCGAGCGTTGGAGCCAAGTCGATGGCATTGGCTCGAATCACTCGTGATTGAGCTTGGGCCGGTCAACTACGAAGTGGGATTGGTGCAAATCATTTTGTACTTCGATACGGACCCTGGCCGAGCGTTCTATCGGATGGAAGGACGCTTCGGTGCGCCGGCAAGAGGTTGGGTGGTACTGGGTGAGGGAACCAATCTTTTTGGTGGCCCAAACTCGGAGGCTGTGGAGGCAGAACTCGGGCCAGATATGCTGGCAGGTTCGGATTCAATCCAATTGAGGTTTGGTGTGAAGTTTACGCAACCAACTCGCCAATCAACCGATCGGCTGCCGATTGCATTTCAAGTCATCAACGACATGGCTCCCTTCCAAGGGGGCGGCCTGCATCTCTGGGATCGCGTCGACTCGCAATCCAACAGGGAACGCGGATGAAGCAGGAGCGCTGGCGACTCGATCGCAATGGATCCACTCGGACTGTGCTTATCTATCTCTTGGTGGGCGCGGTGGGGCTTGCGTTCGGTTACCTGGCGAGCCAGGAGCCGAGCGGAGTGACCAAGATTTATTTCGTTCAGGATCCGTCCTCTCCACCCGATTACGAGATTCGGTATTCCTACTCGTCGGATCCTTCGTCGGCCTCACTCGTGACCCAGAACGTCGCGTTGATACGCGAACGAGGTGATCGCGACGAGGTCAATGCGGTGTATTGGTCGCCCAAACGACCTGATGAGTGGGGGAGTGTCGAAATGACCTTCCCATGGTCTTCCGATTCCGATTTCGCGATTGCGATTTTGGAACCGAGTTTGCACTTGTTTCGCGACTACGACGCGACGGCTGCGGGAGAGTTAGCGATCGCCAGCGAAGCGACGGGGAATCGCTGGATCACGTTGGCTGCTCTCGGAGCGGGTGACAAGAAAATCAAGATTCAATCCGGCATCGATGTCACCCGTTGGGTTCGGGGATCCCGATCGCTCCGGGTCCGGTACCGCATGCGAGCGAGCCGGTTGATGTATCATCCAACCCCCAACGATCCAATCGGGCTTGCTGGCGCCCAGTGCTTGCGCCAGTTCGATTTGGAGAATGGCTACTCGTCGCGCCTTCGTTTGTGGAAGGATCATCCGAAGGGAGAGTGAATCCCTTCGCTCGTTTCGTCTCGCTCCGCATCGTCGTCGGAGTCGGCTCGCGAGATTGCGTCGGCCAGGAACGCTTTGGCAAACGCCCAGCGACGCGCGGCAGTGCGTGGGCTCAGGCCAAGTATCTCGGCCGCCTGTTGATGGGTATAGCCCTCGAAGAAACGGAGGCGTATCAACCCCGCCATCGGCTCGTCGATGGAGGCCAGTTCATCGATTGCATCGAGGATCGCGGCCAGTCGGGTTTGGATGGACGCAGGATGAGTGTTCGCCGTGTGCTCGCGGAATTCCCCGCGCAGAAAACTCATGTATTTTCGCCGAGAGGCGTACCGCCGCCCGTGATCGATCAGCGTTTGTTTGGCGACCGTGACGGCCAGAACGCGGAGCGATTTTTCGGTATCCTCCGACAATTCACCTCGCCAAGTCAGCAGTTTTGCAAGGACCTCGTTGGCCAGCGCGGTGGGCTCGAGGGTATGGCATCGTCGCTCAAACGCCATGAGGGCGCCCGACATACTGCGAAGCCAAGGATAGAACCAGGCGAATTCCCGCGTAATGACATGGTTCAACATCAATAGTAGGAGCGTCTGGGGGAGGGGGATGGATCAATCGAATAACGAAAATGATAACTTCGCATGAGGTTGGAAATCAAGCGATCCTCAGGTTATCGCGAATCATTTCACGGGGATTTCACCCAACCGAACTCCGTTGTTCATTGGACGGTCAAGCCTTCATGACGGGTTTGGATCCAAGTTCTCACTTCGGGGAGTTTGCCGTAGGCATAGGCCAGCAGAGCGATCGGGTGGATCGTCGGCTTGTCGACCCCTTGTTCCATTTGTAATTTGCAAGAGGTGCATTCGGTGCTGCCGATCTGGGCGGTGGTGGACTGCATGGTGCTGATCAGTCCCCACCCGACGCGCAGGGAAGTGCGATACGTTTTGCGTTTCATGCCATAGGTGCCCGCCATGCCTGAGCAGCCTGCGTCGGCATGTTGCAGCGAGAGGCCGGGGATGAGTTGCAGCAACCGCATTCCGTTGTGATCGGGCTCCAAGGCTCGCAAGTGGCAAGGTGTGTGGTACATGACGGAAACGGTCAGCGGTTTCAAATCGAGTTCCAGTTCATTGCGTTTGTGCATCTCCCAAAGATACATTCCCGCTTCTTGCGTATTGGCCGCTACGGTCCTGGCATCCTCGTGGTCGATCAGTTGCGGATACTCCCGCTGGAGGCAGAGGGCCGCAGTGGGTTCGGTGGTGACAATGGTGTATCCTTGACGGACCGCGTCGGCCAAAAGTCGAATCTGAGGTCCGATCAATTTGCGCACGCGATCGATATCGCCATGTGAGATCTTCGTCATCCACGTCACGGTTTGCCAGGTTGGCACATAGACTTCGACTTTCTGATGTTGCAGAACATGGACGAGGGCTCTGCCTACGAGCGGATTGTGCCAATTGGCGTATTGATCGACGAGGTAGAGCACTTTTCGACCGGCACCTCGATTGGGGCGCGTGATTCGTTGTTTGGCCGCCCATTTCATGAAGGATTGTCTTGCGATCTGGGGTATGCGACGACTGATAGCGATTCCTGTGGTTTTCTCCAGTAGCCAGCGGGCACTTCGATTTTCGAGGGCCCAATTGGCGAGGCGCGGGAATCGGCTGGCGGCTGCGGTCAGCAAATCCATGCGTGACAGCAATCGGTCGGTCCAATCGAGTCCATGCGTGGCTGCATGTTGGGCTTTGAGTTCGACCATCATGCGAGGGATATCGACGGAGGCTGGGCAGTCGATGCGGCATTGATGGCAATGGAAGCAGAGATCCGCAACTTCGCGCATATCGTCGCTTTCCATATGCCGCAACGGAATTCGCCCGGTCAGCAAACCGCGGAGCAGATTGGCTTTCGCGCGCGGCGAGGCTTCCTCGGCCCGCGACAGCCGAAACATGGGACACATGCGTTCGGCGGGAGCGGTTGTTCGGCATCGACCGCAACCGTTGCACGTGGCCGCGGTCGCCTCCATCGAATCCGACGACGACCAGTTCAGGATCGGAAGCATGGAAGGGCTCGATTTTTGCGGCGGATTTTCCTCGGCAGCGGCCATCTCCGCAGTGCGTTTGGGCTTTCCGGACCGTGTCCCGCTTCGACGGTTCTCCGACTGCACCTTGATGACCGATTGCGGACGGAGATTATCCATCGGTTTTTGGGGAGCGTCGGTAATCAGTTTCCCCGGATTGAGAATTCCTTTGGGATCGAACAATTCCTTGATCCGCCGGCAGATTGGATAGAGGTCACCGAGTTGTTGCCGAATGTAGCTGGACCGGCTCAGTCCGACCGCGTGCTCGCCGGAAATGACGCCGCGAAAGTCGATTGTTTTTTGGTAAAGTCGGTCGGCAATTCGCTGGAGTTTGGCCATATCCTCCTGGGAGTTGGGATCGAGGAACGGTCGGACTTGGATATGCCCTTGCGCGGCGTGTGCGAATAATGTTGCAGTCACCCGTTCGGACTTCAGGGTGTTTTGCAGTTCGACGAGGAACTCTGGCATGCGGTCGGGGGGGATGGCGATGTCGTCCAAAAACGGAAGGGGGCGTTGCACGCCTGGGAGTTGGACCAACCGCGGCACGATGCGTCGGCTGAGTTTCCAGATGAAGTCCCGCTCTTGATCATCGACGATGATTCGCGATTGCTGGGTTGATGGAGCTCGTCGCACGATCCGCTGCACCAGGGAACTTAAGCATTGCCGGACCTCGCCAGGGTCCTGTCCCTGTTGTTCGATCAGCAACAAGGCTTCGGCGCCTCGGGGCAACATCGCCTCATAGCGCGGATCGAGTTCTCGTGCGATCTCGATGAGTCGACGATCCATCAAGTCGCATGCAGCCACCTGTTCCCGTCGCGCGTCGATCGCTGCGCGGGCGGCATACTCTAATTTTTCGAAGAACAGGAGGACGACACCGCGAGCTGCGGGAATACTCTCGACGCGGAGCGTGGCTTCGGTGATGACAGCGAGCGTTCCTTCGGCGCCGGATTGGAGTCGGGCCAGATCGATCGTATCGTGATCCATGAGGTTCTCTAGGCGATATCCGCAACCACGGGCCACGCCTCGCCAAGGTGGATTCTTAATCGATGCTCGATTGGCGTTCAGTAGCTGGCCCAATTCGGAGGCGAGAAAATCGATCCGGGCATTCCCGGAATCTGGGCGTTGCCACGGGACCTTGAAAAACTTGGCTTCCTCCCCATCGGCGAAAACGCCGTTCAACGTGACGACCGCATCACCTGCGGTACCATAGCGAAGGAAATGGCTCCCCAGGGCGTCGATCGCGATCACGCTGCCCAGGGTGGTAACCGCGCGCGTCGGTGGATCGACGCCGAGGATCAATCCCTCGCGCTGGAGGGTTCGGTTGAGATCGGCCAAGGTGATTCCCGGCTGAACGCGAACGGTTCGAGCCTCGCGATCGATGCCGAGGAAGCGGCGCATGAATCTCGAGAAATCGAGGATGATGCCGGGCCCCAGCGATTGCCCTGCCAGGCCGGTACCTCCCCCGCGGGGGCACAAGGGGATGGAATTTTCGGAAGCATAGCGGACGCACTGGGCAACATCCTTGGCATGGCGAGGACGGACGACCGCAACCGGTGGAATCTCATAGAGACTGGCATCGCTGGCGTACAACTGGGTATAGAGTGGATCGCAATAGACTTCGCCATCGAGTACGCCCCGCAAGTCCGCTTCGATCCTGGACTGTTCGTTATCCATTGGCAATCCTAGGGTGATCCGATTCGCGACAGGGGGCAACGCGCATGATCAAGCCCCACCGGGTGCGTTGGGGGAATACACGGGAATGACGTAGGGACCCTCGGGAATGATCGCGACGGCGCGATCCCCCGATTGCGCTACGCTCTCTTGGATGGCTTGCTCGATCGAATCGATCATGTCGACGCAGGTGAGAGGCCGATCCTCCGCGGGTATCCCATCGCTGAACAGAGAGACGCTCCCTGTCGCAAGGGATCGGAGGAGCATGTGCGTTTGCCATCCATCGATATCGGCTAGAGGCATGGCTCGGATGCGATCGAGGAATCCATCGCGTCCGAGGCGTTTTAGAATCGCCTGCGATTCCCGGTACTCTGCGGAGCCAATCCCTTCTTCGCATCGACTTGCGATGATCATGCGTCCGCCATCGGCCAAGATTTGGAGGGGGGCGACCATTCCCTTGACGGTCTGATAATAGGTCTTGTCGAGCGGGTAGCCAGCCGCGCTGGTCAACAGCGTGGCGAACTTGCGCGGGCACGGCACTTCGGCGAAGCGGCGTACCGCAGCCACGCTTTCGAGGTGGCTAGCAACGCAATCTCCAAAGTTGACAAAACTCATTTTCCTCGCTTCATCGATGATCGTATTGAAAGCGTAGGTCGGGCCGAGCATCTGCAAGATCTCGAGCTGCCCCCGGTGCAACGGATTGTTCTCAAGATTTCCGTTGCACGACAGCGGGTCGTTCATGAATCGGTAATTGTGAAATGTTCGGATCGTCGTCTCCCCCGCGACCCCGGGAGCGACCACTTTCCGACCTCCCGAATAGCCAGCCATGAAATGGGGTTCGACCAATCCGACCACGATGCGCAGATCGGCATCCACGAGGTGGCGGTTGAGAATGACAGGGATCCCGTCGGTGGGAGTTTTTCCGAGATCGACCATCCATGCTTTGTCCCGGGCGTAGTGGTTCTCGATCCGAACGTTGTCAAAGATCCAGGGGTCGCCGACAACCTCAAGCATTTCGCGTCCGAGATTCGGGCGATGCAAACCGGTAGCCAGAAGGATCGTAACCTGATCGAGGCGGATACCAGCGCTGCGAAGTTCGTCGAGGATGCCTCGAAGAATAGGTCCGTTGGGTACGGGCCGAGTGATGTCGCAGATCACGATCGTCACGCGACTGGCATGCGAGGCCAGTTGCTGAAGGGAGGGCGAGCCGATCGGACGCCGGAGGGCATCAGCGATCGCGGACGCGGGGTCCTCCAGGAGGGGCATCGGCGGCTTGCGTATTACCGTCGGCTCGCAGCCCTTGGGCAGGCGGATGCGCATTTCCCCTTTCCCGTAACGTATTTCCACCGAATCTTGCATTTCTGAATCCGCTCGCTGTGAATGATGGATGATAAAGCATAGGATGCGAACCTCGCTTGTGATAGACGCCTAGCGAGGTTCGACGTTGCACAGCATGATCGACTCGAGCCAATCGTGCCACTGCCGCATCGAGACCGAATCCATGATCGGTTCGGCCAGCGGTGGCAGAACCAATTGCTTGGTACCCGCGAGCCAAGTCAGTGATCCGTTCCAGATTCCGCTTTCGTCGAACTCGGCTCGCAATTGAATTGGGTCTGCGGTCGTCCGCTCCTCGAAACAAGTTTGCAGGTCGACCGACGAAAGCTTGTGCCATGTCTGTTCGCCAAATCGCGTTCCCTCGACCCACTGCAAGACAGGTTGGCGTTGACCTTCGTTGGAAAAGCGGAGCGTTCGGCTCACGTGGAAGGGGACGGGAGAATCCTTGGGGATCAGGACCTTGGGAGGGGCGTGAGAGGTTCGCTGATCCTGAACGATCATGCCCAAGTCATAATTGGTTGCTGATTTCGCGACCGGTGAACGGGGATCCATCGGCGGCATCAAGTATTTCGCTTGCAGAGCAGCGCCGCGAGCCATATCGGCGGAATCGATCTCCACGACGTTGCCCCCCGGCTTGATCAGTTCCTTCAAGGGATCTCGAAGGCGATCGAGCCAGCGGATATCACCGATCAAAAGGAGGGAATCGATCGCAGCGCGATCGAGGTTCGCTCGGCGGAGGGACTCGGTAGCGAATGCGTTGCAATCCGATGCGAGATCTCCGACCCAATCATGGATTCGATCGCGAGCCAGGGCATTTTCATAACGCCCCTTTGCCAAGTCCACGATAAACGGGACGACGCTTGAGTGCCGAAGTCGCTCCATCGCTTTCTCGATGGTGCGTTGCACTTGGGATGCAAGATTCAGGTCTTCGCGTGCGCTGAGTCCGTACTGGCTTTCGATGAGGCTGGCCAACTGTTTTGCCGCCCGATCTTGCCATCGCAGCGTCCCCCGTTTCCAGTCTCCGACCAGCGACAGTTTTTGCACGCCTCGAAGATCGGCATGGATCACCGCAGCCTCGCAGGCGGCACCGGTGAGCATGACGACGAGCATGGTTTTTTCCCATTCCACATCTCCGCGGGCGCTGGCGAGCCTCGATTCGATTTCGATGTGTGCGATCGCAGCGGCCAGGGGTTTCTCGAGCAACTGAAGTACCTCGATTCCTGCGATCGCGCAGGCGGTCTTGGTGCTGAGCCGATGCATTTGATCGTAACAACCGGGTATCGTGACCACTGCGTGCGATGCGTTGGGCCGCGCGTATCGGGTTGCGACTACCAATTGACGAATCACCGCGGCGACCAGGACTTCGGGTGGCACACGGCGGCCGCCAAAGGATTTCTCCAGCAACGGCAAGCCATACCATCGCTGCAATCCATAAAAGATCAGTTCGGGATGCCGAACTCGCTCGGCAACCGCTAGCGATCCGATGGCGATTCTTTCCGCATCGCTGAACAGCATATTCCGAAGCTGCAGCGATTGTCCATCGACAGGCACCTCTTCGATCTTGTGTTCGGCGTTTACGAAACTGACGCGCGAATGGAGCATTCCCAGTTCGATCCCGATCGGTTCGTACGCCTTGATCGAAGTGGATGTACCGCGCCCGAGACTGGTGGGCCGGTCGAGAACCAATCCCAGCGACCGAGGAATCTCAGGGCGATTGGAGACCGCTGTTCCGGGGCGTTCGATCAGATTCAAGGTGTAGAGCTTCTCAAGCAGATCTTGGGCCGATGGACAACGGTCCTGAACGTTCTTGGCGACCAACCACTGAAAAATCGAATCCAGCCGAAGATCGATATCTCCGCGAACCTCATAGAGAGCCATCGGGCGACGATGGATCTGCGCCAGCGCGGTTTGAATCAATTCGCCGGTGAACATGGGAGCACCGGTCAGTATGTAATAAAGGGTCGCGCCCAACGAATACAAATCGCTTCGGTGGTCGACCGCCTTGGGGGTGTTGATCTGTTCCGGGGACATGAATTCGACGGTCCCAACGAGCTGTTTGTCGTTCCCTCCCTCCCGCCATTCGGTCAATTCGCGAAGGACTGCCAAACCGAAATCGAGAATTTTGAGCGTCCCATCCGGTGTGAGCATCATATTCCCGGGTTTGATATCCCGATGCACCACTCCCAGCGAGTGGGCGTAGTGCAGCGCCAACGCCGACTGGCGAAGGACGGACAGGACATCCGGGGTGGAAAGAGGACCTTGGGCCGCGATGCGTTGTGCCAACGATTCGCCTTGGATCAGTTCCATGACCAAGTAATGGACCTTGTGTTCCTGGAATTCGTGGCAACCGGCATCGAATGCGGTCACGATGTTGGGATGCAACAACTTGGCTTGAGCCCGGACTTCACTTTGAAACCTTTCGACCGCGACGATGTCTTTCGCGAGGCGACTCGGGAGGATTTTTATCGCGACGTCGCGATCCATCGTCCGGTGCTTGGCGCGGTAGACCTGCCCCATGCCTCCTGCACCGATCTTGTCCAAGATCAGATATTCCCCCAAGACAACTTCTTTGGGGGATTCGGCCACAACTTCGGGAGGCGCTGTCAATTCGAAATCGAGTTCGCCAGCGGCTCGAAAATTCGGATCCTCCCCCGATGGATCCAGAGACAACGGCCTGGTGACGTCGTGGAGTCGCTTGGTTTTCGGGTCTTTCGGAAGTTCTGACATGCGTTCGGTCGTTTCCTCTCTCCACCTATTAGAATACTCTACCAAGGCATGGATGGACCATGCCTACGCTTGGTTCGCGAGCCTCAATCTGGACGCAAAAGGAATCGCATGGGCGACAACGCTATCCTGGACTTGCAAAACGTCACCCTGGTCCGAGGCGAGCACCGCGTCCTCGACCGGGTTTGCTGGCGTGTGCACCAGGGAGAACACACGGCGCTCCTGGGCCCCAACGGCTGCGGAAAATCCACGCTGTTGAAGCTGCTCACGAGAAACTTGTATCCTTCCGTTGTCGATGGGCAATGCGGCAGCGTCCGAATTTTTGGCGAGACCGAATGGAATGTCTGGGAGTTGCGAACCCGTCTCGGAATGGTCAGTTCGGAATTGGACCATCGCTTCCTCGGCGGGCGGTCAGGTCGACTCACGGCGAGACAGGCTGTTCTGACCGGATTTTTTTCCTCGGAACTGGAACCCGACGAGGAACTGGTAACGGCATCGATGGAGGATCGAGCAACGGAGGTCCTGCAATTCATGGAGATCGAATCGCTCCGAGATCGCCCCGTAGGTCACCTCTCAACCGGCGAGCGTCGTCGGGTCATGCTCGCGCGTGCCCTGATACACGCCCCGGAGGCTCTCGTTTTGGACGAACCTACCTCGGGGCTTGATCTTCGAGCCCAACATCAACTCCTTCGTCGACTTGAGTCGATCGCCGATGCAGGTACCACATTGATCGTAGTTACTCATCATTTCGAAGAAGTCCTGCCCTGCGTCGAACGAACGGTCCTGATGCGGTCGGGGACGATCGCATTCGATGGTCCCACGCGCGATGCCATGCAATCCGATCGGCTCGCCGCTATATTCCAGTCCCCCCTGACTGTCGAACGAACCGCCGAGGGCCATTGGAATGTCCGCCTGTCGCCATGACGGAGCCTGCTGTGCGGCCTCGATGAAAGTCGACCGTTGTTATCGAGGTTCAACAATCTCGAGATTTGGAGAAGGCAGCCTTTCGAAGCCCGATGGAACGCCGATGGTCGACGGGTCAAACCCACCACGGCTCACTGGTGCGGGCGCCTGAACCTGTTCCGGGTTGTCTCTCGGAGTCAAGAATCGGCCTCGTTGGTAAGCACCGGCCAACATCGAGCCATCGAGCGCGTTCTCGGTCAGGCTGACCTGGTTGTAAGTCAGCAAAGAACCTTTTTCACGATGGAAGTCCCGTACGGCCAAGTTGTAGTCCACCAAGGCGCGGAACAAAGCGCTGTTGCTCTGCGCGAGTTGTTGCTGTGCTTGCAACAGGAATCGGATATTGTCTCGGCCGCTTTTGAAACGGGCCTCGAGCACCTCCACTTGGGCCTTATCGGCTTCAACTCGGTTGTAATTGATTTGGAGCTGCTCGTAGCTTCTCGCGATCTGCCGAGCCGCGGTGCTGAGATTGTGCGATATTCTCAGCTGTTGTTCTTCCAGGATCGCCATGTCCCGGGACAAATTGAGCTGCGCGGAACGCTGAGCGGCCGAGGCTTGCCGCAACCCGACCGGGAACGACCATTCCAACCCCGAACGCCATTCCTGGAAATCGAGCGAACCGAAGCTACCGAAGAACTCTTCGCTTCCGGTGAGATGATCGCCGACGCCGCGAATCCGATATTGCGAAAGCGCGTCGAATCGAGCCCGCCGATTCAATCGAGCCGCAATCAATTCCAGTTCTCGACGCTTGATCGTCCATTGCTGCTGTCGAATCTCAACGCGGTTGTTGATCGCGTCGTTGAGGGCCGATTGCCAATCGAACATCACCATGGCCTGAAGCGGGTCGGTGCTCGGACGAATCAAGCGACCGTCGGTCGCAGGAAAACCAATCATGTACCGGAGCGCTTGTTCGCTCGCGTAAAGACCTGCGGTGCCAGATAAAGCGTCGTTGACCTGGGACGAGAATTGGTAATAGAACGCCCTCGCTTGTGCCTCGGAGTCCCGCGCGTCCAATCCGATCTTCAACCGCTCGCTCGCCTGCTGCCACGCCCGCAACGCACTCTCGCGTCCTGAGAGCAAGGCGTCCAGATTGCGATAGGCAAAGTACAAGTTCCAGTACGCATCTTCCACGTCATCGACCAGTTGGATGACCCCGGACTCGAATTGTGCGAGCGAAATATCGGTGTTGATCCGAGCGATGAAAACACCGTTGTACGAACCGACAGGCGCATTGGGTCCCGCGATCAGGTTGAACGTGGTGCCCGCCCCCTGCATCATCGGTTGCCGCCACTCGGCTTCCAATGCACCCGCAAAAAAACTGCCCTGCTCAAAACGGTTGTACGCCATGTTTGATCTCAATGCGTACGTTGCACCGGTCGCCGTCCGCTTCTGAATCTGGTTCTGATAGTTTCCTTGCGTTTGCCCGAATCCAAGAACGAACAGATTTTCAATCCCTCCACCAGGTAGCGTAGGAGGGTCCGTTTTTTGCCAGAACAACTGAGAACCGACCGTCGCGTCATACGCCGCCAGTGCAGCTTGCGTGCCCCCCAACGGATTCAACTCGGTCAGGGCCGGGTCGTATTCGGTGCCGCTCCCCTGCGGTGCCGCAACCACAGTCCCGCCGAGATTCCTCAACACATCGCTGCTCTCGAGCGCCAGGCGTATCGCATCCTGCAATGTAAGATCAAACGAGGGAAGTTCGCTAGGGTTCTGGAGAGCCAACGGATCGACCGTCTGCAACGCCCCCTGGGATGGCGCCGTCGACACATCAGGGAATTCGATCTGGGTCACAAAGCTCTGGTAGTAGGACGTGTCGGCTGAGTCCCGCCACGCGCGGAATCGATCTACCGGAGCACAACCTGCGATCAACGTCGATGCGATACAACCACTCGCGACCCAACGCCTAACCAACCTACTCGAGATCGTGGTCATGCTATCCCTGCTAGCAAACGGATTAAACGTCGCGCGACCCGCGCAATCGTCTCCATCGTGGTATCGGTAGGAACCCATTCACAACTGAGCGATCGGACCATCCGTCACGAGACAATCCTCGAGCAAACACCTCAGATCAAGAAACTTGCTAAGACATTCGCTAGTCTTCCTATCCTTCCTAGCCATCGGTCTCCATTCGTTTCAACTATTTTGCCGATCCCAATCGTTGGAAGGCCTCAAGTTCGACCCAGGCGTTAAAGTTTGCTCAAGCCGCGCCGCCTGACGACCGATGGACAAGACTATGGCGTACCAGGACCACACAGCTCAAAATCCCTTTGCCGATCCCAATTCGTTCCTTGGGCGTCTGGCTTCGGGTTTCGTTCGCATCGCGAATGCATGGGGCCGGGTGGTGATCGAAGGGATCACGACGCTCGGGGATATCTCGGTCTTCACCTGGAAGATGCTCGTCTGGATGTTCACCGCTCGTCCGAGGCCGGAAACCTTGATGCCGACGTTCTATTCGGTTGGGGTCCTAAGCCTGCCGGTGGTGGCGCTGACCGGAACGTTCATCGGCATGGTGCTAGCCATTCAGAGTTACCATCAGTTTGAAGTCATGGGTCTGGAGTCGAAACTGGGTGCCGTCATCACGATGTCCCTGGTTCGGGAACTCGGTCCGGTGCTCGCGGCGACGATGCTGGCGGGGCGTGTGGGGAGTGCGATGGCAGCGGTGATTGGAACGATGCGGGTGACGGAACAAATCGATGCGTTGACCGCGATGGGTGCGAACCCGATGCACTACCTGGTGGTTCCCCGTTTTCTCGCGTGTGTTCTTCTGATTCCTGCGTTGACGGTGATGGCCGACTTTATGGGGATCGTCGGAGGTTACTTCTTTTCGGTCGTGATCTTCGGAGTCGACCACGCCGCCTACTTGAGAAATAGCCGCGATTTTGTTGGTGGCTTCGATTTCTTCAGCGGGATCTTTAAGAGCGTGTTTTTTGGGGCCACGATTGCGATTATCAGTTGTTTCCGAGGTTTTCACTGCCAGGCGGGAGCCGAAGGGGTGGGACGGGCTGCGACGGCGGCATTCGTTCAGAGCTTTGTGATGATTTTGGCCTTGGATATTGTGCTCAACATGTTCCTCGACGGCGTTTACTATTCGCTCTGGCCGGGAGGATCCAAACTGCTGTGATGGACGAGAAGCTTATCAATCAATTGGCATCGGAACAGAGCCCGGTCCCGCATCCCTTGGTACGGACCGAGTCGCTGACGATTCGTTTTGGGCGCCAAACCATTCTCAGCAACCTGTCGTTGTCGATCGCGCGTGGGGAGACGGTAGCAATCATTGGTGAGAGCGGTTGCGGCAAGACACTTTTTCTAAAATCGCTCGCGGGATTGATTCCGGCCTCGAGCGGGCGCGTGCTGTTCGACGGCATGGATATCTATTCGATCTCGGACACGGAACTGACGCGATTGCGGAAGCGCTTGGGATTTGTGTTTCAAAATGCAGCACTCTTCGACAGTCTCAATATCCAGCAGAACGTTGCGTTTCCAATGATGCAGCACGGTGTTCCCAGCGGGAAATCGGCTCAGCAATGGATCGAACAGCGACTTGCCGAAGTCGGTCTCCCTCGCAATGTCCTTCCCAAGCGTCCTTCGCAACTGTCGGGCGGGATGCGGAAACGGGTCGGCTTGGCCAGAGCATTGATCCTCGAACCGGAGCTTCTGCTGTACGACGAGCCCACCACTGGACTCGATCCGATCATGAGCGACGTCATCAACGAATTGATCCTGCGCACGCAACGCAAGTATGGGGTGACCAGCATCTTGGTCACGCACGATATGCATTCCGCGAAGAAAGTCGCCGACCGAGTGATCATGTTGTATCCCCATTCGAGGCTGGCGCCCGACGAGTCACAGATCTTGTTCGATGGGCCACCCGAACTGCTGGACAAATCTCCCGATTGCCGGGTCAGGCAATTCGTCCATGGCGAGGCGGGGGAACGACTGATGGAGATGGTCGCCCAGCAAGCGGGTCATTCCGACGAAACACCGCTCCTTCACGACACCATCGCACGCAAGGAGGCGCAGTAGTCGATCATGGATGACAACGGTTACCGCTTCGGAGTCGGTGTTTTGGTCCTCGCCTCGGCAATCGTGGCGGTGCTGCTGATTGCATTCTTTGGTGCCATCCCAAAATTTTGGGTGGAGAAATATCGTTTTACCGTCAACTTCCCCAGCGCGCCGAATGTCACGATCGACACGCCGGTGCGCAAGAACGGGGTACTGATCGGCCGGGTCGCGAAAATCGATCTTCGCAAGCAGCGAAATGGCGGTGTCGATTTGTTACTGGAAGTCGACCGAGAGTTTGAACTCATGGCTGGCGAAACTCCACGCATTCGGACCGGATCGTTGATCAGCGGGGATTCGATCATCGAATTCGTCGAACCCAACAGCGGTTCGTTGTTGGCGCGTTTTGACGGCTCCGCAGGTTCTCCACGGGACGGCGTGCTCGATGAACGCGAGATGGCCATCGCCCAAACCCCGATCGGCGAACGGGAATTCGTTGCGCGAGGTGAGGTCGTCCCTGATCCCCTCGAGGCCGTAGGCGACCTGGTCGGTCTCACCAATTCCATGCAGAAGATGGCCGAACGCTTGGACAACGTCTTGGCCGTTGCGCAGGACATGGCTGGTGGCGAGGAAGGCTCTATTCGGGATGCCGCACAGACCTTCAAGGCGACGCTCGACAACATCAACAATACCGTTTCGACGATCAATCGCATCGGCTCCCAAGTGGAGCGAGCCCAGATCCCCGAACTGGTCGCAGAAGCGCTCAACGCGGTTCCCGATCTCTTTAGGGAGGCCCAGAGCACCCTCGCCCAATTGCAGCGCACGCTGAAGGGGGTCGAGGAATTCAGCATCCAGCTCGAATCGATCAGCAAGGAGTTTGATGGAATCGGCGAAACCGTCCGCTCTGCGATGGAGAACGCGGACAAAGCGATTGCAAATATCGCGGAGATTACCGAACCGATCAGCCAACGGAGCGATGAAATCGCCGACAACCTGGTCCGATCCCTCGGTAACATCGACGCGCTCGCCGCCGACTTGCAGATTTTCGCCAGACGACTCAACAACAGTCGAGGGACGATCGCCCGATTGGTGGACGATCCAACCCTCTATGGCAAAATCGCGGAAACGCTCGAAAGCATTCGAAACGTCTCTGGGAATGTCGAGGGGTTGTCCCGTCGTCTGCAACCGATTCTCGACGATATTCGGGTCGCCACCGACA
This sequence comes from Planctomycetota bacterium, assembly GCA_046306195.1. GTDB lineage: Bacteria > Planctomycetota > Planctomycetia > Pirellulales > Pirellulaceae > JBKCUI01. The sequence continues at coordinate 87,826 of JBKDXO010000187.1, read as the reverse complement.
AACTGGCTCGCGATCCCGGGCAAATTGGGGTACGAGGGGCGCTCAGCGGCCGACCTTTGGGTGCGGGTCTCAAGTAATCATCAGCCGCGCGATCGTTACAACCGTTCCGAAAAGGCTCCTAAACCATCCCGTTTTCTTTCGAGGTGGAAATTCGGATCGCTGTTGCGAACTACCGTTCGTTGATCCGATGCACGTAGAGGCCGACCACCGCTTGGCAGCGGTAGCTACGGGAAGAACCGACGCCATGACTAATCCGCTGTGCATCGTCGGATTTTTTCGAAGTTGCAACGCCTATGAATCCAAGCACACTCGTCATCCCTTTGATCGCGCCAGAGTCCGTTGCGACCCAGCCGGATTCTCGGAACTCTACGAGCCTGGCTGTCGGCGAGTCGACACCAATTGAACAACCCGTATGGGGCTTTGGCTCTCATTGCTTGGAACTGGATGGAGTGCGCGGGATTGCCATCCTGCTGGTGACGCTCTATCGATTCATCAAGGAATGGGACCCTTCTGCACATTGGCTCTTAGGGCTGGGCAAGAAGTATTGCGACCTCGGGGAACGAGGGGTTGATTTATTCTTTGTGCTGTCAGGATTCCTCATCACCGGCATCCTGCTCCAGACCAAAACATCGGAAGGTTACTTCAAGAATTTCATCATTCGCCGTGCGCTTCGGATCTTCCCGCTGTACTTCACCAGCTTGGTCGTTTGCTTGTTTGTGCTGCCTCTGCTGATGGGAACCCAAGTTTTCGACTTGCCCAGATCGAACCAGTTTTTCCTGTGGACCTACACCTCCAACGTTTACATGGCCTGGACGAACACATGGTGCTTCGGTCCCCTCGATCACTTCTGGTCGTTAGCCGTCGAGGAGCATTTCTACTTGGTGTGGCCGGCGATCGTCTACTGTCTCAGTTCCAAGGCCTTGCTCCGTCTGGCAATCGGAATGATCGTCGGCGTCGGGGCAGCCCGAATGTTCTTCACGTTACGGCCTGAATGCGGTGTGGCGGTCGATGCGTTGACCCTCTTCCGTTGCGATGCTCTCGCGATGGGTGCCATGCTCGCGGTTCTACTCAAGCATGGTTTATCTGCCGACCAGGTCAATCGGGTCGCGAAATGGGTCTTGCCACTCCTGGTCGTCGCGGGGTTCGCAGTAGTGTTTTCCGGCAAACGCTTGCTGGGTATTCCGCATTCCCTGTGGGGTTGTATCTGGGTTGCTGCGATGGCGGTCGTCGTAACTCGTCCGCGATCCCATCGGCTGAGCCATTGCCTTCGAGCCTCGTGGCTGCAGTGGCTGGGGCGATATAGTTACGGCATGTATGTGGTCCAACTTCCGCTGGTCACCATGCTCCCTCTCTCCTTCGCTGCCGAGCATTGGAATAGAATAGGTCTCTCGCCTGTCTTGTTCGGCATCGCGTACGTCTCAGCATTGTTCGCGATGACATGCGTGATCGCGATGGCGAGTTTCCATCTTCTCGAGAAGCCGTTCTTGAAGATGAAGCGCTGGTTCGCTTGATCGATCAGCGATTTGTTTCCTCGTCGAGGATGTTTTGAAGTTCCTCGGGAGTGTTGAATGACCGTGGCAGTTTGTCGATAGGCCAGTCGAGCGAGGCAATCGATCCGCGGAGTTCCTCATGCACGTCTCGCAGCGAGCGTTTTCCTTCCTGCCAGAGGCGCGTCGCGACATCGAGGATGGTGGCTGCATACAACCCAGGCATGGGCATGAAGGGATCCGACCGCAGAACAACGATCGACGACGGACCGTCTCGCCAGCGCTGGTGTGCCGGACCAAGCCAATCCCAAGTTCGGGGAATCAGATCGCAATTGACGATCAAGCCGCAGAGCGAGCCTGAGGACTGGCAGTCTCCCAGAGCCGTTAGAAGTCCTGCCAAGGGGCCGCCATCGGGGTGAATATCTGCGACAACCGGCAGACCGAGATCGTCGTAGTCGGAAACTCTCTGCGCGACCACGGCGACGCGCCAGCCAAGTTGTTCCAGATCGTCGGCAAGAAAACGGGCGAGAGGAATTCCCTGGATCAACACCCGGGCTTTATCGCTGCCAAATCGTCGACTGCGTCCGCCAGCCAACAGATAGGCATGGTTCATTCCGGAAATGCCAAATCGGCATCCATGTGGTTGTGTGGAAAAATCGCCCCCACCACCATCATCCCAAGGCTTGCTGTGTGGAGCAACCAGCATGGTTCATTGGCAAGCATGGTTCGCATCGTGGCGGTGGCTACGACCAACATCATGATAAAGTAGACCCGTTCCGCGCTAGCGCGGATTCGGGAATCGTCGCTGAGCCTGGCAATCCACAAACTCATCAGAGACAAAACGGGAACGATCCAAGGGAACCAACCCGCGAAAAACTCAAACCAATATGGCACATATGGCATAGGAATCCACCACGCAATCCATTGCGTCGTTGATGTTGTCGCGACTTCCTTCCAAGGATGAAGCGGCATCCTGCCGTAGCTTCCGAGTCGCTGGTCGGATCATCTCGAAATCGAAAAAATAAATCAAGAGCGTTGTTTTGCGAGTTGCGGCGAGCGGATTGCCCCTTGGGCTGAACGGCGAATTCCCGGCAAACAGAGGAGACCTTCCACCAGAAGGGCTCCCAACATCAGCAAAACGAACCACCGCCAGATCTCCTGGACCAGACTGCTGGTTCGCAGTCCGACTCCGATGCGAGCCCATTTCAGGGCCCCAAACGCAGCGTTCAAGGCGGAATCTTCGACGAGCGTTCCATCCTCTTCGCTTGCTCCTCGCTGCAACGCAACGAGTCCCGTATTCGTTTCATAGACCCCTGCATGCATCGATGCCTGATTGGAGGGGGCGGTTTCGTCGCCCGCTTTCCACTGAGAATTGGCGGCAACCCAATCGCGATCCACCCCAGCGATTCCCTGCCGGACTCCCGCCACCCGTTTAGCGCCCTGCGCGAGCATCCTTTGAATGGCGACATACAACACCACTCCGTCTCCAGCCAAGGTCGAATCGCGATCGGAGGGAGTCGTGCTGCACACTACAACCGATCCTTCCGAGGCGGTGCGATCCCCAGGCTCAAGAATGGCGAGCAGGGGTTGCCCATCGGATAAACTCGCCAAGGGAGTCGCTGTACCCGAGAACAGACAGATGCGACGTACGCCGAGGTTTCCCAACGGCAGCGGCGCGCCGTTGAGGGTATTGGCGAGCAACTCCGAATCGTTTTGCCATTGTGCGATTCTCGCCATGGAATCGGACTCCGATTCGGATCCGACGGGAGTCTGGGCTCGCGGCGTTCCGACAGATCGCCATTCTCGCCATTGGAAGCCAAACGCCGAAGTGTCGTCCGGCGTTTCCGGAGGCAAGAATAAGACTTGTCCGCCCGATTTCACAAATGCGTCGGTCAGTTCCAATGATTTCCCCGACGGCAATCGATCGTGCCACACCAAGAATGCGACCGAGTCGAGCGGAACGCTTGCCAGTTGCGCCGGAGTGATGCGTTCGGTTTCGCAACGCAACGCCTGTTGCGGGGCGATGCTCGCGCACAATTCGATCGCGGAGATCAGTTCCGGATTTTCGCTCACGATCAACGTACGCCGCAGGGGTGGTTGCTCGAAGACGAAGTAACTGATGTCATTGTGGGGATTGGCATCGCCGGGGATCTTGACCCAGCCCCACCCTCGCACACCATCTGTCTGCGCTTTTTCCTGAGCCGGCAGGGGGATCCGATAATCGTTGACTTGCGTCCCATTTCCGTTCCAAGTTACATCGAGACTGGTGCGTGCACCTTCGACCGCGATTTCGACCGGGATCGATAGCTGGTCTTCTCCGGGAGCGTTTGGTGAATCGGTCCCCTGCGTTCGATCGATACGAAAACTGATCGATAATGTCGGCGTATCTGCATTGTCGACGCATTGCGCGTTTTCTATGCGAATGGATCGGTCCTCCGAACGATTCCCGGAGAGATCCAAGATCGAGAAACGAGGGTTCCCGGGGAGCGATTGAAATCCATCGCGCAGGGCCGCCCATCGGCCATCCCGACTGCGCCAGTCCGATTCGCGCAGATCGGAGGCGATCCAGACGACCGTGTTGCTACTAGGATTGTTTTTCTCGTAGGTCAAGCTTTGCTCCAGCAAGCCAGAAATATCGCTCGTGGCGCTCCAGGTCGTGCGAGGTACGGCACGGAGCCATTGGTTGAGCGATGAAAACTCTTCGGGCTTTCCCGAGGCTTCGTCGATCTGCACGATGCGTTGGATTCCGAGCGTTTCGAAAGTTGCCGCCAACTGATCGATCGCGGATTCCAGACGGCTTCGGTTGGTGCCTGGAAGAACATCCCCCATGCTGGGCGATCGATCGAGGATGACAATGGCTCGCTGGGCGGAGTCGCCGCTGAGCAAGGCGAGCAGACCGCTGGTCAGGGGCCGAGCAGCGACCAGGATCAGCGCGAGGATGGCGAGGGTTCGCATCGCAAGAATCAACCATTGTCTCAGGCGCGTGTACCCGCTGGACATTCGGTTTGCCTCGAGCAGGAATCGCATCGCTCCCCATGGCACGGTCTGAAATCGTCGCTGATTGACCAGGTGAATGACGATCGGGATCGCGATCAGCGGGATCGCGAAGAGCATCCAAGGCTGGAGGAAACTCACCGAACACCTCGGGACCCTGTCCTGCCGACGAGAAATCGCATCAAGGGATGTTCGTACGATTCGCTGGTCAGGACGCGATGGTAGTCGACGGACGTTTCGAGCACGATGGTTTCGAGTTGCTGCAGATAGACCTGAAGGGCTTTTTGGTAGCGATCCGCAATCTCATTGGGCTCAACGAACAAGGAAGTGTTTCCCTCCATGTCGACGAATCGAACCGGACGACCGAAAGCAAACTCGATCTCTTGCCGATCGAGCAAATGAAACGCCGCGATGTCGTGTTTTCGGAATCTCAGATGTTCAAAGGAGCGTTTGAGAAGGCTCGGGTCGACGAAGAAATCCGAGATCACGACGACCAGTGCGCGCTGCCGAATGGTTTCCGCGATCTCATCGAGAATCGCAGGCAATTGCGTTTCCCCTTTGGCGGCCGCGCGCTCGAGCGAATCAAAAACGACTCGCAAGTGGGGCGCGGAGCGTCGCGGTGGAATGTTCTGGATGATGTGGTCGGCCGCGAGCGACACTCCGACGGCATCCCCCTGCTGAACCGCAAGGTAGCCCAGCGTGGCGGCGATCCGGCGGCCGTAATCGAGCTTCGTCATCATTCCCTTGGATGCGAACCCCATCGAACCGCTGGTGTCGAGCACGATGCAGCAGCGAAGATTGGTATCTGCCTCGAATTCCTTCACGTAGTAACGATCGGTTCGTCCATAGGCTCGCCAATCCAGTCGACGCAGATCGTCTCCTGGAACATATTTGCGATACTCCGCAAACTCAACGCTCGATCCGCGATGCGGCGAGGGATGACGACCGGAAACGTTCCCTTGCATGGGATGCCGCGGATGGAGAGGGACCGCCGCTAAACGGGACAGGATCTGCGGGTCGAGAAAGGATCGCGTGATGTTCAACATCGGATCACTGCATCTCGTCGACCAATCGCGACACGATCTGCTTGGCGGATATTCCCTCCGCTTGGGCCGCGAAGGTGGTGATCAAGCGATGGACCAGGACCGGTCTGGCGACGTATTGCACATCTTCCAGTCGAACCATGTAGCTCCCCTGCAACGCAGCGCGGCTCTTGGCCCCTAGAATGATGTTTTGCACAGCCCGCGGGCCTGCGCCCCAGGAGACGAAGGGCTTCAACCAGTCGGGAGCCGTTGTTCCTTGCGGCCGCGTCTTGCGCACCAAACGGGCAGCGTATTCATAGATGTGGTCCGGTACCGGGATGCGTCTGACAAGTTTTTGGTAATGCATGATCTCCTCGCCGCTGAGGACCGGAGAGAGTCGAACCAAGTCATCTCCGGTTGTTGTCCGCGCGATTTGAATCTCTTCGAGTTCGCTCGGATAGTCGAGTTCGACGAGGAACATGAAGCGATCCAATTGCGCTTCCGGAAGTGGGTAGGTACCCTCTTGTTCGACCGGGTTTTGGGTCGCGAGCACCATGAACGGGGATTCCAGATCGAACGATTTCCCCAGTACCGTTACCCGTTGTTCCTGCATCGCTTCGAGCAACGCAGCTTGAGTTTTCGGTGGCGCTCGGTTGATTTCGTCGGCGAGGATAATATTCTCGAAGATAGGTCCGCGGATGAACTGAAACTCCCGACGTCCGTCGGCATTTTCCTGAAGGATATCGGTCCCGGTGATGTCCATCGGCATCAGGTCGGGAGTGAATTGGATTCGATTGAAACCCAAGGACATGGTTTCCGCGATCTTGCTGACCAGCAGCGTTTTGGCCAGACCTGGGACCCCCATGAGCAAGGCGTGTCGACGAGCGAACAAGCAGATGGCGACTTGTTCAATCACTTCCCGCTGTCCCACGATCACCTTGCCAAGCTCAGCGCATAGCCGCGCATAGCTTTCTCGCAGCGCATCGATGGCGCGGACGTCTTGATCCGAAAGCGTAACGTTGGGGGTACCGACAGGGTTTGCGAGACTCATTCGGAGGGGTTGCGTGCGGTTGGAGTGTGTTACGGTTTTCGATCTAACAAACGATGGTCGTATTGTACTTGAAACTCACTCAATTGTTGGTTTGCCCAACACTTGGTCCAAAAATCCCATCACAATCTTGCGATAAACACGCTCCAACAAAGGATTGGATTCGATGATTTTCATGGTCTTGTAGAGTTGGGCTCCGCTCTCGGCATCGAGCTCCAGTTCCTTGGTCGCGCCGTTGGCATCGATGAGGGTCGCGATGTAATGGACTTGCTCCTGAGAATCCATTTCTTTCCGCACACGATCAATCTGTGCGGTGTTGACATCGAACGGTCTCGGCGGGCCGTTGGTCGTCGCGGGCGCTGGACTGCGTTCGCCGGCCAAGCTGCTCAAGAACTGGGCCATTGCATCGACGTTTTCCTGACTGCTGGATTCCGTCAATTGCTGGCTGAGACGCCCCAGCATCTGCTCATTCTCTGCGACAGAGCGACGGTTCCCCCCATCGATGCTTTGGGCGATCCGACGTTGCACGAACGACGACGCAATGCTGGCATCTGGGTCCGGCAGCCGCGGTTGTTCGCGGCTGGAAACCATGACCTCCGACCAAAGTTGGTCCTCATTTTCCGGAACGCTCCAACGGCCATCGATCTCGATGTGGGTGATCAGGGACGCTTCAGGGAGTGGAGCGAACACGACCGACGTTACCAGCAACGCAAGTGCGGATCCATGCGCGGTCAACGACATCATCCAGGCCAGTTGCCACGGACGATTCCAGGAAATTCGGGCGAACGCTACAGGGATGATTCTCATGGGCAGGGCCAGCGATCCGAAGGCTCACGCGATTCATCTGCATCGCCGATGCAAGCCTCCTGGAGAACATTCATCGTAGTCCAATCATCCTGCGAAGGGAACTGGATCCGGTCTGTGCGTTCTACCGATCTCTAGCCATCTTGAGAAACAAGTCGTAGCGGGCTTTCATCTCCAGAAGGCTGTCCCCACCAAATTTGTCGACCAGGGCTGCTGCCACTTCAAAGGCGACGACATGCTCCACGATGATGGCGGCAGCGGAGATCGCGCACACATCGCTTCGTTCGTAGTTCGCGCGGTGAGGCTGTTTGTCTTCCATTCGGATGGAGTCGAGAGGCTTGCGCAACGTGCTGATCGGTTTCTTGGCTGCCCTGAGAATCAGCGATTGGCCGTTGGTCATTCCACCCTCGAGCCCGCCTGCATTGTTGCTGGGGCGAACGTAGCCCAGATGCGGCAGATGGACTTGCTCAGGATCGTGATGAATGGGATCGTGCACTTCGGACCCACGGCGACGGGCCGCCTCGAACCCCAAGCCGATCTCGACCCCTTTGATAGCTTGGACCGCCATCACAGCTTGGGCCAAGCGGCCGTCTAGTTTGCGATCCCACTGAGCGTGGGTCCCGAGACCGAACGGCAGACCATCGACACGCACTTCGACGATCCCGCCGAGCGTGTCTCCCTCGTCTGCCATGCGATCGATGTAGGATTCCGCCTCCCGGTCACGGTCGGGCTGGACGCTGTAGAGGGAACTGGCATCGCGCAAGTCGCGGACTTTGTCGATCGATTTCCCGCGCGTGTCGCCGTGCCCGAGTGCCATGTCCCCCAATTCCACCACATACCCGACCGTTTCGATCCCGAATTGCTTGAGGAGCAACCGAGCCAATGCACCTGCGGCGACGCGGACCGCGGTTTCCCGGGCGCTCGATCGCTCCAACACGCCGCGAATCGATCCGAGATACTTGATAGCACCGGTGAGGTCGGCATGGCCTGGCCGCGGTCGCTCGAGTTCCTTGAGTCGCTCAAGTTTGTAGTCCTTGTTGACCACTTGAAGGGCAATCGGAGATCCCAGGGTGATCGATTGCCAAGTCCCGGTGAGGATGTCAACCAAGTCCTCCTCGAGTTTTTGACGTCCGCCTCGACCATAGCCGCCCTGACGCAGCTTCAACTCGCGATTGATAAAGCCTTCCTCGATGGGTAGCCCTGCTGGGAAACCATCGATGAGGGCGATCAGGGTCTTCCCATGCGATTCACCGGCAGTCCAATAGCGTAGCATGGCGTAGGGATCCGAGAGTGCTCTATCGGTGGATGGGAAGGGATTCGGAGCGGTGGCCTAAGACGTCAGTCTTTGCCATAGTGTTTGACTTTATCCCAATACTTTTCGAAAGCCCCGTCCTTGTGAAAATCAGGACTGTTGTCGATGTCGTGGCATTCCAAACACTTGTCCTGGGCCCGATCTAGGGTAAGCCTCATCTGAGCGCGAAAGGCCTCCATTTCCTCTTTGGTGCTATCGATGTCTCCCGACTCTGCCGCTGCGTGCTGGGCTCCGGGGCCATGGCAGTTCTCGCAACCGTTGCCGGTCAGGTGCATCGACAGCTCGAGAGACGCGAAACCCGTGCGATACGGATAAACCTTTTGGGGATTCCAACCCGTCACATGGCACGAGATGCACTCCGGGTCGAAATGCCGGGCCATCGAGCGCTCTGGAGGTTCAACAATGGAGTCGGTTGCGTGAAAGTGTGGAGTGTTCTTCCAGATGTCGAATGCCGTTGTGTGGCAGTCTCCACATTTCTCGCTGCCGACGAATTCCCGCTGAGTGGGATGGGTCAGCGGCTTGAGTCCCAACAGCTGGAACGAATCGTCCGACTTGGCTTTCAACTCATCCTGGTATTTGCTGAATAGGGCCATCATGCGAGGAGAGTCCTCGAACTGCGAGCTGAGGGCAATGCGCTGGTAGCGGACGGGCTGAGCCGCATCGTGAAAGAATCCGAGGATGCCTGCATACATGCCTTTCGCTCCCGCCTGCACGATTTGGGTTTTGATACCCGGCAGGGTCTCGGGTCGATAGGTCGGTTCGCCGTAGCCACCGGAGGTGATGACAACATCAAAGGCTGGAAAGCGTTTTACGATTTCTCTCGTTTCATCCAAACTCGCGTTTGCAATGAGGACCTTCAAGTCGCAATTGGCCGTGTCGAGAGCCTCGATCACTTTGCTGAGACCCTTTTCCACGGGAACAACCTGGATGAACTGGTTCGTGACTCCTTTTCCGTAGGTGTCTCCCAGAACACTCGTGATGCCGATCCTGCGAGGCGCACCTCGGCCATCGGTCGTGCTGACCACTTTATGAGTCAAATCGAATTCGGGGACAAAACTGACATTGGCGGAGACAAACAATTGATTGCCACCATCGGAGTCCAGCATCGAGACCAGGGTCGAGTCGAAGCCCAATTGAAGGTCGTCTTTTCCAAACGCGACCGCTGCGTAGTTCATTTCTCGGAATGCATGAGCCGTCCAATGAAACTTGATCTCGGATTGACTGCCGTCGCGTCGGACTTGGTTGCCAGCATCGATGGGAATGAGATTCCAGCCCCGTCCGCGCAGTTGGCTCAGAAGCGTATCCTTGCGATTGATCCCGCCTTTCTGGTTCGCAAGACCCGTGCAACCGCATGGTTCCATGTATCCCGCCTGGTTTCCCGTGACGTAGAGGACCAGCCAAGGTTGCTGCCAATCGGCGCCAATTTTTTGGTTCCGTTCCTCGTCGGTCGCGACCGAGATCGGGGGCTGATTGGGGGGGGGGTGTCGACGCATCCAACGAAGGCGAGGCGACATCCAGGTCCGTCAATCTGCCGCTGGCTCCCGTTTTTTCTGCGGGAGGTGTGGACTTGGGCGGAGTGGATCTGCGAGGCGGGTCACCGGAAGCAACCATGGCAGGAACAGACCATGCGAACGCGCACGCCATTGCGGTTGCTAGCATTCGGGTGCGCAGGGACGGTGGTTGGGTAGTTGGTAGAGGCTTGCGAGTCTGATCCCGCATGAACCGTATGTCCTTAGGAGTCCCTTGCGATGAAAAAACGGAGTTTATTCCGTCACTTTGAACTTCAGATAGATCGGAATCCTGGCGACGACTTCGCTATCCGTTTCCAAGACAATCTTTCCAAAATCTTTGTTGAAGGTTCCGTCGCGTTCGATCGGATTGGATCCGGCTGGAATTTCGAAGGTGATCGGGAATATCCGCTGACTCGCCGTCCCACTTGGTTCCCCGATCGTTACTGAAATTTCCGAAGGAGTGATCGATTCGACTCGAAGCTTGGGTTCCGCATCCGCGTTCTCCTTGCGAACAGCGAGCATCAACTTCTTTTTCAATCCTTGGGATGCCTTCGCAGTTCCCAGGTTAAGCACATTTCGCGACTCGTTGTAGTCATCTCCGGCGATGACCCGCATGTTGTTGATGCCGCGACCAGTAATTGGGAATGCGGGTACGTCCGACTCTTCCGTTCCGTCGGCGCCATCCTTCCGCAGGAACTTGATGTTCGTATTGATCGGACCTGCTGGGAGGCCGGGAAGGAGGGTGATTTTCGCTTCGACGACCCGCTTCGCCTCGGACTTCTCTGGAATTTCCCCAGGTTGAATTAGGCTCTCTTCTCCAATTTCAATGCGTACCAGATCGGCGATGGTCGACTCCTCCACTTTGCCTCCGACGAGATCCATCGGTTCGTCACGGAGAGAGAAGATTTTTACGGTGGCGATCCTTTCGACGTTTGTGAAAACCTCTCCGAGATTCTGCCCCGGAGGCTCGAGGACGTATCCTTGAACCACCTGGCCAGAAATTTTCAATTGAATTTCTTCTTGGCCTGGGCAGTCCGTTCCGATTGTCGCGGACTGGGAGAACTCACTGAAATTGGCGATCGCTTTCCATTCGAGTTCAACTTTGGTTTCCTCGCCTGGCTTCAGGACGGCTTGCTCAAACTTGCCGACAGTGCATTTGCAGGTGCTTTTCAGGAACCGAATTTTCGCCGCTGCGTCCCCCACGTTCTTAAAAATGAATTCATGAGAACGCGTGGCGCCGGCCATCATGATTCCGAAATCGTATTCCGCTCCGTTAACGACATCGATCTGTCCGGATTTCCTCTGAAGGGACTTGTTGATCAATGCCTTTAGGGATCCGCTGTCCGATACTTGAGAGATATCTGCATCTTGCAACCCAAAGACGTTTTTCTCGGCTTTGTGCCTGATGAAATGCCGGTATTTCGCAAACCCGAATCCAGCACCTAGGCAAACCAGAACAAGCAATACTGTTCGCATTTTAAAAAACTTCCAACGCCTGGAAAAAATCTTTTGGGGGTGGGAGGTCGGGGTCAAGGATTAAGGCGGATACGTAAATACCGGAGTACTGGTTCAGCCTTGATTTGGTCCTGGGACAGCCCGCGACGCGCATCCGTTCCTAGTCCCGCGTCGCGCGGAATCAGGGAAGCCGGCCAAACCAACACCGCCAGTTCGATTTTGCGGTCTCGGTGAGGCGTTGCCGCGTCGATTTTCTCCGATTGAACGCAATGTTCGAGCGCGCGATCCTGATCCCCAACAAGGCTTGCCGCCAATGCCGCCTGGAGATGCCCTTGCGCCGATGACGGCGCCAATTGGGATGCTCGTTCGAAAGCGCGATCTGCTTCGGAAAGCCAGGGTTTTCTCCCTTCCGAGTCCCCTGCCGTCGCCGCGACCCGCAAAGAAGCCTGGCCGCATGCGTCCCAAGCCAGCGAGTTTTGTGGATCTCGTGCCAAAAACTCCTTCTGCAGATCCCTCAAAACCGTTTCCCATTCCCGCCGCGTCTCCTTGCCCATAGGACGCGCCAGTTGCCCGACCGCCCAGTCGATTCCTTTACGAACAAGCTCCGGATCCCACGGATCGGCTTCGGTGAGGCTCCAGACCTGTCGGGGCGATGGCTCGCGGACCTCTCCCCCCAGGATCGTGCCATCGCGATCCAATCCCCTCGAAATAGGGACCGCCATCGTCGCGTACCAGGCAACCAATAACATGGCCGCCGCGCCGATCCATCCCAGTCGCCCCACTCCGCGTTGGGGTATTTCGGATTGGCTCGTTTCCTTCCGTTCCCTCGCCGCTGCAAGCAGTCCACCGAGGCACAATCCGAGAACCGAAATACCCATGCTCATAGTCCCGGGGAGAAGCCATCCTCCGGACGCGAGGAAGTGTATCAGCATGACGGCGAAGGCAATCCACAGCGCGGAGCCTTTCTGAACAAGCGACTGCACCGAAGTTTTCGCTGCCGACCACCAAGTCCCTGCCACTGCCACCAAGCCGGAGGCCACCATCGCCAGGATCGAACCCACCAACCGATCCCCCGAATCGACGATAAAAATCCAAACCACGAGGCTGACTGAACTGATCGCAGCGCCCGACCAAAATGCGAGAGCGATTGGGCGATCGACTTCTGAATGAACTGCTTCCGGAGTGGAATCCCTCGGCTGCAGGATGGCAATCCCCAGTGCGAGACCGATCGCGATAGACACCAGGAGCAGGCATGGGATACCGCCTGCATGAGCAGTCTCCAGCAGGAAGTTGTGGGGGTCTGCTGGGGATTCCGCTGCGCTGGGCAGCTTGACGTGCACATAGCTGGCTTGGAAATTTCCGACACCGAAACCAGTCCATGGCTCTTGGGCAATCAGACTAGCAGCTCCGCGCCAATAGTCGAAACGATACGCGAGGGATTTTCCAGCCTCTTGAAGGATCAAGGGATCGAATTGATAGACGACGAGAAGACCGATTCCGGAAAGCGCGATGGCGGCCAAAGCTCCGAATCCAAGCGTGCGGCCTCGAACATGTCCATGCGTCATTGCGGAAAACAATCCTAAGAGAATCGTCCCCGCTCCCGCTGCGACCCACGCGGTACGACTCTTGGTTAGCAGCAGACCGAAAGCGATCGCGGCGAGGAGAGCGCCATTGACGACAAGCCATGCTCGCGATCGTCGAGCGGACCATGTGCCGAGCACCAGCACCCAATAACCAGCGAGAAACCCACCCAACGAATTCGCCAGGGCATAGACCCCTTTCATCTCCGTGCTGCGAATGCGATCTGCGAGGATCAAACCCGCTGAAGATTCCAACGAAACCCCTTGACGTTGAAATAAGCCAGCGGGGTCCCGTTCGAGTTCGTGGCGCAGTTCTGGTTGGATCACGCCGTATTCCCAAAAACCGTAGACCAGCATGCCGATTCCAAGAGCCATCATGACGGTGATCCCCAGGCGCGAGAAACCTGGTCGAGTCGCGAGCAAGCCGATGCTCGTCCCCCAAACCAACATCGAGGTCCATTGCCAAAAACCGTTCACGGCGAATCTCAAATTGCCTCGTCCCGAGACAGCGAACGTTGCCAACGCCAGCCATGCGACCGCCAACGCGCATGCGATTGCTAGGGCGTTTCGGTGCCAGCGCGACTGCGTTGCCGTCGATGTCATTTTCCTCGCGGTCGGCTGGAACATAGGTTCGAGTGCGACTCCCGCTGCCACAAACACTCCTACCACCAAGCACAATCCGATTGAGAGAATCGAATCCCCTGAAGCGATCGAAGCTGTCGAATCACAAGGCTCCCAATGCTGAAGGAGGAGAATCGCTGGAGCCAGCGCCGCTGCTGCCAACCAAGGCAACTCGGGGAGCGACAACGCGGAGCGCGTTGGATGTGTCATCGATCCGTTCCTGCAGTGAGACTTTCCAAAACCGCGATCAAGACCAACATCGCGAATACGATCGCCAGCACAATCCCAGCCCCGATCAAGTCGGTACGTGGCAAGATCAATGCACCCAAGGAACAGGTCAAGGTCGCCAAGTAGATCGTCGCCACCGCTTGCACCTTGCTCATCCCCAACTCGACCAGACGGTGCGAGAAATGCTTTTTGTCCGCTTGGAACGGACTTCGACCTTCGCGAAGCCGGATCCAGATCACGCTCGCCATGTCATACAAAGGAATCGCCAGCAGGCAGAGAGGAGCCAGGACTGCATGCGGTGTCGCACCCTTGGCTCCAGGATAAGTCGACAGCAGTGTCCCGACCGCAATCCAGTAGCCAACCAGATAACTCCCAGCGTCCCCCATGAAGATTTTCGCAGGCGGCCAATTGTGCTTGAGGAATCCGAGCAATCCACCCAGCAGCGTCAACATCATCGCGGCTACGAATAACTGCGGTTGACCCACCGTGGATTCCGGCGTGCTCAGAAGCATCACCGAGAGCATCGCGCAGATGATCGATGCGACACCTCCGCTGAGCGCGTCCATATTGTCGAGCATGTTGAATGCATTGATCAGCATCACGATCCAGAACACGCTCAGGCCCGACGTGAGCCACGGCGCGTTGATGTAAGCCGTCAATTGCAGATGCTGTCCATAGACCACTGCGCTCGCCACACCAAACTCGACCAAGAGTCTCAGTTTCCAGTCCAAGCCGAATCGGTCATCCAGCAATCCTAAAACCATCAAGATCGATCCACCGGCAATCAAGAGCCAGATCGATCCGATCCGCGACACCAACCCAGGAACGAACATCGAAATGTTCTCGGGGAGCAACCATCGCATCCAAACCGGGTTGGAGGACAACATCCAGGTTGCCAACGTACCAACCGCGAAAACTGCAACCAGTCCGGCCCAAATACCAAGCCCTCCTCCAAGCGGAATCGGCGTTGCGTGAACTTTGCGGGCGTTGGGGCGATCCAGCAGACCGAGACGCTGCGCATGGCGAGCCACCCAACCTACCGCGAAGACCGAAACCAGAAAGGCAGGGAGAACGGTGACCAGGATGACCGCGATCACGGCGACATTCATGCCAATTCCTCAAGGCCCGGTTGCGGTCCGGCCGGCGTGGAAGGGAGCGATTGCGAGAAGCGGCGTCGAGCTGACTTGAGGAACGATCGGACATCCTCTCGCCGATAATCGGCATAGGTCCAAGGCATCGCTTGCCACTCCTGGTCCCGAAACGCCAATGTCACTTCCGCATAAACCCCGTCGCGAAGATAGATCCGATGCTCCCGGTTCTTGGTCGAGGCCAAGACCAATTTTGTCAGACTAACATACCCGGGATCGATATTCACGGGACGCTTGGTCTCCGACAAAGCCGCAAACTCCTCCTCCAAGTCGTTGCAGTGCAACTTCCGATCGGCCAAATCGGCCGGGTCGAGCCGATCCCGGAACAGAGCTAGCTGTTTCTTGAGCCCCACTCCCATGGTGGCATGATAGTCGCCGGATTCGACGAAATCGAAAGCCGGGCTGAGATCCGCGATCGGGCCCCAAGCCTCCTGGAGTCTTTTCCAAATCAAATCCAACAGGGAAGCATCCGAACTGAAGGCGGCCACGAACAGGGCGCAAGGGGGTGGGGATTTTGCTTGGCCCATGCTTTGAGGAAGAGGAGAACGAGGTTGGACTCGGCGGACAGCCAAGAAAGGATTACAGTAATACGCATGGATTCGGCAGACGGCTCATTTTCCGATGACTTTAGCCCCCTCCCTGGCACCGCCTCGGAGGCCTCGCCCCAGCGCGTCCCGCTCCCAATCCCAATCGGGTCCATGCAGGTCTATCCGCCGATTTTGCAGGCCCCGATGGCTGGCTACACCAACTTTGCCTTTCGACAGATCGTTCGCGAGTTTGGCGGTTCCGGGCTACAAGCCACAGAGATGGTCAACGCCCGCGGTTTTGTTTGGCTCGACGAGCACGATTGCGAGCACCCGGACCGGCTCTGGGGAGTGCGCGAGGAACCTCGTCCGCTGGCCGTCCAAATCTGGGACAACGATCCGGAAACGATGGCCAAAGTCGGCCGCAGGCTGGTCGAGGAATACCGCGTCAGCGTGGTCGATATCAACTTCGGATGCCCGGTCAAGCAAGTCACCGAAAAGGCGCACAGCGGTTCCTACCTGCTGCGAGATCCGGATCGAATGTACGCGATCATCTCCCGGCTCGTCGAGGTCTGTGCCCCCACGCCGGTCACCGCCAAGATGCGTTTGGGCTGTACCCGCAACACGATGAATTACATCCAAGTTGCCCAGACGGTCGAGAGAGCCGGTGCCGCCGCCCTCACGGTTCACGGCCGCACCGCCGAGGATTTTTTTAAAGGCTCAGCCGACTGGGACCGGATCTCGGAAATCAAGCAGCATTTGCAGCGCATGCCGATCATTGGAAACGGCGACCTGCAAACACCGGAACAGGTGCGGCACGCTTACCAACACTACCACGTCGACGGAGTCATGATCGCTCGCGCAGCCCTGGGCAAACCATGGCTCTTTGCCCAAGCGGCTGCAGCTCTCGAGGGCCGACCCATCCCTCCCGATCCGAGCATCGACGAGCAGCGTCAAATCATGCTGCACCACTACAATTTGGTGGTGGAGCGATTCGGAATCCAACGCGGCACGATGCTGATGCGCAAATTCGCCTGCTGCTACGCACAGAACAAACCGGGAGCTCGCCACTTTCGCGCGCACATTTCGCGCGTGGAGACACAGTCCGAATTCTACGAAGTTGTCGATCGCTACTTTCCGACCCAAGCGGAGGTCGACCAGCGATGCCTCGCGGCGAGCCAAACCGGTGAGGAACCAGGCTGCGACTCCTGCTGATCGTCCGTGAACCGTCAATACGCTTGAATGTCATCTTTTGCTCGAAAAGGAAGAAGTGGAATGAAGTTGTTTGAAGGCAAGAAAGGTTTGATCCTCGGCGTTGCGAACGATCGCTCCATCGCTTGGGCGATCGCCCGGGAAATCATGGACCAAGGTGGCATCTGCGGCTTCTCGCACCTCCCCGATCGCGCGGACGACGAAAAGAAAAAGAACCGGATGCGCGTCTCAAAGTGCATCGAAAGCTATTCGAGCCAAACCGCATTCCTCCACCCGCTCGATGTGCAGGACGACGCGCAAGTCAACGCGTTTATGGAATTGGCTGGCAAGGAACTCGGCCAGCTCGATTTTCTGCTCCACTCGATCGCCTTCGCGGATCGCGATGACCTGTCGCGCTCCACGGTCGAGACCAGCCGCGCGGGCTTCAAACTGGCGATGGATGTCAGCGTCTACAGCTTGATCGCTGTCACCAACGCCGCGCGCGGAATCCTGAAGGACAACGCTTCGGTCTTGACCATGACTTACTTCGGCGGAGAAAAATGCGTCCCAGGCTACAATGTCATGGGGGTCTGCAAGGCAGCTCTCGATGCCACTGTCCGCTACCTGGCCTTCGACATGGGCGAGCGGGGCATCCGCGTCAACGCCGTCAGCGCCGGTCCCCTCAAGACCCTTGCCGGGGTCGCTGCTGGGGTTGGAGAAATGCAAGAGTACTATGACTACGTCGCTCCGATGGGACGATGCGTAACTCACGAAGAAGTCGGCCGGAGCGGGGCGTATCTCCTGAGCGACTACAGCAACGGCATTACTGGAGAAATCCTTCACGTCGACTCGGGCTACAATATCATGGGGAGTCCAGGCAGGCTCTTGCTCCGTATGCAGGCGCAAAAAACTTCGTGATCGCGAAGACGCCTTGCATTCGTAGCACCTTGCTAGGAGGCCACCGATTTTTTCTGAATGTGCGAGGGACCCGGTCATTTGACGCCGGGTACCTAATTCCATGGAGCTGAACATGTTCTCCAGCCAGCAACCTTCGCGGCGCCACAGCCTCCAACGATTTTTGCGGATTGCATTTTCCGCAGCGCTGCTGCTTGTTCCCTCGCTCGCACCCGCCCAGCCAGCACCGGAACAGGAGAAAGAGGACGCGAGCCCCAAACTCTACGAACGCTTCATCGAGGATCGAGAAACAGGCAAGATCGTCCTGCAGTTGCCCGTCCGGCGGTTCGAACGTCAGGGAACTCCCGGCCCCGTGGTGTTTACCCACAGCATGGTGCATATCGCCGATCGACCGTTTTACGAAAAACATCAAGAACTGCTGCGCCCCGTCGACGTTGTCCTTTTTGAATTGGTTCTGCCTTCCGGAGCCGGCCGTCCGGAGTACTCGTTGCAGGACCCCGAGTCCGCGGAATGGAAACTCCGCACGACCTTGGCGCGACTGCAAACCGTGGCGACCCTCGCCAAGGTCTTCGAGATCCGTCGAGGCAAGTTACCCAAGAACTTTCAAGAGCTGCGGGAATCGGATGTCGGCTTCCCCACATTCGGCGATCGATTGGCAACCGATGGATGGGGAAACGATTGGCACTTCTCCCTGGTCCAGCCCAAGGAGTCGGACCCGCCGGTCGCGAGCGACTCATCCAGCAAGCCCACGCCGTTCCTTCAAATTGCGTCCTGGGGCAGCGACAACGCTCGGGGAGGAGATGGAGACGCCGCGGACCTCGTTCTCTCCAACCAACAATCCCTTTCACCGATGAATGCCCCGACCGACATGCCTCGTATGGCCCACGCTCTGGGATTGGCATTCCAAGGAGATGTCGAACGCAACGATCAACCTAACTGGCGGAGCAGCGATTTATCGTCCGACCAGGTGAGCGAACGGATGGCAGCGTCCGGCCTGCCGAACGAAGAGAGAAAAACTGCAGACGCATGGATGCCCCTCCGGTTGCTGGAAACCATGTCGACGATGTCCCAAGGGATGCCCGGACTGAAGAACGCCGGAAAACTCTACTTCTTGGAATCGCTCGCCGAGTCTCCGATCCAGAAGTTGGATTCGAGCAACGATGTCTTTGCCAAAGTCATCATCGAAGACCGCAACCGAGTGACCCTCGATGATTTGTCCGCAATCATCGCAAGGGAGCCGAACATCAAAAGCGTAGCCATCGTCTATGGTGCCGCGCACATGCCGGACTTCGATGCTCACCTGCTCGAAATGGGATATGTGGAAACTCGCACCGATTGGATCGATGCCATCACGGTCTACCTTCCAGAGAATCCCGACGAGCGAGAGCAACTCGAGATGTCCCGCAAAACCCTGCGCGGCATGGGCTTGCTCGGAGGAGCAGATGCTCCCGGCGAAGGAAAAAAGAGACGATGGCGAAAATCGAACACGTCGGAAGAAGCCCTGTCGCAAAACTACCGCAAAGAAATCATGCGGGATTGGGTGGGCAAGCTTGCGGCGATGCTCGATGCCGATCGCGAGACGCAACGCGAGCAAGCCGAGAAGACCTTGATGAACCTCGGCTCCGCGGCGCTCCCATACTTGCCCGCGATTGCCGACGACGACTCCGACGAATATCGCATGCGACTCAACCGTGTCCGCAGCGCGCTGCTGGCGACCGACAAGGAACTCCTAAACAAGCCCGGGCGGGTCAACTTGACCGGAACCATGTCGGGCATGGATGCGTTGAATGCGATCGCCGACCAGACGGGAAACCGTTTGTCGCTGAAAGAAGTCCCAGGCCTCGATGCGAGCATCACGGTCGAACTGGACGATGCATTGTACTGGGAAGCGCTCGATGAGATTCTCGACCAGTTGGATCTGGCCATTCCTCCCAATGATGGCGACGACTTGCGACTGATCCCTCGCCAAGAAACCTTTCCGCAGCGATTGGTGATGGCGAATTACTCCGGCAGTTTTCGGATCGAACCGATCGCCATGACCAAGACTCAGCGACTCTACGAGCCGGAGGCCAACTCGACGAGCATCGAATTGTTGCTCTCCTGGGAGCCACGCCTCAACCCCGTCTTCGTTCGGTACGAATTGGATGGATTGGAATTGAAATGCAACAATGGCGAAATCTTGCGACCCAAACCCAATCAAGGAACCGACTTCACCCCCAGCGGTTCCCAATTGGTTTCCCTGCTCGAGTTCGATCGTCCTACCCGATCGGCCAAGGAAATTGTCGAATGGAAAGGGCGATTCCTGTGCGCCATCCCGGGAAAGCCGGTAGCGATCCGATTTACCGAACTCGGAACCGCTCGCAACAAGGTGCAGTCCATGGGGGACCTCGAGGTCACTCTCGAACGGTCTCGCAAGAATCGGGATGTCTATGAAATTCTCGTCGGAATCGCCTTGCGCGGCGACCAATCGATCGACTCCATGCAAGGCTGGACATCGCTCATCGAAGCCTACATCGAGGATAGCGAGGGAAATCGGATCGAACATGCCGGTTGGTCGACCACGCGCGTCACCGACGACGATGTGGGCGTGTCATTTTTATTCGAAGTCGAAGACGATCTCGCCGACTACGAATTTGTTTTCATTGCACCGCAGTCGATTACGCAGCAAACGGTGGAGTACTCTCTCGGCGGTATCGTGCTGCCATGACGCTCGCATTGCCTTGGGATCCGGAGATGGAGTCGCCAGCCACTCTCCTCGTCGTCGGTGGCGGACCGGTTGGCATCGAAGCGGCCCTCTACGCGCGATTCCTGGGCTACTTTGTCTCGATCTTCGAAAGCCGACGAGTTGCGCACCGCATGCTCGACTGGCACGATCGACCGCTCGCCCTGCCGGTGTCGCAGGTGACGACCTCGCTGGGACATGCCGCCATCGCAGCCCAAAACCCTGAGTACAAACGGCCCGATCCCGATCGTATTTTCACAGGGCGCGAGTATGCAGAAGAGTACTTGCTTCCCCTGGCAAAGACGGATCTGCTGTTCGACGACATTCATTTCTTGAGCCCGGTCATCGATGTCTCGAGACGGCGAACGCATCGGCGCGATCCGATCCACCCCCAGGAACGATGCAACGACGAATTCCGGGTTGTCGTTCAAGGGCAACATCGCGGACCTTGGACCGCGCGAGGCGATTGCCTCCTCGACTGCCGCGGCCATGCGATCGAACCGATCGGAATGGGGCCGGGTGGGGGACTCGCGATCGGAGAACGCGATCTGGAAAAGGACTTTCTTCTGCATGCGCCGAGCGATCGCAAGTACGAAACCAAACACCTCGAAGGCAAACGCCTCGGTCTGATCGGCGAGCATGCCCTGGCTTGCCAATGCGTGGCGGATTGGCTGGTCCATTTCGCCCAGAACCGCGATGCGCGTCTGGTGTGGATGGTGCGGCCGAGCGACCACAGCCAGTCGGATCGGGTCGCGGCCTTGCGATCCAAAATCGAATCCTCCTCGAACCGCAACATTCTTTGCATCGAGACCCTCGGAGTGGAATCCATCACGAAGCAGGAGGATGGAAGCTTCCGCTGGAATCTCTTGAAAGAGGATGACTCGACCGTCGAACTCGAGACCGATGTCGCCATGCGGCGTACTGGGTATCGCTATCGGTCGATCGGCCCAGAACTGCATGCCCATGCCGATGGTTGGGTCGGATCGGAGTTGCGCATCGATGCGAACGCCCCCCGGTTCGTCACGGCCGAACCCGGGTATTACGCGCTGCGGGCTGCGACCATTGAGGAGGGGGCCGGAGCAGGACTGCCGGAAGCCTTCGAAGAAATCCGTCGCGTTTTTGCATTGATCGGCGGGAGAGAAGATCTCGACCTCTATCGCATCGTCGAACAACAATCCAAGTCTCGTTAAGCTATACTCGTTAAGCTATAATCGAGAAGATTTTTGAAGTGAGTATCTTTCGAGCGACCACGCGAGGAACGTTTCCATGTTGACCTTGATAGGCAACGGATCGACGCAGACCTGCAACGGTGTCACGCGTCGCGATTTTCTGCAGGTCGGAACCTTGGGCGCGATCGGGCTCGGATTGCCTCAGTATCTCGCCGCAAGCGAAGCCGGAGCGGTGGATCCCTCCAAATCCAAGCGTTCCGCCATCATGATTTTCAATCTCGGCGCTCCCAGTCATCTCGACACGTTCGACATGAAACCCGATGCCCCCGCGGAGGTCCGGGGCCCGTTCAAACCGATTCCCACCAATGCCCCCGGCATCCAGATCTCCGAGATCTTCCCGAAGCATGCCAAAATCGCAGATCGATTCTCGTTGGTACGCTCCTGTTTTCATCGCGGGGCTGCGGTGCATGATGCCGGCTGGCAGATCATGCAAACCGGTCGCCAATTTCAAGGTGGGGTCAACACGCCCCATGTCGGCAGCGCCATTGCCTATCTCCTCGGCAGACGATCCGACCTCCCTCCCCATGTAGTTCTCCCGGAAACGATGGGGCGAGGCGGAGGCAATCTCCCCAACGGTCAAGCGGGTGGGTTCCTCGGCAAGGCCCACGATCCCTTCGCTCTCATGGCCGATCCCTCGCAAGCCGACTTCAAAGTCCCAGACTTGCTTCCTCCCGACTCGATCGGAGCAGCCCGCATCGAGCGTCGACGCCGGATGCGCGATATCATCGAGTCGACCATCGACACCTTCGAGGCCAGCGAGTCCGCGAAGATGATGGACGACAACTTCCAGGCAGCCTACCGCTTGATGACCAGTCCGCAAGCCAGAGCAGCCTTCGATCTCAACGCCGAACCCGCACAGGTTCGCGAACGTTACGGCATGAATCGATTCGGGCAATGCTGCTTGTTGGCCAGACGCTTGGTCGAGGCGGGCGTTCGGTTCGTCACGATCAATACCTTCCTGACCGTGTTCGATGAGATCACTTGGGATATCCACGGCAGCAAACCCTTCACCTCGATCGAAGGGATGAAGAACATCGTGGCACCGATGTACGATCAAGGCTACTCGGCCCTGATCGAGGATCTCGTGCAGCGCGGCATGCTCGACGATACACTCGTGTGCAATGTCGCCGAGTTTGGACGAACGCCGAAAGTCAATCCGGCGGGTGGACGCGACCATTGGCCAGGATGTTTTACGGTTTACTTTGCAGGGGGAGGTGTGCAGGGTGGTCGAGTTGTCGGAGCGAGCGATCCGATCGGCGCAGTACCGGCCGATCGACCGACCGAGCCTCCCGAGATCATCGCTACCATCTTTCATGCCATGGGATTGAACCTGGAATCCCACTTGCCCGGGCCTGCCGGTCGCCCCTTCCCGCTCGTGGACTTTGGATTCCGCGAAATACGAGAGCTGTTCTAGGCGGGGGTTTCTGGGCTTTCCGATCGATCGGGCTTGGCCTATCCTGTTGCCCATGTTGGATCCACGTTTTACCGTCCACGGCGCTCGCCGGCTCCTCGATTCCGGCTCGATCCGCAGCCGTGAACTCGTCGAATTCTTTTTGCAGCGAATCGATCGCTGGAACGAGCCGATTCGGGCCATGATTTCCGTCGATCGGGATGCGGCCCTCGAGGCGGCGGATCGATGCGATGCCCTGCGAGCCCGCGGTGAGTCCGTCCCGCCGCTGTGCGGGATACCGATCGGCCTCAAGGATATCCTTTGCACTCGCTCGTCGCCGACTACCTGCGGCTCTCGCATGCTGGAACATTACGTGTCGCCATTCGATGCCCACGTGGTGAGCCAACTGCAGCAGTCGGGAGCCATCCTCATCGGCAAGACGAATCTCGATGAATTCGCGATGGGGGGCTCGACCGAGACCAGCATCTTTGGCCCGAGCCGCAATCCCTGGGACAACGAGCGAACCTGTGGTGGCAGCAGCGGCGGATCGGCCGCGGCGGTGGCTGCAGGGTTCGCATCGGCAGCTATCGGAACCGATACCGGCGGATCGATTCGCCAGCCCGCCGCCTTCTGCGGAGTGTGCGGTTTGAAGCCGACGTACGGACGGGTCAGCCGTTATGGTTTGATCGCTTATGGGAGCAGTCTCGACGTGGCGGGTGTGTTCGCGCATGATCTTCAAGATGCCGCAATCCTCCTGCAGGCCATTGCTGGCCACGATGCGCGCGACTCAACTTCGCTCGTGGCGAACGTTCCGGATTACGCTGCGGCGATGACCGATTCGCGCCAACCGCTTCGCATCGGACGGATCCGCGAGCATCTCGACAGCGAGGGCTTGCACCCCGAAATTCGTCAAGGGATCGAGTCGGCCATCGAAGTCTTTCGCTCCGCCGGGGCCAAGATCGTCGATATCTCACTGCCGCATTCCAAGTACTGCATCCCGGCCTACTACATCATCGCGCCGTGCGAGGCCAGCAGCAATCTGGCTCGCTACGATGGAGCGCACTATGGATTTCGCGCAGCGGCATCGCGAAGCGGAGCCAAGGTCGCGACATTGGACGCCATGTACGAAGCGACCCGCTCGGAAGGCTTTGGTCCCGAGGTCCGACGCCGCATCTTGCTTGGTACCTATGCCCTGAGCGCCGGGTACTACGATGCGTATTATCTCAAAGCGCTGAAAGTGCGTCGCATGATTCGAAACGACTACGACGCTGCCTTTGAACAAGTCGATCTGCTCATCGGCCCCACGACGCCGAACCCGGCTTTTCGATTGGGCGAAAAGTTGAATGATCCGGTGCAACTGTACCTGGAGGATCTGTTTACCGTCGGCGCCAACCTCGCAGGGATCCCCGCCTTGTCGATCCCGCTGGGTTGCACGCGGGATGGGCTT
The DNA here is from genome assembly GCA_046306195.1 of Planctomycetota bacterium. Lineage (GTDB taxonomy): Bacteria > Planctomycetota > Planctomycetia > Pirellulales > Pirellulaceae > JBKCUI01. The sequence continues at coordinate 63,198 of JBKDXO010000187.1, read as the reverse complement.
CCGATCGGCATGCAATTGCAGGCCCCCGCGCTTCAGGAAGGCATGTTGCTCGCGGCAGGCCATCGGTATCACACCTCCATCGGATACGAACCTTCGATTCCCGCCCCGTACGGAGTGCAGGCATGACCGAAGCACCCCTGGAGTATCGCGTGGTCATCGGTCTCGAGGTCCATGTCCAATTGGCGACCGAGACCAAGCTCTTCTGCCGATGCAGCACCGCCTTTGGCAATCCCCCGAACACGCAGGTTTGCCCGGTATGCCTCGGATTGCCGGGAGCGTTGCCGGTGCTCAACGAAAGCGCCATCCTGCTGGCCGCGAGGGCGGGGGCAGCGTTGCATTGCGAGATCGCGCCGTTCACGAAATGGGATCGCAAAAATTACTTCTATCCAGATCTGCCCAAAGGGTACCAAACCAGTCAGTACGATTTGCCGATCTGCTCCAACGGCTATCTCGATATTCCGGTCACGGTCGAGGGGAGCGATGCGGCGATCAGTCAGCACATGAAGAAACGGATCCGAATCCTGAGGGCTCATCTCGAGGAAGATGCGGGCAAGAGCATGCATGACGAACGGGCAGGGCGAGCCGATTCCCGGATCGATCTCAACCGAGCCGGAACTCCGCTGTTGGAGATCGTCTCGGAACCCGATCTGTCCAGCGCCGTCGAGGCGCGAGATTACATGACCGAACTGCGGCTGATCATGGTTTATCTTGGAATTTCCGATGGCAACATGCAGGAAGGATCGTTGCGTGCGGATGCCAATGTCAACCTGCATGTCGAGCGCGATGGGACCACCGTTGCGACGCCGATCGTCGAGATCAAGAACCTCAACAGCTTCCGCGCGGTCGAGCGGGCCATCGACTTCGAAGTCGACCGTCAGATCAGCGAGTACTTGCGAACGGGTTTCACCAAGGGCCAGGTCCCCAAGCAGACGCGCGGTTGGAACGATCTTCTCGGCCAAACCGAACTGCAGCGAGAAAAGGAGGAGGTTTCCGATTATCGGTATTTCCCGTGCCCCGACTTGGTGCCTGTCGTCCTCAGCCCAGAGCAGCGCGACCGCGCCGTTCATGAGGCCGCCTGCACTCCGGAGCATTATCGAGTGCAGCTCGTGGAAACCCACCAGGTGCGGGACGCCGACGCGGAGGTATTGGTGCAGCAAGGGCGGCAGATGGTCGAGTATTTTCTGCAGCTGGTCGCTCATGGCGCGACCACCAAACGCGGAGCGGCTTGGATGCTGCAGGATGTCCTGCGCTACCTCAATGACCACGAAAAAGAGATCGATGCCTATCCGATCCGCCCTCCGACCTTGGCTGCCTTGCTGAGTGCGATCGAGGCGGGGCAGATCGATACCAGCCAGGCCAAACAGGCTCTTGCCCTCCTTCTCGAACATCCCAACTGGACCGTTCCTCAGGCCATCGACGCGCTGGGAATCGTTCGCGTCGACGACTCCGAAATGGATGCCCTGTGCGATGCGCTCTTGGCCGAAAACCCCGACGTGATCGAGAAAGTCAAAGGGGGGAATACAAAAGCCGTCGCTGCATTGGTCGGCCAAGCCAAGAAGCGAAACCGAAACGCAGATCCTCGCGTCGTTCAGGAATTATGCTTGAAGAAAATCGCTGAGCGGTCATAACATCATCATGGATTTGCACAAATACTTTCGTCCTGAAATCGTCGGCATGGCCCCGTACAAACCCGGGGAGCAACCCGGCGCGGCCAAGGTCATCAAACTCAACACCAACGAAAGCCCGTACCCGCCGAACCCGCGTGTCAAGGATGCCATTCTCGCTGCGAGTGAACGACTCGAGCGTTACCCGGACCCGCTCGGGACGTCGTTCCGCCGTGCGGCCGCCGATGTTCTCGAGGTATCCCCCGACCAGATTCTCTGCGGCAACGGGAGCGATGATATTCTCACGATCGTCACCCGTGCCTTCGTCGCGCCAGGAGATCGAGTCCGGTTCCCGTTTCCGAGCTACATCCTCTATCGAACACTCGTCGCCCTGCGAGGTGCATCGCATGAAGAGGTTGCGTTTGACCGAAATTTTCAGTTGACCGAGGAATTTTTTCGCCCCGATCCGAAACTCAAACTCGTCTTCATTCCGAACCCCAACAGCCCCAGCGGCACGCTGATCCCTCCGGACACGCTCCTCAGATTGGCACGCGACCTAGATTGTCCCATCGTCGTCGACGAAGCGTACGTCGACTTTGCGCCGCAGAATTGCATCGATCTGATTGCGCGGGATCCGCGGATCCTCGTCACCCGGACCTTTAGCAAATCGTATGCACTGGCGGGTTTGCGTTTCGGATATTTGGTCGCGCATCCATCGATCATCGAGGTTTTGCGCAAGGTCAAGGATTCCTACAACACCGATGCGATCTCGATTGCGGGCGCGACGGCAGCGATTTCGGATCAATCCTGGCTGAGGGCCAATGTCGCCCGGATGAATCAGACGCGCGGCCGGATGGAAGACGCGTTGCGAGCCATGGGATTTTCTGTCACCCCGTCGCACGCGAATTTCCTTTGGTGCACGCGGAACGATCGGCCAGTGGAACCGATCTATGCAGCCCTCAAATCGCGCGGCATCCTGGTTCGCTACATGAACTATTCCCCTTGGGGGGATGGACTGCGCATCAGCGTGGGCACCGAGGGAGAGATCGATGCTTTGCTGGTGGTGTTGGAAGAGGTCCTGCAGTCGTAAGACACTGTTGAGCCTTAGAATGATTCACTCGCAACATCCCTCGCTCGACCACGAAGTGTCGAGAAGGGCAAAAATCGACTGGACGATGATCAGTTCCTGGCTGTACCTCCCGAGGTCATAACCGACGGATGGAATCCGGAACGATCCCCAAAAAGCCGAAGGGTCGGCTTGCGAATGCCAGATTCCGCGGAATCGATACGCAAGTTAGGCATCCGATCCCGCCGCGTGAAGTAGCCGGTGATCACTCCCGTCTCATCGCGACACGTTTCGATGTTGCCGAGATCAAAACCGGCCTGCTCGTACAGCGTCAGGACATCCTTGACGGTTCTTTGGTAGAAGAACCAGTCCAAGTGCCACTGGTAGATGGTCTGGTCGTATCGAATGGTGTCTTTAAAGGCAACGAAGAGGACGCCGTTGTCGGACAAGGTTTCGTGCCATGCCGAGAGTAATTTGACGAGCACATCGTCGGTCAGGTAATCGCATAAGCCGACGCTGTAGATGATGTCAAATTTCCCGAATTTCTGGATCGTCGCTTCGGGCGATCGCGTTCGAAAAGCGTTGTACTGGATGCTCGATAGCCGCGACGGTTTCGGCATTTGAGTGGCGACGGTCGTGTTGACGTACTCGATCGCTCGAGGATCACTATCCATGGCGACGACGTCGATAGCAGGCAATTGGGATGGCCAATTCATGTACTCGCGGCATGGCCCGCTGGCGATGTCGAGGATGCGAACCGGCTCGTGGGAACCTCTTCGCGTTTCGATTTCCTGCGTGAGAAATTTTCTCGCCATCTCGAGTCGGCCACGAACAGCACATGCGAGTGGGACATCCATAAAGATTCGATCCAGGTAAATGCCAATTCCAATTCCTGGTTTCGAGTCTCCGTAAATTTTGCACAGCATCTCGTAATCGCCAGGGAAACCAGTCGGTTTCGTCCGTGCTCGATTCGCAAACCAGCTTTTCAGGAAGTACGGATCTGTGGCACGACGAAAAACGGACTGCGCCTGCTGGAGCAATTCCTTGTTTGCTTGGTGTCGCGATTCAAAATCGCGACATGCTTCGATCGACGCTTGAACGGTTTCCGAGAGCCGAGTGTAGCGTGATTCGTCGATGTTCGACGAACCCGAATCTTCGATCTCTTTGTCGATCAATGCTAAATCCCGTGTGAACACATCCAGTTCCCGCATGAACTGCGACGAATCCGCGTTGCTGTCTAAGGCAACGGGATTTTGAGTAGAGTCAGACATCGCCAAATCTCCTTCGGTCGGTGACGCACCGACAAAAAAACCAAATTATAGAAAAATTCGCAGCAGGCGTGATCACGATGCGTTGTGTCTCAAAACGGACTCAGAATGTCAACGGTTTTTCACTGTAAATTCAAAGAACGCCGACCTCGAAGTTGGCTTGGATCGATTATTCCGCCTTTGAGGGCCTGGTGGATTACGAATTTCCATACCAATGAAGAAGCGAATGGGCCAATGTTATCCAAGTTGTGACGTAGGTTTAGGAGTTAATTTTCTGAGTTTGCGACTTTGCGTGACGAGAGTTTCCAGGCTATGGATCCATCCAATTCCGTCCAGAACCCGAGTTCAGGTCCTTTGGGTCGTTGGGCCCGCTTTTCATCGGGCGATGTGTGGTCTCACTCGCCGGAACGCAGTTTCTTTGTTTGTCGGGATTCCAATCGCAATGCGGAAACCATCGTGGCATTGTTCAACGACAAACTTCTGACGCGTAGTGTTTGCGCGCGTTTGCTGCATGAAGCTGAGATCCGATCCAAAATCACGATCCCGGGATTGGCACCGATTCTCGATTTCGGACAGGAGCAAAATGGAATCTTCGTGGTCATGGAGGCGTTCGACGGGCAGCGGTTGGATCATCGCCTCGCATCCGGTCGGATGACGACATGGGAAACCATGGAGTGCATGATTTCCCTTTTCACGATCCTCGACGGCATGCATTCGCAAGGTTTGCTGCACGGGAAATTCCATCCCTCCAATATTTTCTTGAGGAAAAAGAAGGACTCGATGGTGCAGTTATTGGGATTCGGAACCGTATTGCGATTCGATTCCGATCACCTCAGCGATTCCGATGCGATCCAGATGGTTCATTACATGTCTCCGGAGGAGGCCGGAGCCGTGGAGTGCGACGTCGGCCCCGCATCCGATCTGTATTCGGCGGGAATCATTTTGTTTGAATGCCTCGTTGGCCAGATACCGTTTGCGGGGCGCACCGCGAATGCCGTGCTCCGCGAGCATTTGACGGCCAAAGTACCCGATTTGCGTTCGATCGATTCGAGGATCCCCCGAGAATTGAATGAGGTTGTGCAGCGGTTGCTGCGAAAAGATCCTTCCGATCGTTATCAAACCGCATCTGCCGTCGCCCATGATCTTCAGACCATCGCGACCTCCTTGCGTCACGGCGAGAAGATTCGATTGGTTGTGGGGGAATCCGACCGGCGTAACACCATTACCGAGTCCTCGTTCGTTGCGCGCGCCGATGAGATACAGTTGGTCGAAAGCGAAATCAAGCAGACTTTGGAGGGAAAAGGGGATTTGATTTTCGTCGAAGGGAAATCTGGCAGCGGCAAGAGTCGGTTGATTCTGGAAGCGGTCAAGGTGGCGAGAGCGAAAGGATTCTGGGTTTTGCGAGGGCAGGGAACCGACCAAGTAGGCCAGCATCCGTTCGAAATGTTTGACGGTATCGTCGATGGATTGATCCAAGCGTGCGAGGAAACACCCGAGCTGAAACAACGAATCCAAGAATCGCTTGGCGAGCTTTGCGTGCCACTGGTAATGGCCCTTCCGAAATTGTCAGAATTCCTTGTTTCCAAGGATACAAGCAAGTCGGTTCCCGAGGATTTTCGAGAGAACAGCACCATCGAAGCCCTTTCTCAATTGCTGGATTGTCTGGGAACGGCCGCGCACCCGGTGCTGGTCGTTTTGGATGACTGCCAATGGGCGGACGAACTGACCTATCGACTGCTCCGAAAATGGTCCAACCCTTCCCGTACGACGGTTCGGCACACTTGTTTGCTGACGACTTTCCGTTCCGACGAAGTGGGGGAGGAGCACTTCCTGCGAAAGCTTCAACCTTCTTGTCACATCGCGCTAAAGGAATTCACGGAAAAGCAGATCGCGAAACTCATTGCATCCATGGCGGGCAGTCTTCCTGAACCTGCAATTGCTGCCGTGCAAACGCTTTCGGGAGGAAGTCCTTTCATGGCCTCCGCTGTGTTGCGAGGACTCGTGGAGTCGAGTGCCCTAGTACCGAAACCCAACGGCTGGTTGATCGATGAATCGGCTCTCCAAGATCTCCAGTCCTCTCGCAAGGCAGCAGAGATTCTGACTCGCCGTATTGAACTCTTGCCCGAGGAGACCATCCGTCTGCTGACGGTTGGGGCTATTCTCGGCAAGGAATTCAATCTCGACGCGGTTACATTGTTGGCAAAATGCGAAACAGCGACTGCGATTCGCTGTTTTGATCAGGCTCGGGATAGAAATCTGATTTGGGCGCGTGCCGACGGCGCCCATTTCACGTTCGTTCATGACCAAATCCGAGCAGCATTGATCCAACGCGCGTCGAAGGAATCGCTTCGGGATTTGCATCATAAGGCTGCCGAATACCATGAGCGCGAGCATCCTACCCAGATCTCGGTTATCGCATATCACTACGATCAAGCGAACCAGACCGCCGAGGCAGCCAAGTATGCGCTCCTTGCGGCTGAACAAGCCCGGCAACAGTTCTCTCTAGAAATCGCGGAGGAACAGTTTCGCATTGCAAGGCGTGGAGCAAATTCGGCCAATAGAGATGTTCTCTTTCGCATTACGGAGGGACTGGGCGACACGCTGATGTTCCGAGGCAAATATGCCGAAGCGGAAAAATCACTCGAAGACGCACTTGAACTCGCTGAGGATGAATTCACGAAGGCGAAGGTTCAAGTCAAACAGTCCGCGCTGTGGTTTAAACGCGGCGATATGGAAAAAGCAACGATCGGTCTCGAAGCGACGTTGAAGTTACTCGGTTGGTTTGTGCCATCGAATTTATTGCTTGTCTTTCCATTTTTGATTTACGAGACATTCATTCAATGCCTCCATACATTCCTTCCTAAAATCTTCGTCCATCGAATCAAGAGAGAACCGAGCGAGCGAGAAAGGTTAGCGATTACTCTTTTCAGCCGCCTCGCCCACTCGTATTGGTTTTGCCGTACTAAGCCGCAGTGCCTCTGGTGTCATCTCCGCGGTTTAAATTTGGCGGAACGCTTCCTTCCGAGTTCAGAACTCGCCGATGTATACTCGGAACACGCTCCCGCTGTGAGCCTGATTCCGATGTTCGATCGCGCGATCAAGTACTCGGAGAAATCCCTCGCTCTGCGCAAGCAATTTAGAGACGTCTGGGGACAAGGACAAACGCTCAGTTACTACAGTTGCGTTCTGTACTACGCATCTCGATACTCGGAGTGCATTGAGAAAGGCCGCGAATCGGCCCGGCTATTGAAAAGCACCGGGGATTATTGGTATTACCATATATCCCAGTACCAGATCGCAGCATCCCTGTACCACCTCGGCGAGATCAAAGCGGCCCTGGCGTTGGCTCGTGAGAGCCATGAGTCTGGATTGAAATTGGGGGATGAGCATGCGTCGACGATTATCCTCGACGTTTGGGCCCGAGCAGCTCGCGCCGGGACACCCCAGGAACTGATCCTTCAGGAAATGTCGAGGAACCAACGCGGGGTGCAAAGCCATTGCCAGATTCACATCGCATCGGGAATCGCAGCCCTGTACCGCAAGGAATACAATGCGGCGATCGAGTATCTGGAGAAAGGGGCCAAGATCGCTACCGAGTCCGGAATCATCAATGCCTACACCATGCCGACCACCGCATGGCTCGCCACGGCGCTGCGGGAGAAAGCGCAGAACGAACTGATCTACGCGCCGCGACCTGCGAAGCAATTATTGCAGCGAGCCAGACGAGCAGCCCGACAGCACATCCGATGGTCGAGATTGTGCGAAAACGATTTGCCGCGCGCCCAACGAGAATTGGCGTTGATCGCCGCCATGGAAGGGGATTACAACAGCGCGCAGGTCTGGCTCGAACGAAGTATCAGCAAAGCCAGACATCATCAAATGAAGTACGAGCTTGCGTTGTCCCTGCAGGCGGTCACGGAAATTGGAAGCATGCTCCAAGGCATGGATGCCGACGCGGCTCGCAAGGAGTCGGAACACATTCTCGCAGAACTCAATGCTCTGTCAGCCAACTACCGCGAAGACAACCCCGCCATGGCAACCCTGTCGCTCGCTGACCGATTCGACGGCGTCCTCGAATCGGGTCGCCAAATTGCCTCTGCCTTGTCACCAGAACAGATTTTTGAAAGAGCTAAAGACGCTGCCTTGCGATTGCTGCGTGCCGAAGAATGCTACCTGATCGATCTTTCCGACACCACCGATGGCTCCCTGTCCTCGAGCAAACTTCAAATGAATCCCTTCACGGTGAAACTGGTACAGAACGCCGTGGAAAAAGGAAAGGCCATCGTATGGGTGGAAGACGAGGCTTTCAGTGAAATGACGGAAATCGGATCGCGACGCTCCGGACTGTGCGTGCCGATCAAAGTGCGCGACCAAATGGTAGCGTGGCTATGCGCCGTCAATGGCCAAGTCAAAAAACCGTTCGGCTCCGACGAGGAACGCTTGGCTGACTTCATCGCCACCATCGCCGGCGCCGCACTCGAGAATGCGGCAGGATTCACCGAGTTGGCCAACCTCAACGCAACCCTCGAGCAACGAGTCGCCGAGGCCATCAAGTCGATCACGGCGCGCGCCAACGAATTGGCCGTCGCGAATAGTGAACTGGAACGGACCGCACTGGAACTCCTCCACGCGCAGCGGGAACTCAACGAAGCGAAGGAAGCCGCCGAAGCGGCCAATGCCGCCAAGAGCCGGTTCCTGGCCACCATGAGCCATGAAATCCGCACTCCCATGAACGGGATCCTGGGAATGACCGAACTGGCGCTGCAATCCGATCTCAGCCCCAAACAACGCAATTGTCTCAAGATCGTGAAGCAGTCCGGGGACGCGCTTCTGTCGATTCTCAACGACATCCTGGACCTGTCCAAAGTCGAAGCGGGCAAGATGGAACTCGAACGCATTTCTTTCAACTTGCACGAGACCGTCAACGATGCGGTCAAACTCATGGCGGTCTATGCCTACAAGAAACAAATCGAACTTCTCTTTGACTTCGATAGAAACGTCCCTTCCATGATCGTCGGTGATCCAGGGCGACTCCGACAGATTCTCGTCAATCTGATCGGCAACGCAGTTAAATTCACCGACGTTGGGGAAGTCGCCGTCCATTGTCGATTCGAAAAGCAGAGAAATGGACGTGCGTTTCTACATTTTTCGGTTCGCGACACCGGTCCAGGTATCCCAGCCGATCGGCAGAAGCTGATTTTTGAACGATTCCAACAAAGCGACTCCTCCACGACCAGAAAATACGGTGGTACCGGCCTTGGGCTCGCCATCGCATCCCAGTTGGTTGAACTTTTCGGCGGTCGCATCTGGGTCGAGAGCGAGGTTGGAAATGGAAGCACCTTCCATTTTGCTATTCGCATCGAGGAATCGGAGTGCCAATTCGATCCACCCGAGGGCTTGGATTCGGTACGGGTTACCTTGATCTGCGAATCGCCCAGCAGTTGCGACAGCTTTACCAACGCGCTGATCAGCGCAGGAGCTGCCTGCCAGTCATTCGGCACGTTCCAGGAAGCCTGGCCGACGTTGCTGAACTCGTCGGAGCCAAACGATGGGAAAACCCATCTCGTGTTGATCGACACCGACTTTCATCGATCCTGGATAGAGCAAGTCGATACCGAGGAAAAGAGAAGGTACTTGGAATCACATCCACTCCTCGTCTTGATGCCGCAAACCGACAGCGGTCCCGGTCCGCTCGTCGCGGATCTGAATATCCACAGCGATCAATGCCTGATCAAGCCGATCAGCAGCCTCGAGCTTGTTCAAAACGTCAAACGCTACCTGGGTCAGTCCGAGACCCGCTTCACTTCGCCAGGACATCCGGAGCTGCCGCTCCGCTCGCTTCGGATCTTGATCGTCGACGATACCGAAGTGAATCGGCAGATCGCCGCTGGGTTTCTGGAACTCTTTGGCCATTCGTTCGAGATGGCGGTCAATGGCGAACAAGCGGTGGCAGCGGTAAGGGACTCGACGTTTGACGCCATCTTCATGGATATCGAAATGCCCATTCTCGATGGATTCGAGGCAGCGCGGCAGATTCGAGCCTTGCCAAGCCCAGCCGCGAACGTTCCGATCCTGGCCATGACCGCTCACGCACTTGCCGGCATTCACGACCAATGCCTCGAGGCGGGGATGAACGGGTGCCTGACGAAACCGATCCAACTCGATCAACTTGTGCTGGCGCTTGAACAACTCGCGCGAGGCGAGCTAAAGCATCCCTACGCGAGTGTCGTCTGATCCGGGAGCGTGGGTTCCATCCGTGGGGCAACCTCCGATCCCCTGGGGAGTTCCTGGTGCGTCTCGGAAATTTCCCGAACCATCGACTCCAGTTTGACAAAGGCATCTACCACATCCGGATCGAATTGAGTCCCTTTGCCTTCCAAGATGATCCCGACCGATTTCTCGTGACTAAAGGCGGGTTTGTAAACCCGTTTTGAACGGAGAGCATCGTACACGTCCGCGACCGAGACAATGCGCGCCGAGAGTGGAATCTGCTCTCCGGAAAGCTTGTTCGGGTACCCATTGCCGTCCCACCGTTCGTGGTGGTTGATCGCAATTTCATAAGCCATCCACAGAAAACTGGCTTCGGAGTAAGCCTGGGCAGAGGCTCGGAGCGTTTCCCCCCCGATCCTGGTGTGCTCCTTCATTGTCTCAAACTCTTCCGGCGTCAGTTTGCCTTCCTTATTCAGGATTTTGTCGGGAACCCCGACCTTGCCGATATCGTGCAGCGGGGATGTGAGATAGATCAGTTGGATGAATTGACCATCGATCACCTCGGCGAACTTGGGATGGTACGACAGTTCCGTGGCGAGCAGTTTGGAGATTTCGCGAACCCGCTCCAAATGCTCGCCGGTATCATCGTCGCGGCTTTCGGCGAGCTTGGCCAACGAGAAGATCATCATCTCGCGCCCTTCCAAACTTAATAGACGCTTGGCGACGTTGATTCTCAGTCGAAGTTCCTCGAGGCTGATCGGTTTGCTCAAATAGTCGTCTGCCCCAGCATCCAACCCCATCAGCAGCGACTCGTGCTCAGATCGACAGGTCACCAAGATGACGTAGGTGTACTGGATCGAACGCTGCCTGCGAATTTCACGGCACAGCGAGACCCCGTCCATATGGGGCATCTCGACATCCGAAATGACAATCGACGGCGAGAAGTGCCGCATTTTTTCCAAAGCCTCGCGGCCGTCAGTCGCCACCTCGAACTCGTACCCAAGGGCGGTCAGAAAGCTCCCCAAGATCTGTAACGAAATCGGTTCGTCATCCACAATGAGCATCTTCATGCTCGCGGCTTTTGTCGACCCCGATGTCCTATCGCTTCCCATGTTATTCTTCTCGCCTCCCAGCCAACCTCGTTAGGGGTGCCGCAACGCTTGCAATAGGGCGCTTACTTCCTTCTCAACAACCAACCAACCCGCCGCAATCTGATCGGTATCCGAAGCTCGGGCGGATCGTTCCAGCGTCGCTGCGGCAGTCGAGAGCTTTTCCGCACACATGCTGGCCGAGGCTCCCTTCAAACGATGCGCCAGTTTGGCGATCCTCGGGACGTCCCCAGCCTCGACCGCCTCCTGGATATCCAACAAATCCTTCGGCAAACCTTCCGTGAAAATCGTGATGAGCCGTTCCGCCAACTCTGCGCGACCCAAGCAATAATCGAGGAATCGCTGCCTCGAAAAAACGCCGTTCTGCCGTTCGCTTTGTTTGAGCTGGGAAATCGTCATCGCACCTACCAAATACGAGAAAAGTTCGATTGTCACAAAGGGGTAACGACCGGAAAACCTGAGAGCATCAAGCCAATTCGGCTCTTTTGACGCGAAAGCAAAGACCAAGCCGCGTCAGAACTCATATCGAAAACAACCGTTCCGAACGGAATCGTCGGACCGAACCCCTACGCCCAACGACGTTGGGTTCCCTGCCAAACCCGGCTGCAGATACGGCGTCGAGCTGCCAGAACCGCCCGCTCCACCATCCTCAGCTTGCGATACACCCCCGGACGATTTCGGAAGCGATCCAGAGACCGTCGGTATTTCATGTAGAACATGAACGTCTCCGCGAAATCCTCGCTCGCATTGGTGGTCGCATAATCGGTGATGAACTCGTCGAGCAAATAACCATAGAAAAAACGGAGCCGCCCCCTCTCCGACCGACAACGAGCCTTCCCAGCCAAGTACTCCGGATTCCGCTTCAAGCGATGCCTCCATCGGTTGTACGGGGTCGGATTGCAATTGCTGTAGGATGCACCGAAGGTCCGCAAAAACCAGTCGTGCCGGAAAAAGGATGGATCATGAAAAAACCAGGCGTGCGCGTATTCATGCCGAATCGTGTCGCACAAAGTCATCCCGGGCTTGCGTGGCTGGTGCGGCAAGTCGCGCGGCAAATAGATCACTCCCGGTTCATAGCCCCACTTCGCATAATGCCCGACTTGCTCGAAGACGTAGCCTCGCTCCCCCTCGCTCTTCTCGCCCGATACCACCAACTCCACCACGTCCAAATAGACACCATCAGCCAACAAGCCGATTTCGGCTAGCTCCTGACGTACGTGGTTGTAGGCTCGGTCGACGTTGGCCATGAAGGAATGCGTGCGGTATTGCTGCCGGTTGGGAAAACACTGGGAAAACCGATCACCTTTCGATTTCCCAGAGGGGTCTACCAATCGCATCCCTGCCTATCTCAGTCTGCTTCGGACTCCCGACACCTTCAACGTGGAACCCCGGAAATTCACCACCTACTCCCCATTTGGGGGGTATTCGGTTCCCGTTGTGCCCGGGCTACTCACCGTATGCAGCGAGGGGATTTTTCAGCCCGTACCAGCCCCCGACAAGGGGATCGATTCGGTCCGCTCGACCCAAACCCCCTCCACGCCAACGCTTGCGATTCGCAATCGGAAAAATCACTCCACCCGGACACCCGCAGTCGTATCGCTTTCCCGCATTCAATCACGTATACTTACGATAGCGGCGTCGAATTAGAATTTTTACTTATAGAGCCCGAGGTCCCCGTGTCCGACTTCTTTTCTGTTCTTCGGGTCTTGGGTATTGGGCTGGCAATCGTCGCGGTCCACCGTCCAGCCGTGGCTTCGGATCCGCAGGAACTTCGAAAGCAAGCGAGTTGGAATTGGCCTCCGGCAACGCAATGGCGAACGTCGTTTGACGCTTGGATCGATCGTGCGCTGAGCGGTGAAACGCAGCGCGACGCGCGCGATGCCTCGGTCGCCTTGGCTTCGAAGCGAGGCATCGCGTTGCACGAAGCGGTCCTGGACCTTGCGGGTGATTGCGACCCGTCGGTTCGTGGTTTCCTCGAGGCCCTACGTGGGAACTGGGGATCGGAAACGCTCCCTGCACTCGACGCCCAACTCAGTTCTCTGATCGCCAATGGTGCCATTCCCACCTGGCTCAAACCCGACTTGCAACTGGCCTATGCGCGAGCGTTGGTCCATCACCAATTCATCGACGAGGCGATGAACCATCTGTCCCCACTCGCGGTCGATTCGACATCGGACCCATCCTCGTGGCTGTTCACCATCGCAGTTTGCCAACATCACTTGCTCCAAAAGCGCCCTTGCGAGGAAAATCTGACCAAGTTGCTCGAACGCGAGTCGGAGATTCCCACGCGTTACGCGATCACAGCCCGCTTGATGCTCACCGATCTTGAGCCTCTCAAAGAGGATTCGCTCGATGAAGTTGCCCGGATGATGAACAATGTTGAGCGACATTTGGTGCTCGGTCGTACCGGCAAACAGGTTCGCGATCAGGAGCAAGCGATCATCGACAAGTTGGAGAAGATGATCGACCAGTTGGAACAGCAGCAACAGCAGCAACAACAACAGCAGCAGCAAAAACGAAACAGCGGTTCTCAAAACCCTCGCCCGCAACAGGGAAATCCGTTGCAGCAGAGTCAACCTGCCGGAGCCCAGGGGAAGGGCGAGGTGGACGAAAAAGATGTCGGCGATGCGTCGGGATGGGGCAATCTTCCCCCCGCCCAGCGTCAGGAGGCGCTGCAGAGCATTACCAAGGATTTACCGAGCCATTACCGCGAAGTCATCGAAGCCTACTTCAAACGCTTGGCCAATTCTCCCACTCGCCCCTGATCGTTCCTCCGATGACCCGTCCCACCGACGACAGCGATTCAGGCCCATGGTATCGAGGCGGATTATCATTTGAGTGCACGGCTTGTGGGAATTGCTGCAGCGGACCGCAGACCGGACACGTGTGGGTGACCGACCACGAGATCCAAAACATGTCGGAGCGTCTCGGGATGACCGATCCGGAGATCTTCGAGCAGAAGTTTGTTCGCCGCGTGGGAAGCCGCAAGAGTCTTGTCGAGTATTCCGATGGCGACTGTATTTTGTTGGACCCACAATCGCGCCATTGCCTGGTGTATGAATCGCGCCCGTCGCAATGTCGCACCTGGCCTTTCTGGCCGTCCAATCTCGAGTCGCCCCACGCATGGGGCCAAGCGGCCAAGGGTTGCCCAGGTTGCAACCGCGGACGACTTTATACGCTCGAGGAAATCGGTCTGGTGGTACAAGCCAAGTCGCAAACATAGTCAATCTTTCTTCTTCGATATCGCAAGGAGTGACGCGGTGGTAGCAGCATCTTGTTTTTTCTCTTTTCGAGTCACGATCGCGTGTGGACTGGCCCTTTTGGCATCGACTCTCTGCGCGCAATCGCCGTCTGTGCCATCCCTTCTTCCCTCGATGAAGTCGGAGGACTGGCCAGAGCGTCGCCGTGCGATTATCGACGGCATGGAGCGAGTGATGGGAAAGCTTCCTTCGCGTGCACAACTTCCCGAGGTCACTGCCCAGATTCTCTCCCAGGACGATTCTGATCCCGACGTGCGCGTGCAGTCGATTCGCTTTGAAAGCGAGCCAGGCAACTGGGTGCCAGCCTATTTGCTCATCCCCATAAATCCGCCCCGTCGCCCGATGCCCGCAGTCCTCTGTCTGCACCAAACGATTGCGATCGGCAAAGGAGAGCCCGTCGGTTTGGGAGGAAGTCCCAACCTGCATTACGCGATCGAATTGGCGCGACGAGGGTTCCTGATCCTCGCCCCCGATTACCCATCGTTCGGGGACTACAAATACGATTTTGCGAAACATCCGCAGTGGCAAAGCGGCTCGCTCAAGGCGGTTTGGGACAACATGCGAGGTATCGATATGCTCACCCGGCGTCCTGACGTCGATGCGGGTAAGATCGGCTGCATCGGGCACTCCTTGGGAGGGCACAACACCATCTTTACCGCCGTGTTCGATGAACGGATCGGGGTCGCGATATCGAGTTGTGGATTCACGCGGTTCCACAAGTACTACGGCGGGAAATTGCAGGGGTGGACCAGCGATCGGTACATGCCTCGCATCGCTAGCGAGTATGGCTCCAATCCCGACCGGATGCCATTCGATTTTCCTCAGCTGCTAGCCGCCATTGCCCCGCGGGCGTTCTTCAGCAGTTCCCCCCAGCGCGATGACAATTTCGATTGCCAGGGGGTTCGCGAAACGGTGGATGCGGCTCGGGAAATCTTCCAACTGCTCGATGCTCCGGATCGTCTGCAGGTTCTCTACCCCGATTGCGAGCATGATTTTCCGGAATCATCGCGTGAAGCTGCGTACCGATTCCTCGAGCAGCACTTGAAGTGAGCCTCCGCGACGGTGCCGAGATCGAGGGAGTCGTCGAGACCGCACATCAACACAGAGGGCGATCTTACGAGACGATCTCCGACAGAATTCGCGCTCCTTCCACTCCACTCAGCCGGAAGTCCAGTCCTTGAAACTTGTACGTGAACACTTCGTGATCGATCCCGAGCTGATGCAGCATCGTTGCATGGAGATCATGCACGGTACAGACGTTCTCCACGGCGGCGTAACCTAATTCATCGGTTGCTCCAAGGACCATCCCTCCTCGAATGCCCGCCCCTGCCATCCACATCGACATGGATCGATTGTGGTGGTCCCGACCGGTGGTTCCCTTGTTGCTTTGCGACATCGGAGTCCGCCCGAATTCGCCGGACCAAACGATGAGCGTATCTTCGAACATTCCCAGCCGTTTGAGATCTCGCACGAGAGCAGCGCTGGCGCGATCGACTTCCGCAGCTCGAAGCGGCAGTTCTTCCCGCAGCAAGCTGTGGTGATCCCAATCCCGATGGTACAGTTGGATGAACCGGACGCCACGTTCCGCAAGCCTTCTGGCTAGGAGGCAGTTGCTGGCAAACGTGCCATCTCCCGGCTGACAACCGTACTCCGCCAGCGTGGACTCGGTTTCGTCGCGCATGGCCATCAAGTCGGGAACGCTGGACTGCATTTCGAAAGCCAACTCGAACTGCGCGATGCGGGTCGCAATCTCGGGATCGTTCGCGATCGATTCCTGCTGACGATTGAGCGCATTGGCAGCCGCGATATCCATGCCTTGCTGCTCCCGCGTGACCCCCGGCGGGTTGCTCAAGTACAAAACCGCGTCGCCCCGGCTGCGCAGTTGAACTCCTTGATGACGGCTCGGGAGGAATCCGCTGCTCCACTGCCGCGCCGCAATGGGTTGAGGCGAGCGGCCTGCGCCGGTCGACACCAGGACGATGAATCCTGGCAAGTTTTCGGATTCGACTCCGAGCCCGTACTGAATCCACGCCCCCATACTCGGGCGCCCTGCGATCTGAGAGCCCGTGTTCATGAACATGTGGGCGGGGTCGTGATTGATGGCATCGGTGGTCATCGAACGGACCAAGCAGATGTCATCCATCATCCCGCCAATGTGTGGCAACAAGGTACTGATTTCCGTCCCGTTCCGGCCGTACCTGGCGAACGGAAACATCGGTCCGAGGCAGTACAGTTTCTCTCCTTGAAGCTGCGCGAGCTGCTGCCCTTGTGTGAAGCTCTCGGGCATCGCCTCGCCATGCATCGCGGCCAATTTCGGTTTGTAGTCGAACAGCTCCAAGTGCGACGGGCCGCCAGCCATGGTCAACCAAATGACCCGCTTGGCTCGCCGAGGGTAGGCAAAGCTTCGGATTGATCCGTCCGTTGGGTCCGCATGCGCATCGCCGCGCAGCAGCACTCCCAGGGCGGCCGCACCCACGGTGCTCCGACCGAGCATGTGCCGTCGACAAATCGGGGTTGCGAGGGAGTTGATTTTCATTGTCATCAATTGCGGGTGATGGTTTCGTGCAGGCACATCAGGACTCTGGCGATATGGGTCCAGGCGGCGAGAGTGACCGGATCGAGGTCCTTGGGGATGGGAGCGATGCCGACCGCCAGTAATTCTGACGCCGCTGCAGGATCGGCTGCGTAACGTTTTTCGTGATGGCCCAGCAGGGGGATCAGGATTTGGATCTCCGATTCGCTGGGGGATCGCTGCAGCGAGCATCGATAGGCCCATGAAATCCGGGATTCGACCGTCTCTCCACCATCGCGAAGCACGCGCGCGGCGAAACTTCGCGCCGCCTCGACGAAACTTGGATCGTTCAGCAGAACAAGCGCCTGTTGCGGGACAGTGGACCGTGTACGCTCGACACAGCACTCTTCGCGACTCGGAGCATCGAATGCCAGCAAGCTGGGATGCAGGAATGTCCGTTGCCACCAGGTGTACACTCCGCGACGATGCTGACCGACTCCGCGATCCTCCACGTAGGTTCGCATCGGAAAGTTTAGGTTTTCCCAGTAGCCACTGGGTTGATACGGCTTTACGCTGGGACCACCGATTTCCGCAACCAACAATCCAGCAACATGGAGCGATTGATCGCGAATCAACTCCGCATCCAACCTCCACGAGGATTGCCTCCCCAGCATCCGGTTGTAAGGGTCGGCCGCGAGTTGTTCGGAGGTTGCCACCGAGGATTGTCGATAGGTTCGGCTGGAGACGATCAGCCGCACCATGTGATTCCAGTCCCATCCTGATTCGATGAATTCACACGCGAGATAATCGAGCAGTTCCGGATGCACTGGCGGTTCGCCTTGGGCACCCAGGTCGTCCAAGACCTTGCTCAATCCGGTCCCAAAGAAATGTTTCCAGAGGCGATTGATCACCACGCGCGCGGTCAAGGGATTTTCTTTGGCGACCAACCATTCAGCCAGATCGAGCCTGGTCCATTCGCGATTCCTCGGTTCCGGTTGGGGAAGATAACTCGGGAATCCTGGTCGCATGATGTCTCCAGACTCATCCATCCAATTGCCTCGCGGCAGGATGCGCACGACCCGTTTCTGGGGGGTGCTCGTGGATACGAGGCACTTGGGGAGTTGACGATAGAAATCGCCGCGGGCTTTCTCCGCTCGTTCCAACGCGAGCCATGCATCGCGATGCAAATGGTTCACGTGTTGACGGAAGAAGCGCTGGATCTCTTTCTTCTGGGCGTTTGACGGTTTCCCGGATCGTATCGCCGACATCACGTTACGGGCGATCTTCTTGTCCGCCTCCTTCGCACTGGAACCAGGCAGCAGAGCGTCGAAGACGTATTCCTGGGTATGGACTGCGTATTCCCAGGCGGTCTGCACGGCATCGATCTCGTCGACGAACGTCTCGAACGCTTCTCTCTTTTGCTCCAAGTCGCGGTCGAGTACGGCCAATTTTTTCTGTTGTTCTTCGGTGGTCACCAACATTCCCTCTTCGCGAGCTGCGACCACGCCTTCCTGGATATCGGCAAAGAATGCTCCTAGCGCATAAAAGTCGCGTGTCGAGAACGGGTCAAACTTATGGTCATGACATTGCGCGCAACCAGTTGTTTGGCCTAACCAGACGGTTCCGATCGCTCGAACGCGATCGGCGAGCATCCTCGCCTCGTAGTCTTTGGGCTGCGCTCCCCCTTCCTCGGTGGACAGGATCAAGCGGTTGAACGCGGACCCGACTCGAGACTCCTGGTCCGAGTCCGGAAGCAGATCTCCCGCGATCTGCTCGAGGGTAAAGCGATCGAAACGTTTGTTGCTGTTGAACGCCCGAATGACCCAGTCGCGATAGGGCCATACATTGCGAGGGTTGTCGCTGTGATAACCAATGGTATCCGCGTAACGAACCGCATCGAGCCAACCCATCGCCATCCGTTCGCCATAGTGTTGGTTTGCCAGGAGTCGATCGACCAGTTTCGTGTAGGCTTCCGGCGAATCATCCGCGATGAACGCCTCGACCTCCTCCGGAGACGGAGGTAGACCGATCAGATCGCTGTACAGACGACGAATCAACGTTCGTCGGTCCGCTTCGGGGGTATGAGACCATCCGAGTTGCTGGAGCCGAAGACCCACGAAGTAATCGATGGGATGCTCCGAGGCAGGGACCGAGGACTTCTTCGGTGTTTCATACGCCCAATGTTTTTGGTACGACGCGCCCTGCGCGATCCACTCGCGCAGGATTTGTTTTTGGTCTTCTCGAAGTTGCTTCTTGACCTCCGGTGGTGGCATGACGATCGATTCGTCGGTGGTTTCGATGCGAGCGATCAGCTCGCTCGTCTCTGGCGAACCGGGGGCCAAAATCCCAAGCTCGGCCAAACCATCGGGGATATCCAGACGCAAGTCGGCACGTCGATGGCCACCGTCGGGTCCGTGGCATGAAAAGCAAAACTCGGACAGGATGGGGCGGATATCCCGATTGAATTGCAAGGGTTCGCGTGTGTCCTCACGGGCGAACCCCCAGGGCCCAATCCAAGCGAAAAAGAAGCTCGCCCACAGAACAACAAGGGGTAACACTCGGTTCAAGACATTTCGATTTTCGAAACGCATTATGGAAACCATGCGAGGGAGTCCGTCGAGGGTATCAATTCGCTAACTTCACGGTATTGCAATACTTTATTGTGATCCATTCGCAGCGTGCCGGAAAGTTGCTGGTGGCCAAGCTCGGGCCAGCAAGGCATTTCGGTCGCCTCGCGCGGGGAAACCTCATGGTACTTGGTTCTCCATGGCTTGGCGACACAACCGCAGGGTGGCTACACTAGGAGCCGCAGAACATCGACATTTATTTCCCAGGAATGTTCCCAAATGAAGCTTATCTCCGTTCTATTCAAGTCTACCTGTGGCCAGCCGAAGCAATCGCCGATACCCGCTTGGCTGGCGATCGTGCCAGCCTTGATTGTGCTCCTCGGAGGATGTTCCGGCAACGAAAGCAAGCCGTCGGTCCAGTCCAAGTCGGGATCGCCGAACGCAGGAGCTGCTTCAACGGGCGATTCCTCCGCGAAGCGAGTTGCCAAACGGATCATTCTGCTCAACAACACCGACTCTCCATTCTGGGATGCCGCTCGGGCTGGGATCAAGAAAGCCCAGGACGATCTCAAGCTTTCCGACGTCGGCTTGTCGGCGAGCATGGACTCCAACGACGGAACCGAGACGGGACAGATTGAAAAACTGCGTCAGTACGGCACGCAAAGCGATATCGTTGCCGTGATCATCTCCCCCATCTCGTCGACCAATCCTGCGATCGCGGACGAATTGAAAAAGCTCAAGGCCAAGGGGGTGACGATCGGTTGTTTCGATAGCGACCTGGATTCCAAGTTCCAGCAGCATCGGGAATTCTACGTCGGTACGAACAACATCGCCGGGGGACAAGTCCTGGGGACGGCCGCCAAGATGCTCAAACCCGACGGCGCTCCCTATGTCCAGTTCGTCGGCGTCGACAGCCAACAAAATGCAATCGAACGGATGAATGGTTTCACCTCTGCGGTGGGAGAAAAGTTCGCACAGAAAGATCGCAAACTGGATGATGCGGACCGAAACCGCGCCCGCGATAACGTCCGCGATGTGATCGCTAAGTATCCGGATCTGTCCCTCTTGGTCGGGATCTGGTCCTACAACGCGCCAGCGATCGTCGACGTGGTCAAGGAAAAAAATGCTCGCGACAAATTCACGATCGTGACCTTTGATGCCGAAGCGATCGCAATTCAACAAATGCAGGAAGGGATGATCGACGCCATGGTGGTCCAAAATCCCTTTGCGATGGGATACGAGTCGGTGCGCTATGCTCTCGCCAAATCGCAGGGCGACGGTGACACGCTCAAGAAAATGTTTCCCAACATGGGGCAACCGGGCGGCGATATCCTCGACACTGGCCTCAAGGTTGTCGTACCAACAGGATCTCCCCTCAAGCCCGAGATGTTTGAATCGTTCGGCAAGAGTGTCGAGTTCTTGGACTTGCCTGCGTTCCAAAACTGGCTCAAGCAATACGATCTGACGAGTTCATGAGCAGCGAATCACCGAGCCTGCTCGGGCGGTTGTGGTCGAGCGTCGAATTCAAGCTGATAGTCTCGTGGTTGTGGGTCGTGATCGCAACCATGATTCTCGACACCAACCATACTTACTGGAACGCATCGGCGGATTCGGCGCAGCTCGTGCTTCGCCAAACGGTGCTCCTCGGTTTCTTTGCTCTCGGGAGCGCGATCATCATCATCTCGGGAGGGATCGACCTGTCGAGCGGCTCGGTCATCGCGATGAGCGCGACGGTCTTTGGATCGCTGATGATCGTTCTCGATCCGGAGGGGTTCAAGGCTGGACATGTTTCCACCACCGCCGTGGTCCTTGGAATCGCAGGAACCCTTCTGGTCGGCGTCCTGGTGGGAACCTTGCACGCGTGGTTGATCACCAGCGTGGGACTGCCACCGTTCGTGGCAACCTTGGCAACCCTGGTCGGCCTGCGCAGTTTCAGTCGTGGGTTGACCCCCACCCTCACCGGCGGCAAATCCCAGATCGATTTTCCAGATGCCAATCTCAGGGATGTTCTCAAAGACGTCACTTCGATTTCGATTGTATTTCTCGTCTTTGCGTGCCTGCTGTGGTTCCTCATGAGTCGAACGGTGACGGGCCGACACTTGCAGGCCATGGGTGGGAATGAACAAGCTGCAAAACTGAGTGGCATCCGAACCGATCGCTTGAAATGGCTGGCATACGTTCTCGGGGCGGTTTCGGCGTCAATCGTTGGAATCATCTCCTTTGCAGACAACGGTTCCGCCAAGCCGGACATTATGGCTCGCGGTTATGAACTCAATGCGATCGCCGCCTCCGTCATCGGCGGATGTTCGCTTCAAGGGGGTATCGGAACGATTCCCGGAACGGTGCTCGGATGCTTGTTCCTTCGTACCATCATCGATGCGGTGCAAAAAATCGTGGGTGCCGGTGCTGATGTTTTCGAAGGAATGATCGTGGGGATCGTGGTGGTGGTCGCGGTAACGTTTAGCCAACGGGGCGGCGGGAAACTGATCGGAAAACGGTACTTCTCGAACGAGATCGGATGGAGTGTCATCCCGGCCTTGGGTCTGCTGTCCGGGCTGGCCTATTTGCTTTTCTTCGGAAAACGCGAATGGTTCGCCCCCTACCAGTCCATGCTCGTCGGAATTTTCGTGATTCTCGCGCTGGGGACGCGCGCGGTGTTGGAATCGCGAGTCAAGTCGAGCGGGCCAGCATGACCTCGCCCATTATCTCCATCGAGAAGATCAGCAAACACTTCGGTGGAACCCGTGCCCTGCACGACGTGTCGTTCGATGTTATGCCCGGCGAACTCCATGCCATCTGCGGTGAGAACGGCGCCGGCAAAAGCACCCTGATGAAGATCCTCTCCGGAGTGATTGCCGACTACGAAGGCTCGTTGGTGATCGACGGGAAAACCGTACAGTTCCAGGGAACAAGAGACGCCGAAGCGATCGGTATCAGTATCATTCACCAGGAATTGAATCTCGTCGAACAGCTCTCGATCGCTGCCAATATTTTTCTCGGTCGCGAACTGCGGATCGGTCGCTTTTTCCGAAATGATCGCGCGATGGAAAAAGCAGCTGCGGATCTTCTCCGATCGCTCGATTGCGATATCCCTACGCATCGGCTTGCTGGTTCGTTGCGGGTCGGAGACCAGCAGTTGATCGAAATCGCCAAGGCTCTCAGCCTGCAAAGCCGGATCCTGGTCATGGATGAGCCGACCAGCGCATTGACGGAGTCCGAAGTAGAACGACTCTATCGCGTGATCGCAAAACTGCGCAGCCAAGGTACGACCATTCTCTACATCTCCCACAAGATGGAGGAGGTGTTTCATCTCGCCGACCGGATCACGGTCCTCCGCGATGGCCAATACATCGCGACGCGAAAAACCCCGGAGACCAACGCGGCTGAAATCACCAAGCTGATGGTCGGACGCGACATCGAATCCCTCGATCTAGGACCTCGAACACCCCGGGGCAGCAAAGTACTCGAAGTTCGAAACCTCTCACTCGCCTGGCCCGGGCACGCGCGAGGATACCGTCTCAAGGACGTATCTCTCGAACTCTACCGAGGCGAGGTTCTCGGCATCGCAGGCTTGATGGGCGCGGGGAGGACCGAATTGCTCGAATGCCTGTTTGGAGCTTCTGCGCTGCCACCGACAGGGGAAATCTTAGTCGACGGCGTTCCGGTAACACCCAGATATCCGTCGGAGGCCAAACGAGCCGGACTGGCGCTCGTTACCGAGGATCGCAAGCGCCTCGGGATCTTCGGCAATCTCAATGTCGGTAGAAACATCTCGGTCTGCGCCATGCACGATGCGGTGAGCGGGTTGGTGGTCAACAGCCGCAAGGAACGAGAATTGAGCGATTCCATGGTCAACAAACTTCGGATCAAAACCGCAGGCCTGACTCCTCCCATCGGTAGTTTGAGCGGTGGGAATCAGCAGAAATGCATCGTCGGCCGTTGGTTGTTGACCCGTCCCAAAGTACTGCTCCTCGACGACCCGACCCGGGGGGTGGATGTCGGCGCAAAGGCAGAGTTGTACCGCGTCATCCGCAGTCTGTGCAGCGAAGGTCTCGGAGTCATCGTAACCAGCAGCGAACTTCCCGAATTGCTCACTCTCAGCGATCGGATCATGGTCCTCAGCGAAGGGCGAAAAACGGCGGAGTTCAACATCCAGGACGCTACCCAGGAAAAGATCATGGAGGCGGCGACTCGGAGTTGGCAGACCTCATGAAAAAAAAGTTCGATCCAGCCTCATCCTGATCCGGGCTTGCAGGAACGGATCCAACCATTTCCCGACTCCACCGCCGAATCGATTAGAAAGCGGGAGTTTCGATTCTGGTCGATGTCGACAGCTCCAGCGGAAATTCCCCCGCTTGCTTGCGTTTCGAAATCGATTGCGCCATACTGCCCCGCAACGTTGGCTCTGTTCCGCAAGTTGCTGACTCCCGGCTACAGTCAAGCAACGGTGGTTGGGCACAGCCAGGGAAATATCATCGCCGCCAACGCCTTGAACGCCGTCGCGGCTCTCCGAGGCAAGGAAGCCATCGCGAACATGCGGGTTGTCGCCGTGGGATCCCCGGTGGTTTTCTGGAGCAACGTAAAAAATGTCCATTCCTTCGGCTTCAAAAACGATGCCGTACCTCTCATGTCATTTGCCATGGGGGAGCATGCAGCGTATGCAGGCGATCGTTGGTATACCGGCCTATCGTCCGTGGAAGATGTTGATACCGAGGAGCCTCTTGAGCTCAAAAGTTCCTATTCGCCGTTCAGTCAATTGACACATACTTATTTTCTCTATATCGCGCGGTACTGGGACGAACTCGTCGCGCTGTTCCCGTAGAAGACCGCATCGCAGCATGCGACGCTATCCTAGCGCACACGAACCTGATGAGGGGTGCGCTCAGGGAAAATCGCGCGGTGGTCCCGGCGGGCGCTGCGATGGGAAATCCGGTCGGAAACCCGAGCGATTCTCTTGCATGCGGCGGATCGCCGCCTCGGCATTTTCCCGCGCTTCCTTGTGGAATTGTTCAGCCCGTTGACGGTCCTCTTCCATCATTTTCTGGATCTCCGCATGGGGCGAGGAAGGAGCAAATCGCGACTCGCCACGTTGCGTCATCGTGCCGTTGCGAGACGGGGGGAACGGTCTCTGGTTGACCTGATTGTCTGCCGCATCGTCTCCTTGCAAAGATGCATTGGCTTGAAGCAGGAAACCTCCGACTCCAAACACGAGCGTCGAAATGACGGCGGCGACAACAGCCAACGCTGCATCGCTTCGACCCCTTCGCGCATACCAGATGATCCCCGCACCGATGAACCCAAGAATCATAGCACCCAGCGGCGCAAACTCGCCCGCACCGGCGAGGCGTCGAAGTTGGAGACCGAACATAGGGAGGATCGCGGCAAGAATAGGAATCACCACTAAGAAGATGCCGGTGGATTGCAGATTGGAATCCGCTTCGGTCAACTCCCGATCCGCGGACTTGCCGTACCGCTGCGCTGGGGGAGCAGACGAAGGCTGCGGGGCGGACTGGTAGGTGGGATACGAGGGTGATGGTATCGAGTCAGAAAGCTCGCCCGACTGCCAAAACGGTGGATTGTTAGCGGGGAAAGGGGCTTCGGAATGGCGGACGTCCGGCAGACTGTTCAACGGAGCCGGCTCGCGTTTCTGGACGGGAACCTCCACGTGCGGCGAGTCCGGAAGGCGGGCGCGGCGTTGGCATTTCGGGCAGGTGACGACATGGCCCCGCAAATCCACGCTGACTTGCAAGGTTGTCTGGCAACCGGGGCATTTGAATCGCAATTGATTTGACATCGGGAGTCGTCTCCCCTTCCCGGAGTTGGCCCAGCAGCCTGCTCGAATCGATGTTTTGAGCTCGACAACCGCGCCCAACCCCATTTCAAGTGTAGCGATTCGCAGGCCGCATTGCCACGTTTGCGATCCGCAATCACGGCAGGGATTTTTTGCGGGAATCGACCGCCACGTTCCACGGCCGAATGCGGTGGGCGTGAACCAACCCATGCTTCACATAGGGATCCCGATCAACAAACGCTTGGACCGGCTCGATGGTTTCGGCCTCAAACACGAGAACGGCTTGATCCACTGGATCGGCCAGGGCGCCCCCGAGCACAAGCATACCTCGCGCGGCATACTCGCGCGCCAACTCGAGATGCTGCTGACGAAGAGGAGTCCGGCGTTCGACGTAGTCGTCGACGACATCGTAAATCAAGAGGTAGAACATCGAATGGTTACTCCACGACCAACCGGATCGGCAGGGTCGTCGGATTGCCATCTACCAACGCTCGCAAATGAAACATTCTTTCTCCGCGCGCAACTACCGGGGATGCCGTGATAAAGACCTCGCGCGTCGACTGGCCAGCGGGGATCAGCAATCCGTTGAGGCCGATGTTTCCGACGAAGCAACCGTGCGGCAGATTCCGTCCGCTATCGTCCCCGCCGAAGGACAAATCTCCCTGCAATTCCCCTCGTTCGATAACCAGCGTTGCCGACACGGTCGTGCCCCTTTGGATCCGAAGTTCCTCGAGCGGTGGGGCATCGGGGGACTCGCCGTTTGCGATCATCTTGAGGGACATCGCGGGTTTGTCGGATAGCTTGACCTTCAACGTTGCTTCTGACTCTGCCGGTATCTCGACCCCGGCGTGCGAAGCGCGGGCGCGGAGGCGCAGTTCGATCTCCGGCCCGAGTTTGGCCAAGGCATCGTCGGTCATGCGCAGTTGCCCGATCGCACGGCCCTGGTTTTGCTCCACGGTCAATCGGCCTGCGTCGACAATCCCCTCGGGCAGGTTCACGAACTCGATGTCGACCGGTCCGTTCAACCCATCGAAGCGTTCGACCGCGACGGAAAACTCGCAGCCGACCTTGGGTCGAAGGGTGATCTCGTTTTGGTCGACTCGGAATTGGAATCGAGGCCGAGGTCGTTCGATACGAAGCTGGTATTTGTAATCCTCGCCGCTTTGACCGCGCGCATCGCGCACACGAATCAAGTACGTGCCATCGCGAGGGGGTTGAAAATGCAACCGCGAGTCCTTGCCGCTGCGGCGAGTGGCATCGTCGTCGTTGGAATAATAAATCGGAAAGATAGGCAGGCCATTCGACTTGGGCTCATGGCCTTCGGGAATTTCTTCCACGGTCCAGGCCGGTTCATTGAGCGCATGGGCCGAGGCGGTCGTATCCCAGTACGTGAATCGATTTCCGTAGCCGGGATAGACCTTGAAGCCTGAGTCGGGACCGCGCGGATACAGCCATAACTTTACCACTTCCCCGGCAGCGTAGAGATATTGGTTGAGT
Organism: Planctomycetota bacterium; assembly: GCA_046306195.1. Classification (GTDB taxonomy): domain Bacteria; phylum Planctomycetota; class Planctomycetia; order Pirellulales; family Pirellulaceae; genus JBKCUI01. The sequence continues at coordinate 36,314 of JBKDXO010000187.1, read as the reverse complement.
TCCATGTCCTCCCAACGGTGCAATCGAAAGTCATCGATGCTATTCGAGTCCTTGCCTCGGAACGTGAAATACGATTCGCGAACCGCCTGCAGTCGCGTTCGCACCAACGGTTCTCCCTGGAGATCGCAAAGATCGATCAGGCTATCCAAAGGGGAACCGTTGCGGGCAGCGTCGATCGAGATGATCCAATCGTCCCCTTGCTTGGCATCGAATGCATACCAATCGCCGGCGTGGATTCCTCGCATGTCGTCGTTCGAGATCACCGCCGAGACGATCGAAGGAATCGGTATCCGTTGCGATTCCGCAGGGGAGCGTTTGCCTGGCAACTCGTCCAGGTTTTGCGGCGGTTCGCTTGCGGTGATGGCAGAGCCCTCGCTCGAAACTCGAGACGGTTCCGATGCTCGAGCGCCAACGCGTTCGAGTTCCGAACGAACATCGCGCACCAAGACCTGGCCGGAAAGGGTCGTTATTGCCAAGCGATCACCCGTGCGATTCCAGAGCACGGCCGATGCGATGTCCTCCAGCGGTTCGAGCGTTGCAGCCAAATTCCACGAGTCGGTACTCCAAATCTTGACCAGACGGTCTTCCCCCGCCGTCGCGACCCAGCGCCCGTCCGGAGATGGCGACAATTGATTGATCGGTTGCTCATGGGCGAAAACCGACTGCAGCATGGGGCTGACGGTCGGCTTGTCTTTCGACAAAAGTTTCCAGACGCGAACCCGCCGATCGGCACCGGCCGCCATCAGCTTTCCATCCATGCCCTGCCATCGGACCGAGTATTGTTCCGCTTCTCCCTGTCCGAGCGTGTCGAGTCGCTCTCCGGTATCAACGCGCCAGATTTTGATCGTTTCATCCGCGCTGGCGCTGGCCAGTACGGTGCCGCTAGGATCGAAGTCCAAGTCATAAACCGCGCCGTTGTGCCCTTGCAAGGAACGAAGAAGGGTACCGGTCTGAAAATCCCAGAGATGAATGACGCGATCGTAGCCCGCAGTTGCAAGCATCGACCCCGATGGATCAATCGCAACCGCGTAGAGGATATCTTGATGCCCTTCGATGCGCCGCACCACGCGCGGACTCGGGTCACTGCCCGCGATCGACTCGGCATCGACGATGACGGTTTGACCTCCCACTCCAGGAATTCCCGATGCGATGAGGATCCACTTCCCGTCGTGTGAAGATCGGATCTGCGTCACCTTGCCGATAACATCCAGATCGAGTTTGCGTTGATGATCGTCTCGTTGCCACGCGATCGTGCCAGGCCGTCCCAACCACAGTGCTTCGTTTGGACCGACAAAGGCGGCAGCGGTGATCGGCAATTCGCCTGAGAAGACGCTGCTCGATCGGGGAAACTGCCAACGTTCGCTCAGCGGAATCGCAAGGTCGCTTCCAGTTGCTCCTGCCGAAATCCAAGCCTCGATAATTTTCCGTTCGTCGTCCGAGGGCTGAGGCGAATCCTCGGGCGGCATTCTCGGCTCGTCGATACCGCTCATCCGTCGCCACACCAGCGACTCCTCCGGCCTGCCCGGCACGACTGCTACTCCCGAGACCCCTCCGCGGCGCAACGCAGCGAACGAATGCATCTGCAATTCCGCCTCCGGCTCTTGGCGGCTATGGCATCCAACACAATAACGGTTCAGAAGGGGAACAATGTCGGCATTCCACGTCGGCGGAGCTCCCATCCCCATCGGTGTTGCAAAGATCGCAAAAACCAGGGTACAAAGACCGCGGAACGGAATCGGTTTCGACCTAAGCATGGTGTTGTGGGGTGGGACAGGAAGGATTGGGCGAGTCGACGCGATGCCGATCGAGAACACCCCTCATTGTAACGTAACTTTTTCGGGAGTAACTTCATCGGAATCGGTTGGAACTCCCTTGGGGGCGTTTCCAAACTCGTGGGAACAATGCTATTCTTACGGCGTTTTTGCTGCCGTCCTCAAGGACTATCTTTCCCTTTCCCACTTTACCCTTCCAACCCTTGGAGTGATCTACAACCATGGCGCGACCCGTCACCTTGTTCACCGGCCAGTGGGCCGATTTGCCTATCGCCAAAATGGCTCAGTTCACCAAGGATGCAGGGTACGACGGCATTGAGCTGGCATGCTGGGGGGACCACTTCGAAGTCGATAAGGCGCTCGCGGATCCCGGTTACTGCGGCGGCCGGCGAGCGCTGCTCGATGGCCTCGGGTTGCAGTGCCATGCGATCAGCGCCCACTTGGTCGGCCAAGCGGTCCTCGACCCGATCGATATTCGCCACAAGGCGATCCTGCCCGCCTACGTTTGGGGAGACGGCAACCCCGCCGGGGTCAACGAACGAGCCATCGAAGAATTGAAGAAGACCGCGCATGCGGCGAAGCGATTCGGGGTGAAGGTGGTCAACGGTTTTACCGGCTCGAGCATTTGGCATCTGAACTATTCGTTTCCGCCGGTCCCGCAATCGATGATCGACGACGGTTTCAAATTGTTGGCCGAGCGCTTTCATCCCATCCTGGATGAGTTCGCCAAGTGCGGCGTTCGGTTCGCTCTCGAAGTGCACCCGACCGAAATCGCCTTCGATATCTATTCCGCACAGCGCGCTCTCGAAGCCCTCGATCACCGACCCGAGTTCGGATTCAATTTCGACCCCAGCCACTTGCTGTGGCAGGGGGTCGATCCGGTCGAGTTCATCCGCGCATTTCCCGACCGCATCTACCACATGCATGTCAAGGATGCGACCACGAAGCTCAACGGCAAGTCGGGTATCCTGTGCAGCCATCTGAATTTCGGTGATCCGCGGCGAGGATGGGACTTCCGCTCCCCAGGTCGCGGCAGCGTCAATTTTGAAGAGATCATTCGCGCCCTGAACGACATCGGTTACTCCGGTCCGCTGAGCGTCGAATGGGAAGACAGCGGGATGGATCGCGAGTTCGGTGCTCGCGAAGCGGCCTCATTCGTAAGGGGAATCGATTTCTCGCCGAGCGGGCGGGCATTCGACTCCGCATTTGACAAGGAGAGTTCGTGACCAGTTCCAACGCCCGATTGCTGTATGATCCAGGAAATGAATCGCTCCGGTTTCTCCCCGAAGGACCGTACCCTTGTGGCGCCGATCGTTTTTCTTGGGTCGCAATCCAACACGGTTCGTCGGCCAGTAGCGGCTCGCTCAACATCTACGATCTGACAGCTCGTAAGAACACGAGTTACCTGTTGCCTGGTCGGCCGGGATTCGCCTTTGTTACCGACCGTGGGAACTTCGTCGTTGGGTGCGAGCGCAGCGTCGGTATCTACACCCCGCGCGAGGCCGTCTGGACTCCCTTCATCGATCGGATCGACGCGAACGTCACAGGGACGATCATCAACGATGGAATCACCTGGGATGGGAATCTGATCTTTGGTACCAAGGATTTGGAGTTCAAGACCAAGAAGGCCGGCTTGTATCTCTGGCGCCGGTCCGATCGACGATTGTTCCAACTCCGATCCGACCAGATCTGCAGCAATGGAAAATGCGTGGTGCCGATCGATGACGACCGGATCCTGCTCTACGACATCGATTCCCCCACTCGGCAAGTCGTTTCCTACGAAATCGATCTTCGCTCGGGCACCTGCGGGGAGCCACGCATCGCCATCGACCTCCACGGCCAGTCCGGGGTTCCCGACGGCATGACCATGACGCCCGATGGCCGCTCGCTGATCATTTCCCTGTACTGCCCGGACCCCGCCCCGGTCGGACGGACGCTCCAGATTTCGCTGGAGGACGGGCAAATTGAGAAAGAATGGACCCTGGAGGGCAGCCCGCAAGTAACCTGTCCTCAGTGGGTTTCGCTCTACGGAAGAGCTGCATTGGTCATGACCACGGCGGTCGAGCACATGCCATCCTCCCGGCGACGAGAATCCTTAAACGCAGGAAGTCTGTTCATCGTAGAAACCGACCAACCCTGGGCAGACGCGACCTTTGGACGGCTGACGCCGGTTTTCCTAGAATAAAAGGGACGTCGGATCGTCCTGACGATTCGTGCAGAACCTTTGCCGACGGCCCGTGTTTACGGTTACTACCACACACGCTTTTGCGGCACCCTCATTTTGTCCAGCGCGAACGAACCGACTGAAAACGCACGCGTCGATCCCGATGTCGGTCTCATGCTACGAGTGCGCGACGATGACGCAGTCGCATTCGAAATGCTTATCGACCGATACCAACGCAAAATGATTCGCTTCATGAGTGGCTGGACCCGAAACTCGGAACAGGCCGAGGATCTTGCTCAAGATGTTTTTCTTCGTGTCTACAAATCCCGAAAGAATTATCTTCCTACCGCCAAATTCTCCACATGGCTGTACCGTATCGCCCACAATGTCGCTTCCAATTTCGTCCGCGACTCGGGGGTGCGCAAGGAGTTTCAATTGTCGAAAGCGGAGAATAGTTCGACCGCTGGATTGCTGATCGAAAACATTGCGATCGCCCCGAGCGGTTTTCAACCCGTCCGCCGGATGGATCGCGACGAACGATCGCAAATCGTGCTCCAAGCGCTCGAGGCCCTCGGCGAAAGGCAAAAGACAGCAATCCTCTTGAGCAAGTTTGAAGGGATGAGCTACCAAGAAATCGGAGAGACGATGGGGCTGAGCGTGCAAGCCGTGAAATCGCTCTTGATGCGGGCCAGGGTGAATTTAAAGAATCTGCTCGATCCCTATATCCAAAGCGGGATAGCTCCGCAGGAATCGACTCCCTCGGAGAACCAGGAAGAGTCATGAACGAACCTGCTTCGGAACCCCTCGACGAGCTGCTCACCGCCTACTTGGACGGCGAATTGTCTGCATCCGAATCCGCCAGCGTTGAGCAAAAACTCGTATCGGAAGAATCGATCCGTCGACGCTTGGGGGAACTGCGACAAGCCTACGAGTTGCTGGATGAACTACCCGAGACACCGCACAACCAATCTTTCACGCAGAGCACCATCGCCATGGTGGTCGACGATGTGAAACGCTCCTCGCCGGAGCCCGCGCCAAAACGACAAACGCTCTTGGCGGCATCGAGCTGGCTCACGTGGCCATATGTCATGGTCCCAATCCTGGCGATGACTCTCCTCGGAGGCATGCTGGGCGCCGCAGGCACCATGCTGCGAACACGTAACGAACTGTCCAGGCTTGCACTCATGGCAAACCTCCCAGGCATGCAGGATGTCGGGGAGTGGAAAGTCGTTGAGGAACTCGCTAAGGATCGCGAACTGATCGATTACCTTTCCGACCGCTACTCGGATCGACTCGTGCCGCTGATCCCACCGTCTTTGTGGGCCCGGCAATCGTGGGTCCATTCCCTGAATCCTCCTCAACTGGCAAAACTGGAAAACAGCCGCGAACTACTCCTGAAGCTCCCCCGTGAAACCGCTCTGCGCCTCGAAGCGATTCAATCGCAGGTCGATAGCCAACCCGACCCGGATATCTTGAATCGGACCATTCGCGTCGTCGGTCATGTGCTCGACGCATTGCCCAACTCGAAGCGCCAGGATCTGGCGGCAGCCACCTCCGAACAGCGCGCCAAAATACTGCGAGAGCAATTGCATTTTCGAGCCGCTATGTTTTATGCGGCGGAACTGGCACCTGACGACAGCCAGGCACTCGACGATTGGTGCCGCGATGAATTGTTGCCGATCCTGGCGGCAAGCATGCCTTTCCTGCGACGCGAGGTCGATGTGCGAACAATGCTTATGTCCCTGTACTCGCTGCGCCCCATCGAAGAAGGTTTTCGGTTGGATAACCAGGACGAACTGCTCGCCAGCCTTGCTGCAACGATGTCACCCTTCGCGCGAAAGCTTTTGGAAGGGATCGATCGCAACGACCAATTGATGGTCGTCTCGACGTGGATCGTCCCGGATGGAATCAACAACAATCAACGGCTCATCGATACCTACGATCGCTTGCGCCGTGAGAGTCGCGAGGAAATCGATTTGATGGATCCCGCCCAAAGCAAACGGACGCTCCGCGACCGAGCGCGGCGACCCGGCAACGCCAACCGAACTCGCTGACGGGATTTGCATCGCATGCCGCAATCGATCTGGCTGGAATTCGCGCGACGAGCCATGGCATGCCAGTTTGAAATCCTTCTTCACCCCGACCACCCGTCGCATGGCCCGGAGATCGCGGTCCAAGCGTTGGATCTCGTCGGCGACCTCGAACAAACCCTCAGCATTTACATTCCCACCAGCGACCTGAGTCGCCTTAATGCGCGCGCCGCCGATACTCCGGTTACCGTATCGCTCACCACGATGGCAATGTTGCGATTGGCCTTGGAAATCCATCGCGAAACCGCAGGAGCCTTCGACATTACTGCCGCTGCGTTGTCCGAGGCATGGGGTTTTTCAAGCCGGCAAGGAACCCTGCCAACCCAAGAGGCGATCCAAGCAGCGCTCGAGCGAGTAGGATCCGATGCCATCGAACTCGACAACTTCGGCGCATCGGTTTGTTATAAGAAAAGGATCGCCGTCAATCCGGGAGGGATCGGCAAAGGATACGCGATCGACTTGGCGGCGGATCTGCTGCTCGAAAAGGGAGTCGAGGAATTCGTGATCCATGGAGGCAAGAGCAGCGCTCGGGCCCATGGCCGACAGCTTCTCTCGCACGAACAACCGGGTTGGAAAGTTGCCGTGCGACATCCGGAGCAATCCCAGCGCGTGCTCGGTTCCCTCGTTCTTCGCGATAGCGCTTTGGGGACGAGCGGTCCGGCGAACCAGTACTTTTACTTCCGAGGTGTACGCTACGGACATATCATCGATCCCAGAACGGGATGGCCAGCCCAAGGGCCGTTGTCCGTCACCGTCGTGCATCGATCCGCGGCGTGGGCGGATGCGTTGGCGACGGGACTGTATGTCATGGGGCTCGACAAAGCGATCGAATATTGCGAGACGCATCGCGACGTGGGCATGCTCGCCTTGCTACCAGGGAAACGCCAAGGTGATATCGAGGTCGTGACTTGCAACCTCGATGCCGCGCAATGGTCTACCGAAGTGTCCGCGACGAGTCACCAGAACCATGCTGGCGACTCGCGTGGTACCGATTGAAAGCTATCTCTTCGCTACTCAGGTCGCCGCTGCTCAGGCCGATCCGGTCGGCGTGGCCGGCCTTCCCCGGGAGGCCCCTGCGGAGGGCGCGGGCGTCCCAACTCGGGTCCACCGGGTCCACCGGGTCCGCCGGGTCCGCCGGGTCCGCCGGGATGATGCATGGTTTTGGCAAGCTCTAGGAGTTCGCTGCGATCGAGTTTGCCGTCTTTGTCCCGATCGAACTCCATCGCTTTTTCTACCATTTGTTCCGGTGATTCGGGCCGTGGCTCCGGCCCTCCCGGACCACCAAAGCCGGGACCGCGTCCACCAGGCCCACCAGGCCCACCAGGCCCACCAGGGCCACCAGGGCCGCCAGGGCCACCAGGCCCACCAAAGCCGCCAGGGCCACCAAAGCCGCCAGGGCCACCAGGTCCACCAAAGCCGGGACCAGGACCTCCGGGGCCGCCAGGGCCGCCAAAGCCCGGACCAAAGCCAGGTCCGGGTCCGCCTGGACCACCGAAGCCAGGTCCACGTCCTTCGGGTCCACCAGGACCCGGTCCATCAGGACCAGGCCCGCGGCCTCCAGGGCCACCAGGCCCCCGCTCGCCAGGGCCACCCGGGCCGCGTTCACCAGGGCCACCTGGGCCGCGTCCTCCCGGGCCACCCGGGCCGCGACCTTCACGTGGTCCAAAGCCAGGACCTTCAGGGCGCGGTGGCGGAGGAGGCGGTGGCAACTGCCGAGCGACCTCCACGAGTTCTTCGCGGCTCAGTTTGCCATCTCCATCTTTGTCAAATTTCATCGCCATCTCCACAAAGTCCTCGGGCGAATGGATCCCGGGACCAGGGGGCGGCGGAGGTTCAGGGGGTTGAGCCCCGGCAAAGGTACTGCCCGCAGCAAGCATGGCAAGTGTCAAAGCGACATGTTTCATGACTAGCAACTCCAAGAGAGAAAGGTCGATCGACAGCCAACGTAGCTGCCCTTCGCTTCGCCGGTATCTTAGCCGATCAACCTTAAGGGGCCGTGAAGAGGTTTCGAAAAAACCGGGATGGCTCCGATTCCAGTCTCCACCTCACCGGCGCCGATAATCTGGAGTGTCCCCACTCGCTCACACCATCTGCGAATCCTCCTCGAAGGTGCCTGCATGTCCCTCTCCGCCCGAACCATCTCGACGACGATCTTGTTTGGAATGCTAGCAATCACTCCTGTGGATGCGCAGGAGGGGACGCGGAACGGTGCGCTTCTTGGCGGTGCAACTGGAGCAGTGATCGGCGGGATCATCGGGAACAACAAGAACGATCAAACCGCCGAGGGTGCATTGATTGGAGGTGCGGTTGGCGCGGTGACCGGCGGGCTCATTGGCCACCAACGGGACAAAGCGATTGCCGAGCAGCAACGGCAGGCGCGCGCGGCACGTTCGTATTATGCCCCGAGTTATCCTTCGAATTATCCGTATGGGAATTCATCGTCGTACTATCACCGTGTCGCTGGACCAGGCCAACCGACCATTGTCCAGTCGGGCCCGGTCGTGACCCGGTATGGAGTTTCTCGCCCCCCCGCACGTTCGATTCCAATGCCCGCACGACAACCAGTCACCATGGCGGACGTGCTCCACATGACTCGCAGTGGCGTGAGTGATCCAGTCATCGTCTCTCGAATACAGACCAACGGCATGGCGCAGTCGCCGAGCGTAGACGAGGTGATCTTCCTCAGCCAGGAAGGGGTTAGCGACCACGTCATCGCCGCGATGCAAGGGGATCCGCGCGGGGAGTTATCGATGGGATGGGAGGGTTCACCGGAGATGCGAGTACCGGCGGCCAGGAATCAGCGAAGGGGGTTCTGAGGAGTTGGGATTTCGGGCCCCTGGAACTCCTGGATCGTTTGAAACGCCCTCACCCCGAGATCATCGCCCAGACAATCCAATTTCCCTAGAGCCCGAAGCGTGGAGGGGCCGAAGGAGGTCGATACTCGAGCTTCTGGCTTGAGAAATGGGAATGCTATCCAAGGATGGAGGCGAGTTCAGCGTGTGGAAGCACAAGGTTTGGAACTACCAGTGGTCACGGACGATTGCTTGGTTGGTAGGCATTGGATTGTTCGGGGCCGGTGCTGCATCGACGGTTGAAGCCCAAGGCTTATGGGTGTCGGCTGCTGGTCCGATCAATCGCGGGATGGGTGGTGCTGCCGTGGCGGCCCCGATCGATTCGTTGGGCGCGATCTATTGGAATCCCGCATCGATCTCGGGACTGAATTCCTCGGAGGTCGCTTTTGGGCTGGACGTACTTCAGTCGAAGCAGACCGTTTCCACGAGTCTCGGTCCATTCTCGGGTGATACCGATGCCAACAATGGGCCCTTTCCAATTCCAAATGTTGCTTGGGTCTACAAGTCGGGGATTCCCAACGTGACGCTCGGGTTGGGTGTGAACGCCGTCGCTGGATTCAAATCGAACTTTCCAGCCGACCCGACCAACCTGGCGTTGGCTCCGCCTCCGGTCGGTCTGGGCGCAGTCAACGCGCAGGCCCAGTTCCTCCAGTTGGCACCTGTCGTTTCCTATGCGGTCACCGATCGCCTTTCGGTCGCCGCAGGTCCCACCTTGGTGACGGGTGAGTTGGTTGTCGATCCGTTTGTACTCGACAGCGCGAACAGCAACGGGACTTATCCATCCGGCCGCGCTTCGGAGTACGAGTGGGGGGGAGGATTTCAAGTGGGCATGTTCTACATCGTCAATGATGCGTGGCGGGTCGGGTCCTCGTTCAAGAGCAAGCAATGGATTTCCACGTTCCATTACGATGGCCAGGACGAGAACGGTCTGCCTCGTCAGATGAGTGCCGATTTCGATTTGCCGATGATCATCTCGGTCGGTACCTCGTACATTCCCATGGAGAATTGGTTGATCGCCCTGGATATTCGCTATTTCGATTACGGCAACACCGATGGGTTTGGTGATGCGGCCGTATTTCAACCGGATGGACGTCTCGGCGGACTCGACTGGAGTTCGGTCGTGGCTACGGCGTTGGGTGTTCAACGCAAGATCGGAGACACGTTTGCCGTGAGAGGTGGGTACACATACAACCAAAGTCCGATCAAGGACAGCGAGGCGTTCTACAACATCGCCTCATCTCTCTTTTACGAGCACATGCTGAGTTCCGGCTTCTCGTACACGCCCAATCGAAGTCTTTCCTTCAATGCTGCGTATTCACACATGTTGGAGAACACGTTGTCTGGGCCATTGGTTTCCCCGGTCAGCGGCCCTGTGCCTGGATCCAACTTCACCAGCAGCATGTCGGCAGATTTTTTCAGCGCGGGGATCTCGGTGTTCTATTGAGAGTGATTCCCCGAGCCAGGGTGCTACTGCTTGGGCTTTTCGCCAACCACGAGCAGCATTCCTATTTCGAGATCGCCGGATAACAATTCGGAGAATCGGTTGTCGGAAATACCCACCGTCACCGGTCTTCCTCGCAGGTATCTTCCTTCCTGAACCCAAACGTGCCGGCGATTGCTGGCCTGCGAGCTTTGGGACTTTTCATCGGCAGACATCATCTTTGGCATTTCGGCGAGTTGTTTCTGCTCGTCGAAACCTTCCAGGATTTTTCGATCATCGGGATGGACTCTTTCCCGGGGGGGATAGAAACGGAGGGCCGCGTTGGGGATTTTCCTGACCCCATCCTTTTTCGTGATTTGAAACGAAAGATTGGCAGTCATGCCGGGCAGCAACTTCATGTCGGTATTAGGGGTCTCAACGATCACGGGGTAAGTGATCACGTTTTGTTCTTCTTTGCTGCTGAGCCGCACCTGCACGATTTTTCCTTGATCGAAGAGTTCGTTGGGGTAGGCGTCGACGGTGAAGCGAACGGTTTGTCCGGATTCTTGGGCGCGGCGAATCCACCCGATATCCGCCTCGTCGACTGATGCGTAGATATGCATCCGCTGATCCATTTCCGGGGCGACAACGAACATCTCTGGGGTTTGGAATTGGGCGGCGAGTGTTTGGCCGACATCGATTTTTTTGTCGATGACGATGCCGTCGCAGGGCGCGAGAATTTCGGTGTAGGTAAGGTTGGCTTCGGAGTTGTCGAGTTGGGCCTGGGCTTGCTGGACATTGGTCTGCGACACCTGCAGTTCCGCTTCGCGCATCATGCGTTGGAATTTGAATTGATCGAGTTCCGCTTCCGAGATGAACGCGTCGGTGCTGCGGCTCAGTTCGCCTCCGCGCCGCTCGTCGTTGGTCGCTTGTTGCAGCGTCGCGGTCGCCCGTGCGACTTCGGCCTCCCGAGTTCTTAGGATTGCCTTGTCCCGTTCGACCCCGGACTTGTAGAGCCGCGGGTCGATCCTGGCCATGATCTGTCCCTTCCTGACTTTGGTGTTGAAGTCGACGAACAGTTCGTTCACCGGTCCGCTGACGGTCGCCCCGACACTGACACGCTTGATCGGTTCCACTTTACCGGTCGAATTGACCGACTGGATGATCTGCCCTTCCTCGATCGCCTGGGTCCGCCACTCGATCTTGTTTCTCGACTCCCAGTAACTCTTCAGTGGTTGGTACGCCGCTGCGATACCTCCCCCGAGGACCGCCAAGGCGACAACCACTTTAAGGAACGTTTTCATGCGAGCGACTCGATGTGGAAAGCAATAACAACAAAAGTCCGGTACCGACAACCAACAGGCTGGCAGCGATCCAGGGGTAGGAAAAATGCTCGTTCCCAGTGCCAAACCAGCCTTGCAGTTCCTTCTCATCAAAGCGATTCAGCCAGAACAACAATCCATTGTGAATGGCGTGCGTCAAAATTCCAGGCCAGAGGCTCCCGGTTCGGACAGCAATCCACCCGAGCACCAACCCGAGCAACAGCGTCGGGAAAAACCGCTCGATCGACAGCACGCTTCCATTGATGACGTGGAAAAGTGCGAACAGCAACGCACTGGCGGCTATCGCCCGCAACGTCGACAAGCGATGGCGAAACGCAGAAAGAACGAACCCCCGGAAAAAAAATTCCTCCGCAATCGCCGGCGTCACCGCCGAGGTGACCGCGAACACCCAGAAAGGAATCTCTCGAACTTTGTTCTTCAACGCTTCGAGCGAATCGGACTTCTCAATCGACAACGTACCGAACCCAAAATCGCTGAGGGTCTTCATGAGCTCGTAGGCTATCACCCACAATCCCAAACCCAGCAGGACCGCTGCTGCCCCCCACCCCAAGCCAATCAATACCCGCAGGGCAAACGGCTTTGAACAAGTAGATGCGCCGAAGTTGAGGAGGAATGTTTCGGAGAGAGACAGTTTTCGATACCAAGCGAAGATCGCAGGAGCGATGAGAAACAAGATGACCAGCAACGAGGCATTGGCCCACAATCGCAACGAGATTTCTTGGAACCATTCCCCGACCAAATTGGTGATGATAAAGAATATCGGGAACAGGAAAGCCAGATAGATGGCTAGTTCTCCCAGGTCGGGAATGGCCCTGGCCTTGCGGGGGCGTTGGATCAAGTCAGTCCATGTTTCCTGCGAACCGGCGGTCGCGGACTCCGCGCCGAACAGACGCGATGCGACCACCAAGGCTGCGGCGGCATAAGTCAACGTAGAGAAGACGGCCGCAAAGGCCGGCAGTGCAACCGGGCTTCCTGTCATGATGTCTCGCGACAACAGGAGGATATTGACCAACGGGACTACTCCCAGCCATGTCGAGAACTCGATGTTGGGCATCAGTGTCACCAATGCTGGAGCGAGGGAAACGAGCATTACAGGGATCAAATACGCCTGCGCCTCTTTGAAGCTGCGGGCAAAAGAACACATGGCTAGCAGGATCGCGCTGAAGAACGCGGCGAAGATCACCAGCAGAGGCAAAATCTGAACGAGTGCCATCAGCGAGAATCCCTGCTCGCCGAGCAAAGCGCGCCCCAAGCCACCGATCGACAGCGTGATCCAGCTGGCGAGCAGATTCGCGAGTGCGGTGAGCACAGCGACGGTCACAACAGCAACATACTTGCTCAGCAGCAGAACGAAGCGCGGGGCTGGGGTGGCGATCATGGCTTCCATGGTTCCCCGCTCCCGTTCGCCGGCCGTCAAATCGATAGCCGGATACACTGCACCGGTGATCGTCATCAAGATCAAGACCAACGGCAGGATTCCAGCCAGCGATGCGGTGGGATCGATTCTCTGGCCGATCGAATTGGCGGTGAGTTGGACGGCAGCCGGAAGCGAGGGGCCGCGAAGGAGGGCGGACTGATAGTCGTTGAGCCGTTGCATCGACTTGCGGAATTCAAGCATCGCCGCTTCGCTTCGAAGATCCCCTTCCCGGAACTCCATCTCGAATTCAAAGACCGAAAACGGGCGGCCATCTCTGGAAACCAGCACCTTTCGGGTCGCTTTCCGTGCGGCCAAGTCGAGTTCTCCGTCCCGCAAAGCTTGGCTGACATCGGTTATCTGCGGCGTCGCCAATTGAAATACGGTGTCTTGATCAGGTTGTTCGTCCGACGTCTTGGGTTCCTGGGTCGGCTTTCCCAACGGTTGCCGCTTCGAAGCGGAATCGGTCCGAACAATTTCGATAGACGGACGGATCCCTTCTCCCAAAACGCGTTTGGATTCCATGAGGGCATCGTTGACGACGACCGCGGTTTCCTCGTCCGGTACGCCGAAAATGTATTCCTTGGTTTCCCGCGGCCCCGTCCCTGCCCCGACGATCAGTCGCTGCATCGCCATGCTCAAGAGGGGATAAACCAGGATCGGCATCAAGATCAACGTGATGATGGTTCGACGGTCCCGCAGGCTTTCGCGCAGTTCCTTCAGGCACAAGCGACCTAGCCGGCCGTTCGAAAAATACTCTTGCACTACGCAACTCCTATCTTGCTGGAGCGTTGTTGGTTCCCATCATCGCTTTGAATCAAGTCGATGAACATGTCGACCAAATGCTCCTTGCCAGTCAATGTCCTCAAGTCGGCGAGCGTTCCTTCGTAGCGGATCGTCCCGTGGTGCAGCAGGCCGAACCGATCGCAAACCCGTTCGGCTTCGTCCAAGCGGTGCGTCGAGAGGAGGACCGACTTTCCTCGCCGCTTCAGAAACTCAATAAACTCGAACACCGTTTGGCTGCCCACCACATCGAGACCGCGCGTGGGCTCGTCGAGTAGCATGACAGGGGGATCGTGCATCAATCCTCGAGCCAAGGTGACGCGTTGTTTTTGGCCCGTGCTGAGAGTACTGCACCTTTGATCGAGAAAATCCCGGATTCCCAACAGGCTGGATAGTTCTTCGAGGCGATCCCTCGCGGTCGATGTATCCACCGCATAAAGATCCGCAAAATACATCAGCATTTCCCGGACGCTAAGCCATGGGTAAACCCCATCGTTGGTTGAGATCAGTCCCAGTTGTTTGCGTATCAACGACGCGTGCTGGTCGGTTCTCATTCCTCCGATCTCGACATACCCGTCGTCGGGCTCGAGCAACCCCATCACCATCCGGAGGGTTGTGGTTTTCCCCGCACCGTTGGGACCGAGCAAACCGTAAACCTCTCCTTCCTGGACCTGGAAAGAGATGCGATCGACCGCCACCAAGGGTTTTCCGCGAACGAGGAATTGTTTTCGAAGACCGGTGGCGACAATCATGGATGGATAGCTTTCTTCAAAAACATGGAATGCACGATCATTCTCCTGGGGGATCAAGCCGCGCAGCACCTGCGGCGTGCGAGAATTCGATGAGGGCTTCCAATTTCTTCAGGGCGGCTCCGGAATCGATGGCGGCCGCGGCTTTTGCGACCCCATCGATCAGCGAATGGGTCTTTTCGCAAACCCAAAGGGCCGCGGATGCGTTGGCCAGCACAATGTCTCGCGCAGGGCCTCGCTCTCCCTCGAGAAGTCCGCGGATAACGCGTGCGCTCGATTCCGGACCATCGACCACGAGTTCTTCGTTTCGGAGGCTCGGAAGTCCGAAATCGTCCGGAGTCCATCGGAGTTGCGTCGTCATGCCGTATTTCGTGAGCAAGACCTGGGTTTCCCCGGACAGCGAAACCTCGTCCATTCCATCCAATCCTCGTACGACGATGGCAGCCTCCACAGGGATCTGCACGAGGGCCGCAGCCAGTTTGGTCTGCAACGCCTCGTTTCCGGTGCCGATCACCTGAAAGGCTGCTCCGGCCGGATTGCACAGCGGCCCCAGGTAGTTGAACAGCGTGGGAACCGCCAGTTGCCGACGAACCGCAGCGACATGCTTCATCGCCGGATGGAGCATGGGAGCGAAGCAAAAACAGAGTCCCAGCGCATCCAAGCATCGCTCGACTTTCTCGCGGTCAGCGTCGATCGCAACTCCCAGAGCCGACAGGACGTCGGCCGAACCGGTTGCGCTGGTGATTCGACGATTCCCATGTTTCGCGGTCGGAGCGCCGACCGCCGCGGCAACGATCGCTGTGGCCGTTGAGATGTTGAAGGTCCGACCGCCATCTCCACCGGTGCCGCAGGTATCGAGAAGCCCCGTTCGGTTGGTCCGAATCGGGGTCATCATCATCCGCATGCCGCGAGCGGCCCCGACCAGTTCCGAGACCACTTCACCCTTGTCGCGAAGGGCCAACAACAGACGACCGATGGCGTCGTCCTCAACCCGACCTGCCAGCATCCAGACAATCGCTTGCTGCATCTGATCGGAGCTCAAATCCTGCCCGGATTCGGCGATGGCGATAAATTCCTCGAGCATGTTGGGGTTGTTTCGGGGGGTTCGTGTCTAGCAATCGTAGGACGTCTAACGTACAACAAAGCTTGGATTGCGAGTTGTGGTAAACCTGGATATTTGAGTGGATATGGCAAGAAAAGTCATTATTGATTGCGACCCTGGGATCGACGACGCCGTGGGGCTAATCATGGCGCTGTTCGACCCTCGGCTCGACGTGGTCGCGGTAACGACCTGTTCTGGGACGGTGGAAGCGGAGCAGGCGTACCAAAATGTCTTGATGCTGCTCGATAAACTCGATCCGCCGCGTCTGCCGAGACTGGGCATGGGACTCGATCCCGAGGACGCACCGGTCAGCGACGGACGATTTCTTCACGGTCAGGATGGGTTGGGCAATCTCAGCCAGGTGCGTCCCCAGCGTCAGCATCTGATGAGCAGCGATAAATTGATCATCGACCGGCTCAAGGCAAATCCCGAAGAGGTGTCGGTGCTGTGCATGGGGCCTCTGACCGGAGTCGCGCGGGCATTCCAGCGAGACCCGAGCGTGATCGGGCTGGTCGATCAACTGATCCTGCTCGGGGGAGCGCCGCTCGGGATCGGAGATGTGACCGCTGCCGCCGAATTCAACATGCACTTCGACCCCACCAGCGCAGCGCAAGTGATCCGTTCGGCAACGACCAAGACATTGATCCCCATCGATGTGACCAATCAAGTCATTTTCGATTTCAATATGCTTTCCCAGATCCCATCCAAAACGTCGCGAGCTGGCGAACTGCTGCATGCCATCTTGCCTCAATTGTTTCGCTCGTACCGCCAGCATCGAGCCCAGGAAGCGGTCCCCCTTCAAGGAGCTATCGGAGTTGTCTACTTGACGGAACCCGAACTGTTCGAGTGCGAGGCACACGCTCTGGAAGTGGAGGAGCTGGGCGTAATCACCCGCGGCGCGACGATCGTAGACCGACGCGCATTCGCAGCCGTATCGCGAGAATTGGAAGTCGCTTATCGCGTCGAAACCGAAGCGGTGCGGGATGCCGTTTACAACTCGCTCAAATTCGCAGGCCAGTGCACCGAGTGAGGTTGGATCCATGGCTCGTTCTCGGATCGGACCATTGGCGCTCGAGGCTCCGCTAGGCGGGCCTCGTTCCAGCCTGTATCGAGCCGTCCATGTTCGGCAACGCGTCCAAGTCGCAGTCCGCATCTTTCCTCTCTCGCTCGGCATGACGCCCGAGGCGAGCAAAGAATTCAACCAACAACTGGAGCTCCTGAAAACGATTCGCAGCCCTCATCTGGTCCGATGTTTCGGGGGTGGCATCGATGCCAAGGACGCATACGTCGTCTACGAGATGATCGATGGAGAGTCCTTGGAGCAGGCATTGCAACGCCGCCAGAGATTGGCTTGGGAGTCGGTGCTCGAGATGGGGCTGCAATTGTGCCAGGCGCTTCAGACCATCCATGACCGCGGCATCATTCACGGTCGCATACGCCCCGACAAGATCCTCCTGTGCAACGGAGGCGAAACCTACAAATTGAATGATCTGCGGTTCCAATTCGCCACCCAGCCTATGCCCTCTCTCGCACACCTGGCGACCATGCCCCCGGAATCATTCGCCGATCGAGCAACCCCCAACGTCGCCTGGGATCTCTACTCCCTGGGTGCGACCATGTACTGGGGGTTGACCGGCGAACCTCCCTTTTCGGGCGAGTCGGCGTCGGGGGTGCGACACGCCATCCTGGAAACTCCGTTGCAGGGGGTCGCCACCAAAGTCTTCGATTGTCCGGTTTGGCTCTGCGCGATCGTCGAGCAAATGCTCCAACGCGATCCGCTTCGCCGCCCGTACTCGGCCGCCGCGGCCGCCCTCGCGTTCCAAGAGGCTCAGCGTCGCGCCAGCCAAGGAATCGGCGTCGTCGAGTATGCCGTGTCCGGATTCAGCCCTTTGCAACTCAACACCGATCGCGCGGAAGCCGAACGGGTGCTGGGAATCAAGAAAAAGCGAAACCGCAAGGCGGACTCCGAGGAGGAAAACGAATCAGCATCGGTGTCGATTTGGGAGCGCCCCAGCGTCCTCATCGCCTCCCTGATCGCGATCCTCGGCCTCATCGCTTATCTGGTTTGGCCTCTCAACGAATCCCAAATGCGACTCCGAGCTGAAACCATGCTCGAAAGCGATAACAGCATTCTGTGGAACGACGCGCGAGACAAATACCTGCAACCCATGCTGGAACGGTTTCCCGACGGCCAACACGCAGAGTGGGCCCAAGAGCAACTCGACAAAGTCGCCATGCACAATGCCGAGGAGCGGATGCGACGCAACCTGCGCGTCGGGCGCGACCCCAGCAGCGAAGGGGAACGCAAATACGCCGAAGCCCTCCGGTTTGAACGATTCGGAGACCGAGTCACCGCCCTCGATAAATACCGCGGCATCGTCAAGCTCCTGACCGACGAACCCAAGGAGCAACCCTTCGTCAACCTCGCCAAGAGACAGATCGCGATCCTCGAATCCAATCCACCAAGCGTGGAGGAATTGAAAAAATTCCTCCAGGAGAAACTCGCCGAAGCGGACCAACTCTACCGCGACGGAGACGTGCTCGGAGCTCGGAAGACCTGGGAAGGAATCGTCAGTCTCTACAACGGCAACCAGGAAATGATCAGCTTCGTCGAGAAATCGCAGTCGCGACTCGAAGGCAACAAGAACGATCCCCCACGCAGTGAGCCATGACGCGCGAATCCTCCGACGAGAACCCGTTTCGAGACAATCCCTACGCGACTTCGCAGACGCAGGTTCCCTACGAGCGGTCAGCGGCCGATGGGGATGCGATCAGTGGATTAATCCCGTACAAGAATCCGCCCGCACTAATCGCGTATTACCTGGGGCTATTCTCGTTATTTCCCTGCCTCGGAATCTTTTTCGCGATGCCTGCCCTGGTGCTCGGGATCATGGGATTGCGCAAACGAGCAAAAAACCCCGAAGTCAAAGGGAGCGTCCACGCATGGATCGGCATCGTCCTGGGGGGACTTTTTACCCTGATCTGGGGCGCAGCATGGGGCCTCTTCATCATCGAATCGATTGCCCAATCGCAAGGTTGGTAATGAGCAACTCTTCTTTGTTTTCCGCCAATTGCAGGACGCTTCCTCGATTTTGTTGATGAAATCTGTAGGCTTAGAGGTGAACCGTGGTTTGACAGTGTCGCGTACCCATATTTTAATCAACGGTGGATCATCGATGCCCGATGATGATCTGTTGGGTAAATCCGTCCCGTTGCACGGAGTCCCAATCCCGCCTCGTACTTGGAGAATCTGCTGGAATGAGAAAATTGGTAACCTACCTCGCTGTCGGATTGACCGCATCGCTCGCTTCGCCGAACGCATTCGCCATCAAAGAGTTCAGCGAAACGTGGGTGAAGGTATACGTGGACTCGAGTGACAAAGAGGATTTCAAAAAGCTGGCGGGAGAGGCCAAGTGCAACGTCTGCCACATCGATGGCGAGAACAAGAAGAAGCACAATCCGTACGGGGAAGCTCTGGAAGATGCTGGTCTTCTGAAGAAAACATTCCCCCCCAAGCGATTCAAGGACGAGCCGGAAAAGGTTCGCAAGGAAGTCGAAGAGATCTTCAAGAAGGTCGAGGCTAACAAGGCCGAGGGGGCCGACAAGACCTTCGGAGAACGGATCAAGTCGGGGATGCTTCCCGGCGGCGACGTCAAAGGCAAGTAGGCACCAACCAACGAAAGTAAATGCTATGTTGATTCGAAACAGTTTTGCACTGCTGTTGGCATGTCTTGCATGCATGCCGTCTTTCGCTCAAGACAACACCAAAACAGCCGACGAGACCGGCTTTGTCAGCCTCTTTGACGGCAAGTCGATGAAGGGCTGGAAAGTCAACGAGAATCCGACGAGTTGGTCGGTTCAGGACGGCGCGTTGGTTTGCAAAGGGGAGCGAAGCCACCTTTTCTACGTCGGCGACGACAAACCCTTCAAGAATTTCCACTTCAAGGCCGAAGTGATGACCGAACCCAATAGCAACGCGGGCATCTACTTCCACACCAAGTACCAAGACTCGGGCTGGCCCAAGTACGGCTTCGAATGCCAAGTCAACTTGTCCTACAAGTCCGATCCGAGGAAGACCAGTAGCCTGTATGCCGTCAAGGACGTCCTCGAAGCTGCTGCCAAAGACAACGAATGGTACACGCAAGAAATCATCGTCGTCGGCAACAAGATCACCACCAAAGTCAATGGCAAGACGATGGTCGAGTACATCGAGCCGGCAGATCAGAAGCCAGGCGCCGACTTCACCCGCAAGATCGACGAAGGCACATTCGCACTGCAGGCCCATGATCCAGGCAGCAAAGTGCACTTTCGAAACCTTCGCGTCAAGCGATTGGACTAGGTCAACACGCTGTCGATGACTCGGCTCCTGTCGCCGCTTTCAATCATTTCGCTGATGATGGCTACCTGGATTTGGTGGCCATCACTCGCTTTGGGACAGGAAAACGCTTCGGTCTCGTGCCGAGTCGAGTCCGGCTTGGATGGATTCTGGAAAGTTGGCTTTCCAACTCGCCACGTGGTCGAGGTCCAGTCTTCAAAACCGATCGCCGGCCTGATATCGATCCAGACTTTCGATGGCGACGGTGTGCCGGTTTTCTATCGCGATCCATCCTGGTCCTTCGATCTGCAAGCTGGCGAATCCGCACGCAAGATAGAAGTCATCGCCACTCACGGACGTGGAAACCGTCCGATCCGAATTCGGCTCGCGAGCCCTCAAGGGGATGTCCTTTTGGATCGGCCGTTGACGGAATCGGAGCGAGGAATCGCGATGCCCTCCAATCAGCCGTGGATTGTCGGCATCGGACGCGACGTCCAACTCCGCGAAATTGCGATGAAATCGGTCGGCGGTGCCTGGGGCGAGTACGCCGCTTCGCACATCCATCAACCCGATGTTCTCCCTACGCATGCTGATGCCTATGCAGGTGTCGACGCACTGTTGCTCTCATCCAGCAGTCTGGAACTCAACGAGGGAGTCGCTGCACCACAATGCGCAGCGATCAACCTTTGGACTCAGCGCGGCGGGCAAGTCGTTCTCGCGTGGGGAGAGCATGCCATGTCGCTCGCCAAACATCCGGAGTTCGCGTCGATGATTCCGGGAGAGGTCGTCGGTACTGCACCCGCATGCGATCCTGGCCCGGTGGAGTCCCTCATGGGGGCGCAGCAACAACTCAGCCCCCTCACCTGCGCTTTGGTTCGATTGCAGCGAGGACGGGTAGAGGTCGGAACCTTGACCCGCGATCGGATCAGACTCCCGTTCATCGCAAACTGGGCGTATGGGATGGGAAGCGTGTCATGGATCGCAACCGAAATCGATTCGCCGCAAATGATGGCCTGGGAAACGCGAGGCCCACTCATCAAGTATCTTTTGAAGGATTGCTGGGAAAGTTCTGAGAAAGACACCAACAAGCAAGCGTTTCGGAACTTCGATGAACTGACAGGCCAGCTCCACGCGATGCTCGATAATTTTTCCAGCCTTCGCCTCGGGAACCTTGGTCAATTGGTCCTGATCGCGGGATTGCTGGCCTTGATCATCGGGCCTTTCGATTACTTCGTAGTGTCTCGCTGGTGGAAGAAGCCGCGGTGGACCTGGTGGACATTGCTCGCCGCTTCCCTGTCCGCCATGGCGGGGAGCGCGATGCTTGCAAGAAACTGGAAACCGAGCATCCCCAGTATCAACGCCCTGGAACTCATCGACTGGAACGATGAAACGAAAATGCTCTACGGCCGTTCCTTGATTCGCTACTACGCAGGGCAACGAGGCGTTTACGATTTCCAATCGGATCATCGATCGTTGGCGCCCGAGCAAGTGAACGGGTCGAAGCCCAGGTCCAATCGTATCGATTGGCTCGGACAACCGGGCAAAGGTCTGGGTGGTTTCGACTCCAATGTCACCACGCAAATGGGACTGCCGTCCTACGAGATTCAGGCGTCGGAGGATCAGTCCGCCAGTTCCTTAGTCGGTGTTGGTTTCCCTGCCGCAGGCACCAAAGCGCTCGTCAGCTACTGGTCCGAAACCATCGATGGAGATTCGGCGGAGAGCAATCTCTCGACGATGACCGGGAAAGACGATCTGCTCCAGGGAACTTTTACGAATCCACTTTCGGTCGATATTCTCGACGCAACCCTTTATTTCGCGGGGCGAGCCTACACAATCCCAGCGAGGATTCGACCGGGAGAGCGCATCGCTATTTCCACGAATATTCCCAAAGAGATCGCGCGGCGATTGCAACGACGGGCGTTCGTGGCCGGGGCCGAGCAAGGCGTTGCTTGGAATCCCAACGACACCAATAGCATCGCGCGGCTGGCGGAGCTTTTCAGTTTCCATCGCTCCGCCGGCGGAGCGTCCTACACCGGATTGAACAATCGATATCTTTCCAACCTGGAATGTTCCGACTTGCTGAAACTCGAGAGAGCGGTCATCTTCGGCTTCTTCGCCGAACCAGTCACAAGCTGGTCCTCGCGGCGGGATCAGGTTCCGGTGCAAGCCCTCGATGGCAAGCAGACTACCGCCGTGCGACTCAGCTTCCGAGTCAAGAACAACGATAACTCGAATTCCCTGATGCGCCTCTACTCGATTCCCATCCGTCCTTGATGGATCCACACCGTGATCAAAACGATCAAGCTCACCAAAAAATACGATGACATGTACGCCATTCGGGATATCGATCTCGATTTGGGACAAGGGGACTTGTTCGGGTTCATCGGTCCCAACGGTGCCGGAAAAACGACGACCATGCGTATCATCGCGACGTTGCTCGAACCCACCGAAGGGGAAGCCTACGTCTGCGACTACTCGATCTACACTCACCCAAAGGAGATTCGGCGGCTGGTCGGTTACATGCCTGACTTCTTCGGCGTCTACGACGACATGACCGTCATCGAGTACCTGGAGTTCTTTGCGGCTGCGTACAAAATCGGCCCCCAACTCCGGCGCAAACGCTGCAATGAAATGCTGGAAGTCGTCGATCTCGATTTCAAGCGCGACGCCTATGCCAATACCCTTTCGCGCGGCCAGACCCAGCGCCTCGGGTTGGCCCGAACCCTGCTGCATGATCCCGCCGTCCTGCTGCTCGACGAGCCGCTCAGCGGCTTGGACCCGCGAGCGAGAATCGAAATGCGAGCCCTGATGCGCCGACTCGGATCCATGGGCAAAACCATCATCGTCAGCAGCCACATCCTCCCGGAACTGGCCGATGTCTGCAACAAAGTCGGCATTATCGATGCGGGAAAAATGATCGCCAGCAACGATGTGGCCACCATCATCAAACAGGTGCAGCCCAGCACCGTGGTTCTCATCGAACCGGTTCACGCTAACCAAATCGATGCCGCTGCCAAGGCGTTGCAAGATCAAAGCATCGTCGACTCGGTGCAGCCAGCCAACCAAATGCTGCGCGTGACTCTCAAGCCAGATGTCGAAGATTTTTCCTCGCTCGCCACCGAATTGATCCAACGAGGAATCCCGTTCCGTAAATTCGCCGCCGAAGAAATCAATCTCGAGTCCGCATTCATGGCGTTCACCAAAGGTGCCGGGTCCAAGATCTAGGCCATGCACATCCACCAGGAGCGACGATCTCGCAACGCCTCGGAACTCGTCCTGCTCCACGGACTCACACGCCGATGGCAAACGTTCACACCCCTGCTGCCGTCGCTCCAGTCCCGCTACGCGCTGACACTGGTCGACCTCCCTGGACACGGCGAAAGCCATCCAAACCCCGCTGGATACCTGGTGAAGGATTACGTCGAAGCGATGGTCGCTTGGGTCGATGGTTTTCCAGTCGACTCGTTCGCCCTCTATGGCCATTCCCTGGGCGCGATGGTCGCACTGCAAGCGGCCGCCCAACGCCCCGATCGAATCGAGCGAGTCATTCTGGAAGACCCTCCGTTTGATACCATGGGAAAACGGTTGACGGATACCGTTTGGATGAGCCACTTCTCTCAGGTCCATCGGCTTCGCAATCACGAACCGTTTGTTCGCGCCAGTAGAGCCGAGCAAGTCGCCATACTCGCCGAGATCCTCCTCGTCGACCCGAACACGGGCGTCTCCCAACGCCTAGGAGACCAGCGCGATCCATCCTCGCTCCGTTTCATGGCGGCCTGCATGATGAAGATGCACAGCGATGTGGTCGCGCCGGTCACGGAAGGCAATTGGCTCAAAGGTTGGGATTGGCACGCGGCGGCGCAGCAGGTGCGACAGCCCACCCTGATTCTCCGCGCGGATGAATCCGCAGGCGGAATGCTCACCGCGAGCGATGCCGAACAATTGGTGAGACAATTGGGAGACCCGGTCCATGTGCTGTTCAAAAATTCCGGCCATAATTTGCACTGGCTTCGAAGCCAAGACGTTTGCAATTGCGTCCACACTTTCTTAGATTCCTAGATCATCAGGAATCGCGAACAAGGAACGCATGCATGAAAACAGCAACCGACACGCTCTGCATCACCAACGGCATGGTCCTGGTCGGGGACGATTCCCCTCCGATCCCTAACGGCTGCGTGATCGCCGAAAAAGGTCGAATCACGTACGTGGGCAACTGCGGTTCGGCCCCCTCCCTGGATCACCTTCCCGCCGATCGTGTCCTGCGTATCGACGCGCGCGGAGGAACGATCATGCCCGGACTGGTCGAGGCCCATTTCCATGCCACCTACTTCAACGTCGCCGCGCTCGAGGACCTCGATATCAAATACCCGGTCGAGTACGTGACCCTCCTGGCTGCAGCCAACGCCAAGCTCGCGCTCGAATGCGGGTACACGGCGGCCCGGAGCGGCGGAAGCCTGTTCAATATCGATGTTTGGCTCAAGCAAGCGATCGAGAACGATATCGTCCTAGGCCCCCGGCTCGCCGCCAGCGGACGAGAGATCTGCGGCGTTGGCGGATTGATGGATTGGAATCCCGATTTCCGAAAAATCGGCATGGAAGGTTTGGTCCTCCTGATCAACGGAGCCGATGAAGCACGAGCCGCTGTACGCAAACTCGTCAAGGACGGCGTGGAATGGGTGAAAACCTATCCGACCGGCGATGCCGCCTCGCCCGATGTCAACGACCATCACACCCTCTGCATGACCTTCGAGGAAATGCACGCCGTCGTAGCGACCGCACACAATCATGGCATGAAGGTGACCGGCCATTGCCGCGCCAATGAGGGAATCAAGAACGCCTTGCGCGCGGGGTACGATACCATAGAACATGGAACCTTCATGGACCAGGAAGCCCTCGATCTGCTCCTGGCACGAAACGTGCCTGTAATACCAGCCCTTTTCTTTGAACTGATGAGCATTGAGCGAGGACCGGACTTCGGATTGCCGCCGAAAGTCATCGCCGGCCATCAGGAAACACTCGACGGCGGATGCGAGAGCGCTCGCATGATTTTGAAAGCGGGCGGACGGCTCGGCATGGGAGGAGACTATGGGTTCGGTTGGAATCCGCACGGCGACTATGCCAAAGAGTTGTCCTTCTTCGTCAACTATGTCGGATTCTCACCCATGGAAACGATCCGCTGCGCAACGAAAACCGGCGCGGAAATCATGGGGCGTTCCGAGGAGTTCGGGACACTGCAGCCTGGAAAACTCGCCGATGTGCTCGTCGTCGACGGAGATGTCGTCAGCGACATCAGCATTCTCGAACATCGCGACCGCTTCATCGCCGTCCTCCAAGGCGGCTTGATCAAAGCAGGCCAACTGGCGCAGTCGCCCGCGACCCAACATTACCGGGCATCCGCGCTATAGACAGCCTGGAACATAATTCCATGGATGGCTTCAGACTCATATCACCAGTAGACATACTGCTCGAAACGCTCGCGATCCGCTGGGGGTAACGAGTCCACGTCCGCGATCAAATAGCGATTGTCCTCGGTGTCGATGATCAGCTTGCCATTGTCGCCGTAGTCCACCGCTTGGCTGGAACTCCATCGCATCAAAAATTCCGACTTGCCCTCATCGGTCTCAGCGGTGAACTCCAAGAAACCGTGGCGCAAGTCAACGCGATGCACGCGATGGATAGGTCGAAGCAGATACCGTCGTCGGAGGGCTCGACGAATCGCGTCCTGGTCCCCCGCAGGCCATTCCGACAATCGGGTCATCATGCCGAGCTCGACTTCGTCTCCTTGGTCGTCCCATCCGCGAACGCTGAGATACTCCTCGGGATGCGAAGCGGGGAAAGCCCGCACGAGGAACCAACCGCTGCAGTCATCGAATCCGTCGGAAGGCCGTGTTTCCGCGGAATGCGTCGGAACCACTCGCTGCACGAGCAGTTGACCATGGTCTCCAATAGAAAATCGATGCGTTGTCGGATGCAGCCAGGTCAATCGCGTCTCGTCAAGTTCCTCACCGGTTGTTGCCGACGAATCCTCCGGTTCTGTCATCGGGGAGGGCTCCGAGGTCTTGGCTTCTTCGCTGGCAGCCAGCAATTGATCCACTTGGGTGGATTTAGTCACTTGGGTTTGGATGCGAACCATACGGGCATAGAGACCATCGCGAACGAGCAGTTCATGGTGGCTCCCCTGTTCGACGAGTCGCCCGCGATCGAATACCAAAATACGATCGGCGTTGCGAAGGGTCGATAACCGGTGCGCGATGGCCAGCGTCGTACGGCCACGAATCAATCTCGCAAGCGCTTTTTGAATGATCCGCTCGGATTCCGCGTCGATGTTGCTGGTCGCTTCGTCGAGGATCAGAATCCTCGGGTCGTACAGCAGCGTGCGCGCGATCGACAACCGTTGTTTCTCTCCTCCCGATAGACCGGAGCCGTATTCACCCAACAGGGTTTCGTAGGCCAAGCCTTGACGGCAAATAAAGTCGTGGGCACCGGCGGCTTTCGCGGCCTCCAAGCCCTGTTCGATCGTGGCATCGGGACGGCCATACGACAAGTTCTTCCAAATCGTTCCGCGAAACAAAAATGAATCCTGAAAAACGATCCCCAGTCGTTCGCGTAGCTGGGTGCTCGACAATTGCCGAATGTCGATTCCATCGATGCGAATGCTGCCTTCCTGCACGTCGTAGAAACGGCCCAGCAGGTTCACCAGCGTCGTCTTTCCAGACCCGCTCCGTCCGACGATACCGATCATCTCGCCAGGTTGAATGCTGAGGGAAATGTTTTGAAGCACCGGTTGGTTTCGATCGTAACCGAAGGTCACTTGGTCGAATTCGACTCGACCCTCGACGTCGTCCCAGTCGGTCGGAAACTCCGGTTCGGGAAGCGTGTTGGGTGCGTCGAGGAGTTCGAGGACCCGCTTGCTACCCGAGAGGAAGCTCGTCAACCACGTCGTGAAATTCGACAGGGCGCTGAGCGGGGCGTAGAACATCGCGAGATAGGCGAGGAACGCGATCAACTGGCCGAGTGTCATTTCCTTGCCGATCACGTCCCGACCGCCGACGTACCAGACAATGAGCCCGCCGAGACTGAACACGAGCGACATGGTGGCTGCATAGCGGTCGTTTGTCAGATCGACCCACAACCGCCATCGTTGCAAGTGGTCGTTCGCTTGCTGAAAACGCTGGTACTCGCGATCCTCCTGAGCGAACGCCTTGACCACGCGGATCCCCGAGAGCATGCCGTTGAGGACCGACCACTGTTTGGTGGACGCATCGCGAAGACGAAAGTGCTTTGGGTAGACCTTCTGCCAAAACACCCACGATCCAAGGAAAACCAAAGGAACCGGGATCAAAGTAAACATGGCGAGCTTGGGATTGATCCACAGGAGCATTGCGCCGACTCCCACCAATTGGACCATCTGCAGGAGGAACCCTCCGGTGAGTTGGTGCATCAACCCGTGCAATACCTCGCTATCGTGGGCAACACGGCTGAGGGTCGAACCGACTTGATGCCGATCGTAGTAGACCACCGCGAGCTTTTGAAGCTTTTGGACCATTTGCTCACGCAGCGCGGAGGTCAGCCCAGTCCCGATCAACGTGGCAACGCGACCTTTGGCAACCGCAGCCAAGGAGAGCAGGACGCGCGTGGAGGCTAGGGCCAACACAACGACCAACAAGGCACGTGAGAAATCGGCTGGCGGTGTTGCAGCGTTTTGGTTGCCGAGGATTTCGTCGACCATGTACTGCTGCAGTTTGGGTGGGATCAACTCGGCGCACACGCCCACGATCGTCAAGCCGCTCAAGATGATCGCCCCGCGCAGTTGCGGCCGGAGCATCGACCCGACGCGCCGAAGAATATGGCCTCGCTGCAAGCACCTCGGGCACTCGTCGTGCGCATGCTCAAGGCGCAGACCGCAACCTCCGCATCGCGGCGGATCGAGCGATTCCTCGTGTTCGGTTCCCCAGACCCAGTCTTGCTCACGAAATCGCTCGAGCCGGCGAGACACTTTGTGAAATCGGCTCGCCATCGCGTTCGAGAATCGGACCAGATCGACCCAACCGTCCACCGTGCGGGCTTGAAGCCATCCGGAGCCAACAGCAGCTCGCGTGCGAAACTCGAGGATTTGGTCGAGCTGCACGCAGACGCCGACATCGGCAATCGCGTCGTGCGGATTGGCAGGGTCCTCCGTGAAGACGGTGACTTCCTTGTCGGTAACGATGAGCCAAGTTTCGGCGGGTTGTCCGTCGGCTTGGATATCCGAGTGGACTGACATCCAAATGCGATGCGAAACAGCACCGGCGGCTTCCAAACGCAGGTGTGCCTCGGCGGGTACCAGAGTGGCGTGTGTCACTTCCGTATCATCAATTCTCAACGGGAAACGATAGGCGCCGGTTCTCTCCGCTAGAATCGGCCACGATCAGTGTATTCAGAGGCGGTTCGCCGGGAAAAGTTCCTCTCGCTCGCTGGTGGCCATTGTCGTCCGATGAAGCCATGCCCCCTCGAATTCTGGGGCGCTCTGCGTAGCGATCGATGTTCTCCCCGCCGGAACTCCC
The DNA here is from genome assembly GCA_046306195.1 of Planctomycetota bacterium. GTDB lineage: Bacteria > Planctomycetota > Planctomycetia > Pirellulales > Pirellulaceae > JBKCUI01. The sequence goes on along the minus strand of JBKDXO010000187.1, from coordinate 7,767 downwards.
AGTAGGCCTGCGGGTAATTACAATCTATTCCAGTGCAGTATTATCGATGATCGGTTCCGGGAACTCGAAACATGCCAACCACCGTATTTCGAATCAGCTCCGTGCTGTTCGTCGCAACCCTAGGGATACTTCAACAGGAACTTGGACTCGCACAGACCAACGCGCCTCGACAAGCAAGCGGCGCGACGAGCGCTTCAAACAATATCGCTTGGGTCACGGTTCCGGCCGGTCGGTTCCTGATGGGCTCTCAAGTCCCTGCCGAGAAACTGGCGAAAGACTTTTCCGATTACGGCCGCGACGCGGACTATTTTCGAGATGAGTACCCGCAGCACCCAGTCCAGATCACCAAGCCGTTCTTGATCGGCCGCGCCGAAGTCACGGTGGGGCAATTCCGCGCGTTCACCGAAGAGACTGGCTACCAGACAAAGGCTGAAATCGATGGCAAAGGAGGTTGGGGATTTGACGCGGCTCTGAAAAAATGTCTGGGCCGCGATACGCGGTTTTCTTGGCGAGATCCCGGTTATCCGCAGACCGACGCACATCCCGTGGTAAATGTTACCTGGGAAGACTGTCAGGCTTATTGTCGCTGGTTGTCCGACAAGGAGGGGCGAGTCGTGCGGCTACCGACGGAAGCAGAGTGGGAATACGCCAATCGAGCCGGCACGACCAATTACTACTCCGTCGGAAATATTCCCGAGGACATTCTGTCCAAGGCTCGTACGCTGGCGCCTCGCCCCGACACCATCCGCCAAGCGGTTCAGGATTTGGAAATCGAGCCTGGGAACAGCCTCCCCTTTCCCGTCCCGGTTGCATCCTATGCGCCAAACGCATTCGGCCTCCATGACATGCATGGCAACGTCTGGGAATGGACGGCGGATTGGCACGATGAAAAGTATTACAGCTATTCACCCATCGAGGATCCGCAAGGACCCCGGCAAGGAACAGTGAAAGTGCGACGCGGAGGAGCCTGGAACACCTTTCCTCTCTGGGCACGATCGAGTTTCCGAAACTGGAACACGGTCGATACCAGATGCGTGAATCTAGGTTTCCGCGTTGTCGCTGAGATGAACACTTGGGAGATCCAAAAATACGAAAAGGATCGCCCCATTCGCTTGTTATTCGTCGGCGATATCATGCTCGATGGCGGCCCAGGCCACGCCATTGCCTCAGGCATCGATCCTTTCGAACACTGCTCGCAACTGCTTCTCGATGCCGACGTGACCATTGGGAACCTGGAATGCGTTCTCGGTCGAGGTGGTCAGCAAATCAATAAAGATTATGCGTTTCGAGCGGCCGAAAATTCGCCTATCTACCTCAAGAAGTATTTTCACGCCCTGAGTGTCGCCAACAACCATGCCTTAGACTGGGGGCCGGAGGGCTTTCTGGAGAGCCTCAAGGTGCTGAAAAAATCCGACATTGGATATTTCGGCGGAGGGGAGGATATCAATGCCGCGCGGGGCGGTCTGATGCTCAACGTGCGAGGCAAGCGGATCGTATTGTTCGGCTACAACGATATCAACATCGAGAGCAATCAGGCTACCGACTCTCTCGTTGGGACCGCTCCCTTCCAGATGGAATCGGTTGTCGAAGATATTGAATATGCCAAAAAAACGCTCAACGCCGATATCGTCATTCCTTATATCCACTGGGGGACCGAACTGGTACCGATGCCCGATGAGCAGGAGCGGACGCAATCCAAACGTATGATTGAAGCGGGTGCAACTGCTGTGATCGGGTCGCATCCGCATGTCGTTCAAACCGTGGACAGCTACCGAGGTCGACCGATCGTTTACAGCCTCGGGAATTTTGCCTTTGATTACTTTCCGCTCGACCCGCCGGTTTGGCATGGGTGGGCAATCCGCTTGAGTATCCCGCCGGAAGGCCCGGTTGAATGGGAGACGGTCGCGGTCGAACTCGACCCTCGCGGTTTACCACACCCTGTTGTGGTCGAGTGAGGGTTGCGGTCGAGTGAGGCAGTCGCTCGACTGGCCGGTACCACAGATATCCAGCCCGTCGGCTGTATCCTAGTTCGATTGATTTCCATCTTTTAAAAGCCGAGATGCACAAGCATCCGGGTTGAACCGCAGGACACCGTGCCTCGTTTACCACCGCTCAAACCGAAACATGCATTGCAAAGGAATATCGCCGATAATGCCACCGAACCCGCATGCAGACACAATCGACAAACTTCGATTTTCATTTCCATGAGCCTGAGGCGCTAGCCGATCTTTTGCACATCGAACGAACTCGGCTAGCGCCTCAGGCTCACGTTTGGCGGCGGTGCACGGGCCCGCGTCAAGCGAGTGTTAATTCTTGCCTGGGATATTCAGGAGTGTCGTGGCGTACGCGAATAGGCAGATCGCGACCGGGCCCGCTAGCCAGAATAGTCCATGCCGCCAACTCAATCGCCAAACCTCCGACTCGGGGCCATGGGTCTCCCCCTCCACCGAGCCCACCGGTTCCCTCGGCACACGCAGGAGCAACCAAGCCGATACCGACAACGCCGCCACGAAACACAACGACGTGGGCAATCCCTTGGCAGGCAACAGGGCATACAAAACCATCACCAGAGCCGACATCACCAACGCCAGAGCGCGGGCTTTTCCCACCGTCGTTCCTGGCACTACGTCCAACTCACCGCGACGATACCGTCGCAACGATTCCCAGAGCAGCAGCAACCAAACCATTCCCACCCCCGTGAGAATCCAACCGGCAGGCAGCCCAAGAACCAACTCTGGTACCAACCCCTCCTTGCGCCATGCAGCGACATTGGTCATGAGATTGAAAATCGGGACCAACCCCAGCAATGAAAAAACCGCGAACGTATTGAAGCTCGCCGGCGCAACATCCTCCTCCCCGGGAGTTAATTGGTTTCGCATCAATCGCCACACCGCCAACCCCATCCCCAATCCCATGCAAGCTCCAAAAATCTGTTCCATCATGGTCCAGTAACCGAACTCCTGCAGCACCGGGTAGCTGCCGATCACTCCCCAACGCCCCCGACCCAGCGCCTGCACGAACTCGCCGACCACAAACCCAAGCCCTCCCGAAATGAGGCCATAGGCACATAAAAGAATCCCCGCCCGATTGCGATGCCAAGCCAGGTAGCCGATGAAAGCGACCTGAACCCCCAAGCAACCGGCCCAGGAATCGGCGCGCGACGGATTGATCCGGAGCCCCAGCATTCCAATCAACAAAGCCATCCCAACCAACCAGCCGATCGCGATGACCATGATCAACTGCAACGGTTGACGCCATCGAGGAACCAATGGCCAAAGAAACCCCGAGAGCACCAAACTTGAGACCGCGCATATCCAAAGCGTGTCATACAGCCACGGCGTGACGTCCGGCTTCGCGGGATCCTTGGCGAACAATTCCAAGCTCCAACGCTGCACTCCCAGCCATTCCAGGAGCAACCAAAGACAGTACGTCAAAACCAACGGACCGACCGCCGATTCAAGAAACGATCGGCGAGCGGTCAATGCCAAGCCCAAACAAGCACCGCCGATGCCGCCGTAAAGCGCACCGACCAGAAACAAGCTGGCATAGCCATAGGCGCTGGTGCTCCAATCGGGCTTTAACGAGTATCCGATCAGCATCCCATAGCTGCTGGCACCCCCGAATCCCCAACCGATCGCGGACAGCAAGCCGATGATCGCGGCCCGCCCCCACCAGTCGGCGCGTCGAGAACAGACCGCCAAGATCAGCCCAAGCATTGCTCCCGGCATCATCGCTCCCCGCGAGTGGCCAAACGAACCGCGAATCCCCCAACCCGCCGCCATGACCAACGTGGCCACCGCGAGCAGCATCCAAAGATCTCGCCGAAGAAACCCGCGTCCCGAGGAGGCGGCACCGGTACTTTTCGTCAAAACATCCGCCATGCCATCGTTTCCAGTCTGTTCGCAAGATTCCCGCGAGTTTCAAGTTCGGGCCCGACATTTTCAGACCCGGAATCCCATCGAGCCCCGATCCGGCTATCGTAACCGATCGCGAGAATCCCATCGAATTTTAGGGTGGAGAATCTCCCCCATGGTCGTCGAGTTGCCCGCCCCTGCGGAAGCATCAACTCCGTTAGCCGAAACTTAATGAAGGGAAAGTTAACGAAGAGGCCGTTTTTTCGCTTGCGATCCGTCCCGGGAAACATTACAACATAAGTTGGTCCTTTCTAACCTTTTTTTAATCGGGAGTCGTGTTTATGAAACGGCGGATGGCAAAAGGGTTCACCCTAGTGGAACTGCTAGTGGTGATCGCGATTATTGGAATTCTCGTAGGATTGCTGTTGCCAGCAGTCCAAGCAGCCCGCGAAGCAGCCCGGCGGATGCAGTGTTCGAACAATCTGAAGCAGTGGGGCTTGGCCAACCACAACTTCGAAAGCGCATTCAAGAGGCTTCCCTTCGGGATGCTTCGAGCGGATGGAAACGGTTGGGGACACCCCGAATGGGGCACTCCCAACCAAAACCGTCGCTTCGCGTTGTTGCATCAGTTGATGCCCTACGTCGAACAGCAGGCATTCTGGGACAACTGGAACCAACTGAACTTCGGCGCGAACCAAGTTTCTAATCCTCTCTACGGAGGAGACGGTGTGACTGTGAATCCGACGAACGGAACTGCCGCTGTCGGACAACTGGTAACGCCAGTGCTTCGCTGCCCGTCGAACCCCGGCAGCCCATGGAACGAATCACACACCACAGCCAGCAACGGTGTCTACGCGCGAGCTGACTACTATGCGTGTGCTGGCCGTCGTGGTTATCCGGGATTCAGCAACACCTTTCCAAGTCTCTGGAACCCGTTTGGTCCTGGATCCGACTATCCTCGTCCCCCCGGAACCGCAACCTCCGCAGCCCTCGCGCGGACGGATGGAATCTTTACCCGTTGCTTGGCACGCAAATTCGCCTCGATCACGGACGGTCTGAGTAACACGATCATGATGGGTGAATTTGCTTTCTTTGATCCGGTATTCGATCGCTGCGGACCTGAAACAGGGCTCAGCACAACCAAGATTGGAAACTGGGGTTGGGTTTGGTTTGGTGCCGAAGGCAACGTGTTCAAGGGTACGGGTGTTCCGATCAACCTGAGACTTCAAAACTGCTCTGAATTCTTCCCCAGTCTTCGCTACGATGACCGGATCAACGCGTTCGGAAGCTTGCACGGTGGTGGTGCACAATTCACGATGGGAGATGGCTCGGTCAAGTTCATTACCGAAACGATCGACCCGATCACCTACAACGCACTCGGAACTCGAGCCGGTGCTGAAGTGGTAACCGTCCCTGAATAAGGGCACGTTGCTCTTCCTTCGAGGATAATTTATGCTAGCAGGAGAAGTCGATTCTCCTGCTAGTTTTTTTGACGGACCGTTCTTGGGACCACTCCGTCTTTGTTGTTGAAATTGTTTGTTTTGCGTTGCGTCTCTTTACAGAATTACACTACGGATTTAGGTGCTCGGAATGCCACAAAGTACTGCTTCAACCAAGAATCGTTTCGGATCCTCGCTCGCGTGGCCCCTGGTTTGTATTTTAACGATAGCTGTTGGATGCGGTCCTAGCATAGAAGTCGCGGAAGTTACCGGTGTCGTCACCATGGACGGCAAACCGATGGACATGATTTATATTGAGTTTTGGTCAACGAACGGACCTCGCTCGTTCGCCACAACCGATGCTGATGGGAAGTTCGAACTGACATTCGAAGATGAGGCTCGAAGAAAAGGCGCAGTACCAGGAGACCACAGGGTTTCCTTGCGAGACTTATGGCCGACCAAGGATGATGTCATGGGCGAGGGCGGTGATCGGATCGATATGTCCAACGGCAAACGGAGCCGCATCGATACCAAGTACTTCGACGCCGTTGCCAGTCCCCTCACGATGAAGGTCGAGTCCGGCAAAAAGAACTTTTTTGAAATCAAGGCGGATGCCGCCCCTCAGAAATAAGGGCTGGCTGAGTTGTCCGTCTGAGTCCATTTCCGGCTAGGTCGCATTGCACGGCGATCAGCCGAAAACCGATCGCCGATTTGATTTGGGATGTCTATGTCCGCAGCGCTACCTACCCATGCCCCCGCCACCGCACCCTCGAACCAGGGAGGGGGGCAAGCCAAGCGGCTAACCTCGCTCGATCAGTTCCGGGGTTACACGGTGCTGGGCATGTTGATCGTGAATTACTTTGGCGGTTACGTCGCATGCCCGCAGGTGTGGAAACACACCCACGATTACCTGAGCTATGCGGACACGATCATGCCGCAGTTTCTCTTTGCCGTGGGTTTCTCCCTGCGGTTGACGGTGGGTCGGCAGTTGCAGACCGGCGGAACGTTTCAGTCCTACAGCCGAATCATTCGACGACTCCTTGGTTTAGCGCTCGTTGCGTTCGTCGTCTACAACGTGTCGCCGCGCGCTGCAAATTGGGAACAACTCAAGGACCTTGGAATATGGGGCGCGCTCCAGGAACCGTTGAAGCGGAATTGGTTCCAGACGTTGATGCATATCGCGGTGACGTCCCTTTGGATTGTCCCGGTCATCCACCGACCTTTCTCAACGCGACTCGCATGGCTGGTCGGTTCGGCTATCCTGCACGTCATTCTCTCGTATCTCTTCAACTACACGTGGTGCAACACCAACCCCAACGCGATCGACGGCGGACCACTGGGATTCCTCACCTGGACCATTCCCGCGATGCTCGGTACCTTCGCATGCGATTGGTTTGTACCGGACAGCACTTCGAATTCGAAGGCGATGGCACCCACGAAAGCGATCGGTTTGTCCGTCATCACGGCATGCCTCTTGATGCTCTTGGGCTACGGGTTTTCGTGCGGGACCAGGTTCTACGATGTGTTTCCTTCGGAGACGGCGACGGAACCTGTTGCTAAGCTTGCCTCCGATCCAGTCTTGCCCGACCCGACGCGTCGCAGCACCAAGATGCAGGACGATTCCCCGAACGCGTTTCTGGCCGAGCCTCCGTTCGTGAAACCGCCCGATAGTTCGAAGCGACAGTGGAACTACTGGATGATGAGTCAACGGGCCGGGACACTTTCGTACCTGACGTTTGCGGCTGGATTTTCGTTGGCGGTGTTCGTGGTGTTTTACATCGTGTGCGACATCGGCGGTGCCGCGCTACCGATCTTCAAGACCTTCGGCGTCAACGCGCTCGCTGCGTACGTGCTGCACGACCTGACCTCGAATGCGGTGCAGCCTTTCTTCCCGAAGGACTCTCCCCCGTGGTACGCCTACACGGGGCTGTTCCTGTTCTGCTTCATCACCTGGCTGATTCTGCGAAGCCTGCAGCGCCAGAACATCTTCCTTCGCGTGTAGCTCAGGATTTCCGAGCAAAGGCATAGATCGCGCACGATGGCCGGGGGACTGCGTCGCCCCGGCAGCCATACTGTCGGCCCGCTGGGCCTTGGGGAATAGGTTGGCGCAGCGTGGCCGGGGGACTGCGTCGCCCCGGCAGCCATACTATCGGCCCGTTGGGCCTTGGGATGCATACTGTCAGCCCGCTGGGCCTTGGGGAATAGGTTGGCGCAGCGTGGCCGGGGGACTGCGTCGCCCCGGCAGCCATACTGTCGGCCCGTTGGGCCTTGGGATGCATACTGTCAGCCCGCTGGGCCTGGGGTGCATACTGTCGGCCCGTTGGGCCTGGGGATGCATACTGTCGGCCCGTTGGGCCTGAAGCGAAGGCTGCTCAGGCCCGGAGGGCCGACAGAGTGACTGCCGTGGCTCATCGAGCCACGGTCGGATTGCCCCCCGATGCTGAGAAGCCCAAAGGGCTGACATTGTAAATTGG